>NZ_KB907622.1 GCF_000382145.1 Psychrobacter lutiphocae DSM 21542
GGTCATCTAACCGCTCAAGAAGACATTGATTACTTAAAGCAAGTGAACGAGGGTAAAGCCTCATACGCAGGTAGCGCCACTTACATTGAGAACATACACTTAGGTGATACAGGCTCGTTTGCACCTGTTGATGGTACTTCAAACTTCGATGTCGACTTTGTGAACAACTCAGTGAAGGGCGAGCTTGCCTTTACTGGTGACTTCAAATACAACCCAACCGGTAAGATCGGCATTGAAGCGACCATCGATGGCAATACCTTTGCTGGTAACGTTAATGGTATCGATACCGCTGGTGGTTTCTACGGTGAAGACGCTCAGTTCTTAGGTGGTATTTACCAAGATGCGTCAGTTGAAGGTGGCAAAGGCGATTTACCAGGAACAGGTACTAAATTCCAAGGTACCTTCGGTGCAGAAAAGCAGTAGTTTTCTAGCTAATCTTGTCAGCTTTATAACTTAAGCTAGAAGGCTTAAACTCTAAGGCTTAACATCAGGTTAGCTAATGATTACAAGCAATTAGTTACAATAAAAAAAAGCGTCCTAGGGCGCTTTTTTTTGATCAAACCACTAAAAATGATAACTATTTAGCTGGCTATATTATAGTATGGTCAGTCATATTAAGCGCTGGATGTTCGTCATCATTTATGTTCTTTTAGTTACAAATATAGTGGTATAACTCTATTAGGATATTTTAGTAAGCCACTCACTCTAGTAGTGATAGTGGTTTGGCCTAGGTTTATTTCAGACCTAACACTATTACTTTTGATATGGGTTATGCTATTTACTCATATTAATTATGGTTAATGTAGAGTAACAAAGGAGTGGTTTGATTTTAACTTGTTACAAAATAAATATTGGACTTGATATCTTTAACATTTTATATCATATTTAGCTATGTTTACATTTATCCGTTATTTAACTTTAGTTTAGTGCGTTAAGTAACTGTAATATATTATCTTTAAATGGATTATCATCAACTCTTCATGGAGGAAGTAGAATGTCGCCTATCGATCATTCAATCTTAGCTAATGCTACAGCGAAAAAAATCAACACTCCCCTAAAAGCCAGCGTCGTACTGATCTCATCCGTCATACTAGCTTCCTGCGGATCAGATAGTGGCTATACCTCATATTATTCAGATCCCATTAGCATCCCTGAAGACAATCAAACCACTGAACAAGAAGCCGATAGTAATGATACTGTAGGTAATGAAAACAGTGATGTTAAATCTGAAAGCAATGACAATACTGCAGAAAGTGACAGCAATGGCAGTGATATTGAATCTGAGAGCAATGACAATACAGATAATGAAAACAATGATATAACAGGCTCTGATATTGAATCGAATGTCGATGAGGATGATACAACAGCTGAAACAACAGACGATGAAATCACAGATGACATCAGTGATGCCTTAGAAAAAGCCAAAGCTGAAGCTGAACAAAGCAAGCAAGAAGCAGAGCGACTTAAGGCTGAATTAGAAAAAGTCAAAGCCGAAGCCGAAGCTGCTTTAGCAGAAGCAGAGAAGGCCAAACAAGATCTTGAAGATGCACTAAGCGCAAGTGGTGGTAATACCGAAGCCTTGCAAGCGGCCGCTGAGGAAAAAGCGGCACAAGCGGAAGAGGCAATAAAAGCACTACAAGCTGCGCAACAGGCTGCACAAGATGCCTTGGCTGCGGCGCAAGCAAAAACTGAAGAAGCGCAAGGTATTATTAATGCCGCTGCAGAGGCTCAAGATGCCGCCAAAATTAAGAATGCGCCTGAGTCAGCGAAGAGCGGTGTACAAACTATCAATGTTGGTACAACAGCCGCTGGGTTGCCAAGCGACTTTACTGTGACCACACGTGATTTTGACATTGGTGAAGACAATGTTATCGCTCGAGCTGACATTGCTTCTAATAACTTATTACCTAAAGTGGATGTCAATATCTCAGGTGCAGGTGATAAAGCGCTTAGCAATGGCTTTATGAGTCATAATGACACCACCAAAATTCCAACTCAATTGGGTGAGCTACCACTTGAATACACCTCAGTCTACAAAGACTATGGTGATGACATGCGCATCGGTCACATCGATGGTGCTGCCAGTCTTAGCGGTACAAACATTCCAGTAGATGGTGTGGCTGCACTTGGTAACGCCACCCAAGCTGCCAACGTACCAACCGAAGGTACCGTCGGCTATACCGGTGATGCGACCCATCGTAAGCTGGGCTTAGGTAATGAGATTGAGTTTGGTTCATCTGTGTTTACTGCTGACTTTGTGGCTAAGAGCCTAGAAGGTAAATTAAGCTTTGCCCAAGCCGGTGACATTGCCCTTAAAGCGGGTATTGATGGTAACCAATACTCAGGCGCCGCAGCAGACAATGCTGGTTATGCAACCGAAGGTGGATTCTACGGTGGTGATGCACAATACCTAGGTGGTGTTTACGAAGGTAACGGCGCTCAAGGTACATATGGTGCCAAGTCGGATGTACAAACAGCAGCCGAACAAGCCGCCCTAGATGCACAAGCTAAAGCAGACGCAGCACAAGCGGCCATTGCAGAGCAGCAAGCAGCAGCAGATGCTGCTAAAGCAGCAGCAGAGAAAGCGCAAGCTGATGCCCAGAAAGCACAAGCAGCATTAGAGCAAGCGAAAGCGAATCTTGAAAATGCTGGTGATGGTGAAAGCGCGTTAGAATCAGCGTTAGAGCGTGCACGCTTAGCAGAAGAGGCGCAACAAGCCGCTGAAGAGGTAGCGATTAAAGCACAAGCTGCTGAGGCCGCAGCCAAGGAAGCACAAGCAGCCGCTGAAAAGGCACAACAAGCTGCTGAACAAGAAGCCCTAGATGCCAAGGCAGCTGCTGATAAAGCCATCGGTGATGCCAAAGCGGAAGCTGAGAAATTAGTTGCTGAAGCCAATACGGCTGCAGATGCAGCCAAAGCGGAAGCAGAAAAAGCCACAGCAGCAGCAGCACAAGCAGCTAAGGATACTGAAGCGGCCAATAAAGAGAAGCAAGAAGCACTAACTGCAAAAGCAGAAGCAGAGGCAGCAGCAGCAGAAGCGCAAGCAAGAGCCGATGCAGCAGAAATCTTGGCCAATCAGTTTGATGAGCCTGACTCAGTCATCTCTGGTTTCCAAGATATAGGTTTAGATGATAAATCAACGGCATTAGCAAATAAATCTGCCAGTTATGACACCTTAGTATTACGTGAAAATGAAGCGGGTAATAGCTACTTTGGTAGTGTCGCTGAGGTTTCAGTCTCTAGAGGTGAAACACTAAGTAATGGCTTTAGCAAAACAGAGGGTAGTGTCGAAATACTCGGTAGAAATGCCTTAGGATCACTGATTGCTAATGACTTAAACTATACGTCTGTTTACAATAACTTTGATAAACAGATGCAGATTGGTCATGTGTACGGTGATATCAGATACCTAAGTCAAAATCGTTCACCAGTTTCAACCACCTTTGTTCAAGGTAATGCAACCAACTTAGGTGATTTGCAAAAACTGGCTGATGGTAAAGAAACTACAGACGGTAAAGCTGAATATGCTGGTGTAGCAACCTATAAAGCAGGTGATACACTTGATGTTGACGGTAAGTCTAAGTTTGATGTTGATTTTGTCAACAAGTCTGTTAGTGGCGAGTTAACATTCACTACTTCTAACAAAGTTACCATTGGCGCTGATATTAAAGGCAATACCTTTACAGGCAATGTTAATGGTATCAATACTTCTGGCGGATTCTTTGGGAAAGGTGCTAACTATTTAGGTGGTGTCTACGCAGGTAATGGCGTTCAAGGTACTTATGGTGCTGAAAGAGTGAAACCAGTGACAGATCCTGTAGAGCCAGTAGATCCTAATGCACCAGTCAACCCAGACGTTGCACCTGACCCTGAAATGACCGGCTTCCAGTCTACAACACTAAGTAGTAAAGAGAAGACATTACCATTTGGTCTAGGTCAACTTGAAAATGCAATTGGTTATGTAGCGATTCGTGATGATGCTTCAGATTTTACAGAAACAACAACCAAGGATGGTGCAGAAGTACCCGTAGATAATGGTCAAGGTAACAATTTCACTAGCTTTGACAAAGGCGTGGTTCGTGGTGACATGGTGCAACCAGCCAGTGTACTTAAGCCTATTGCTGTTGATTTAAAGACAGGCGGTGGAAAAGTAACTGTTGATGCTGGTAAAGGTTCTTTTAATCCAACGCTTAACTATAAGTCTGTATACAAAAGCTTTGATGCCCAAATGCAAGTCGGTCATGTCTATGGCGACCTAGATTCTGCAGTGGGCGCTGTATCGCGTGTGGCTAACGTCTATGTCCAAGGTCATCTAACCGCTCAAGAAGACATTGATTACTTAAAGCAAGTGAACGAGGGTAAAGCCTCATACGCAGGTAGCGCCACTTACATTGAGAACATTCACTTAGGTGATACAGGCTCGTTTGCACCTGTTGATGGTACTTCAAACTTCGATGTCGACTTTGTGAACAACTCAGTGAAAGGTGAGCTTGCCTTTACTGGTGACTTCAAATACAACCCAACCGGTAAGATCGGTATTGAAGCGACCATCGATGGCAATACCTTTGCTGGTAACGTTAATGGTATCGATACTGCGGGTGGCTTCTACGGTGAAGACGCTCAGTTCTTAGGTGGTATTTACCAAGATGCGTCAGTTGAAGGTGGTAAAGGTACGACACCAGGAACAGGTACTAAATTCCAAGGTACCTTCGGTGCTGAGAAAGTTCAGTAAATCTTGACCAATATAGTTGACTGATTTAATAAAAAAAGCGCCTTAATGGCGCTTTTTTTATCGAAAAAAATTATCAATGGTGTCTTATAGTTAAAGATAGAAAATGTTAAGATATCACTTAAATTAAGCTTTACTCAGCCATAGCATAGGCGCAACCCAGCTATAGCTTTTATTTTTATTATTTTGATATATGGATAAACTTACTGAGCTGTTTAAAGTTTAGTAAATTTGTTAGGGATAACTATGACACACTCATTTTTTTTGAAAAAAATCACCGCCTCCGCTTTATTATTGAGCACCGCCTACATACCTTTGGCCTATGCTGTTAATCTTCCCACAACCACTGAGCCTGTATCCCCTGAGTCGACAATCAATGACTTTGCTAATATTAGAGACGGAGCTATTGACCAAGCAACCGAGCTTGAGCGTTTAGAGCGGCAAAATGCCGTACTTGATAAGACGGTGCCAACTGCCAGAGTGACCACAGAAGAGATTAAAGATGCATTAGATGAGCGCAGACCAGAGCAACAGGTGCAAAGCTATGATTTAGAAGCCTTAAAAGCAGATCCAGTTGCTTTTACTCGGTTTTTAAATTTGGCATTGGCAGCACAAGATATGGCCACAGTACAGGCTTTATTACCGCATTATAAGAGCTTACAAGTTAATGATCCGCTGTTAATCAAGTTTGCTGATGCTTTGGTCTATCGTAGTCAGGGTAAGAACAAACAAGCGATCGCTATTTATAAAGATATGTTGGCAGAGAATCCTGATTTTCATCCAGTGCGCTTGAATATGGCACAAGCTTTGTATGCAGATAAGCAATATGCCGCAGCAGAAGATCAGCTGCAAAAGCTGCGAGGGGCAGATATTCCAGAGCCAGTCATGGCTAGTGTTACTCGTTTAATTGATCGTATTGAGCGTCAAGAAAAGTGGCAGTTTAATGCGTCAGTCAGCTATTTATATGACAAAAACTTAAATGATGTACCTGAAAGACCGTTAACAAGTCAGTTGGGTACAACTCCTAGGCCAGAGTCTGGTAAAGGCTTGCTTGTCTCTGCAAGCGCTAATAAGCGCATTAACTTATCAAAAAATTATTATGCGACTGTCGGTGGTAATGCATTGATAAAGGGCTATTGGGACAAAAGTGAATACAATGACTACCTATTTACTGCTTCAACTGGTGTCGGCTATGATGACGCCAAAAATGACTTTTCTGTCACTCCATTTGTCACCAAACGTTATTATAGTGAAGACCCTTACAGTTGGCGTAAAGGGGTGACCTTAAAAGCCTCACGTTGGGTGAAGCCTAAGCTAAAATTGACCGCTACTGGGATTTTTTCGAACGAAACTTTTGATGACAGTGTGAATAAAAACCGTGAAACCGATGGCCGTTTTTATGGTCTAAATGGTTTATATATTCAAGATGCCAATCAGTATTTTTATGGTGGTATTGGTTATTATGAGAATGATGTGCCCAAAGCCAAAATTATTAGTTATGATCGCAACTCGGTCAACGTGGGGTGGGGACGTGAATGGAGCCAAGGTATTTCAACCCTGACAACGTTAGGATACGGGGTAAAGAAATACGAAAACCCTGCTAAAGATTTATCAGGTGGTGCCTTACTGGGTTATTACAACACCTTTGGTGGTAAGCCGGGCAGTAAGCGCAAAGACAAAACGACGTCTATTGGGTTGCAGATTTGGAAGCGTGATTTTTCAGTGTTAGGCTTAACCCCGCGTTTGGTACTCGATTATGATAAGACAAGTAGTAATTTTGCTTATTATGACGACAGAGACGATAAAACGGCAACTATTATGCTGACCAAAACTTTCTAGTTCTATTTTTATACGAAAATGAAGTTTTCTATACGGTTCCTACTATTTAGTACATGTGGCGATAGTGCAACAGACCTTAAAGTCAATCAAAAAACCTCGCTATGTTAAAATAGCGAGGTTTTTGATTGTATGGCAGGTGATGAATAGAGTAGCTATTGATTAATCGAGCATACTTTCCATTTGTTCATATTTTGCTGTGATATGTGGACTAGGCTCAGCCGTTGCCAGACTAGTGATAACGATAGCGATAGAGCTTAGGATAAAGCCAGGAATAATGGCATATAACCAGCTATTGAGCGCAACGCCATCTACTGTTTCAAAGTCACCATAAATCCATACGATAACCGTCAAGGCACCGACAATCATACCAGCCAATGCACCATTACGATTCATACGCTTCCACATCAAGCTGATCAATACTAACGGGCCAAAGGCAGCACCAAAACCAGCCCAAGCATTAGATACTAAGTTTAATACTGAACTGTCTGGATCTCTGGCTAAGAAAATAGCGACTACCGCAACCAATACAACAGAGATGCGACCGACCAATACTTGACGTGATTCTGGTGCTTCTTTGTCAAAAAACAGCTTATATACATCTCGAGTTAGAGAGCTAGAAACCACCAATAATTGTGACGAAATGGTGCTCATAATGGCGGCTAAAATTGCTGCCAATAAAAAGCCAGATACTAAAGGATGAAATAAGAAATCAGTAAACACTAAGAAGATAGTCTCAGGATCATCTAAGGTCATGGCTGTTTTTTGGACATAGGCACGACCTGCAAAGCCAGTCATTAACGCCCCAATTAAACTAACAATCATCCAACTCATACCGATGCGGCGTGCAGTAGGCACGTCTTTGACAGAACGAATGGCCATAAAGCGCACAATAATATGAGGTTGGCCAAAATAACCCAATCCCCATGCCAAAAGTGACAAAATGCCAAAGAAGCTCATGCCATGAAAGATGTTTAGCATTTGTGGATCAATATTACGAATGGCATTGGTGGTTGCACCAACTCCGCCTAAGTCCGTGAATGCCACGACTGGAACAATGATCATTGCAAATAACATAATCATGCCCTGAACAAAGTCGGTAGTTGATACTGCCAAAAAACCACCGAATAAGGTATAAATAACGACCACACCAGCAGTCACCCAAAGGCCAGAGCTATATGACATGCCTAAAGCGCTGTCAAATAGTTTACCACCACCTGCAAGACTTGCAGCCGTATAAACGGTAAAGAATAAAATAATTACTATTGCAGAGATAACTCTTAAAAGATGCGATTTATCCTCAAATCGGTTGGCAAAGTAGTCAGGCAAAGTGATGGCATTATCAGCAATTTCGGTGTAAACACGTAGTCGAGGAGCAACCAATAAGTAATTTGCAAAAGCACCGAGGGTAAGTCCTAGCGCAATCCAAATACTAACTAAACCTGAGCCATACATATAACCTGGCAAACCAAGTAATAGCCAACCTGACATATCTGATGCGCCAGCAGACAGGGCGGCTACACCTGGACTAAGATTGCGACCACCCAGCATATAACCCGCTGAGTCCTTATCTTGTTTAAAATAGGCCCAAATACCAATACCGATCATCAGTATAAAATAAAGACCGAGCGAGACCAGCACGCCAGATTCAATTTCGTTCATAACACTATCCTTTGGTGAACAATTTTAAGAATAAAAAAACCATTATGTGGTATATCATAATGGTTTTTTTATGAATATTAAAAGTGTATTAACAAAAGTTAATGAATTGTTTTACCAAGCTCAGTGGGGCAAAGAGTTTACACCCTCTCGTATTTAAGTGGATGATTATATTCCATTAACTTTTGGCAATATAACAGCATTATAAAGCAAAAAGAAGAGCAATACGAATACAGTCCAGAGCTGTCGCTAAGGTGACTGGTTGCTACTATTCAATCGGGGCTAACATACGCATCAAGGCGTCGACACTGGCAGAGCGAGTGAGACTTGGGTTGATTACCACGCCAAGGTAGCGCTGTAATTCTAAGTCATTTGCCATATCAATATAGGCCAAGTCTTGATTGATTAGGGTTTGTGGCAGTACGGACCAGCCAAGACCGACAGACACCAGCATACGAATAGATTCGAGTGGGTTGGTGGTCATGGTGGCGTAAGGTTTTAAGTTTTGTTTGGCAAATTCTGCCAAGGTAATTTGACTGGTAAAGGTATTGGCTGCTGGCAAGATTGCTGAATAGTGCGCCAATTGTTCAAGCGTCACATTGGTTTTTTGTGCTAACGGCGACAGTGTGCCAGTGACAAAAAACAATGGGTCCGACCATAAAGTGTGATAGGTCAAACGCTTGTCATAAACAGGCGGTAAGGTCAAAAATGCCAGTGACAATTCACCATCTAATACCGCTTTGTGTGCAGCTTCCGAGTCGACAAAGTGCACTTCAAGCTGCACAGAGGGATAGGTTTGGATAAATTGCTTTAACACTGGTGGCAAGTGATGCAGCCCAATATGATGGCTGGTACCTATGACCAATTTACCAGAAATGGTCTGTTGTGAGTTTTGGATATTGATTTTGAAATTATCATAGTCATCAAGCCAGCGCTTAGCGTGCGGTAACAGCTCATTTGCAGCCGCAGTGGGCACGATGCCACGACCTAAAGTGTCAAATAAAGTGACTTTGAACTCGTCTTCAAGATTTTTAATGCGCTTGCTGACAGCTGGCTGGGTGATAAAAAGTTTTTCAGCCGCCCCTGAGATACTGCCTGTTTGCATTACAGTGATAAAGGTTGTTAAATTTGTGGTATTCATGGTTAGCCTAAAACTTGAGTTGAGGTAGTGTTAGCAACATTAATAACAGAGTCTATTAATAACAGAGGTCTATTAATAACAGAGATCTGCAATAACTTAGACTTTATATATCGACTGCTAAAAGTAACGCTTGACTAATTATTAAAATAGTATTATAACATAAAGTTTTCTTTATAATAAAAATCATCAATTATTATTATATAACTAAGCTGTTATAATCTCAATAGTAGCAAGACAGTTTTATTACTTATTGTTTTCCTTATTATAATAAGATAACGTCTATTAATATATAGTCTATTTTATCTAAAATATTTACCAAACCTTTTATGCCAGCAAGGAAGTTTTTCATGTCAGCCATACAAGCAAATGCAAACACAAATACGGCAAGAACACTTTATGACAAACTTTGGGATGCCCACTTGGTCAGTCAGCGTGATGATGGCTCAAGTCTGATATATATCGACCGCCATTTGTTGCATGAAGTGACTAGCCCACAAGCCTTTGAAGGTTTGTCACTGGCCAATCGTCAGCCTTGGCGCCTATCCGCAAATATTGCCACGCCAGATCATAACGTACCGACCGTGCGCAAAGAGCGCCTAGAAGGGGTGGTCGGCATTAAAGACAAGGTGTCACGCTTACAGGTAAAAACCTTAGATGATAACTGTGCCAAATTTAACATTGCTGAGTTTACCATCAATGATGATCGCCAAGGTATTGTGCATGTTGTTGGTCCTGAGCAAGGCTTAGTATTGCCAGGTATGACAGTGGTGTGCGGTGATTCACATACTGCCACGCATGGTGCTTTGGGCTGTTTGGCGCACGGTATTGGCACCTCAGAAGTAGAACATGTGCTTGCAACCCAGTGCTTGGTACAAAAAAAGTCAAAAAACATGCTAATTCGTGTCGATGGTGAGCTGGGTGAGGGCGTTACGGCCAAAGATGTGGTGTTGGCGATTATTGCCAAAATCGGTACCGCAGGGGGTACTGGTTATGCCATCGAATTTGCTGGTGATGTGTTCAAAAACATGAGCATGGAAGGGCGGATGACCGTCTGTAATATGGCGATTGAAGCTGGTGCTCGTGTGGGTATGGTAGGGGTTGATGACACCACCATTGAGTATGTTAAAGGCCGTCCTTATGCGCCAACTGGTGAGCAGTGGCAACAAGCGGTTGCGTATTGGAATACCTTACATTCAGACGAAGGCGCACATTTTGATGCCATCGTTGAGCTGGATGCCAGTGATATTGCGCCACAAGTATCTTGGGGTACCTCGCCTGAAATGGTGGTGGATGTCACCCAAAATGTACCGACACTGGATCAGGCAAAAGATGAGGTGCAGGCAGAGGCTTGGAGCCGTGCTTATGAGTATATGGGTCTAGAGGCAGGCCAACCAATTACGGATATTAAATTAGACCGTATCTTTATTGGTTCTTGTACCAACTCACGTATTGAGGATTTGCGCTCGGCAGCTTCAGTGATTAAAGGTCGCAAAGTCGCTGATAACATTAAAGAGGCCATCGTAGTAGCGGGCTCAGGACAAGTGAAAAAACAAGCCGAAGAAGAGGGCTTAGATAAGCTATTTGTCGAGGCAGGCTTTGAGTGGCGTGAGCCAGGTTGTTCGATGTGCTTGGCGATGAATGCCGATAAATTGCAGCCACAAGAGCACTGTGCGTCCACTTCAAACCGTAACTTTGAGGGTCGTCAAGGTAATGGCGGTCGTACCCATTTGGTCAGTCCTGCAATGGCGGCAGCAGCAGCATTGGCTGGTCATTTTGTCGATGTGCGGACGTTTTAAACTGTTTAAGATATAGGATTTTCAGGTTTACTCTAGGGTGCTTCAAATGCATGTTGAGTTTGAGATAACAAGAGACTCGGTATGTATGGGAGATGATTGTGATGCTCCGCATGATGCTAAAGTTAGTCTAAAACCAAATGCTATTGATTCTCTCATTTTGGATGTATTAGAGGTCTATCCATTAGCAAGTGTCGCAGTTCCTATGGTTCATTGGACATGCCATATAAATGACATCAAAGTCGCTACTATTGAGGTCAATGATAAATCAGAGAAATTCGTCAATTATGAACAAGTAAATAATTTAATACTGGGCTTACATAATAAAATCCACTTTAAATACTTCTCATGAATTCAAGATTTGTTAGTTTTATTGACATTCTTACTGCGAAAGTATTAATAAACGGCTCTTATTTAAGCAATAAAATATTAAGGAACCACCATGCAAGCTTATAACATTCAAACTGGCATTGTTTGCCCATTAGATCGCTCAAACGTCGATACCGACCAGATTATCCCCAAGCAGTTTTTAAAATCAATTAAGCGTACGGGCTTTGGCGTTAATTTATTTGATGATTGGCGTTATTTAGACGAAGGTTTTCCTGGTCAAGATAACTCAAAACGTCCAGTCAATCCTGATTTTGTGCTCAACCAGCCACGTTATCAAGGTGCCACTATTTTGCTGGCACGTGACAACTTTGGCTGTGGCTCTAGTCGTGAGCATGCGCCTTGGGCGTTATCAGAGTACGGTTTTCGTACCGTGATTGCCCCAAGCTTTGCCGATATTTTTTATAACAACTGCTTTAAAAATGGTATGTTGCCGATTGTATTAACCGAAACACAAGTGGATGAGCTATTTGAGCAGTGCTTTGCCAATGAGGGCTATGAGCTGACTGCTGACCTTGAGCGTCAAGTGGTAGTGACCCCAGATGGCACTGAATATCCATTTGAAGTGGATGAGTTCCGTAAGCATTGCCTGTTAAATGGCTTGGATGATATTGGCCTGACCTTACAACAAAGCGATGCCATCAAGGCCTATGAAGCCAAGAAGCAGCAGCAAACACCTTGGATTTTTAATGATGTAAAAGCCTAACACGCGCGGGCTTGTAATGACCAAAACAGCCAAGCTGATTAAAACAAAAAATAATGTAACTTAAATTTAGGAATAACACATATGGCAACCGTACTAACACTAGCAGGTGATGGCATTGGCCCTGAGATTATGACTCAAGCCGTTGACGTTTTAAAAGCAGTGAATGACAAGTTTGAGCTGGGTATCACCCTTGAAGCTGCTGATATCGGTGGCGTCGCTATTGATAATCATGGCGTACCCCTTCCGGATGAGACGTTGGCAAAAGCCCGTCAAGCCGATGCCGTTTTATTAGGTGCGGTTGGTGGTCCAAAATGGGATGGTATTGAGCGTAGCATTCGTCCTGAGCGTGGACTGCTAAAGATTCGCAGTGAGCTGGGCTTATTTGCTAATTTACGTGTGGCTAAGCTGTATCCACAACTGGTCAATGCCTCAAGCTTAAAGCCTGAAATCATCTCAGGCTTGGATTTGCTGATTGTACGTGAGTTGACTGGTGGTATTTACTTTGGTGAGCCACGTGGCATTCGCACCTTAGACAATGGTGAACAGCAAGGCTATAACACCATGGTGTATAAGACGTCAGAGATTGAACGTATTGGTAAAGTCGCCTTTGATTTGGCGCAAGTGCGTGCCAAAGCCAAGGGTACGCCAGCCAAAGTATGCTCGGTGGACAAAGCCAACGTATTAGAAGTCACTGAGCTGTGGAAGCAAACCATGATTAAGCTGCAACAAGCTGATTACCCAGAAGTGGCGCTGAGCCATATGTATGCCGATAATGCGTGTATGCAGTTAGTACGTGATCCTAAGCAGTTTGATGTGATGGTTACTGGTAATATGTTTGGTGATATCTTGTCGGACGAAGCGGCGATGTTGACCGGTTCTATTGGTATGCTGCCATCGGCCAGCTTGGATGAAAATGGCAAAGGTATGTATGAGCCTTGTCATGGCAGTGCGCCGGATATTGCTGGTCAAGACAAAGCGAACCCATTAGCGACTATCTTATCAGTGGCGATGATGCTGCGTTATACCTTTAAGCATGAAGCCTCAGCCGCTGCTATTGAACAAGCAGTCAGTGATGTATTAGATGATGGTCTACGTACGGGTGATATCATGGATACCAGCGAATCGGGTCTGCGCTTAGTGGGCTGTCAAGAGATTGGTCAGGCAGTCTTGGCGAAGTTGGCGTAATTGAATATTATACCAAATCTGAAAATTAAGATATCGAGGAAAAAGAGTGCAAACGCTACAAGTAGTAGGTTTAGCGAGTTTGACAAAGATAGGTTATTTTTCAGAAAAGGTATTAGATATTTAATATCAGATACTTAATATTAGGCACCAAAAAAAGCCGTTCTTATTATTAAAGGAACGGCTTTTTTGATAGGCGGTGCTAATTGACTGGGTATTAGTTACTCACTCACTAACGTATTAGTATTCAGTATTAGCCTGCCTATTAAGGTATAGAGTGTACGCTATTAGTTTTTACCACGATAAGTGATACGACCTTTGGTCAAGTCGTAAGGTGTCATTTCAACCTTAACTTTATCGCCGGTTAGGATGCGAATGTAGTGCTTACGCATTTTACCTGAGATATGGGCGATGATTTCGTGCCCATTTTCTAGGCGTACTTTAAAAAGGGTGTTAGGAAGGGTGTCAATTACTTCACCTTCAAATTCGATAATATCGTCTTTTTTTGCCATAATTATTTGGGTTTGCCCGTTTCAATGAATGTAAGTTAATTCAATGTAAGTTAAATTTCAGATTAATGAACACATGAAATAAAATTGTAGGCACGTATTATACTGAACTAGCATTGTTTTAGCAAACCATGCGGCCAATGTGGTTACAGCTTTTTACATAATAGCTAAACAAAGTAAAAATTAAACTTAAAATAAATGTTAACTAAGATAACCGACGTCTGATGTACCGCTAAAATCAAATGGCTAATCATACTGCTCATCAGATTATGGCTGACAAATGGTGTCTGGTAGATTCAGCCATTGCGGGGTCAGTGGCAACTCTGGTAATAACGACTGATAAGGCTCAGGGTAATAAGCATTAATAAAATATAGCCCATCAGGCGCTGCAGTTGGTGGTGCTAAAGTACGATCTTTGGCTTGTAATAAGCGCAAATAATCTTCTGGTTGCAGCTCGCCACGACCGATGGCAAATAAAGTCCCCATTAGGTTGCGCACCATGTGATGCAAAAAGCCATCGGCTTTGATATCGAATACCAAAAACTGCCCATGCTCAAACAGCTGAGCGTGATGAATATTGCGTACCGGCTGCTTAGACTGGCAAGCCGCTGCTCGAAAGCTACTAAAGTCATGAGTACCTTCAATATAAGCGGCGGCTTGTTGCATCCGTGCCAAATCCAGTGGCTCATGAATGTGGGTTACCAGATGGCTGAGCATGGCAGGACGCTGTGGCTGATTTAAGGTGATATAGCGATAGCGACGTGCAATGGCGCCAAAGCGGGCATGGAAATCGTCTGGCATCGGCTGAATCCAGCGCAGTGCGATATCGTCTGGCAGCAGACTGTTGGCGCCTCGCATCCAGTTGTAGATACCACGCTGAGCACGAGTGGTGAAGTGTGCCAGCATATTGCCGGCATGGACACCCGCATCGGTACGTCCAGCGGCAACGACCTCGATCGGCTCATTGGCAATCTTGCTGAGCGTCTCTTCTAGCACTTGTTGCACACACAATACTTCTTGCTGTCTCTGCCAGCCTCGATAATTAGCACCGTTGAACTCGATACCTATGGCATAAGTTTGAAGATGAGAGTCCGCCTTGGTTGTCGGTGTTGTCTCTGCCGTCGACTCCGTCAAAGGCTTGGAGTTATGGCTTGCGGCTAGGCTTGTGCCTAGATTGTTGGCTGCGTCTGTTGCTAAGTCAGTTGCACAGTTATTGGAAGTTACAGAAGTCATGATAGTGCCAAATATGGGAATAAATATGTCTAAAACGAATGGGGCGTTACGGTGTTACTACGTGTGCTACTTGGGCTACTTGGGCTATGTATACTACTTGAGTTACGTGTGCTGCGTGGATGTGCTTTACACTTTTTGCACACTATGACGCCAGCGCTGACGACGACGAGCAGGGGTGTCGTAAGCCAGATGTAGCCACAGCAGACGTGCATACACTGCTGGTAAAGTCAGGCGTCCAGCAGACAAAACGTGATGCTCATACTGCCAGCTGCCTGCCGCATAAGTGTCACTCACGCCGCCAAATGGGCATTGCGTACCACACACCAGCATGTGTCCCTGCTTATATAGCGTATCCATGGTAGTTGCCAGTGCCTCAGTATAAGGGATATTACCGGCACCAAAACCAATTAAGATGATGCCCATTGCTGGCTGCTGTGTTAGTGCCGCCAGTTGATCTGCCAACCAGCCATCATTATTAGGCATACAGTAAAGGGTAGCAATATTTACCGATTGTGCATTGTGTTTAATATCATTAAGTTTGGCTCGGCTGTCTTCAATCCAGTTTTGGCGTCTTGCTGTAGGCAGTCGTTTGTCATAACTGTTGGCTGGGTAGCCAGCACGATGATGACCAGTAAACGCCATTAGGTCATGGCTGTGGATTTTTTGCACGGTTTGCGCCGGCCAAGATTCTTCTGCGATGGCAATATATACGCCAGGATCACCATGACTGGCTAACCCAACGGCTTGCGTTAGATTGCCCCAAGCATCACTGTTGGCATCGATTTGATAAGAGTGTAGTTGCTCAGCATCGAACAAAGGACGCATACTGGCAGTTAGGACGATGCAGACATCTGAGCCAGCAAAGGCCTCAGCCAAAAACGAGCCTAAATAACTTAAGGTATCTGTACCAGTTATCAGTACAAATTGACGATGTCCTTGAGCGTAGCTGTCTAAAATTATGCTAAAAAAGTGGGTCAAATCGATCGGTGTTAACTGGCTACTGTCTTTAACACAAGTATTGGGCAGGACTTGTACGTGTGGGGTCAGCTGCTGCTGGATATGCTCAAGCAGCACTGGCAAAAACTCATCGGCAGGCAATGCCGCTAACGGCTTACCATAGCTGCCAAAAGTACCGCCAGCATAGATGAGTTGTAGCGGCTGATTGATGGCTGTGTTGGCAGTGGCTGCTGAGTCGATAGGTTGCGCTGAAGTATTCGATGGTAGGTCACTTGCGGTCGATTGTGGTGCAGTCATAGCGGTTTTCTTTTATTTGATTTAACTTGTTTGGTTTGACTTGTTTGATTTTCTTTTCTTTTCTTTTCTTTTCAATTGAAAGGCTGCTTTTCTCAGCTCATTTAATGTTGAAGGCGTTTTTAATACAAACGCTGTAATAAATCATTGGCGGTCGATTTTTGTTCAGCGCTGGCATGAATTCCAGCTATTTTTGGCGACAACACTTCTTGTAATAAGCGTTTGGCACTGTCATATTCACCGACTTCCAGATACTGCTGCGCTAAGTCTAAAGTCAGCTGTGCGCTATCTATGTCTTGAACAAAGGCAAAGGCTTGCTTTGCCATTTCTGCGCCAGATTCTATGGCTGTCTCTGTGTCCGCTACAACAGGCGCTGTGGCAGATGTGACCTCGGGCGTGCTGTCTGCTTTAGTATCAACAGTCTGTGTTTTAGTATCAATGTTTTGAGTATTAACATTAAGTGCTTTGGTTTGTTGCTGTTGTTGCGCTTGCTCTTTTTTCTCTTGTTCTTCTTGAGCATGTGCTTGTTTTTTATCCTGTTTAGCTTGTGCTTTGGCTTTTATTTCGGCTTGATGTTTGTCAGCAGTGACTTGGCGCTCATCATGATTTTGAATTTTAATAGCAGGAGTGTCAGGCTTGGGTTGCCGCTGTTGCTGTACAGCCAGTTGGGTACCAGAGTTAATGGTCACTGCGGCTGCTGGTGGCTGTGATGGTATTGCAGATTGGCGTTCAGTATTGGCTTTAGTTTGGATTTGTTCTTGAGTTTGTTCTGGTATCTGAGTTTGTGTTTGTGCCTGAATTTGTTTTGATATTTGTGTTTTGTTGCTATTAGTAGCAGGCGTATTTGAGACAGTGTCGCCTAGGATGTCTGCAATATCAGCTTCACTGATTAAAGGGGCATCTGTGTGGACTTGATTAATGTCTGCTGTTTTAGCTTCTGTTGGGCGAGCAATGGTATTGGCCTCCACTTCGATATCGGAGTCGATAGTGTCGGTATTTGTATTATTCGAGGTGTCCAGTTCAGCTGTGGTTTCAGATGATGCCAGCGTTGGTTGTACAGGTTCAGTGGGTGTTTTTTGTTTGGCTTTATTTGGCTTGGCTGTTTGGCTTTTAGCAATGTGGCTTTTAGCGCTTTCATTATCCACTTTTTGCGTTTTTGTTTGTTTAGCTGTTTTTGCTTTAATATCTGCTATATTTACTGCATTTGCTATACCAGCTATACTTGGAGTTTCATCATTCTTGTTATTATTCTTATTTTCTGGCTCATCTTCTTGTTGTAAGCTACTTTCATACAGCGTCTGACGTTGTGCTGACGTGTCGTCTGTTGGCAGGTTTGGCTTCTTATCTTTTGTGAGCGCAAGGCGCTTGTTGCTTTGATTGCGAAAGGTAATAAACAGCAATACGACAAGTAAAGCGATAAAAATAAGGGCGATAATAACTTTCAGGCTCATAACAAATTCCCCGTCATTAGTGTCACCAAGTCAGCAGGCTAACAGACGATGTATAAAAATGGTAAGTCGGTGTGGTGATAACAATCATATTCAATCAGGTTCAAGTATAGCTAATAACCGCAGTCAGGCAAAACAAAAAAGCAATCTATTTAATAGGTAGCCAACAAGCACCCCACTTATTGGACAAAATAACACGCAACTTAGCCGCTGAACAGTTGCTAAAAGGCCGCTGAATGGCTGCTAATTGCTGAATGTTTAACAGACCTTGCTTAGCAATGCTATAATTTAGCTTATTTTTGCTGACATTTTGCAATCAAAAAACTTGCAATCAAAAAACCACCTTTAATCTAACCCTTTCCAATACTTTGAGTTAACCCTATGCAATTTACCCTACACAAAACCGCCAGCGGTGAATCACGTGCACGCCGAGGCACTGTCCACTTGGCTCATGGTGAGATTCGCACCCCAGCCTTTATGCCAGTGGGCACTTATGGCACCGTCAAAGGCATGTTACCACGTGATATTGAAGATATTGGTGCTGACATTATCTTGGGTAACACCTTTCATTTATGGCTACGCCCGGGCACTGAGATTATTGATAAATTTGGCGGATTGCACCAGTTTATGAATTGGGACAAGCCGATTTTGACCGACTCAGGCGGCTTCCAAGTGTTTAGCCTTGGCGCCATGCGCAAAATTACCGAAGAGGGTGTGGCGTTCAAATCACCGATTGATGGCGCCAAAGTCTTCTTATCACCTGAAAAATCGATGCAAATCCAATACTCTTTAAACTCAGACATCGTGATGCAGTTCGACGAGTGCACTCCTTATCCAGCCACCTACTCAGAAGCACAAAAGTCGCTTGAGCTCTCATTACGCTGGGGTCAACGCTGTGTCGATGAGCACAACAAGCTGGGCAATCGCAACGCACTTTTTGGCATCGTCCAAGGCAGTATGTACGAAGAATTGCGCCGTCAATCGATGCAAGGTCTACTAGAGATAGGCTTTGACGGCTATGCTATTGGCGGACTGTCCGTCGGCGAGCCCAAAGACGAAATGATCGGCGTCTTAAACTACATGCCAGAGCTGATGCCAGCCGACAAGCCACGCTACCTAATGGGTGTGGGCAAACCAGAAGATATCCTAGAAGCGGTGCGCCGTGGCGTTGATATGTTCGACTGCGTAATGCCAACCCGTAATGCGCGTAACGGTCATTATTTTGTGACTGGTGATGAAGACAACAAAGGCGTGGTGCGCATTCGCAACAGCCAATACCGTGACGACACTGGCCCACTTGACCCAGAATGTGACTGCTACTGCTGCCAAAACTTTAGCCGAGCTTATCTACATCACCTTAACAAATGCAAAGAAATGCTTGGCGCTCAGTTAGCCACCATCCACAACCTACGCTACTACCAACGCTTGATGCAAGGCATCCGAGACGCCATTGACGAAGACAGATTTGATGACTTTGTCGCCGACTTCTATGGCAAGCGTGGTCAAACCGTACCACCACTTGAGCTCAAATAGCAAGACCAAGTCAAAAAAGCTAACCAAAAAAGCTAAGCGGTCAACAAGGTCAAAATTGATATTGAAGCCAATCTCGCCATCCGCTCATATCTTGGCTTGCACAGGGGCAGGCGCTACCAGCTAGCGCCATTCCTGCGCCACGAGACTGCCACTAGCCAAGCGCCTGCAACCCTGTGCTGCGCCAAGGATATCCGCTACTGTCAAGGCTAAACCGCACCCCGCATCCACATTCAAGGCGTGAAAAATCCATTTCCTCCGTCAACATGTTGGGTCTCGTACCTCGACGCCAACCTACCAGTTGCGCAAGCATAAAATACCGCAAGCCTTTATAGAATAAGGCTTGTAGGCTGGTGTGGAGGCAACGACACCCAGCGAATGTGGATTGTGATTTGGCAAGATGGTATATCGGATCGTCAAAAACAGAAAATCATGCAAATAGCAGTAGCATGGGTGCAATGAAGTAAACCCCCAACCCTTGCTAGCACATATAATAATATTGAAAATTATTGACTCCAATATTGATATTAATAATGTTATGTTATAACATACATATTCATAACTTCTCCAAGTCCAATTATTAACTTTCAACTTCCAAAACTTTCAAATTCCGAACAAGGGTAACCAGCATGCAAGTATTAAGCTCATTAAAATCGGCAAAAAACCGTCACCCAGATTGCCAAGTCGTCCGCCGTCGTGGTCGGGTGTTTGTTATTAATAAAACAGATGGTCGTTTCAAAGCCGTTCAGGGTAAGAAGAAAAGAAAGTAGTTTTCTTCACAAAAATCATAGTTTTCTCCAGCAAAAAAGCGAGATAGGTGGTGTCTATCTCGCTTTTTTGTTGTTAACGCAGTTTTTATACCAAATCTAAAAATTAAGCTATCGAGGAAAACGAGTGCAAACGCTACAAGTAGTAGGTTTAGCGAGTTTGACAAAGATAGGTTATTTTTCAGAAAAGGTATTAGTTGTCGCCTATGGTTTGTTGTTTATTGTTGTCTAAATGAACTTAGGAAACACAGCATTAATAATCATTATCCATAACAAGCATTACCCTAACAAGCATTGACCTCAACATAAGAAGCACTACCTTAACAAGTCTTACTTCAACAACTCAACCAATTGCTCTAAATATTTGCCATCGACCTCATCAAACATCGCCAGCTCATCTGAATCAACGTCTAATACGGCGATGATATCACCGGCTTTATTACGCACTGGTACCACAATTTCAGACTGAGATAACGCAGAGCAAGCAATGTGATTGGGATGCGCATTGACATCGGCCACAATCTGAGTCTCGCCAGATTGCCAAACTTCACCACAGACGCCTTTGCCATAATTAATACGAGTACAGGCTAGAGGCCCTTGAAATGGGGCTAGAATCAGTTGATTCGACTCAGTATCAACACGGTAAAAACCAACCCAAAACCAGTTAAAGGTGTCTTTTAATAAGGCTGTTAGGTTTGCCATATTGGCAATCAAATCACTCTCACTGCTAATTAAACCTTCCGCCTGTTTCAGCATCAGCTCGTATTTTTCGGCCTTATTCGTATTTGGATCAATCGGATTAATGTGTTGCATGACAGCTCCTAAAATCTTTGATTAATTTAAATCGCAGTGTATGACTCATTGCGCTCCAGCAGCATGGCATCACCATAGCTAAAGAAGCGGTACTTATTTGCAATGGCATGTTGGTAAGCTTGCTCAATATTAGACTTGCCAGCAAATGCTGATACTAACATTAATAGCGTTGATTTGGGCAAATGAAAGTTGGTTAATAGCATATCGATCACGCCAAACTTAAAGCCTGGGTAGATAAAGATATCAGTATCGCCTGACCAGGCTGACACCTCTCCGCTGTCATTGGCCGTCTTTTGGTACGCAGTTTCTAAGACCCGAGTCACTGTGGTACCAATGGCGATGACTTTGTTGCCATTTTTGTGGGTTTGGTTAATTAAATCGGCAGTGTCTTGTGGCAAATTGGCATATTCGCTGTGCATGGTGTGATTGAGCAAATTGTCAGTCTTCACTGGGGCAAAGGTGCCAGCGCCAACATGCAAGGTGACATAAGCGCTGTTAATGCCTTTATCGGCCAGTTGCTGTAATACTTTATCATCAAAATGCAGACTGGCAGTTGGTGCCGCGACGCTGGCAAGCTTGGCTGGGTCATGGAATACGGTCTGGTAACGCACATTGTCAGTCTCATCGGCATGACGTTCAAAATATGGTGGAATCGGTAATTCACCATAGTGCTCTAAGTCAGGTAGGATTGGATTTTTGAAGCTTAAAATAAATAAATTTTCATAACGGCCTATCATCACGCATTCAATATGACCATCACCGAGTATCAAGCTTTGACCTATCTTAGGCGCTTTGCTGGCACGCACATGGCACAGGGCGACATTATCATAAATATTGCCATCAGCTTCGGTAAAATCGGTGTCATCGGTGAGACGCTCAACCAAAACTTCCACTTTACCGCCAGTGTCCTTTTGACCAAATAAACGAGCTTTCATTACCTTGGTGTCATTAAATACGATTAAATCGCCTGTGTTTAATAAATCTGGTAAATCAGAAAATTGTTTGTCTTGAATGTCAATAGTAGTGCCAGTTTGCGCTGGCGTCGTACCAGTTTGTGCCAGTAAATACATCAAGCGTGAGGCACTGCGCTCAGCCAGTGGATAGCGGGCGATATACTCATCAGGTAGCTGATAATCGTAATCGTTGACGCTTAGGTAGTTGCTCTGTGGGTCAGTTGTAGGGGTTGTTTCAGGATCGCTTGTTTGGATTGGCTGGGTCATAGGTCTGCTTTTAGAGTATCAAATTCAAAGTGTTATTTTAATGCGATAGTCAGTGAACAACTAAAGGGTCACGCGGTTGGCTGATAACCATTTTAGATTTCTTTGACCATATCGATAATGATAATGGCGGTTAGTTTAACAGAAACACGGCTTTTTTGAGTCAGGTTTTAGCGGATTTTGGTGATATGCACCAGTTATAAACCAAATCAGCTATAAACCGAATAAGTCAGGTTGGACGTTGACATCTTCCAAGCTGGTCAGGTTAGAGTAGGTCACCCCCACCAAACGGATGGGCAAATGTCGTGGTGAATCCGCCAGCAGCTTTTGCAGCCAATAATGTGCCGATTCTGCCGTGGGGAAAGGGGTGTGTAAAGTGTGGGAGCGGGTAATCTGAGTAAAGTCAGAATATTTTATTTTTAACGTGATGGTATGGCCGAGGCGGTTTTTTTTGGTGAGTTGTTCAAAGGCATCGGCATTTTGTTCATAGATTTGCACCAATAGAGTATCGGTATCGCTAATATTGTCCTGGAAGGTAGTTTCAGAGCCGACCGATTTGTGTTTACGCTCTGCTTTGACCGGTCTGTCATCATTGCCATGCGCAATCTGTGAGTAAAACAGCCCACGCTTACCGAACTCAAACTCTAGAGTGTCTACCGGTGTTGCTCGTAAATCTGCACCAGTGTAGATGCCCATCTCATGCAGCCGCTTGGCCGTCGCTTTGCCGATACCGTGGAAGCGTTCGATTGGCAAGCTGGCGATAAAGGCGTCCGCTTGCTCTGGAGTAATCACTGCAATGCCATTGGGTTTGTTGATATCAGAGGCGATTTTGGCCAGCATTTTGTTAAAAGAAACGCCAGCCGAAGCGGTCAGCTGGGTGTGTTGCCAAATCTGCTCTCGTAGCCAGTTGGCCATCAAGGTGGCCGAGCCATGATGCTCTTTGATACCAGTTACATCCAGATAGGCCTCATCCAATGACAACGGCTCAACTAACGGGGTTAGGCTGAGCATAATCTGCCGAATCTGCTGGCTAACACTGCGATATACCTCAAAGCGGGGGCGCACAAAGATGGCCTCTGGACAACGGCGCTTCGCCTCATAGCAAGACATGGCGGAGCGTACGCCAAATTTGCGTATCTCATAACTGGCTGCTGCCACCACGCCACGCCCATTGGGATCACCACCGACCACCAAGGGTTTGCCACGCAGTTCAGGATTATCACGCTGCTCAACACTGGCAAAAAATGCGTCCATATCGAGGTGGATAATCTTACGCTGTGGCTGTTCAAGAGTAGGTGTGTTGTCAGTTGCTATTGGCGTTGAAGTGGTCATGTTGTTAACATAAACATAAAGAGACTATTGAATTGTTTGAGTTAAAAAATGAAAATTATTCTGGTTAAGATGGACGTCATCTTCCTGAGACTATCTTTGCATAGTTTAATTTTGCTAAGCTTGACTAGTATAGCATCTACTGTCAGTGATAAAAAACAACCCCTTATAGAAGTCATTTCTATAAGGGGTCATGGTGCAACCAATGGCTGCAATCAGAGGTAGATCAAGTGCTCTATCACACAAATGCTTGGTAAGCTTTAACAAGCTCAGTCAAGTTTTGACTGCAAATTAGTCACGTTTTGACTTCAAAACGGCACCTGTGTTGGCATCAATTTCTAACTTGTATTTTTCACCATTTTGAATCACTTTGACCTCATAAACAGAGCGGCCATTTTCGATATCAAACTCAGCATCCGTCACTTGACCTTGAACATTGCGAGCAGCGATAGCTATGGCCTGAGTTAAATCAAGTTTGGTATTGTTTAATGCTTGGTATTTTGCGACATCTTCAGTTTTAATGCGTTTTTGCTTTGTGCTGTTAATAGCACCAGTTTGCGCATTTATTTTGATCTCATACTTGGTAGTGGTAGATGCAAACTCAACTTCGTACTCTGCGTCACTTCTATCAAATTCAACACTTTTTAATTTGCCTTGCGCACTTTGTTTTGCAATATTGATGGCTTGGTCCATATTAATTTGAGTGTAAGCTGCTGTGGTTTGTATAGGGGCAGCCATACTTGGTGCAATAGAACCAATAGTCAGTAAAGTAGATGTTGCAAGGATAGATAAAGCTTTCATCTTAAACTCCTAAAATTGTATTAAAGCTAAATGGATTGTTAAACCTATATACATTATAAAAAACCTATATACATTATCAAAATAAGTGGTATATCGATTTATAACGAAATAAATCTTTGTATTGACTAAATTATTTCAGACGATAAGCCTAGTTTCTGCCTAGTTTTTGTTAAAACATCATTATTAATGTAAACAAACGTTTAGTGCTACTGTAATGCTTTGTCATTATGTTAGCAACTCTGTATGGCTAGGCTATTTATACAGTTTGTGTTACTTTGAAGCTAATTTTTATTCTAAAATTACTTTGACCTTGAAGCTAATTTAAGGCTGAACCTAATTAACCAAAGGACTGCCATCATGCCCACCATGTTTGCACAACAATATAACAATGACTTATTGATTCAGAAATTACAAGCGGCAACTCCAGTGTTTTGGCGCAACAATAAGCTAACTACTTTTAATAAAGCAAGTGCTGATGTTGGATTGACGCTGGCTGATGTTGAGCAGGCACAAGCTCGACTAAAACGCTTTGCCCCTTATATTCAAAAAGTATTTCCTGAAACCATCGCTTGTGGAGGCATTATTGAAAGTGCGTTTTATCGTACTGCGAAGTTACGGCAAGCCTTGAGTGAATCGGGTACACCAATTCAAGGTGAACTGTATCTTAAAGCGGATAATGAGTTGCCCATCTCAGGCTCTATCAAAGCACGTGGCGGCATTTATGAAGTCCTGCAATATGCTGAACAGTTGGCACTTAAACAGGGGTTAATCAGTGAGACAGATGATTACAGCAAGCTCGACTCTGAGGCATGTCGCAAGTTTTTCTCTCAATATTCTATCGCTGTTGGTTCAACAGGTAACCTTGGCTTATCCATTGGCATTATGTCTGCCAAATTGGGCTTTCAGGCGCAAGTACACATGTCTGCCGATGCCAAGCAATGGAAAAAAGACATGCTTCGAGCAAATGGCGTGCAGGTATTTGAGTATGAAGGCGACTATGGGCAAGCGGTAGAAAACGGTCGCAAATTAAGCGAAGCCGATGCGTATGGCTACTTTGTTGATGATGAAAACTCAAAGCATTTATTTGTCGGCTATGCTGTGGCTGGCTTGCGCTTAAAGCAGCAGTTTGAACAGGCGGGAATTGAGATTAATGCCGACCGCCCTTTATATGTGTATCTGCCTTGTGGGGTTGGCGGTGGCCCAGGTGGCGTGGCGTTTGGTTTAAAGCTGGCCTTTGGTGATGATGTGCATTGCATCTTTGCGGAGCCAGTACAGTCGCCTTGTATGCTGCTTGGCATTTATACTGGTTTGCATGATCAAATCAGTGTGCAGGACATTGGCTTAAGCAATCATACCATTGCGGATGGCTTGGCGGTCGGTCGTGCTTCTGGCTTTGTTGGTCATGCGATGCAGCGCTCGTTGGAGGCGTTTTATACGGTTGAGGATACCACTTTAAATAAGCTGGTGCGTCAGGTGTATCAGTTAGAAGGACTTAAGCTTGAGCCATCTGCTTGTGCCGGTATCGCTGGCGTGCAGCACTTTGCTGAGGTGGACAATGCATTGCATCTGGTATGGGCTACTGGTGGCAATATGATGCCGGATGATGTGTTTGAGGCGCTGTTGCATAAAGCATAAAGATAGAGGTGCCATGGATAAAATTCAGGCTGACACACTTTCTATGGCTGTGTACTATAATGCATCTGTAAGGATTGCAAGCCATGATTCAAAAAATTGCCCTTTTGTGGTGAAAACGCATCAAAAGGAATGGCTATCAAGCAGATAAGCAGTAGTATAAATGCTCAACTTATGGACAGCAGTTTTCAGGTGGAAGGCAATCAAAAACAAAACTTTCCTCTGGTCGGATGTTAGGCTTTAGAACACCTCTTGAGGTAAAATCTAGCTTCGGGTGCGTTGCACTTCAAAGTTGAATCCAAGTTTTAATTAGTAGATTGATTATTAACTAAGGTTGTCTTATCTACTGTAAATAACCTATAATTAGGTTTGAAAGCCTGTCATGTTCGCTTCCAGCAATTGTAGCCTCCGCTGAACACGACGGGCTTTTGTTATCCTTATGGCAGTTATATTGCAATCAATATTTAATTTTTATTTACTAGCCCTTCTTAATAAGGGTTGGATATTAAATCCAATCCTTATTAATAATTAATTAATTCTCTTTAGGTGGCGGCAGTAGATTCAAAGTTTACATCAAGCTTTAAACCTTTTATTAAGCGGTGCATGGTTTCCCATGTAGGCTTAGTATCACCCTTAAGGGTTTTATATAAACTCTCACGGTTAAGCCCTGTAATATCTGCTATTTTAGCTACGCCATGATGTTTGACTAAGTGGCCCAGTGCGATAACAAACACTTGAGGGTCATCATCTAAAAATGCTTCATGTAAATATTCGCTTATCTCTTGGTCATTTTCTAAGTAATCTACTGGATTAAATGTCTTTGTTTTCATCGTCTATCTCACAATCTTCAATTGTTGGCAGTATTTCGATCGCTTTTTCTATATCTCTTTGTTGGCTGGACTTATCACCACCACAAAGCATAAAGATTACAGTGTCACCTTTGATAGTGAAGTAAAGGCGATAACCTGCCCCTACAAAAATACGCATTTCACTAATATGATTACCAACTGACTTTATATCACCTAAATTGCCAGCTTCTGCTCTGGTCAAACGTATTAAAATTGCTTTAACTGCCTGTCTATCTCTTAGCTTTTTTAACCACTTATCAAAATACTCTGTTGTTCTGATTTGATACATTCTATTTACCATTGTAGCCTATAAGCCACTTTATACCTAATGAGTTTATTAATCAACTGATAATTATATATTCCTAAAAACCTGACCAAATTGGCTCTAACCCTTTGATAGCAAGAGATTAACTTAGTAAAAGCGTTTGCCTACGGTTACCTAAATACTGTCTAAAATAGGCAGCTTCATAGGCAAAAGAGGCAGGTTTTCTAGGGGTATAGATAAGGGTTAATATAAATAACTTGTTTTCTGCCTTCTGTTTCTTGTTTTATATGTCCTACACTTTTTAAAATATTAAGTTCATTTTTTAGTAACTTAGTATTTTTTCGCATGGGTGAGGGTGAACCGCCCTGGGATTGTCGGAGACTCAACGCTCCAAGAGAATACGACAATGAAAACACGAAACTACACCACTGAAATTAAAGAGCGAGCCGTCCGAATGCTAATTGAAGCTAAAGACGACTACCCATCCACCTGGTCAGCCATCAAAGCCATAGCGCCTAAATCCTAAAAGTTAGGATAGGCTGCACGCCTGAAACCCTTCGTTCTTGGCATAAAAAGCACATTGATGAAACTACTCCTGCAAATATTCAAGCTCAAAGCCAAGCTGAGCGTATCAAAGCGCTTGAACGTGAGAACAGAGAACTAAAGCAAGCCAATGAGATCATAAGGAAAGCAGCTGGTCTTGAAGCGCAGGCGGAGCTCGACCGCAAACCCAAGTAATGGGTGATTTTATTGACGATCACAAACAACAATATGGAGTCGAGCTAATCTATAGAGTATTACCGATTGCCCCATCAACCTACTATCGTATAAAAGACTTAAACGACAATCCCAAGAAACGTTCACAGCGTAGTCAGCATGACGATTTCTACCTTAATGACCTCTGCACACGACAAAAAAACAAAAAGCTGACTAAGGACAAGGCATAATAGTAATTTTTTTCACGAACCACACTATGCCAAACCTTAATCAGCTCATAAGTATATTATCGCAAAACCTAACCATGAACAAGGCAAGACTAACCTGTTTAGCCTTAATTATTCTAGCGATCATACAAGTACAAAGCAGTAGCCTTAAACAAATAGCAAGAGGATTTATAAAGCCTGGTTAAAATGGCTAAATAAAGAGCAAATAAAGTTTTGCATTCGCATCAAACACAACACCTTGGTACCTAATCATCAGGGTAAATTGGTGCAAGTAAAAACATCATTACCTCATCTATCTCATCATAAAAGGTTTCTGTGAGCCAGAGTCGTTTGCATGGCGCTAAAGTTCGTCTATTTGCAAGGCGTGATACGGACAATTGATCTGACAACAGCGATGCGTTGTTGCAATATCAGACACCGACCCACTTATAACACCAGACACACATTTATAACTAACTGCTTAACTGACGGGTTAAATATCTACTTTATTGCTAAGCAAACTGGCCATAGCGTACGCACGCTCGAGGCCAAATAAGCGCGCTGGATTGATGTGAGTAAGGCTAAGAGTGAGATAGCGATGCTTGATACTGGTCGCTAGTTTTGTGTCAAATTTGTGCCATAAAAAAATCAGCACCTCGTAAGGTGCTGATTTAATTAATATATCTTGGTCGGAACGGCAGGATTTGAACCTGCGACCACCACACCCCCAGTGTGGTGCGCTACCAGACTGCGCTACGCCCCGATGGACTGACTATTGTACTCAAAATTAAATATTTTGCAAGTGGTAGTGATTATTTGGCTTAGACTCACTGTTTTTAACTAAATATCCATTACATACTGCTGACAACATCTATAAACATCCAAAAAAACTCAAATAAGCCTATCGTTAATATTGCTAAAATTATCATTAGCCAAGTAGGTGTTTTAAGCTTAAGTGTCTGCTGACTGAACGTTATTAACCAAATAATGAGTGAAATAGATAAGATGAAAACACTTGCATAAGAGTAATCGCTGAAACTTTCACGCAGTTCAACACTGGGTGTTAAAAAGGTCTGAAGGTAGTAGTTGTGAAAGTAGATTAAGCTAAAAAGGTAAGTGAGTAGGCAAGTAAAATGCCAAAGGGTGATGAAGAAGCCGTTTTTAATTTTTGGAAACTTTGTAATAATAAAAATCACGACACTATTAATGAGTAATACGACAAGGGTAATGACACTAAAAATAGTAGTGTATATAGAGTGGTCAAGGAAGCCCTTCATGTAAACTGAGTTTATAATGATTCCCTCGAATAAATGGTAAAAGATAATCACTAGGCCAATAGATGCAAGCCAAGTCATAAAAACATAAAGGGCGCTACTTTTGTTTGCTGGTTTGGGCATAATAATTCCATATCAGGAGTCTTTAATACGTAGATATTAAGCTTAAATTCGAACCCTTTAAATAGTAGATTATTTAACACCACATTAAAAAAGGTAGGCCATTAACAATGACCTACCTTCTAAATTTTAAAGGCACTAAATGAAGCTTTAGGCTTGTTATTAACCCAATAATTCTTTTAGAATTTGGTTAACTTGTTGCGGGTTGGCTTTACCACGGCTGGCTTTCATTACTTGACCGACCAGACCGTTAAAGGCTTTTTGTTTACCACCTTTATACTCGTCAACCATCTGTTGATTATTGGCAATCACTTCTTCAACCATGGCTTTAATCGCACCAGTATCTGTTTCTTGCTTCAAGCCTTTGGCTTCAATGATTTTGTCCGCAGCGTCTGCATCATCGCCACCTTCACCATCATATAAAGCGGTAAACACTTGTTTTGCCAATTTGCCTGACAGCGTATTGTCATTTAAGCGCTTTAACAAGCCAGCCAATTGTACTTCGCTGATAGGGGAGTCGCTGATGGTTTTGTCGTCTTTGTTCAACGCGCCCAGTAAGTCACCCATCACCCAGTTTGCGGTCAGTTTTGCATGCTCAGTGCCAACCGCTTCTAGTACGGTCTCATAATAGTCGGCCAGTTCACGGCTACCGGTTAAGATGCGTGCGTCATATTCTGACAGACCCAACTTTTCTTCAAAGCGGGCACGGCGAGTCACTGGCAACTCAGGCATACTGTCACGGATGGCATCGACCGTGGCTTGGTCAATATGCACTGGCAACAGGTCTGGATCTGGGAAGTAGCGATAATCATCGGCATCTTCTTTGGTACGCATGATACGTGTTTCATCTGCATCTGGATCATATAGCATGGTTGCTTGAACCACTTGACCGCCGTCTTCGATGATATCGATTTGACGCTCGATTTCACGCTTAATCGCATTTTCGATGTTACGGAATGAGTTTAAGTTTTTCAGCTCAGTACGGGTACCAAAGGCTTCACCTGGCTTGCGCACAGACACGTTACAGTCACAGCGGAATGAGCCTTCTGCCATGATGGCATCTGAGATATCTAGCCAAGTCACCAATTGGTGAATGGCTTTAATATAAGCAACCGCTTCGCTCGCTGAGCGCATGTCTGGCTCAGACACAATCTCAATTAAGGGAGTACCCGCACGGTTTAAGTCAACTCCTGTCATACCAGCAACCGCATCATGCACCGACTTACCGGCATCTTCTTCTAAATGACCACGAGTCACACCAATGCGCTTTTTATACTCATTTTTCCCACCTTCATTGACCACCACATCGATGTAACCTTTGCCCACGATTGGATGCGCCATCTGTGTGATTTGATAACCCTTAGGCAGATCAGGGTAGAAGTAGTTCTTACGGTCAAAGGTATTTAACATACCAAGCTCAGCATTAATACCAATACCGAACTTTAACGCACGCTCAATCACACCCTCATTAAGCACAGGCAACACACCTGGCAGACCTAAATCAACAATATTCGCCTGCGTATTCGGCTCATTACCAAACTGAGTCGAACCACTCGAAAAAATCTTACTTTGCGTATTTAGCTGGCAATGAATCTCAATACCGATGACCACTTCATAGCCATCAATCAACAACTCTTTACGCGTCTCAATTTCACGGAACTCGCTCATACTTTTTCCCATCACTATTTATAATTAAAATGACAAATATAATTAAAATGACAACTCATTACTCATTCGTATTTGTATCAAACCGATATCTATCAGTAGCCAATCCTGCTTTTCGCTACTATCTGCTCATCTTGGCAATGCATTTGCTAAGGTTTGGCGTGTCGCTTGCTCACCGCGTCGCCACGCCAAAACCAAGCAATGCACTATGCCAATCCAAGCAGTATATCCGCTACAATCAGGGCTAAACCGCACCTGAAACCCACCCCAGCCGTTCTTAACACACACCATCACAACGTCTGTTAGTCATGTAGGGTGCTTTCCAAGCACCTTTTAAGTCACAATATCTACTTTTAAGTCACAACATCATCTAATTGGTGCGTAGAATGCACCCTACCGCTAACCTTCAAATATATTCCTTTCTAAAACCGGTGGATTACACTTCGCTAACCACACCCTACCGCAACAACTCCCAAATGCCTAGCTCCCTTTTTCAAGGGGAGGGCTGGAGAGGGATTCATTCTCAACTATTAAAATTATTATCTATGACTCACTTGAGCCAATCACATGACCATTATTATCAGTCATAACCAACTTTGTCGCCCCTGACGACTTATAGTCTGCATAGTTTACCCCCGTAATATCTTCAAATAAATAAGCAATCAAATCGCGATTGATGTAATCTCGATTTGTTAGCACCCATTTAGACGTTTTATCTAATGCCTGCCATCTCTCAGGCGCATCGTCACAGCTATTGACCACTAATGACACCTCATAACCAAGTGTTTTCATAATTTCAATGACGTCTGTAACGTCTTCTGACACACCAATCTGGGTGATAATAGACTGCTTATTATAAAAGGCTTTAACAGCCAGCATACTCGCCAAATACATACTTAACTTAATATCGCCTTCATTAAATTGTACTATTGGTTTACCAGAGAGAATTTTAAAAGTCTCAAGTACGTCAACGGGAACGTGGTCATCGCGATAATCAGCATACAACGCTTGTTCATCACTGACATCTACCGTACCATAAATTAATACAAACACAGGTTTGTTATGTGAAGGTATGTTTTGTAAAAGTTTATTTGAATATTCTTCCACTTCATCTCTAGTAATTACTGATGTCATAATAGTAGATAGTCTCTTTAAGTAGCGGTAGGGTGGGTTAGTTTTGTCAAGCTTCCAACGGAAGTATAGTCCAACGGAAGTATAGATAAAACGTAACCCACCCTTCAAACTCAATTAGTGCTCAAACTCCCCCTTTCTTAAAGGGGGATTTACACCAAAATTTAAAAAAGCTCTTCTCCCTCCCTTCTTGCAAAGGGAGGGTCGGGGAGGGATAACATTATCCCTTTCCAATACTAAACAAACTAAACCCCAGTCTGTGCCACAGGCGACAGCTTAGTATGATAATCCGTATGCTGTTGGAACAGATGCGCTGTGGTTAATAGCTTGCTGTCATCCCAGTGATTACCAATAAGCTGTAACCCGATAGGTAGACCCGCTTGATTGAAGCCGGCTGGCATGCTAATGGCTGGCAGACCTGCTAAGTTCACCCCAATGGTGTACACATCGCCCAGATACATGGTTACTGGATCTAATGCGGTATTTAGCTCATAAGCGGTATTTGGTGCTGTCGGACTGGCAATCACATCACAAGATTCAAAGGCTTTTTTGAAGTCCTCTAAGATCAAACGGCGCACCTTTTGCGCCTTGGTATAGTAAGCATCAAAGTAGCCGGCAGATAGGGCATAAGTACCCATTAGGATACGGCGCTGTACTTCGGTACCAAAGCCTTCAGAGCGGGTACGGGTGTACAGGTCAGCCAAGTCTTTTGGATCTTCACAGCGGTAACCAAAGCGTACGCCATCGAAGCGAGATAGGTTAGAAGAAGCTTCCGCTGGCGCCAGCATGTAGTAGGTTGCCAACGTGATTTCTGGATCTGTGATATTTACTTCAACAATAGTGGCGCCCAAATCTTCGTACTGTTTTAGAGCAGCACGTACTGTTGACTCAACTTCTGAATCTAGACCAGAACCAAAGTATTCTTTGGCGACACCGATACGCAATCCAGCAAATGGTTTGTCAGCATCAGCTTTCTCAGCAGCAGCTTGTAGATCCGCCACATAGTTTGGTACTTCACGGTCAATTGAAGTGGCATCACGTGGGTCATAACCAGCCATAGGGTGAAGCAAGTAAGCACAATCTTCAGCTGAGCGACCTATGGTACTGGCCTGATCAAAGCTTGAAGCATAAGCAATCATCCCAAAGCGAGACACACGACCATAAGTTGGCTTCATACCAGTTAGACCACAGAATGAGGCAGGCTGACGAATTGAACCACCGGTGTCACTACCCGTTGCAAAAGGCACAAAACCGGCAGCCACTGCCGCTGCTGAACCACCTGATGAGCCACCTGGTACACGGCTGGTATCCCAAGGGTTATGTACCGCACCATAAAACGAGCTTTCGTTGTCTGAGCCCATGGCGAACTCATCCATATTCAGTTTACCTAAGCTAATAGCGCCAGCATTACGGATATTAGAGACAACAGTAGCATCATAAGGTGACACAAAGTTGTGTAGCATTTTTGAGCCAGAGGTGGTTAGCACGCCTTTGGTACAAAATAAGTCTTTATGCGCCATAGGAACACCAAGTAGAGGTGTGTTGGCTAAGTCTGCACCTGAGCTGCGCTTGGCATCTGCATCTTTTGCAGCTTGGCGAGCACCGTCCTCATCTAGGGTGATAAAGCTGTTAATGTCTTTGTCTAAGGTGTTGATGCGCTTTAAGAAATGATCAGTTAGTTCAACACTACTAAAGTGTTGGCTTTGTAGGCCATCAATCAGTTGTGCAATAGATAGATGATGTAAGTCAGACATATTGGGCGTCCATCCTAAATGGTTAAATTGGGTTGTTTGATCAATCAGTTTGTTCGATAACTGGTTGTTTTTATTATGATTATTATTCAATAACCTGTGGTACCAGATATAGACCTTGTTGTACTGCAGGTGCAATGGCTTGGTTGGCGTCACGGTCGATGCTGTCATCGGCGATATCTGCACGCAGTTTTTGTGCCGCTTCATGGACGTTGGCCAGTGGCATTAAACCTTCGGTATCGACACCAGATAGAGTTTGCATCATGGCTAAGATTTTGTCGATATCATCGGCAAAGTGCTCAGCAGTGGTTTCATCAATAGCCAAGTGTGATAATTTGGCGACCTGTAAAATATCTGCGGTGCTGATTCTTTCTGCTTGATTGGTGTCTAACTGAGATGAGCTTTGAGTAGTCATAAAACAAAATATCCTTCTTGCAATAGGCTGGTTTGTAAGAGTAAATATGATAGCTTCTCAAGGGTTGTGATTAGCATGTATTGTTATAAAGTTAGTAGTAGCTGGTTAAAGCGACTAAAATGGGTTGCTTTTCGCATACTGCTGGTTTATAAATAATTGTCGCTATTATAAAGCAACTAGGTGTTATTTTCAGTTGTTCGAGGGTAGCACCCAAAATAATTTCAAATATCAATGGGATTTATCTTTAACTGAGCATTGATTTATCAACGATTAAATCGCTATTTGACACAAGCTTGGCATCAGTTTGGTCTTGATTTTCGATGAATACAACCTTAATTAAGGTGTCACAAACTACGTTTGACATGAGATGTTGCAAAATAGTTTGTTAAAGAAAGATGAAAATGAACAGATTTACATGATTTATCGACAATTAAACGCTATAATTTGTGTCACTTTAATATTTCACTAAACTTTATTAAGCTTTATTAGGCTTTTTCTTGTCGTCATACTCAACTTTGGTTAGAGTATGCTTATTTCTGCTCGACAACATCTTAGATGTATATTTTAGTCAGAATATATTTTAGTATGTCAACCCCACTTTATTATTTGAGAGTCATACTAGGCTATCTTAGCAGCAATGATGCTATGTAGTGTATAGATGATGGCTACTTTTTAACTCGCAATACGCTGGAAACACGATACATGAACCCGTTTGGATTTCTATCTAACAACATTGCCATAGACCTTGGTACTGCTAACACATTGATTTATGCACCTGGAAAAGGGGTGGTTCTTGATGAGCCAACCGTAGTAGCGCTGCGTAGCAACCGCACTCAAAACCCAACAGTAGCCGCTGTTGGTATTGATGCAAAACAAATGTTAGGCCGTACCCCGGATAATATTACCGCAATTCGTCCATTAAAAGATGGTGTGATCGCAGACTTTGAGGTCACTCAAAAGATGCTAAAGCACTTTATAAATAAGACCAAAGTTAGACGCTTTTTGGCACAGCCAAATGTGGTGGTTTGCGTCCCTTGCAAATCGACTTTAGTTGAGCGCCGTGCTATTCGTGAGGCGGTCGCCTCTGCTGGTGCTAACAAAGTTTTGCTGCTAGAAGAGCCTATGGCTGCTGCTATCGGTGCCGATTTGCCAGTACATGAAGCCAGTGGCTCTATGGTGGTGGATATCGGTGGTGGTACTACTGAAATTGCGATTATTTCGTTGTCAGGTTGTGTTTATGCGGATTCTATCCGTATAGGTGGTGATATCTTTGATGAAGCTATCATTACCCATGTGCGTCGTAATCATGGTTGTATTATTGGTGAAACGACTGCTGAGCGTATTAAACAAAGCGTTGGTTCTGCCATCGATGAAGATGCCAAACTTGAAGTAGAAGTGCGTGGTCGCAGTATGGCTGAAGGTGTTCCTAAGACGTTAACTGTGACTTCTGAAGAAGTACAAAAGGCGTTAAGTGATTCACTAACGGGCATTGTTAGTGCGGTTAAAACTGCCTTAGAGCAAACGCCACCTGAATTGTCTTCTGATATCGCAGAGCGTGGAATTGTATTAACTGGTGGCGGTGCATTGTTACGCAATATCGATAAGTTGATCTCAAAAGAAACGGGCTTGCCTGTGACTGTTGCTGAAGATCCCCTCACTTGCGTTAGTCGTGGTGGTGGTGCTGCTTTGTCGTTTATTAATAACAAAAGCTTAAACATGATTTTTGTTTAATGTGTCGTTGATGTTTGTCGTTAGTGAATAACACAAATTGCGTATATCCTTGATAATTTTAAAAGAGTCGTATGCCCTCCATTAGCATCTTTGCACAACAAAGCCTGTCTTTAAAAAAAACGGCCGCTGTTTTATTAGTGGCCATGATTTTGATGCTGCTAGATAGCAAAAACCCAGACTGGTTTACACCTGTGCGTGATACCAGCCATGCTGCTATGCAGCCCATTTATCAGTTATCAGTCTTCCCTAACTTTGTCAGTCACTGGGCGGAGGGCACTATGATGAGCAAAGAAGCGCTACGTCGTGAAAATGTGCAATTACATGCACAGCTGCTGCATGCACAAGCTAAGCTACAACAGCAAGACTATGTATTGGCACAAAATGCACGCTTACAAGGTATCTTATCCACCACCAAGCCAGATCAATATGACTTAAATCTTGCACAAGTGATTGGCACGGATACCAATCCACTAAAGCAGATAGTGGTGATAAATAAAGGTAGCAAGGATGGAGTGGAGGTCGGACAGACTGCCATTGATGAAAATGGTATTTTGGGACAGATTATTAATGTGTATCCCAATACCAGCCGACTATTATTAATTACTGATGAGCTGCAATCGGTATCAGTAACGGTCAGACGTACTGGTCAGCGTGCTATCGTTACTGGTCAAGGCTCACCCAGTGCATTAAAGTTGGACTATATCTTTAAAACATCAGATATTCGATTAGGTGATGAGTTGATTTCTTCTGGTTTAGGTGGCCGTTTTCCAGCAGGATACCGAGTGGGGCGTGTTGAGTACATCAGCCCAAAACAAAATGATAACTTTATGAATATCGAAGTAGCGCCTGCAGCCGATTTTATCAACAGCTCTTATGTGCTAATCATGCAAGACAGTAAAAATGCGCCTAGCTATATCGATGATAGTTTTGCTAGGTCATTAGAGCTTACCCATGCCCCTTATGTACCTGTCAGTCGTCCCAGTGAATAAGGATGGCTGTATAAGTACGCCAACACTCGTTGCAAGCAGTTATCAAGAGTTTATATAACAGGCGTTTATAATAAATAGGCACTACTGATACTATGATAAAAGCTCGTTTAACTCCCGGACAGGTAGTGCTTGGTATTATCGCAAGCTTTATTGTAGCTTCGATTGTCAATATCTATCCGTTAAGTTTAGAGGCATCTGTATTTCGCCCGACAGCACTAATTATGGTGCTTATTTTTTGGTTGATATATAAGCCACGTTATGTCGGAGTTGGTACTGCTTTTTTGATTGGAGTGATTGCAGATTTATTGTTAGATACTCGCTTGGGTCAGCAGGCATTTTCAGCAGTTGTGATGGCGTTTTGTATTCGTTTTATTGGACGTTATTTGCGTGAGCTTAATTTAACGATTGCATGGATGGTTGCAACTGCTGGATTGCTGGTGTTTCAGCTTACCTTATGGTTGGTTCAGTATTTGACCCAAAATATATTTTATACTCAGGCTATCGTCAGCCTAGTCATTAGTATTGTCGCTTGGCCCTTGGTATATATAGCATTGAAGCGATTTATACGCTAGAGGCTATATAGGCATTAATACGTAGTCATAAGTCACCATTCATTCTAAGTGAAAGCGGTAAAGCTAAGTGAAAGCGGTAAAGAAAAAAGCGATAATGTCGTGGCAAAAATACCCCCGTTTTCTTTGCGCAATAAGCGAACCTTATCATGGATATTATTCTAGCATCAACTTCTCCTAGGCGTCATCAGCTATTATCTTTGGCTGATATTAACTTTGTAACGCTTGCGGTCGATGTGGATGAGACGATTTTGGCAGATGAGCGTCCGCAAGATTATATAGTGCGTATGGTACAGACTAAGGCGCAGCAGGCATGTCAGTTGTTACTGTGTCGTTATAATGAAGTCAGCCAGACTCAAAGCAATCAAAATAGTCAAAGTGACCAAAAAAGCCATCAAGCTAAGCTTTCTCACCAAACTAGCCAGTCTGAAGATAAACAAGAGTGCCAGTATCTTATTATCACCGCAGACACCATAGGTGTATTGGCTGATGGACAATCAATTTTGGTTAAGCCAGTTGACAAAACAGATGCATTTGCCATGTGGCAACAAATGTCTGGTACTGAGCATTCTATTTGGACAGCTGTTCAGTTAACGCTTGTGACGGATGGCGGTGATGTGGTTTGTCAAAAGAATTTATTGGAAAAAACAAGCGTTAAGTTTATTGCTTTAGATGAAGCAGAGATGCAGGTGTATTGGGAAACAGGCGAGCCCCAAGATAAAGCCGGCGGTTATGCCATCCAGGGCAAAGGTGCGTTATGGGTAGAGCGTATTGAGGGCAGTTATTCCAATGTAGTGGGTTTGCCTTTGGCGCAAACGGTGGCTGCGATTCGGCAGATACAAGCGCAGATTTAGTAATAGGAATAAAGATAATAAGCACGCTAATCATTAATTTTTTAGCGTTGTGATTACTTTTATAACTTATACTTTTATGACTTATACCTTTATAACTAACTATATCAATTTATTATTACTTTTATTAACTCTTAGATATTCGGCTATCAGCGAATAAACAGCTAGTAACTATCAAGCACTGTCTGTTGGCTTGTTATTCATGACACTTGGTTTATACTGTTTCCAAGATATAAATGTTAATATGTAACATACCTATCATTAGTAACACTATCAAGAAATAATAATTTTATGAGCAAACATCGTATTTTGTTGTTTGCCGAACAATTTTGAAACGGACTTATTCACTTATTACGGACTTATTCACTTATTACGGATTTATTCACTTATTACTGATTTATTAACTCATTAAAGAATAAAAAGGTCTGCTATGTCAGAAGAGCTACTCATTAATGTTAGCCCAATGGAGTCACGGGTCGCTGTTTTGAATAACGGTGTGGCCAGTGAGGTCTATATTGAGCGGCATAATAAGCTTGGTCTGGTCGGCAATATTTATCTTGGCACTGTGGTGCGCGTATTACCTGGTATGCAAGCGGCATTTGTTGATATTGGTCAATCACGCACTGCTTTTTTGCATGTTAATGACATGCGTCGCCCGACACGAGCCACCCCACCAAGTATAGAAAATCACATGGCGCCCACACCTCACCTTGCCAAGCAAGAGCCTAGTGTGTTAACCAGTATGTCGGTAAGTCGCAGTGAGCATATTGCTGAGAAGGTCGGCAGTGGTAGTAGGAGTGGTGTAGATATCAATCAGAGCAACGCTAATACTATTGATAACCATGACCCTGATAACAACCATGACCCTGATATCAGTACCCACATTAGCGCAGAAACAGTTAGTGTCGCCTCTCAGTCGGAGGCTAAGACGGAGAACCAAGGCTCAAAGCAAGATGGTGTGCAAAATAGTGGCATTAGCACTCTGCTAAGTCATGAAGTGCCAGCAGCAAACCAGACAGGAGGGTATAGTATTATCAAGGATGACTCACCAGATATGGTGGGTAATGCCATCACTCAGATTGATAATAAGCCCTTGCCAAGCAAAGTACGTCATGTCATTGAGCCACCGCGGCATGAGCTGATTCAATATCGGCTGCAAGAAGGTCAAAAAATCTTAGTGCAAGTCACCAAAGATCAGCTGGGCACAAAAGGCGCACGCTTAACTACCAATATATCTTTACCCTCACGTTACTTGGTTTATTTGCCATCAAGCGAGCATATTGGTATCTCACAGCGTATTGATAATGAAGAGGAGCGTCATCGTCTAAAAACTGAGCTTGGCGCACTTATGCAAACGGTCAATTTAACTGGAGGACTAATCGCCCGTACGGCTGCTGAACGGGTACCAGTCGCCAAGTTGGAAGAAGATATTTATTATCTAGTTCAATTGTGGCGTACCATTCAGGCACGTAAGGTGGCTTCAGCAAATAGCAGTCAACCAGCGGTTTTGATTTATCAAGAGTTATCATTACCGCTGCGCTCGATTCGTGACCTAGTACACCCAGATACCGAAAAGGTCATTGTCGACCATGAGGGCATGTACAACGAAGTTCGTCAGTTTGCCAAAGAGTTTGTGCCCTTTATCTACCCTCGGATCATCGCCTATACTGGCGAGCAGCCACTGTTTGATGTGCATCGGGTAGAGGAAGACTTGCGTGATGCGCTCAAGCGTCGGGTTGACTTAAAGTCAGGCGGCTACCTGATTATTGATCAGACTGAAGCGATGACCACCATTGATGTGAACACAGGCTCATTCGTCGGCGGTCGCTCGCTAGAGGACACGGTTTATAAGACCAACTTGGAGGCCACCCACGCCATTGCAAGGCAGCTAAGACTGCGTAACTTGGGCGGTATTATTATCCTCGACTTTATTGACATGCTAGAGCAAGAGCACAAAGATGATGTGCTTGAAAGCTTGCAGCATCAGTTGTCGCAAGACTATGCCAAGACTAAGATTACCCAAGTTAGCGAGCTGGGCTTGGTGGAGATGACGCGCAAACGCACCCGTGAATCGCTGGAACAGCAACTGTGCGAGCCGTGCCATACTTGTGGTGGTAAAGGCTTCATTAAGACCGCTGAGACGGTTTGCTTTGAGATTTTCCGTGAGATTATGCGCTGTGCTCGTACTTATAATGCACCGAAGAAGTTTACCGTGGTCGCCCATGCCTCTGTGATTGACTTATTATTGACCACAGAAGCGGATACGGTTGCGGATTTAGAATATTTACTGGGGCGCGTGATTACGTTTGAGGTAGAGAACCTATATACCCAAGAGCAATATGACATAGTATTAGACTGACGCTAGTATCCCATGAAGGGTTAGCGCTCATCCGATAACTAGAACAATCATAGCCGTTACAGTATCCATAACGTGCATATCAATAAACAAAACCAAAAGCAAAACAATGGCCTCAACATCTGGAGACGTACCACTTATCTTAGGTGCGTCTTCTTGCCCTTTGTATTCATAAACAGTGGCGCGCGCCTCGTCCCTCGGCGGGTGCAACAGTAGGGCTTAGGTTGAGTGAGGCTAGATGACTACCAGCGAGTATAGCCCAACCAAAACAGCCATTAAATGTTATCAAAATGTAACAGCAGCCCTAAAGACAGCCAAAAAAAAGCAGAAAAACCCACGGTTACCCTTGCAATTCATCTTCAGCTCTGTATAATACAACCCACTGAATTTATATCAGCGCTTCAAGTGAGTGTGTCAAAATACGGCAACGTATATCATTTTCTACACTTATAAAGCTTGGCGTTAATACAGCTGGGGCATCGTTCTCGGCACTAATTTCATACTTCTTTGCTACCTTCCTATAAGGAAATGGTGGGCAAGGATTAAACTTATTTTGTTTTTTGATATTGTTGGATGTGATCTAATCACGATTTAACCAAAAAATAAATCAATTATATAACGGCTATTTATCAACTAATCATCACATATAAGAAGTAGTGATTACTGATAAACCCATTTATTAGGAGCTTGCTGGCATGGCTAACCAGAGAATCCGTATCCGACTAAAGTCTTTTGATCACAGATTGATTGATCAGTCGGCACAAGAGATTGTCGATACCGCAAAGCGCACTGGTGCGCAAGTTTGTGGTCCTGTACCGTTGCCTACTCGCATAGAGCGTTTCAACGTCCTAACCTCGCCACACGTCAACAAAGACGCGCGAGATCAGTACGAGATTCGTACTCACAAGCGTATGCTTGACATCGTGCAACCAACTGATAAAACAGTTGACGCATTGATGAAATTGGACTTGGCTGCTGGTGTAGACGTTCAAATCGCATTGGGTTAATCAAAAGCGCGTCTTAAATTAAGCGTAATGATTAATGAAACGCGACTTTTAAAAATTACCCCAAACTATTAATTGAAGATATAAAGAGGTTTAACATGGCGATCGGTTTAGTCGGTAAGAAATGCGGCATGACCCGTGTCTTCACTGAAACAGGCGCTTCTATCCCTGTAACAGTTGTTGAGGTCGATGCAAACCGCATTACTCAAATCAAAACGAAAGACACTGACGGCTATCAAGCCATCCAAGTCACCACAGGTGAGCGTCGTGACAGCCGCGTAACAGCAGCACAAAAAGGTCACTTTGCTAAAGCCGGCGTAAAAGCAGGCCGTGGTGTATGGGAATTTCGTGTTACAGAAGAAGAGCTAGAAGGACGTGAAGCGGGTAGCGAAATTGCTGCCGACCTATTTGAAGCAGGGCAACTTGTTGATGTAACAGGTCGAAGCAAAGGTAAAGGCTTCCAAGGTGGCGTAAAACGTCATAACTTTAGTATGCAAGATGCTACTCACGGTAACTCAATTTCGCATCGCGTATTGGGTTCAACAGGTCAGAACCAAAGCCCAGGTAAAGTTTTCAAAGGTAAGAAAATGCCAGGGCAAATGGGTAACAAACAAGTTACCGTTCAAGGACTTGAAATCGTGTCAGTAGATGCTGAAAAAGGTCTTCTCGTCATTAAAGGTGCCCTTCCAGGTGCCAATGGTGGCGATGTCATCGTACGTCCGTCAATCAAAGCCTAAGCAAGGGGATTAACGTGAATTTAAAAACTGTTACAGGCGCAGCGGTTGAGCTGTCTGACACGGCATTTGGTCGTGAATTCAACGAAGCCCTCGTTCACCAGGTCGTCACTGCTTATTTAGCAGGCGCACGTCAAGGTACCCGCGCACAAAAAACTCGTGCTGAAGTTTCTGGCGGTGGTATTAAACCATGGCGCCAAAAAGGTACTGGCCGTGCACGTGCAGGCTCTATTCGTAGCCCAATCTGGCGTAGTGGTGGTCGAGCATTCGCTGCAAAACCACAAGATTGGTCACAGAAAGTGAACCGCAAAATGTACCGTGGTGCCATGCAGTGCATCCTAGCTGAATTAGTACGTCAAGATCGTCTAATTCTAGTGGATGACATCACTGTATCAGCGCCAAAGACTAAAGAACTAATTAGCAAATTGGCAGAACTTAATGCACCACGTGCATTAATCGTGACCAATGAAGTTGATGAGAATCTATACTTAGCTGCTCGCAATATTCCACACGTGAATGTTCTAGGTACAAAAGAAGTAGATCCAGTTAGCTTGATTGCGTTTGATAAAGTCATCATGTCTGTTGACGCAGCGAAACAATTTGAGGAAGCACTAGCATGAATAACGCAAGACTTTATCAGGTCTTAAAAGGGCCTGTGTTCTCAGAAAAATCTCAGCTGCTAGGTGACTCGCTAGGCGTTCAAGTATTTAAAGTAGATACCAATGCCACTAAGCGCGAAATCAAAAAGGCAGTTGAGTTAATGTTTGAAGGTGTGGAAGTTACTAAGGTAAACACCTTAAATGTTAAAGGTAAAACAAAGCGCTTTGGTCGCACAATAGGTCGTCGTAATGATTATAAAAAAGCCTATGTGACTTTAAAAGCTGGTCAAGATGTACAAATGGCTGATGCTGGTGAAGAGGTTGCAGATACTGCAGCAACTACTACTAGCGATGCAGCGAACAACGAATAAGGATACAAATCATGCCTATCGTAAAAGCAAAGCCAACATCACCAGGTCGTCGTTTTGTTGAAAAAGTGGTGCATCCACACCTTTACAAAGGTCGTCCGCATGCCCCACTTGTTGAATCACAAGGCAAAACTGGTGGTCGTAACAATAACGGTCGTATCACGACTCGTCACATTGGTGGTGGACATAAGCAACATTATCGTATTATCGATTTCAAACGTACTAAAGACAATATCCCAGCAACGGTAGAGCGTATCGAATACGATCCAAACCGTACTGCACATATTGCACTTCTTAAGTACGCTGACGGTGAGCGTCGCTATATTATAGCGCCAAAGAAGTTACAGGTTGGCGATACTGTATTATCAGGTGAATCTGCACCGATTCGTCCAGGTAACTGCTTACCACTAAAAAACATTCCATTGGGTACGACTATTAGTAATATCGAACTAAAAATCGGTAAAGGTGCACAGTTAGCACGTTCAGCCGGTACGTCAGTTCAATTACTAGGTAAAGAAGGTATTTACGCAATCTTACGTTTACGCTCAGGCGAAACTCGCCGCGTACACATCAATTGCCGTGCTGTTATTGGTGAAGTTTCTAACTCTGAAAATAACCTAAAATCACTTGGTAAAGCAGGTGCCTCTCGCTGGCGTGGCGTTCGTCCAACAGTTCGTGGTACAGCGATGAACCCGATTGATCACCCACACGGTGGTGGTGAAGGTCGTACGTTTGGTGTACATCCAACTACACCTTGGGGTCAGAAGACTAAAGGTCTTAAAACGCGTCATAATAAGCGTACTGACAATATGATTATCCGCCGTCGCGCCAAGAAGAAATAAGGAATAATTTCATGCCTCGTTCATTGAAAAAAGGTCCATTCATTGATGCGCATCTGTTTACCAAAGTAGAAAAAGCTATCGAGTCTAATTCTCGTAAGCCAATCAAAACTTGGTCACGTCGCTCAATGATTTTGCCACAAATGGTTGGTCTAACTCTTTCAGTTCATAATGGTCGTACACATGTACCGGTTATCATTAGTGAGCAAATGGTTGGCCATAAACTAGGTGAATTTGCCCCGACTCGCACATACCGCGGTCATGGCGTTGACAAGAAAGCAAAAAAATAAGGTGCTCACTATGGAAGTAACTGCAAAATTACGCGGTGCCGCCATTTCGGCACAAAAAGTTCGACTTGTCGCTGATGAAATTCGTGGTAAGTCTATTGAGCGTGCTTTGGATATCCTTGCGTTTAGCAACAAAAAAGGCGCAGTATTCGTCAAGAAATGTCTTGAGTCTGCAATCGCCAATGCTGAACACAACCACGGTTTAGATATCGATACACTTAAAGTATCAACTATCTATGTGGATGAAGGCATCACGCTAAAGCGTATCCTACCACGTGCAAAGGGTCGTGCTGATCGTATCAGTAAGCGTACCTGTCACATCACTGTTAAGGTAGGAGAATAATTCATGGGACAAAAAGTACATCCAATTGGAATTCGTCTTGGCGTTGTAAAAAAACACAATGCCAACTGGTATGCAGATCCTAAGCAATATTCTGAATACCTACTAAATGACCTCCAAGTACGTGACTATCTTCGTAAGAAGCTAGACAATGCTATGGTAAGTCATATTATGATTGAGCGTCCTACTGGCGCTGCTAAAATCACAATTTCAACGGCTCGCCCAGGTATCGTTATTGGTAAAAAAGGCGAAGATATTGAGAAGTTACAAAAAGAATTAACCAATATGATGGGCGTACCAGCTCAGGTTAATATCGAAGAAATTACTTCTCCAGACTTAGATGCTCGTCTAGTTGCTGAAGGTATCGCAAGCCAGTTAGAACGTCGTGTTATGTTCCGCCGTGCTATGAAGCGCGCCGTACAAAACAGTATGCGTTCAGGTGCTCAAGGTATTAAAGTTGAACTGTCTGGTCGTTTAGGTGGTGCAGAGATCGCTCGTACTGAGTGGTATCGTGAAGGTCGTGTACCTTTACATACACTTCGTGCTGATATCGACTATGCATCAGTTCGTGCAGAGACTACTTACGGAACCATAGGTGTTAAAGTATGGATATTCCGTGGTGAAATTCTAGATGGTATGGATAGCGTTTATAATCCACCAAAAGAAGATAAGACTCGTGCGCCAAAACGCCGCGGCCGTGGAAACCGTCGCAACAGTTCTGATCGTACGGACAGAGCAAACACAGATAGAGGTTAAGCTATGTTACAACCAAAACGTACCAAATTTCGTAAAATGCATAAGGGGCGTAACACGGGTTTAGCACATCGTGGTAGCACCGTTGCATTTGGTCAATTTGGCCTAAAATCAGTTGGTCGTGGTCGCATGACAGCACGTCAAATTGAAGCGGCACGTCGTACTATTACTCGTAAGGTTAAGCGCGGTGGTAAGATCTGGATTCGTGTATTCCCTGACAAGCCAATTACTAACAAACCATTAGAAGTCCGTATGGGTAAAGGTAAAGGTCCTGTTGAGTACTGGGTATGCGAAATCAAGCCAGGCAAGATGCTTTATGAGATCGAAGGGGTATCAGAGCAACTAGCACGTGAAGCGTTTACGCTTGCAGCAGCTAAGCTTCCCTTCAAAACTACCATTGTTAAGCGGACGATAATGTAATGAAGATCAGTGAATTACGCGAAAAATCAGTAGAAGAGCTGACTGGATTACTAGATGAGAAGCAACTAGATGCATTTCGTCTTCGTATGGCGAAAGCCACCGGTCAACTAGGTAGCACACACGAAGTCAGAGCCAATCGCCGTGCGATCGCTCAGATCAAGACTTTGATTAATGAAAAACAAAGAGGCGCCTAATGAGTGACGATATTCAACAAACCGAACAATCGGGCACAAGTGTAGGTATTGTTACTGGTAAGGTTGTCAGTAACAAGATGGATAAGTCAATTACAGTATTGATTGAGCGTAAAGTTCGTCACCCACTGTACGGCAAACAAATCCGTCGTTCTACAAAAATTAAAGCCCATGACGAAGATAACGTATGTAACGAAGGGGATGTGGTTCGCATTGTTGAAACCCGTCCTATCTCTAAGACTAAGTCTTGGAAGTTATTTGACGTTGTTGAGAAAGCTAAAAAAATATAAGCAAATTGCAATTGGCTTTAATTACTGGTAAAATACGCCCCCTTGTGGTCATATACCAGATAAATGACTGCTTCATGTGATATTCTTCACATGAAGTGGCATTGATTAGATTATTGCCTTTTGTAAATTATTGGAGTAACGCAATGATTCAGACTGAAACAATTCTGGAAGTTGCAGATAATAGTGGTGCACGACGCGTTCAGTGTATTAAGGTTCTAGGCGGTTCACATCGCCGTTATGCATCTGTCGGCGACATCATTAAAGTATCTGTTAAAGAAGCAATACCACGTGGTCGTGTTAAAAAAGGCGATGTAATGAATGCTGTGGTTGTACGTACCAAAAAAGGTGTACGTCGTCCAGATGGCTCAGTACTTCGTTTTGATGACAACGCTGCTGTGTTGCTTAACCAGAACAAAGCCCCGATTGCCACTCGTATCTTTGGGCCGGTAACTCGTGAACTACGTGGTGATCAATTCATGAAGATTGTATCACTAGCACCAGAAGTACTGTAGAGGTAACCCATGTCTAAATTACGTAAAGGCGACACTGTCATTGTTATTGCTGGTAAAGATAAAGGCAAGCAAGGCACTGTGCTAGCGGTAAAAAATGACCGTATCAAAGTTGAAGGCATTAACATTGTAACCAAACATCAAAAGCCAAATCCGGCAACTGGTGTTGAAGGTGGCATCGTTAAGCAAGAAGCATTTTTACATATTTCAAACGTCGCAATTTTTAATGCGCAAACCCAAAAAGCTGATCGTATTGCTTACCAGTTTGATGAAGACGGCAACAAACAACGCGTCTATCGTTCAAATGGTGAAGTAGTGGCGACTGCGTAAAACACTAAGGGTGTAATAGCAATGGCTAGATTAAAATCATTATACAATGACCAGTACAAGCAACAGATCAAAGAAGAACTGGGCTTAGAAAACGTCATGCAAGTACCAAAAATCACCAAAATTACTCTTAATATGGGTGTTGGCGGTGCTTCACAAGATAAGAAGCTTTTAGAAGGTGCCGTAGCGGACATGACTGCAATTGCAGGTCAGAAGCCGGTTATCACAAAAGCTCGTAAATCTGTCGCAGGCTTTAAAATTCGTGAAGAGTGGCCAATTGGTTGTAAAGTGACACTTCGTGGCGAGCAAATGTATGAGTTTTTAGATCGTCTCATTGCTATCGCTATTCCACGTATCCGTGACTTCCGTGGCTTTTCACCAAAAGCTTTCGATGGTCGTGGTAATTACTCTTTAGGTATTAAAGAGCAAATCGTTTTCCCAGAAGTTGATTATGACAAGATAGATCGTCTTCGTGGACTTGATATCACTATCACGACGTCTGCTCAAGATGACGAGCAAGGTCGCGCACTGCTTAAAGCATTCGGCTTCCCGTTTAAATAGCATAATAGCAATAGGATTTAAAGCATTATGGCAAAAAAGAGCATGATTAATCGCGAATTAAAACGCGAGAAAATGGTCGCTAAGTATGCTGAGAAGCGTGCAAAGCTTAAAGCAATTATTAGTGACATTAACGCAAGTGATGAAGAGAGAATGGATGCCATTCTTGAGCTTCAGTCACTACCACGTAACTCGTCTCCAGTAAGATTACGTAACCGTTGTGGTGTTACTGGTCGTCCTCATGGTTACTTCCGTAAGTTTGGTTTATCACGTAACATTTTACGCGAACGCGTAATGCAAGGTGATGTTCCAGGCGTTCGTAAAGCAAGTTGGTAAGGGAGTAATACTATGAGTATGCAAGATACAGTTGCTGATATGCTAACCCGTATCCGTAACGCACAAATGGCACGTAAAGTTTCAGTTTCTATGCCAAGTTCAAAGCTACGTAAATCAATTGCTGACTTACTAGTAGATGAAGGTTACATCGCTTCAGCTGAAGTAACTGATGAAGCCAATGGCAAAGCAACATTAAGCATTGAATTAAAATACTTTGAAGGCAAGCCTGTTATCGAAGTATTGAAACGTTATAGCCGTCCAGGACTACGTCAATATCGTGGTAAAGACGCTATTCCATCAGTACAGCAAGGTTTAGGCGTTGCTATCGTTTCTACTAGCCAAGGCATTATGAGTGATCGTGCTGCACGTAAAGCTGGTATTGGCGGCGAAATCATCGCATTTGTGGCTTAAACTAATTAAAAATCATTAATTAGTGGGCGACTAAACTAATAATTATATTATTTAACTTTTTAATGCCTTATTTATCAGTTATAATAGGCGCCTTTATTTAGGCCAATAACCACAGTGTGGTATTGAAATAAAAAGCTTGAGTAGTATAAAGCTGATTATTTAAATTAACAGGCCTAGTGCCTGTTAATTTTTTCATAATCATTCGTTATTTATTTGTTATTAAGATTTATCTTATTAAGGAACTACCCTATGTCTCGTGTGGCTAAAGCCCCAGTAGCACTGCCTAAAGGCGTAAGTGTTACTTTGAACGGTCAGCAGGTTGAAGTTAAAGGCAGCAAAGGTACAATGTCTTTACACCTGCATGATTTGGTCGAGCTAAAACAAGAAGAAGATCAACTGGTCTTATCACCTGTTTCAGACTCAAAAGAAGCTTGGATGCATACTGGTACAATGCGTTCAACCTTGAATAACTATGTAATTGGCGTTTCTGAAGGCTTTGAAAGAAAGCTACAACTGATTGGTGTTGGTTATCGTGCGCAAGTTGCGGGTAATAAAGTAACCTTACACGTTGGTTTCTCACACCCAGTAGAATATACCTTACCAGAAGGGGTAACTGCTGAAACACCAAGCCAAACTGAAATCGTTTTAAAATCAAACGATAAGCAAGCTTTGGGTCAAGCTGCTGCGAAAATCCGCGGTTATCGTCCGCCTGAACCTTATAAAGGTAAAGGTATCCGTTATAGCGACGAGCATGTGGTTCGTAAAGAAGCTAAGAAAAAATAAGGTGAAATGACATGTTTGATAAAAAAGCTGCTCGCTTACGTCGAGCTAAGAAAACACGTGCCCACATCCGTCATTTAGGTGTGCATCGTTTAGTTGTTAACCGTACTCCACGCCATATTTATGCTCAGATTATCTCACCAACTGGTGGAGAAGTATTGGCTCAAGCATCAACGCTTGACAGCACTTTACGCTCTGGCGCTACAGGTAACGTTGACGCAGCATCTGCTGTTGGTAAACTTATCGCTGAACGTGGAAAGTCTGCTGGTATCACTAAAGTCGCGTTTGACCGTAGTGGTTTTAAATATCATGGCCGCGTGAAAGCATTAGCAGAAGCCGCTCGTGAAAATGGATTGGAGTTTTAATCATGGCTAAAGTAGAACAAAATGACGGTTTAGTAGAAAAATTAGTTTCTGTTGACCGTGTATCTAAAGTAGTAAAAGGTGGACGTATTTTCTCATTCACCGCATTAACTGTTGTTGGTGATGGTAATGGCCGTGTTGGTTTTGGACGTGGTAAAGCTCGTGAAGTGCCAGCTGCTATACAAAAAGCACTTGAAGCTGCCAAGCGTAATATGATCACAGTAGATCTTGACGGCGTTACTTTACAACATCCAATCGTTGCTCGTCATGGTGCTAGTAAAGTATACATGCAGCCAGCTAACGAAGGTACCGGTGTAATTGCTGGTGGTGCTGTACGTGCTGTATTAGAATCAGCTGGTGTTGAAGACGTATTGACTAAGTGCTACGGTTCAACGAACCCAACAAACGTAGTCCGTGCAACATTTAATGGTTTACGTGATATGTCGTCACCTGAAAAGGCGGCTGCCAAACGTGGTAAATCTGTAGACGAAATCTTGGGCTAACCATTTTTTTAGAAATATATAGTAGGTGAGTTACGATGAAAACAATGAAAGTTACTCAAATTAAATCTGGTGCCCATCGCCTCAAGAGCCATAAAGCTTGTCTTAAAGGCCTTGGATTACGCCGTATTGGTCACACAGTTGAAGTTGAAGACACCCCTTCAACCCGTGGAATGGTGAATCGCATCAATTACATGGTTAAAGTGGAGGAAGCGTAATGGGACTTAAGTTAAACGAATTATCACCCGCAGTTGGTGCTAAAAAAACAGCACATCGTAAAGGACGTGGCATCGGTTCTGGTCTTGGTAAAACAGGTGGCCGTGGTGTTAAGGGTCAAAAATCGCGTTCTGGTTCAAGCATCAGCCCAGGCTTTGAAGGCGGTCAAATGCCTTTATATCGCCGTGTACCAAAATACGGTTTTACCAGTCAAATGGCACTAACCACTGCTGAAGTACGTTTGTCAGAATTAAACAAAATTGATGGTGATGTTGTCAGCGTTGAGACCCTTAAAGAAGCTAATATCATTCGTCGTGATATGAAGCGTGCACGTATCATTTTATCTGGTGAAGTGAACAAAGCCTATACATTTAAAGGTGTTAAAGTGACCAAAGGTGCTAAAGCTGCTATTGAAGCTGCTGGTGGCACAATTGAGGAAACACAGGAGTAAGTTAAATGGCTAAGCAATCTGGCCCTACTTCTGCCATTCCAATGAATCCACTCGTCTTTATTCGTAAGTATGATGAGCTTTGGAGTCGCTTGTTATTTTTGATGGGGGCGTTGGTTGTTTACCGTTTGGGTTCACATATTCCAGTACCTGGTATTAATCCGGTTAGCCTAGCAGAGCTGTTTTCGCGTAATGAAAACACCATTTTGAGTATGTTTAATATGTTCTCAGGTGGTGCTTTGGAGCGAATGTCTATCATGGCACTCGGTATCATGCCGTACATCTCTGCTTCGATTATCGTTCAAATGATGTCGGCAGTTATGCCGCAATTAGAAGCATTAAAGAAAGAAGGTGAATCGGGACGGCGTAAACTGAACAAGTACACGCGTCAAGGCACTCTCTTTTTGGCATCTATCCAAGCCATCTTTATGTGCACCGGGTTGATCAGTCAAAATCTAACCCTGTCATCAGGGCTAACATTTTATATCCCTGCTGTGAGTTCACTTGTAGCAGGTGCCATGTTCTTGATGTGGCTAGGCGAGCAGATTACAGAACGCGGTGTCGGTAATGGGATATCAATGCTGATTTTTGCTAGTATTGTATCCAGTGTCCCAAGTATGTTAGGTCAGTCTTTTGAGATGGTAAAAACCAACCCTCAAAGCTTGATTGTCCTGCTGATATTCGCTGTGTTAGGTATCGCAGTGACAGCGGGTATTGTGTTTATTGAAAGAGCGCAACGTCGTATTCCAGTCAACTATGCACAAAAACAACAACTCGGGCGTAAAGTTTATGCCAGCCAACAGTCGCATTTGCCACTAAAGATTAATATGGCTGGGGTTATTCCAGCTATTTTTGCCAGTGCTTTGTTGATGTTTCCAGCCAGTTTAGGTCAGTGGGTTGGTAGTTCCGCAGATCCAAGCATGTGGGAGCAGTTTTTACAAACCATGTCACTTGTACTAGCACCAGGGCAACCGCTATATTTAGTCTTGTTTGGTGCGATGATTATTTTCTTCTGTTATTTTTACACGGCGCTAGTATTTAGCCCACGTGAAGTAGCAGAGAACTTGAAGCGTAGTGGTGCTTATATTCCTGGTATTAGACCTGGATTACAAACACAGCGTTATTTAGATCATGTATTAAATCGCCTGACCTTTATTGGTGCTATTTATATGACAGTGATCTGTTTAATGCCGATGCTATTACAGTCTTCATTTGGCATACCTTTCCATTTAGGTGGAACCTCACTGTTAATTATGGTAGTTGTAGTGATGGACTTTATTTCCCAGCTACAAGCTCACTTAATGACACATCAATATCATGATCAGACGTTGATTAAATAGGTTTAACACTTATTAATTAGTGTCTGTTCAATAGGAGATTATTATGAAAGTTCAAGCATCTGTAAAAAAGATCTGTGGTAGCTGCAAAGTAGTTCGCCGTAAAGGTAAAGTACATGTTATCTGCAAAGCAGAACCACGTCATAAACAGCGTCAAGGTTAATTCGAAATTTGTTTCATGTTGTTTTTAGCAACAAATTTCACGTTTACTCTTGAATAATGAAGGCGGATGAGTTATCATCCGCCACTTGCCGTCGTTTGTAATCTTTTAACTAGGATTTTACAAATGGCAAAATCTGAAACATAAGTCTATTAACTGCCCAGTGTGGTTAGACTCATTTTTCACAACTGGAGAGAAATCAATGGCTCGTATTGCCGGCGTCAACATCCCGGATAACAAGCATGCAGTGATTTCATTGACTTATATCTTTGGTATTGGTCGTACTACCGCTAAGCAAATCTTAGATGCGGTTGGTATTGAACCTACGACTAAAATTGGTCAATTAGATGACACGCAGCTTGATGCTATCCGTGCACAAATTGGTAACTACATGGTTGAAGGTGACCTTCGTCGTGAAGTTTCAATGAATATTAAGCGTTTGGTCGATTTAGGTTGTTATCGTGGTATTCGTCACCGCCGTAACTTACCTGTAAGAGGTCAAAACACGAAGAATAACGCTCGTACTCGTAAGGGTCCGATTCGTTCAATTAAAAGATAATTAACTTAGGAAGCTAAAAGATGGCAAAAGACACCCGTGGTCGTAAAAAAACGGCACGTCGTTCGGTATCCGAGGGCGTAGCCCACATTCATGCGTCTTTTAATAACACCATTGTAACGATTACTGATCGTCAAGGTAATGCATTGGCTTGGGCCACCTCAGGTGGACAAGGCTTCCGTGGTTCACGTAAATCAACACCATTTGCAGCTCAGGTTGCAGCAGAAGTCGCTGGTAAAACAGCTCAAGAAACTTATGGTGTGAAAAATGTCGATGTTCTGGTTAAAGGTCCAGGGCCGGGTCGTGAGTCTGCGGTAAGAGCTTTAGGTGCATTAGGTTATAAAATTAACAGCATATCTGATGTAACCCCAATCCCACACAACGGTTGCCGTCCGCCTAAAAAGCGTCGCGTATAACTAGTGTTGCCGTATCTGCCACTATATAACACAATTTATTAGATTTAAATTTATTGATTAAATTGTATATAGCGCAAGTGCGGTGTGTGAATTAAGACGAAATTACCGTTACAAGTTACTATTAAGACGTAACTCAAGGAGACACAAGCATGGCCCGTTATATAGGTCCAAAATTAAAGTTGTCGCGTCGTGAAGGTACTGATTTACAATTAAAATCAGGTGTTAAACCTTATGACGTTAAAACTAAAAAAGCAGGTCGCGTACCTGGTCAGCATGGCAATACTCGCAATAAAGCCTCTGAATACTCATTGCAGCTACGCGAAAAACAAAAAGTTAAGCGTATGTATGGCGTATTAGAGCGTCAGTTTGCTAACTACTATAAAGAATCAGCACGTGCTCGCGGTGCAACTGGTGAAAACCTACTGCAAATGCTTGAGCGCCGCTTAGATAACGTTGTTTATCGTATGGGGTTTGGTTCAACACGTGCAGAAGCACGTCAGTTGGTTAGCCATCGTGCCGTTATGCTAAAAAGAGCTGGTCGTGATGAATTTGTTCGCGTGAACATTCCATCTATCCAAGTTCAAGATGGCGATATCATCGCTATCCATGAAAAAGCGAAAGAACAGTTACGTATTAAGAATGCTATCGAATTAGCTACTCAACGCGGTATCCCTGAGTGGTTAGATGTTGATCATAGCAAAATGCAAGGTACATTTAAGCAAGCGCCAGATCGTATAGATCTACCTGCAGAAATCACCGAAAGCTTAATCGTTGAATTGTACTCTAAATAATCGCTAACAATAATTTGATTAACTAATCGAGGTGACAAAATGATGCTAAATGCTACTGAGTTTCTGACCCCTAATGCCATTAATGTGGATGCGGTTGATGAAACCAATGCAAAAGTCACGCTCGAGCCGTTAGAACGCGGCTTTGGGCATACCTTAGGTAATGCCCTACGTCGTATTCTTTTATCTTCATTGCCTGGTGCAGCCGTTATTGAAGCAGAGATAGAAGGTGTAGATCATGAATATTCTACCCTGGAAGGTCTGCAAGAAGACGTTTTAGATTTATTATTAAACTTAAAAGGTCTTGCAATTACAATGCACGATCAAAATGAAGTGTTTTTAACGCTAGACAAAAAAGGTCCTGGCACTATCACTGCGGCAGATATCGAACTGCCACATAATGTTGATATTGTTAATCCTGATTTAGTTTTAGGGACACTTGGCGAGCGTGGTCACTTAAAAATGCGCTTACGTGTGGTTATGGGTCGTGGTTATGAGCCTGCTAACTTGCGCCGTGAAGATGGTGACACCAAAGCGATTGGCCGCTTGAAACTGGATGCTAGTTTTAGCCCAGTTGCCCGCGTGGCTTATCAAGTTGAAAATGCTCGTGTTGAACAGCGTACGGATCTTGACCGTTTAATCATTGAGTTAGAAACTAATGGTACGATCGATCCAGAAGAAGCCATTCGCAAAGCAGCAACCATTTTGCAGCAACAAATCTCTATTTTTGTAGATTTAGAAGCAGAAGAAGCGCCAGAGCCTGTGAAAGAAAAAGAAGAGGTTGATCCTGTGCTACTACGCCCAGTCGATGACCTTGAACTAACGGTTCGTTCAGCTAACTGTTTAAAAGCTGAAAACATTTACTATATCGGCGATTTGGTACAACGTTCAGAGACTGAACTATTAAAAACACCAAACCTTGGTAAGAAATCATTAACTGAAATCAAGGACGTATTAGCGTCTAAAGGTCTTGAGTTGGATATGCGTCTAGAAAATTGGCCACCAGCAGACCTACGAGTTGATGATCGCTTTTCTTATCGTAGCCGTTAAACTATAAAGGATATTTGACCATGCGACATCGTAAGAGTGGAGTAAAGCTGGGTCGTACCGGCAGCCATCGTAAGGCAATGTTCCAGAACATGACAAACTCTTTGTTTGAACATGAACTGATTAAAACAACATTACCGAAAGCAAAAGAGCTGCGCCGCGTAGCTGAGCCTTTAATTACTTTGGCAAAAGAAGATTCTGTTGCAAACCGCCGTTTGGCTTTTAGTCGTATGCGCGACAAAGCTATGGTTGGTAAGTTATTTGGTACTTTAGGCCCACGTTATCAAGATCGTCCAGGTGGATACTTGCGTATTATCAAATGTGGTAATCGTGATGGTGATAATGCACCTATGGCCTATGTTGAGCTAGTAGATCGTGACTAATATTTGATTGGGTTTTAGAACTCAATTTAGTATCAGCAATCTATTGGCCTATGTGCTAAAAAAGAACCTCAGTAACTGTTTAAATTAATGTTATTAAACATGATTTAAGTTAGTTGCTGAGGTTTTCTTATGTCAACTTGTTGTGGTATGAAGCAAGCTATTATTTATCAGCTTAATACAAATATTTGTCTGCTATCACGCTATTAGCTAACAATCTCAGTTACATCTGCAGCGCCTTGACGTATTAATTCTGGGGGGAATTTAGTCATATCAACTACTGTGGTTAGTTTGGTAGTCAGAATACCTGCGTTTATCAATACATCGACATTATTGTATAGCTTTTCTTCGATATCGAATGGATCATCTAATGCAAGCTCCATATTAGGTAGTATTAATGAGCTGGTTAAGATAGGTTCACCCATCTTTTCTAATAATGCTTGTGCAATTGGATTTTCTGGTACTCTAATCCCTATGGTTTTCTTTTTGGGATGTGATAGTTTTTTTGGTACATCTTTCGTGGCTTCAAGAATATATGTAATTGGAGCAGGGGTATGGGCTTTAAGTAGCTTAAACTGTTGGTTATCAACTGTGGCGTAGGTAGCAATTTCACTGAGATCACGGCAAAGTAAAGTGAATTGGTGTTTGTCATCAAGTTGTCGTATTAAACGTAGCTTTTCAATCGCATGCTTTGAGCCAATTTTGCAACCAAAGGCATAGCTGGTATCAGTTGGATAGATAATAAGCTCATCTTTGTTTAGAGCATCAACGACTTGGCTAATGAGTCGTGGCTGCGGGTTTTCTGGGTGAATGTATAAGGTTTGCATGTGATAACTCCTTGTTTGTGTCCGTCATACAGTAGGTAAAATATAAGCAGTCAGACAATGTAGCTAGCTTTCTGTTAGTGTATCATGACAAACATAAGCCAGTGCAGTTAAAAGCGTCCGTGCGTCTTTAGGTATAGTCTCAGGATGCTGGATATAGTGCTTAGTCTGTGCAAAAACGTCAACGGCAAAGGTGCTTTGGCTGGTATCAAAGTTAGCATGTAAGTTATCTTGCGATACATTAAAGCGCCTGCCACACATTAGGCTGAACAAACACTCGATCGCTTGCGGTTTTATTTCAACTTTTTCAAATGCGTGTTGCTGTGCTTCGGTACGTCCATCGGGTGCATACCAGTAACCAAAATCGGGTAGGGTGCGCCGATGAGCGCCTGCAATAGACCAGTGGCTAATCTCGTGCAGTGCACTTTGAAAAAAACCATGTGCAAACTCAATGCGAGCAGGTTGCTGCTTATCTGCTTCAGCGGGGAAATATTCGGGCTCATGCAAACCACGAGCCAGTATGACGTTCTGATCTGCAAATAATAGATTGAACAGAGTTATCAACCATTCCACTTGTTGTGCTTCAATAGACTCTAAGCTGACTTGTGCATGTCGCTGAATTTCAATAGTATGTTGCCATTGTTGTTTTAACTGAATCAGTTGCTCATGCTGCTGGCTTATTGAGGTATTTGCTTGTTGTAGCAGTACCTTTTGCAGTTTTTTAATCGGTAAATCAATAAAGTTGGGTGTGGTGTCATTGCTAGTTAACATATTATTTTCAAAAACCTATTTGGCTGTACTTTATATTAGAGGTTTAAAATATAGTAGTGATTTAAAATAAACGGGCTATCATTGTATTAATACCAAATCTGAAAATTAAGATATCGAGGAAAAAGAGTGCAAACGCTACAAGTAGTAGGTTTAGCGAGTTTGACAAAGATAGGTTATTTTTCAGAAAAGGTATAACACTATGATTATAACATTACCCAGTGAACCGCTGCTAAAGAGCAGACGGCTGATGACAGTCACAACAGGTAGACAGTTAAAAAAGACAGCTAAAAAAAGACAGTTTCAAGAGCCAGTTTCAAGAGCCTGTTGAAAAAGCCAAAAGAGCCAGTTGCAAGAAACAGTGGGCTTGAAACCTTAGCTTTAGCAACTCATATAGATATAAATAGCCTTAGATAGGAATCCCTTTAATCAACACGCAACTTGGCTGATTAAAGTAGACGACATTCAAAAATACTTTTAAAATTAAATGGATACAACATTGAAAAATACTACTGAAAAAAGTGCTGCTACCTTACCAAACCATGTTAATTTAGAAAAATGGGAAGAGGTAGGCTATACTTGGTCAGGTTCGGTAAGCCCAAGTCAGTTTAAGCGACTGCTGGATATTGTGCCTGAACAATATCAGGATCAGCCGATTGAATTGGTTTGTGAGTTAAACAAGCAAGGTCAATTGTTGGCATTGAATCTAAGTTTTACCGGTGATATCTGGACAATTTGTCAGCGCTGTTTAAATCCACTCAATATTGATGTGACTCATGATGCGCAGTTGATTTTATTGCAGCGTGAAGAGCAGCAAAGCTTGGTAGATGAGGCGGATGACTATCTGCTGCTAGAAGAGCTTCTAGCTGAGCAACCTGAAAATAAAAAAGGTGATCGTTTATTGCCACTGAAAAAGCTGGTTGAAGACGAGCTTTTACTTGATGTGCCTTTGTCTGCTAAACATGATGATTGTGAAATGGCAGTGGTGCAAGTGGGTGAAATCGTTGAAGAAGAGGCAGAAAATCCATTTGCTGCTTTGGCCTCATTAAAAGGTAAGTTGTCTTAAGCCGGCTCAGTTGCTGTGAGATAAGATAGCAGCTGAATGATGTTGTTAATAGTTGTAATCTAAGCCTCAGAGACTATAATACACAGTGACAAAAAGTGACATTTGTCACTGTTAGTAGACTCCCTTAACGATTAGCCCTTTATTTTATCTGATAAAGGGAGTATAATCCCTCGTTTATTATTCCCAGATTTTCAACCTATTTGATTTTTAATAAGAGTTGCTCTTATTGAGGTCAATAGAGAACTCATTTTGCAAGGTGTATTGGCTCTTAATTTATTAGATAATTGTCATGAACTTTTATTGTTGTTAACAGTTATTTGCATAATATTAGAGTCTATATTGTTTGCAGTATATTTTAGAATAGGAGCAAGACCCATGGCTGTTCAAAAAAGTCGTAAAAGCCGCTCACGCCGTGATATGCGTCGTTCACACCACCATATGACTGTTGCTGAGATTAGTATCGATGCTACTACTGGTGAAAAACATCGCCGTCATCACATGACTAAAGATGGTTTTTACCGTGGTCGTCAGCTGTTCAAAGCAAACCAAGAAGATTAATTACTCACTATCTTAGATGATAGTGGTGTAATATAAGAGCTAAGTCTTACTAATAAGTATAAGTTATTAGTGGTACTTGGCTCTTTTTTTTGTATCTCTCTTTAGATATCTTTAGAAAAAAGAAGGCTTATAATGTCATTTAAACAATCGCAAGTAGTTAAGAAACAAGGTCAAATCGAAATGCCACGTCGAATAGCTGTTGTTTTTCCTGGTCAGGGCTCACAAGCGGTAGGCATGCTAAATGAGCTGGCTGAAGTGTATCCTATCGTAGAGCAAACCTTTAATGAAGCTAGTGAGGCTTTAGGCTTTGATTTGTGGGCTATCTGCCAAGACGAAGTTGAATTAGCAAAAACTGAATATACTCAGCCAGCGCTATTGACAGCCAGTATCGCTGTTTGGCGCATACTGCAAGAAGCCACTGATATTGAGCCTATTTATTTGGCAGGCCACTCATTAGGTGAGTATAGTGCATTATGTGCTGCTGGAGCCATTTGTTTAGCAGACGCTGTAAAACTGGTGCATGCACGTGGTCAATTGATGCAACAGGCTGTGGATGGTATCGCAACTAAAATGGCAGCAGTGTTGGGATTGGATAATAATCAAGTCATTAGTATTTGTGAGCAAATTGAAAGTAACAATGATGATGCTATCGTTAGTCCTGCTAACTTTAATAGCCCAGGACAAGTGGTAGTAGCAGGTAACCTTAGAGGTATGGAAATCTTAAGCCAACAAATACAGTGTACTGGTAAACGTATGGTACCGCTTAAGGTCAGTGTGCCATCGCATACAGCTTTGATGCAGCCAGCTAGTGAGGCCTTAGCTGAAAAACTGGCAGAGTGTGAGTTTCAGTCACCCAATATACCTGTCATTCAAAACAGAGATGCTAGTGAAGAAAAAACAATTATAGCCATTAAAAAAGCGCTAGCAGAGCAGTTGAGCCATCCTGTATTATGGACTCAGACAATGCAAAAGTTAGCAGATAAACATATCAATTTAATTATTGAATGCGGAGCAGGGACGGTATTAAGCAATCTAGCAAAGAGACAAGAAACGCCTATTACAGCGTATGCTACTGACAAGCCAGAGCGTCTCACTAAGCTATTTGAAAAACTAAATGAGGAGTAGTTATGAGCCGTACAATTACCTTAGTGACTGGTGCCAGTCGCGGTATTGGTAAAGCTATTGCCAAGAGATTTGCCAAGGAAGGGCATTTTGTGATTGGGACTGCAACCACAGTAGAAGGTGCGCAGTCGATTGATGAGTATTTGCATGATGCTGGTGGCATTGGTCGAGTTTTAAATGTCACTGATCAAGAGCAAATTGATAAGCTGTTTGAAGAGATTGAAAGTGTCTATGGTAGTGTACAGGTACTGGTTAATAACGCTGGTATCTCGCAAGATGGTTTGCTAATACGCATGAAAGATGAAGATTGGGATAAGGTGCTCAATACTAACTTAACTTCAATTTATCGTATGAGTAAGCGCGCTATCAAAGGCATGATGAAAGCACGTAAAGGCAGAATTATTAATATCACCTCTGTGGTAGCACAAATGGGTAACGCCGGTCAGGTCAACTATGCTGCCACCAAAGCAGGTGTTGAAGGCTTTAGTCGGACCTTGGCACGTGAAATCGGCTCTAGGCAAGTGACGATTAACTGTGTTGCACCAGGTCTTATTGAGACTGACATGACAGATGAGCTGGATGAGCGTTTACTAAACTCTATGCTAGATGCAGTACCAGTAGGGCGTTTGGGTCAGCCAGAGGATGTTGCGGCGGCGGTATCCTTTTTAGCCAGTGATGAAGCCAGCTATGTCACAGGTGCTGTAATTCCAGTTAATGGTGGTATGTATATGTAAAAAAATGTCGGTATTTGCAATAAAGTTGCAGACATGAGCATTTATTATTGCTAAAATGAGTGAACAAGTGTACATTAAGTCCTAGGCCATTAGGTAGATATGGTCATACAAGGTTGCTAACCTTATCAATTTAATTTACCATTAACTTATTTATAGTATGATACGATAAATTTAGAGACGACAACTAAAGGAAGTTTTTATGAGCGATGATATTGAATTAAAAGTAAAATCAGCAGTGGCTGAGCAGTTAGATGTTGATATTGATGATATTAAAAATGAGTCTTCATTTATCAATGACTTGGGTGCTGATTCACTGGATCTAGTAGAGCTGGTAATGACTTTTGAAAATGATTTTGACATCACTATTCCTGATGATGATTCTAACGAAATTACCACAGTACAAAAAGCGATAGATTATATTAAGTCAAAGCTAGAATCATAATTTTGACTTAACCTATAAGCCTTAAGCTTTAGTTTTGCAAAAGACCACCTTATGAGTGATTCATAAGGTGGTCTTTTTTTGATGGTTATCAGTTATGTTTATTATTAGTAATTTGTTGTTAATAAGTAGTGTTTTTAATAATAAAAACCTGGTTGAAATTAACATGAATTCAGATATGATAAATACAAGCTATATTAGTAGTTATTTAATTTAAAAGTAAACTTAGATAACTTACAACATAGTTTAGCAACATAGTTTAGGACATAAGGCTGATTTAGAACGTAACACTAAATATTTACATAGCTAACATCTAAATTTAGAGTTCAAAAATAACAACATTAGGAGAATACCATGGGTATGTTTAGTTTTGCCAAAGATATTGGCGATAAAATTTTTAATCGTGATGATGCAAAAAAAGAAACCGAATCAAAAGCCGATGCCGCAAATGCACCTGCTGCGACGGAGCCTTCTGCACAGTCTGTTGCTAACCTATTATTAAAGCGTATTCAGCAACAAAACTTAGATATTTCTGAGTTAAAAGTAAAATTCAATGGCGCCACAGACACCGCTGAAATCAGTGGTAAGGCAAAAACGCAAGCTGATCGTGAGAAAGCCATCATTGCTGTGGGGAATGTACAGTATGTCGCCAAAGTGGTTGATAATATTGATATTGAGCAAGATGCGCCTGAGTCGGCCATGTATACAGTTAAATCTGGTGACACCTTGTCAAAAATTGCGCAAGAGGTGTATGGTTCAGCGAATGAATATAACAAAATCTTCGAAGCGAATAAGCCAATGCTTTCAGATCCTGATAAAATCTATGTAGGTCAGGTTCTGCGTATTCCAAAGCCATAAATATTATTAGGATACAGTCCCTAATGGCTAGGGTTTGAGTAGATAATAATTGACAAAGCCACTGACACAGTCGGTGGCTTTTTTTATCCCTAATACACTGAGACAAAAATACGTCTTAAATTGAGCTGTGTCCCGTTTTTGATAGTTGCTCATTAATGGCCCAATGAATGTGTTCATCAAGCATGTCATTATGCTTGCCAAGACGCTGTTGTAATGCCTGAATGTGCACCTGTGCAAAAGGTGCATTACCAATAGCAATGGATAAGTTACGCAAAAAATTAACATAGCCTGTGCGCCTTATGGGGCTACCTTCGGTATATTTTAAAAACATATCTTCAGTCCACTGCCATAAGTCTAGCAATAGGCTGTTATCCAAATTATGGCGGGCATGAAAGTCATCAATAGGGCTAACTTTGGCATAGCGATTCCAAGGACAAATGAGTTGGCAATCATCACAGCCAAAGATTCGGTTGCCAATGGCTTTACGGTATTGCTTGTCAATCACTCCATCATGCTCAATAGTCAAATAAGAGATGCAGGCTTTTGCCTTGAGCTGATAAGGGGCGATGATGGCTTGAGTTGGGCAAATATCAATACAGGCCTGACAGCTACCACAATGTGCGCTAGTCGGTTTGTCTTCAGGCAACTCTAGGCTTAAAAACAACTCTCCAAGCACAAAAAATGAGCCAGCTTGACGGTTAATTAACAAGGTATGCTTGCCAGTCCAACCCATGCCTGCTGCATCTGCTAACGGGCGTTCAAATATGGGTGCAGAATCACTAAAAGGACGAAATACAAAAGGGCGCTCAGCACTGATTTTTAAATGTTGCCACTGAGGTAGCATATTTGCAATTTGTTGCGCCAGCTTTTTGAGACGTGAACGCATCACTTTATGATAGTCACGTCCTCGTGCATAGCGAGCAATGATCGCATAATTTGGACGTAGGTTGTCTTCAATACGCCTAGGCTTAGGTGTGACTTCAAGATAGTCCATCCTTACTGAAATAATGGTGCGAGCGCCTGCTACTAAAAGCGCAGGGTTTGCACGTTTATCATGGTTTTTTTCCATAAAGGTAAGTTGACCATGATAGTCTTGCGCCAGCCATTTTTCTAATCCTTGCATCTGTGCCTCAAATACTGGATTATCAACACTGATAAAGCCACAATCAGCAAAGCCCAGTGCTTGCGCCTGTTGTCGGATCCAGATTTTGACATCATCTGGATGTTGAAAAGGATTAATGGCTATCGCACTGTCGTCTTGTATAGGACTGGTGTTACCGTTCAGCATCATAAACTTAGGCTCAAGGCTTAACTAAAGCGTTATGATAAGTGATAATAACAAGAAAACAAAGGGAGTCGTCCATATATGCTAACGTCAGATACAAGTGCTACTAGTGAGCGCATACCGTCGGTTCAGGTACAGGTGCCACAGAAGTCATTACCTTTATTTGTACCTAAGCAAGTTTATGCTATTGAAAAGCAGTGGTTTGCACAAGGCAATCCTAGCTATGGCCTGATGCAACAGGCTGCTTGGCAAATGGCACAGTGGATAGATCAAACCTATCACCCAAGTAGGAAAGTTAGCGTCTGGGTGGGTAATGGCAATAATGGCGGTGATGGCTGGCTAGTGGCCTGTTATTTGACTCAGATGGGTAGAGTAGTGCAAGTGATTGAAGTGGCAGAAGCGACCAGTACAGATGCGATTTCTGCTAAGTATCAAGCCATTAAGCAAGGTGTGCGGACAACTCGGTTATTAGATATTCTACCGAATCTGGTTCTATTATCTGCAGATATTATGATTGATGCCTTATTTGGTATTGGCTTGGATCGTGCGCCAAAAGGGCAGTATGCAGAGGCGATAGTTGCCATCAATAAATTAAGAGGACGGCAAGCCTCATATCAGGGGCGGCATGCTGTAAGGACAGTTATCAGCCTTGATGTGCCTAGCGGCTTGGTTTGTAGTACAGGGCAGGTGTTTGATGGCTGTGCGGTAAAGGCAGATGTCACCTTGTGTTTGGTAGCACGTAAGTTGGGGCTACATATCAAGGATGGCCCAGATTATAGCGGTCAAGTACTAGACTTTCCACTGATTCCAAGTGTGCTAGAGATGTCGCCGACTGCTAGGTTATTACAAGGTGCCACGCCCATGACCTCAAGGGCGTATAACTCACACAAAGGCAGCTTTGGCCATGCGCTGATTATCGGTGGTAATCAGGTTGCTGGCTCGCAAGGCATGGGCGGTGCAGCGCTACTGTCTGCCAGTAGTGCACTATCTGCTGGTGTTGGTAAGCTGACGGTGGCTTGTCATTCAGCTTTTCATGGTAGCTTAATTACCAAATTACCCAATGCCATGAGTTTAAATTTACAGGATGTGGCTGGGGTCAAGGCGCTGATTGCTGAGTGCGATACAGTGGCAATCGGGATGGGAATGGGGCGTGACACATCAAGCTTACAGCTATGTCATCAATACTTACAAGCAGTACTAGATAGTAACGCAGATCTGATTATTGATGCAGATGGCTTGTTTCATTTGGCGACTTTGACCCAAACTCATCCTCAGCTTATCAAGCAATTGCAGGCTCATGCGAATACACATCAAGTTTGGTACACACCGCACAGTGGCGAAGCGGCTAGATTATTAAATATAACGTCAGCACAGGTTGAGGCTGATAGGGTCAGCGCTATTTCTCAGCTGGCACAGCGATATCAGGGCAGCTGGCTGCTCAAAGGTGTGGGTTCTTTGGTGCTAGATCAGCAACAGCTTTATGTGTGTGCAGCTGGCAATCCAGGGATGGCTACCGCAGGCATGGGCGATGTGCTCTCTGGGTTGGCACTTGGCTTGTTGGCACAAGTTGATTTATCACAGCAGCAACGTAGTTTGCAGCAAGCAGTGATGATCCATGCGCTAGCTGGTGACTTAGGCCAGCAGCGTCTAGGAGAGTGGGCGTTACAAGCCAATGACATGGCGGCCTTGATTGGTATAGTGTTGAAGCAGTTGTATGACCTGCGATAAAGTTGTTATCAACGTTAATGCTAGTGCTAACGTTGTTTTAGCTGATGTACTACCCAGCCGAGTGCCATTAACAAAAGTGGAATCAAGGTTAGCCAGCCAAAGCCTGTGATTAAAAAGCCACAACTGGCCAAGCCTAAAATGCCAATTAAGTAAGCAAACCAGCCTTTATTTAATTTTAAATAACACACAATAGACAGCACATAGACCAAGATAAAGTTTTGGTTGACTAATGCCAGTCCATTTTCTAGAGGCAGAATGCCACTAAATACCAGGTAGCAGACCAAACACAATGCTGCTCCTGTGGTCAGGACACTGGCTTTAGGAATACCGTTTGCACTTAGCTTACTTAGGTATATGGGTAGAATTTGTGCTTTGCCCGACGCGTACAGTGAGCGACTGCAAGCGAATACCCATGCGTTCACATTGGCCAAGATAATGAGTACAATTAGTGCATAAGCAATACGCTCAAAGGGCGTGTTTTCTAATAATGCAAGCAGTCCAGTAACACCACTGACTGAAAAATTGTTGATCGCAGCGCCAGCCGTTAATACCGCTAAGGATAGATAAATGGCGCTGACGATGACAAATGCCCAAGCATAAATCCATTTAATCGCTCGCTTGGTAGCTTCAGTATCACTGCCACTGATTTCTTCACTACCAAAGCTCATATTTTCCCAGCCTAAAAACGCCCAAAATATAATGGCACAAACCGCCCACATACTTTCAAAAGAGACGCTATCGATATGATGAAAAGCATTGGCATAGACGACAAGGCCGGAAGCTAAAAAGTTGTGATGCGCTAAGATCATAAGCCCAATTAGGATAATCAAAGAGGCAACTGAGAGCGTGTTGAGCCAGCCTGAGGGTTTTAGACCCAAATAATTAACTAAGATAGACAGCGCTAAGATGCCCCAAATTAGCCATAATAAGTCTTGATCTGCTAGGCCTAATATTTGCTGCAAATACATGCCGCCCATATAAATACCAAGCGGAATACCAAAAGTGAAGGTCACTGCTAATAGCAATCCCACAGCAGTTTCAGCCCATTGCCCAATAGCAAGGCCTGCAAAGGTTGCGACACCGCCTGCATTACGTACTTGCAATGACAGCTGCATAAAGATGACAACCAGCGGAATGGATAGCAAAATAGAGGCAATCCAACCTAAGGCTGCTACTTCAATACCACCAATTTTTACCGCTAGTCCAGGCAGGCATAACAATCCTGATCCAACCAAGCTACAAATGGCGAGCACCACCCCTTGTGGGATGCTCATATTTTTTTGTAATGAACTCATAAGACACTAATCTTAGCGGATGAATACAGACTCTTAAACATCCTTACAAATGAGGATTAAAGGTAAGATAAAAATAAAAACACGCCCTAAATTAAAAGCGTTTGATACTCTTATCTTTTGGAATTACTTCTTGATGAATTGGGAACTTAGCATGATCATCAAGAGACTGACGGTCATTAAAATAGTGCTTTAAAGTACGTCTTACTGCCTCAAACGCAATCTCATCCCAAGGAATATCGTCTTCAGAAAAAAGCGCACACTCTAGGCTTTCAGGGCCTACATCGAACTTTCCATCTTGCAACTCATTTAGATAGAGGACATAAATCTGACCAATATGAGGCAAATCATATAAGCAGTATAAATGTGGGTTAATAGCAATGGCATCGGCCTCTTCAACCGTTTCACGTGCTGCGCCTTCGGCCATGGTTTCACCAATCTCCATAAAGCCAGCTGGAAGTGTCCAATAACCGTACCTGGGTTCAATAGCACGGCGGCATAAGAGAACTTTGTCTTGATGGATGACCACAGCACCACAAATGACTTTTGGGTTTTCGTAATGAATAAAACCACAGTTAGGACATACCAAGCGAATATTATGATCACCCTCTGGAATTTTATGTTCTGCTTGATGCCCACATTGTAAACAGTATGCCATTTGCATTGCCCTCATGATTATTAATGTGTTAGTTAATGTGTTAGTGTTTTAGTTATTAAACATCACTCTCAACTTTTGGCGTAAGCAGTGGCTTTATTTAGCCCAGCATATTTGATTAAAAGTTGAAAGTTGCATTTTGTTGGCTTTTTGCTTGCTTGTGATAATGGTATTTAAACTATTGATTGCTTGTTCAGACTATTGATTACTTGCTTAGCTAATTTTATCAAGATAGCATACTTATAGTTGATGCGTTAGTCTAGCTAATTGCAATCGTTAACGGTATATTAGCTGTTATGTTTTACAACAAGATTGACACTTTGCAATGGCTAATAACTCAAACACTCATCATGATAATCTTAATGATGTTGAACATAAAAAAACCACCTTGTCTGCTCGTTTTGAAGAACTGGCTATCGTTTTGCCAGAACAAATTACCCAGCCAACCTTAAAGCAGTTGGTGACTCGGGTTCAGCATAGTATGTTGCGACTACCGTTAGCACCACGACAGCGGTCAAGTGATACACAGCAGCCACTAGGTGAGATTACGCAGGCCAATAGATTGCTGCAACAGATGATAGCTACCCCCAATGCGGATGCAGCGGTGCTGGTGTTGATTACCAATGAGCCGCAGCCGAAGATGCTATTAACTCGCCGAGCAGCGCATTTAAGCAGCCATGCCGGTGAAGTGTCTTTTGCTGGTGGTAAGCATGAAGATGGAGATGGTAACAATGTGGTGACTGCCTTGCGTGAGGCTTGTGAAGAAACAGCTTTACCACCCAAAAAGGCACAAATCGTTGGTCAACTTCCAACAGAAGTCTCCAAAAAAGGACTTATTGTGCGTCCCATTGTTGCTTTAGTTGAGCCACCTATTACTTATGTACCTGAGCTAGGAGAGATTGCACGTCTTTTTTGGGCCGATTTTGAACAGTTGATTACCCAGCCGATTACAGATTATATTCTGCCTTATAAGCTAGGTGAGCAGACGATTATGATCAAAACTCCCAGTTGGCAAGTTGATGGTGAAGTCGTTTGGGGGTTAACTGGGCGCATCTTAGCAAGCTTGTTAAAAATAGGTTTTGATCGAGAAGTGCCTTGGTACTATCAGCCAGTAAGCAGTGAGCAAACAATAAACAGCGAAAGCGATAGCAGCAAGTCAGACTAAATACCATGATTAGACTAATAGCCGATCAGGCGTATCGTGCCAGTATAGATATCTATGGTAGTCGCTGCTTGTGCTGCATCAATAGGACGTATTTTTAAGCTTCCATCAGCGTTGATACCCTGTACCACACCTTGTAATATTTTTGAGGTTTGCAGTGCTTGGGTCTGTGTAGCGCTGGCCTGAGCCCACAGCATTTGGTTGATATAGACTTGACGATTTGATAATACATTAACACTCTCATAGTCGTTGATAAATCTGGATAGGGCATAAGGATTGTGGGTAAAGCTACTAAACTGAGAAATTGCCCGTAATAAAGAGGCGCTAACCGCAGTATAAAGGTCTTTTGCGCGTGGTATGTTGAATGCATTTTTTCTAGGCTTAGAGAAGCTTGTATTCGGTGAGACTAAGGAGTTGTTTAAATTGGATACGGCGCTATTAGAGGTAGCTGCTTGATTTTTCTCGACAACTCTAGTTTGTTCGACAATTTGAGACAAACTAATGGCTTGATAATCCATCCCTTCTTTGGTTTTTTCACACAATATTGGTGAAGCGCTGATATTAATACCGACACCCACCACTATGCCGATAATTTTATTATCGCTAATGACGGGTTCAATCAAAATTCCTGCTAATTTATAAAAACTGGTTGTGCTACTTGAGTCTAGTTGATAGTAGCCGATATCATTAGCCCATTTAACACCGATTGACGGTAGTTTTAGTGCATAGCGCTGACGATTAAGCTGCTGAATAATAGGTAGCTGAGTTAAATGGTATCCAATCACTAGAGATAGTAAGCCAGATAAAGGCACTTGCAACGGGTGATATAAAGACAAATAAATATTACCAACCGGCGATTGCCAACTGCGGGTGTGTTGTCCACGACCAGAGGTTTGCATATCGGCAGTTAGCATATAAGGCTTGGTGTTGTTGATTTTTCCTGAGGCTAAGTCTTGTAATAAGACGGTATTGGTTGAGGTGCAAGTGGCAACATGCTGATGGGTGACAGATGTATTTTGAGTAAAAGATAAGGGGCTAAAAGCAGGCATATTGTTAGACATAAAATGAGTTTGTATTAGGGGCGGTATAGAATTGATTTATTAGGACTGTAAATCAATTCTATACCGCCTTTTGTTATTCTTTAAGCTCAAAGTGGCTTATTATCCAGAGTATTAATACCTAAGCGTATCCATTTGCGGGCAAGCTCATCTTGCTCGGTAATCATATTCCATAACGTATCTTCACTAAAAATAGAGTGTGCTTCGCCAGAGTAGTCTAGTGGTAAGTCTGCTTCACGATCCTGCATCCACTGTGCATCCAGATAATAAGTTTGCAGCTCTTGTCTTAACGCTTCAGCTTCAAGCCATTCTTTTTGTGCAGCAAGTTGTTTTTGATATAAACTGTGCCAACGTTCGTATTTTTGTTGCATACTTTGTGGGTCATTGCTGTATATTTGACTTTGATTGTTATTAGACATCTAAGCACTTCCTGTAACTGGTAATAATTCAGATCTAGCAAGGAGTAGTCATTGTATGATAATGACCGCCTGTACACAAAGTGATTATAGTAATTTGCATAAAATCTGAAAAAATATGGGGTTTAGGGTAAAATAGTTTCGCTTTATTGAAAGCGTTTTTTCTTTGTCACTTATTATTTATGCGGCCTTCATGCGTCTAAAATCATTAAAACTGGCAGGCTTTAAGTCCTTTGCCAATCCAACCACCTTCACCTTTCGTCATGGCATCACTGCTATTGTCGGACCTAATGGATGTGGTAAATCTAATGTGATTGATGCCATTCGCTGGGTGCTTGGTGAATCTTCTGCTAAGCAGCTACGAGGCGCAGCAATGAGTGACGTCATCTTTGCTGGTACTGAAAACAAAGCGGCCAAAAGCTTGGCCAGTGTCGAGCTTGTCTTTGAGCATACCCAAGATGAGCAGACTGGTATTCGCCATGAGTTAAATCTTTATCATGAGCTGTCGGTACGGCGTCAAATTAATGCAGAAGGTAAGTCTGATTATTTTATCAATGGCACCCGCTGTCGTCGCCGTGATGTCGTCGATGTGTTTTTAGGTACAGGTCTTGGACCTCGTAGCTACTCGGTTATTCAGCAGGGCATGATTGGGCGCATTGTTGACTCAAGCCCGCTACAATTACGTGAGTTTATTGAAGAAGCAGCAGGGGTAGCTCGCTATCAATCTCGGCGTGAAGAAGCACAAAAAAAACTCGTCAAAACTCGTGAAAACCTAGATCGGCTTAATGACATTGAGGCAGAGCTAACACGACAAAAAAATAAGCTACTAAAACAGGCTCAAAGTGCTAATCAGTATCAGCAAATCAAGCATAGGCTGAGTGAGGTGCGGCAACAATTGGCAACCTATCAATTGTATCAAGCAAAAGCATCTGAGATTGAGCATAAAGCACAGCAGTTAGACTTTGAAAAAGCGTTAACGATCCAGCAAAACGAAGATACGATGCTGAAGAAAAAGCTAACTAAGGTCAGTGCACGACTGGCCGAAGAGCAATGGTTAAAAGATGAAGCGCGTGATCAGTTGCATCAGCAGGATTTGCAACGTCAGCAAGCAGAACACCAACTGACCAATATAGAAGCCAGTCTTAGTCAGCTTGAAGCGCGCTTACAGGCTAATGATGAGCGACAGCAACAGCTACAAGCAAGTCAAGTCACCGCCCAGAAGGACAATGCGCAGCAAAATGCTACTTTAGCTCGCTTAACTCCAGAGATTGAGGCGCTACAAGCACAGCAACAACAACGGCAGTCTGACTCTGCACCATTGCAAGCAGCTTGGGAAGATAGTTGTGCTCAGGTAAGTCGTATAGAAGTGCAACAGCGTGATTTGGAGCAACGCTTGGCACTTGATAAGCAATCAGAGTCTCGCTTGAGTCTGGATTTATCTAAGTGGCAACAAAGAGAGCAGTTGTGGCAGCAAGAGGCGTCAACTTGGGGGCTAGTACAGCCAAATAGGCAGTCCACTGACCGACATCATACAAATAGCAATAGCAACCAAGACAGCTTAGAGCAAGGAGACATCAGACAAACCTTAACGGATGATATTGCTACTATCGATACGATGCTCACAAGTGTGGACAGACAGCAAGAGTCACTTGAGGCCCAACTGGATGTGGAACAGCCAGTTGCTGAGCAGTTAACACAATCATTGGCCCAGCGGCAGACCCAGCTTGCTCAGCTAGAAAAACAGCAGGCGAGCTTGGCGGCAGAGTACGATACGTTACATGCCATTGTACATCCAAAAAAAACACCGCTAAAATCGGCATCAGCAACTGAGCAGGCTGGTGGTCTAAATGCAGAAGAAGTTGCACAGCAACAGGTTTCGATATCAAATAGGCTTGAGAAGTTACCGCCCCTTCATGAGCAGATTAAGTTAACTAAAGCAGGTGAAGTTTATGCCGATATATTAGACCAATGGCTAGACTTTTGGCTCGATGCACGAGTATTAGTAGTAAATAGTAATACAGATGGTGTAAATAATGAGTATGTTAGCTTTATACAAGGTTTATTGTCTGTTAAGTCAGTGACTAATACTGCTAAAAAGCAGAAGCAACCAGATAAAAAAGCAGGTGCACAACAGCTAGGCGTAAATAGTGTGTTTGTTGCGAATAATACAGCGCACACAGCTAATGCAAGTCAACAGACACAGTTAGCTAGCCTAAAGCCTTTATCTGAGCTGATCGCTACACCGTACTTAACAATTTGGCAACAAGCATATTTGTATCTAGATACGCCTGCATACCCTTCGGAAGCCAGTCAGGCTCCAGGGGGATCAGAGATAACACAGGCCCAAGTTAGCCAGTTGCTTGCTAATTTGCCAGCGCATAGCTTTGTGTTAACTCAATCAGGCTGGTTTATTAGTCATCTGGGTGCAGTGCATGTAAGCAAGCTTAATGCAGGATTACAAAGTGAGCAATTGTTAAGCGTACGTATTGAGCAGCAAGCACGCTTAGCTGAATTAGAAGACAGACTAAATGAGGTGGAAGACCAGATTGAAGGTCTGCACAAAGTGTTAAAAGCAGATGCTAATAAGCATCGACAGCTGTCGGTGGTCATAGAAGAGTTATCAGCACAGCTGTCTGCCTTGACATACAAGCGCCATGAGCTACAACAACAGCGTGTCTCTTTGATCGCCAAGCAAGAGCGTCAAGATAGTGAGCAGCAGAGGCTACATAATATGCGTGCTGAGCTAGATGCTGAGCATCAAGAGATGACGCAAGTTAAAATACAGCTGGCAGAAAATATTGCAAAAGAAAGCCAACGCTTAGTAGCGCTTATGCCAGAGTTGGAGACAGCCAAAGCCAAGCAGCAACAGCTTGAGCAACAACGACAACAGATACATCTACAAGAGCGTGAGGACAGCGAAAGGCTGCGCCAGTTGCAGCTACAATATGGTCAAGCCCAGATGGCAGCCAAACACAGTGCTACTCAGCTTAATCAGTATCAATCTGAGCAAAAGCAGCTAATACGTAGCCAGAAAAAGCTCACCCAAGACGCACAAATGAAGCAACAGGAGCTGCCACAACGACAAGCAGCACTGAAGGCTGCCACAGCCCAATACCATGAGCTGAAGGTGGCGCTTGATGAGCGTCAAGCAGTGATTGCCACCTTACAAGCTGAGGTAAATCAGTATCAGACACAGCGTGATAAGTTAGAGCAGCAGTTACAGCAGCTACAAGAATCGCTAGCCCATAGTGTTACGCAAGTGGCCATTGCCAATGAACGCATTAAAGAAGCCAGTGAGCGCTTAGAGGAGCTTAATCCCGATATCAGTGCAACTGCGGTATTGACAGACTATATTACCTATGGGCGCAGTGTCCCTGAAGGCAAGCAGCAACAGTTACAATCAGAAGAGACGCAGTTGGCTACTCAGTTAGAAAGTATGGGTCCAGTTAACTTAGCTGCTGCTGCCGAGTTGGCCGCAGTCGATGAGCGCTTATTGCCACTTGAGCAACAGGTCAAAGATATTACCGTCAGTATGGATACTTTGGTTGAAGCTATTGCGACTATTGATGGCAAAACTAGGACGTTGTTTTTACAGACTTTACAGTCGGTAAATGCGTCTTTGACCCACCTATTCACCAAGGTGTTTGGTGGTGGTCAAGCAAGTCTAACCTTAATTAAAGAAGAAGGTATGACAGCAGATGAGCAGTGGCGGGCAGGCCTTGAGCTAATGGCACAGCCTAAGGGCAAAAAAAATAGCAGGCTGGCGGTGCTCTCTGGTGGAGAGAAGACTTTGACCGCATTGAGTTTGATTTTTGCTATATTTAAGCAGCATCCTGCGCCATTTTGTGTGCTCGATGAAGTAGATGCGCCATTGGATGATGCCAATGTCGGGCGATTTACCAATTTAATTACAGAACTGGCAGACGATGTGCAGTTTATTTTTATTAGTCATAATAAGTTGGCGATGCAAATAGCCGATGAGCTAAAAGGAGTGACCATGCCACAAGCGGGAGTATCAACCTTAGTTAGCGTCAGTTTGGAAGAGGCGGAGCAGTATTTAGAAGCCACAGCTTAGGTTTTTTTGGTGGAGGTAGATACCAGAGGTGTGGTTCTTTATAATTTGTGTTAAAAAGTTGCCTCACCAAGAGCTGAGTGGATGACGAGATGGCAGAAGCGTGCTAGACTAAAGCGCACCAATAATTTGACGTATTTATTTAGGATCTGTATTGTTCCTTGTTCATCTTGTTTATTTTTAACCGTCGGTTTAACTGTATTTAACCGTCGGTTTAACTGTAGGACGCGAATCTCATGACTACCGTACAATATATTTCCATTATTTTTGCTATTGCTATTATGGTGGTCGGTTTATACATGATTGTACGTAGTGTCAAAACCCAAAAAAAGACCAAAACTGGAGCAGAGCAAGCCTTATTTGCAGAGAAAAATGGCATTCCTGTTGTGCCACGTCATCAGCGTCAAGTATCGGACGTGCTGTTAGCCGAAGAACAGGAACAAGGTGAGCAACTAGACGATGAAGCTATTGCTGGCATTGATGATAATCAAGATGCGCAGTTGCTAGAGACGCAAATTGCAAATTCAGCGTTTGAGCAAGCTAACGCCCAATTTATTACTGATTATGACCCTGATAATGTTACCTCTGATTTTGAGCCAAAATCCCAAGAAAAAAGCTATCAAGGTAAAAGCACACAAGCACTAGATGGCATATCGAACACTTCGGATACTGCTGAGGCATTGGATACAAAACATACTGTGACAGATGAGTGTGATGATGTCTTTTCTAGCTTGGCATCAGCGACAGAAAAATTAATGCCTGTGATAGAGACGGCGCAAGAACCCATGTTTGAGGCAAACAGTCCTATGTTAGACCAGCACTTGTTGGCAGAAGCCGACCATGATCAAAATAGTCCGCTTAATCACGCTGAAGAAAATATCAATATTACCTTGATACCAGCTAATGAGTACGAAACTATTGATGGTAAAAAAATATTGGCACTGGTCAATCAGTATGGTCTAAAGTATGGAGCGATGAATATGTTTCATCGCTATGAACATAAGGATGGTTCGGGTATTTTGTGGTTTAGTATGATGGGTATCACTGAAGATGGCATTGCACCATTTGATTTAAATATGTTGCCAAGCTCTCGCTATAATGGCTTGGTGCTATTTTTATCTTTGCCACATCCTAAAGCGATTCAAGGTTTTGACAGTATGATGAGTGTGGTTAACTTAATTTCAAATGACCTAAATGCCTTGATATTGGATGAAAATAATGAAGTTTTAACCCGCGAGCGCCGTCATCAGTTACGTGCGCAAGTACAGCAGTATCAGGCGGCTACCCAAGGCTTATAATACAAGGATTATAATATACAAGGCGTATAGTAATTTAGTCAATTATTGAAATAAATCCAGCTATGTAACCCAGCTATGTAACAAAGTAGCTTCAATTATACAGCCCCTTGTATATCAGAAAAATTACATAAAACGACTTAGTAACGGTAGAGGCATTACTTTCATCGCTTTGCCAACAAACATCCAAGGCCAAGCTGGTACACACGCCTCATCCACTTCAGACTCAATGGCGGCAACCAATGCCTTGCCGCCAGTTTGCTCATCCACTTCAAATGGTAGCTTGGCGGCGCCTTCATTTATTTCAGTACGGATATAGCCTGGATATAAAGTGGTGATTTTAATTGGTAAGTTAGCGGCCAGCATTTCTGCACGAATACCTTCAGCTAAATGTGCCAATCCAGCTTTGCTTGCGGCATAGGTGGTTAAGTGTTTGGGCATACCACGTAGCGCTGATATACTAGAAATAACGACCAGATGTCCATGATTTTGTTCACGAAAAATCTGCATCGCTGCCTCACACTGAGCGAGAGCAGCTATAAAGTCAATCTCTGCTGTTTTGCGGTTGATGTCAAAGCGTCCAGTACCCACACGGCGACCCTCACCGACACCAGCGTTAACAATTATCCTGTCGATAGTACCAAAACTATTTTGGAAGTCTTTAAATACGCTAAATATCGCGTCATAATCACTGACATCTAACTGTCGTAGCTCTACACGTAGCTTAGGGTGGTCTGTCAATATTTGTACTTTTAATTGCTCTAGTCGCTCGGTGCGACGTGCACAAATGGCAAGATTATAGCCGATTTTGGCAAAGTAAGTTGCCATTGTTGCACCAAGGCCTGAGCTGGCACCTGTGATTAAAATGGTCTTACCTTGACCGACTTTTTGGCTAACAAGTGGACTAATATCTTGATTACGTAAGAATTTTTTCGCAGATATTTTATGCTTTAGGTGGGTGGGTAAGGCTTGTTGTAGTCTCTGTTGTATTGAGTTAAAAGTAGCGTTTTTCATAATCATCCTTGTATGTTTTGTGATATTTGGCTTTGTATCGCAATCCTGTATCAAAATAAAGACACGCCATATAAAGACACATCTTAGTGAAAGTTGTTATCATAGCTTATCTTATTTAATTAAAACCAATTTCATGTAACCCCACAACATTTTAATAAGACAGTGATAATGACTAAAACTAACACAGATATGAATAATGCGCCAAGTTTGACGGCCGAACAACGCCAAGTCGTGACCAAAATGCGCACATTAATTGCAGAAGTACGCAAGCATAATAATGCTTACTATGTGATGGATGAGCCGGTGATCAGCGATAATGAATATGATCAGTTGCGGCTTAGCTTAATTTCACTTGAAGAGCGTCATCCAGAGTTGACCCAGACAGATAGCCCAACAGCGAGTGTCGGTGATGATCCCCTGCCGTCTTTTTCGCAAGTTGAGCACGATATTCCTATGTTGTCACTGGGTAATGTGTTTAACTTTGATGATTTGACCGAGTTTATGCGTCGTGTCAATGATCGCTTAAATCCCGCCAATCAAAATCCAGGTTATGAAATAGAAATGAAGCTAGATGGACTAGCGGTTTCTTTAAAGTATCTCAAGGGTAGGTTTGTGCGTGGTGTGACCCGTGGAGATGGTCAAACTGGTGAAGACATTACTCAAAATGTAAAAACCATCAATAACATACCATTAGTAATCGAAGCGGCACGTGATATTGAGGTGCTAGAGGTACGTGGTGAGGTGTTGATGCCAAAAGCAGGCTTTAAGCGTCTCAATCGCTTAGCAGAAGAAAAGGGTGATAAGACCTTTGCCAATCCTCGCAATGCTGCTGCGGGTAGTTTACGTCAATTAGATCCAGCAGTGGCCGCCAATCGCCCATTGGCGTTTTATGCCTATTCGGTCAATCAAGGCTTGCCAGAAGACATTAAATTACAATCTGGTGCATTAAGCTGGCTACAACAGATTGGCTTTACGGTGAGCCGATTTGAATTAGTCAATACTGCTGAGCAAGTGCAACAGTATTATGAATCCATGATAGAAGAACGTGACAGCTTACCGTTTGAAATTGATGGGATGGTCATTAAGGTTGATGAGTTGGCATTGCAAAACCAGTTGGGTGCTTTATCGCGTGAGCCACGTTGGGCCACCGCCTACAAGTTTCCTGCCGAAACAGTGATGACCAAGCTAAATGCAATTGAATGGCAAGTAGGGCGTACTGGGCAAATTACACCAGTTGGTAAGCTGGAGCCAGTGCAAGTAGGCGGGGTGACGGTAAGCAATGTTACTTTGCATAACTTTGGCGAGATTCAGCGCCTTGATGTGCGTGCTGGTGATACAGTGAGTGTGCATCGTGCTGGTGATGTCATACCCAAAGTGACTCGAGTCTGGCATGAGCTAAGACCGGATAATACACAGCCAGTTACCTTGCCAACCCATTGTCCTGTGTGTGGTTCGCCTGTGGTTTTACCTGAAGGGGAGGCCTTGGCGCGCTGTACTGGTGAGTTGTTTTGTCCAGCACAGCAACAAGAAGCATTGATTCACTTTGTATCACGTAAAGCGATGGATATTGACGGCTTGGGCGAGCGTTGGTTGATTAGCTTTTTTGAGCAGGGTATAGTCAAAACTGTGGCCGATATTTATCACTTGCATGAACATCAAGACGAATTGGTTAACTTTGAAAAGCTGGGTGAAAAATCGGTCAGCAATATGCTAAATGCCATTGAAGAGAGCAAAAAAACTACCTTGTCCCGCTTTATTTATGCCTTGGGCATACGTGGGGTTGGAGAAACTACTGCACAAAATTTAGCTCAACATTTTGGCGACTTGCCACCGCTAATGCAGGCCAACATTGATCAGCTACTAGAAACGCAAGATATCGGTACCATTACCGCTGAATTAATTTATAATTTCTTTCGTGCGCAGCATAATATTGAGGTTATAGAGGAACTTCAGCAAGCTGGCGTACATTGGGATAAGGTAGAACAGGGGACGATGGACGACTTACCGCTTGCTGGTCAAACTTGGGTCATTACTGGCACATTGGTAACCAGTGGTATGTCACGAGATGAGGCAAAAGATAAATTACAGGCATTAGGTGCGAAAGTATCAGGCAGTGTATCATCAAAAACCTCTGCATTGTTGGCTGGGGAGAAGGCAGGCTCTAAGCTTACCCGTGCTGAAAGTCTCGGTGTACGTGTGGTCTTAGAGGATGAGTTTTTGCAGATGATTGGCAAGTAGATACATCAAGGTAAGTTGGCCACTTGATTAGGGGTAGTATGACAATAATTTGTTTTACAGAGACGCTGAAAACAGTCTCTTATTTTAGGCGTACCATCTTTGGTGCAATTGCTTGTACTGAACGACAGTATTCTCTATCAAGCTTACAATTGTGTCAACAATTAAAACAAAACAAAAGCCTAGTTTTAATTGATAAACTCAATCAAGATAATCGCTTATATCGCCTATAATAGTGTTATGAAAACACAGTGTTAGGGCTTACGTACGAGTAGATATTATGGCAACTGGTTATCATTTGTGGATCCTCTGAAGGTAAAGACGGACGCTCCATAAATAATAACCAGTCGCTTTTAAAGCCTTGAAAACGTATTTCGCGTAAATCCTAAGTGTTATAAAAAAAAGTGTTATAAAAAAAAGTGTTATGAAAAAGAGGTGGGTTGTTATAAAGATAAGGTTGTTATAAAGATAGTGACCTGCTGACTTTATGGTTATTGGCTATTTTTCTGTTTATTTCTTTACTTGTTTCATTATTTGTTTGCCTCAACTCTTTTCAACGGCTGTGGCTTTAGCTCAGCATATTTGGTTAAAAAATACGTTTCGCTAAGTTAAAAGCAGCAGTCTATATTGGATTGTAATAAGTTGAGAGTGGGGATTGTTTATTTATTTCATTACTTACTTAGCCTTAAGGCTTAGTTACAAGGATAATTTATGCAATACGATGTTATTGTTATTGGTTCAGGTATGGTGGGAACGTCCATCGCATGGCACTTACAAAAAAATAACGCCAAAGTGTTGGTGCTGGACAAAAAAGATCCAGGTGAGGAAACCTCTTATGGGAATGCTGGCTTAATTCAGCGTGAGGCTGTATTTCCCAAGGCATTTCCAAGACAACTGGGTGAGATATTAAGAGTATTGCCTAATACCAGTACCGATATTCGTTATCGGTGGTCTGCTCTTTTTAATTATCAAAGTGCACTATATCAGTACTGGGTCAACTCAAGTCTTAATAAACTTACTAAGATTGAAGATGAGTGGGCAACATTAATTGCACACTGTACCAGTGAGCATGATGTGATGATTAAGGCTTCAGGTGCGGATGATCTAGTGCGCAAAGGCGGTTGGTTTGAATTATACCGTCGCCCAGATAAATATGAAGAGGCCAAGTATAATGCAGAAAGAGCAGCCAAAAAAGGAGTGCAATATCGCCTATTGACCCCAGAGGAGCTGAAAGAATATGAGCCTAATGTCAATTTTGAGCCATTTATCGGTGGTATTCATTGGCAAAACTCTTGGCAAGTAAAAAACCCAAGTTACTTGGTAAAAGCTTACGCCAAAAGCTATCAGCAAATGCAAGGTGAATTCCAGCAAGGTGATGTGACCAATATTGCACAAACTGAAGATGGTGGCTGGCAAGTTACAGCCAGGGTTGCAGATGGTCAGAGCATAACTTTTGACAGTCAACATGTGGTGATTGCCGCTGGGCCTTGGTCCAATGGCCTGACCAAGCCTTTGGGGTATGACTTCCCACTATTTCCAATGCGTGGCTACCATCAGCACTTTGTCGAAACTGAAAAAAACCACCTGAACCACAGTATCTTTGATGCCGAAAAAGGCTATTTGATGGGTCCAATGGAGCAAGGTATCCGTGTCACCACAGGTGCTGAGATGACCACCATGAATGCACCAAAAAACTTTGGACAAATTGAAGATGTATTAAAGGTTGCAAGAGAAGTATTGCCGATAGAAGATGCGGTAGAAGATGAGGCCTGGTGTGGCTCACGTCCATGTATGGGTGATATGAAGCCAGTCATTGGTCCTGGCTATAAGCATAACAATCTATGGTTTGCTTTTGGTCATGCACATCAAGGCTTTACCTTAGGACCAGCTACTGGTCGCTTGGTTGAAGAGATGATCAATGATAAGCCTCTTTATATTGATGCTACGCCTTTTAGTGCCGAGCGTTTTAAGCGTTAATGACATTAGGCCAGCCCCTAATCTTTAACACTAATTCGGCAAAAATTTAACTCAGTCACATTTAACTTAACCACAAAAGACAAAAACAATGCAAAAACTACATAGCAATCAACGCATGAGCAAAATCGTTATCCACAATGACACCATCTATTTGTGTGGTCAGGTAGGTAATGCTGAAGATGATATTGCTGGCCAAACCTTAACGTGCCTTGAAAAAATCGAAGCACTACTAGAAGAGGTCGGCAGTGATAAGTCAAAAATCTTATCTACCACAGTCTGGCTAAAAGATATGTCAGATTTTGCTGCGATGAATGCGGTGTGGGATGAGTGGTTTAGTGATGTCTTACCGCCAGCCCGTGCTTGTGGCGAAGCGGCTTTGGCACGTCCAGAGTTATTGGTTGAGATGATTGTGACGGCAGCCGTTTAGTCTCTTAAGCAAAATTACTAAATGAAGATTACTAAATGAAGATTGCTTTATCAAATAACCCAGTGTTTTTGCACTGGGTTATTTTTTACTAATGACTGTGAGTATCTGACTCAGCCGAAGCAGTCTTTGTTTTATCGCTAGAAGCGGGTAGCTCAGAGGTAATCACAATCGGCAATACCAGCCCACGTGCAAACTCATCAGCCACCACATAATCATGTTGGCTGGCGGCAACGTTGGGGGTGGTATAAATAAATAAAGTGGCTTGTTCTGGCGAGAAGCTGTGTGACAAATAACTGTCACCAAGCTGATCAACAATCTTCTCTATTGGCTCATTGCTGACCATGCCTAAGGTTAAGTTATGTTGTGCTTGTTTTGCTGAAATATTAGAAAACTCAACTTGAGCCTTTACATTATTACTATCTAGCTTAAAAGGGTAGTTAAAGTTGGCTGGGTCAATGGCAGCGACACCAGAGTCAACGGCCTGCCAGTTTATACTGACGGACTTATCACGTGTTGACGCCATTAAATCTGGGTTGGTATTGTCCTGCTCAGCACTACTGTTGGCTGTCGTAACCGCAGCTTTATCCCTTGTCATATCAGCCTTGGCTGCTGCCTTAGTTTGAGAGGAATCAGCACTTTTGGTCTCTGTGGGCTGACAGCCTGCTACGAATAGCATTGCGGCACAAAGACTGATAATAATCGGATGGCTGGAAGTTTTCAGTGAATGGTTTTTCATATGATTTGGCCTATTATCAGACATGTGTGCAGTTAATTTAACTTTTTATTTATTTCTTTATTCAACTCTTGGATTAACGCATTAAATTTAAGCTGAATTTTAACACCTTTGGCAATCGGGTGAAAGACAGCAGGGGTAAAAGCTGGGAGCAGGAGAGAGTGAGAGATAGCAGCGGGTACAAGGCAGCAGAGAGTGAAGCGTGCCAAGCCTTTTTTAGCTCTAGGCGATATTTTTAGCTCTAAGCGGTAGATACTGATAAATAGTGGTGCAAATTTAGCAGTATCTACAAGGCTTAGCTGGTCATGCACGATGGGCTGTATGTGCAAGATTTGTCACAAATTATATTTAGTGTCTGATTTTTGGTAGTGAACAAGTTACACTAAGCGAAATTTAACTGGATTTATGTTATAACAAGTTTATGTTATAAATGGCACATTCATTGGTAAGATTAGTTTAAGAGATGATAATAAATAAGTTTAAAAAAACATATTAAGGAGATTGTATGGCAGGTGGTAGTTTATTGATGCTACTCGATGATATTAGTCTATTAATGGACGACGTATCCGCCATGACCAAAGTTGCGGCCAAGAAAACGGCCGGTGTCTTAGGTGATGATTTAGCACTAAATGCTGAGCAAGTGACAGGTGTTAGCCCTAGTCGTGAATTGCCAGTAGTCTGGGCGGTGGCAAAAGGCTCTTTTGTCAATAAATTGATTTTGGTACCCGCTGCCTTAGTCATTAGTTATTTTATTCCATGGCTAATCACGCCTTTGTTAATGATGGGTGGGCTGTTTTTATGCTTTGAAGGTGCTGAAAAGGTGATTCACAAGTTTTGGCCAAGGCTATTGCCACACGATGAAGCACAGCAAGCTCGTTTGGCTGCCAACGCTGATAGGTCGGTAGATTTGGTAGCATTAGAAAAAAATAAGGTAAAAGGGGCAATTCGTACCGATTTTATCTTATCTGCTGAGATTGTCGTCATTGGATTGGGCACATTAACCACAGCCAGTATGGTGGATAAAAGTATCGTATTGTCCATCTTGGCAATTGGTGTCACAGTAGGTATTTATGGTCTTGTGGCCGGTATTGTTAAGATTGATGATTTAGGATTACACCTAATGCGTCAGTCTGAGCCAGGTACAGGCACTCACAAAATTGGTCGGTTTTTATTATCGGCTGCACCTAAGCTAATGAAGTTTTTGTCAATCATAGGTACCATTGCGATGTTTTTGGTCGGTGGTGGTATTTTAGTACACGGCATCAATTATGTGCATCATGCTGTCGAAGATATTGCGCATTTGACTGGTGTGTTTGAAGGACTTTCGAATACCTTGTTAAATGGTTTGATTGGGTTTGTAGTTGGTGCGATCGTATTGGCGATTGTAACGACCATTCAAAAAGCACGCGGTGCGCATTAGTAGTCTCATATCTTGATTACAACTAATAAAAAAAGAGCCATTACATCTGTAACGGCTCTTTTTTACGGTATCAAAGTTTTGGTATTTTAATTTGATAACTAAGTTTAACCCTAGGTTAGCGATTTAGCTGTCGTTATCTGATCCTGCATCATTTGATGTGGCTGGCTTTTTCGGATCTTCTTTTGCCTTACGACTACGTGCTTTTGGCACTTTTGGTGCGGTTAAATTTAATAATCCAGTTTGAGGTAGCAACTGTTCAGAGATATTCTCAATCATGCTTTTATAGGTCTCAATACTGGTTTTATTAGACATATTCGCTGACTGCTGTGCTTGACTGTCTTCGCTTTCTACACCTGTTTTCCTGTCTTGAGGGACATCTGCCTCTTGTGACTTTGTCGTTAACAGGTCAGTGCCTTGAGTTTTGGCAGCGTCAATATGTGGATGCGCCTCATGCAAGCGATCTTCACTGTCATCACTGACGGCATCTGCTTGTGGCTCATTGACTAAGGCTTCAGCAGGATTCTCAGTGATGGGCTGGGCTTGTTCAACCGACTGAGCCTTAGCTGACTGAGATTCAACCGATTGGGCAACCGACATGATCTCACTCCAAGGTTGACGCAAGGCTTTTAAGAAAGCCGCCTCAGTATGGCCAGAGGCTATGATGTCAACCCCTTCTTGTCCCAGTACTTTAGCAACAAAGTTACCCACATCCAGCTTGAGTAGTTCTGACATTGCTTTGGATGGAGAGATTTGCTCCTCTACACTGACTGTGGTAACTGTATCCGAGTGTGTCGCAGTATTAGACGCGACAGATTCAGATGTATCTGTTACTGAAGCTATTTTTGTTTTGTCTTCAGCCAGTTTTTCACTAGCAACAGCTGGTGGCGTATAGTCTGGATGTTGACCACGTGGATCATTGGCAGCACGAGCGCCAATTGGGGTTGGTGGCACTTCAGTTTTACCTTGCTCAACATTATGAGTCGCTACTGCTGAGGTCATCTGTGCAAAGCGCTGTAAGTAGCTTGGTGACAGTGACTGGTAGCCATAGTTAACAAAACTAAAGGCTGGTAGTGATTCAGCATCAATGACTGGCTTCGTTTGAGTTTGACTTTGTGCTGTCGCAGGCACTGTGTATGAGCCTGACGTTTCTTTGTGTGCATTTAAGGCTGCTAAGAAACAAGCAATCACCCCGTCTTTGGCTAAGCGCATCCGTGGCTGTGCTAAGTGAGTATGAATAAATTGACCCACAGAGCCACTGATTTTAGCAGTAGTTGGTGCAGGTGCTACTGACTTAGCAGCGGCTTGCTTATTAAGCTGACGTGCTAGTGAAGCCTTAATGACACGAGGATCATTGCTCGCTTTGCCGTACTTTTTGGCAGCCACATAGCGGTCTGCAAACAGTGTGGCAGTATCAAAGCTTAAAGTTGATGCGTCTGTATTGGTTTCGGTCTCAGTCGCTTTCACTGAAACTGTTTTTGTGTCATCCGCTTTATCTGCTTTATCAGCTTTATCTGCTTTAGTATTTGGCATATCCTCTACACTATCGGAAGCTATGATAGTGATGTTGCTATCTACTTCGCCATCAGTTGCGTTATCGCGTGCTTTGTGAGTCGCTTCAATTGCATCTATTGCAGGAGTGCTGTCAAGAGCTTCTTTTGCTTGCGTATTCGCACTGTTAATACTCTTGTTATGTATATTACTGTCAGAGCATTTGTTGGCTTTATTATCAACCGTTTGTTGTGCGACTACTGATTGAGACGCAGAGCTAGATTCTGGCTTTGAGCTTGACTTAGACACCGTCTTCGACTCGGTTTTTGCGTCAGATTTGGCATCATCTAAAGAGATATGCACTACCTCTGGTTTCTTTAAGGTGGCTTCCGCCTCTGTCACACGTAAATTGACCTCATTTGGATCTATGTGACGCTCATTGCTGTGATCACTACCTTTAACTTGGTCTTTTGCTTTGCTCTTAGCAAGATCTTTTGTGTTATCGACTTTGTGGTGATCTGCCTTTGACTGGCGCTCACTGCGGTTGTCTTTGTCTTGAGCATTAGACTTATGACTTGGCTGCTTTGGCTCGCCACGCTCGATAGGACCACGAGACTCACGTTTGCTATTTGGCTCACGTTTTGGCAGATCTTTTGCAGACTGCGTTTGTTGTGTTGGTATTGATTTATTACTGTCTCCGACGCTTTCTATTGATTTTGTATCGTCTTTTCCAGAGGTGCGGCGGCGATTGTCAGATTTGTTACGCTTATCATTTTTATGACGGCTGCGGTTGTTACGAGTACGACGACGATCCTTGTCTGAGTTGCTGTCGGCTTTTTCATCTGTACCACTGCTCGAGCTGCTGTCGGCTTTTTCATCTGTACCACTGCTTGGCTGGGTAGATGATTTTTGTGGTTGGCTAGTAGTAGCCTGAGGGGTTGGCGCCACTTGTGCTGGTGGGGTAGGCGCAGTTACTTGACCAAAAGCCCCCAGGCTTTGAGCGCCCGTATTAACGATGGCTTCAATGGCTTGGGCGGCATCGGCACTACTAACACTGGCAACTACTTGTGCCTGTGGTGTTGGAGCAAACAGATTGGACAACCAAGCAACTGCTGCAGGTTTGGCCATCTGAGTTGTTGCTTGCGCAGGCGCATCTTGGGTTACAGGGGGTAGCTGTGGATTGGCAATGGCGCCTGTGGTATTTGCTGGCTTATTTGCTTTTCTAGCTGGGCTGTGTGCTTGTGCCGATGCTGGCACCGCATTGGCGGCAGCGTTGTCGCTTTGACGTGGCTGACGTACGGGTTGCTGTTCAGGGCGCTCTGACTCAGCAGTCTGCCAATCAACATCATAGCCAAGACCGCTGGTCTCTTGCTGCTGAGTGTCAGTGACACGCTCATAGCTGGCCGGCGCAAAGCCATGATGGTTAAAGTGGATGTTAAAGTTGGGTGATTCTAAATGCGCATGTGGCAAGATGGTAATACGGGTGCCACTATCTTGCTCAAGATAGACCAAGCTTTCACGTTTTTCGTTCAATAAGAAGGCGGCGATGTCGGTTGGCACTTCTGCTTGTACTTCACCATGACGCTCTTTTAGGGCAGTCTGTTCAATCTGACGCATGATAGACAGCGACAGTGAGCGCAAATCACGAATCATGCCATTGCCATGACAGCGTGGGCAGATATAACCGGTAGATTCTTCTAGTGATGGACGCAGACGTTGACGGCTCATTTCCATTAAGCCAAAGCGTGAAATCTCACCAAACTGGACACGAGCACGGTCATATTTGGTGGCTTCAACCAAGCGTTTTTCAACTTCTTTTTGATGCTTATTGTCACTCATGTCAATAAAGTCGATGACAATCAAGCCGCCCATATCACGCAGACGTAGTTGACGGGCAATCTCGTCAGCCGCCTCTAAGTTGGTGTGGTAAGCGGTTTCTGAAACATCGGCACCTTTGGTCGATTTGGCCGAGTTAATATCGATTGATACTAAAGCTTCGGTTTGATCGATAACAATTGAGCCACCTGAGGGTAGGCGTACTTCACGTTGATACGCAGTTTCGATTTGACGCTCAACCCCGAAGTTTGAAAACATAGGTTCAAAGTCGGTGTATTTGCGCAGTTTTTCAATTTGAGTGGGCATCACTGCTTTAATAAAAGTTTCTGCTTCTATAAAGGCTTCTTCATTATCAATCCAAATTTCACTGATGTCATCACGCAAATAGTCACGCACCGCACGAGTCACCACACCAGCTTCTTGGTGTACCAAACGTGGTGAGGCGTATTTTTTGTTTTGATCTTGAATGGCATTCCAGATATTAAGCAGATGGTTTAAGTCATGCTGTAAGTCATCTTGAGTCTTGCCAATACCTGCCGTACGGACGATGACGCTCATGCCTTTTGGTAAGTCTAAATTGCCCAGCATACGCTTCATATCTTCACGCAGCTTACCAGAGATTTGGCGAGAAATACCGCCACCTTTTGGATTGTTTGGCATTAATACCAGATAGCGACCGGCAAGTGATACGTAAGTTGAAAGGGCGGCGCCTTTATTGCCACGCTCTTCTTTTTCAACTTGGACGATAAGCTCATCGCCTTCTTTGATTAACTTGCGGATATTTTCTTCACGTGGGTTACCAGGCATGTATTCGCTGGCAATCTCACGCACAGGCAAGAAGCCTTGACGTTTTGAGCCATATTCAACGAAGACAGCTTCAAGTGATGGCTCGACACGGGTGACATGGCCTTTATAGATGTTGGCCTTTTTTTGCTCACGGGTACGGTTTTCAAGATCGAAGTCATAAAGATGATTGCCTTTGCAAAGGGCAACACGAACTTCTTCGTTGTGAGTGGCGTTAATTAGTATGCGTTTCATTGGTGTATCCTAGTTTGGGTCATGATACACAATGGCTGATACTAAAGAGGAGTGGGCAACAGATGCTTTATTTTGTATTGTTAAGGGTCTTACTTTTATAAAAAAAGTAGTTGCTATATCAGTAATACACACGCAAATTAGTCTGTTTTTTTATAATAAAAGTTACAAGATGATAAGTTAAATAAAACGTTAAAAATTAGCTGGTTGTCACAAATTAAGACATAGAGCCTAGCTGTTTATTTTATATTTTGCAGTTATAAAAAGACGGTGAGTTGTAAGGTCACCTTAATGTCATCTTGGTCTGGCAAACTAGGTAAGGCATCAGAACGCAGATGCGTGATAGCGTGCCTAGGGCGTCATTGACCGTCAAAGTCATAAAAATAAAGTCAGGCTACTAAATTGCTTAATCATATCGGTTTGTTAATGATGTCGGTTTGTTAGTGATGTCATTAAATCCGTTAGGTTGTTCATTTTAAAGTTTTTTCAGTTATCAATATCGAGCAAAAGTTGGCGGGGCGTACTTGGCAAATAACGGCTGATTTATGATAAAACGCAAGATTTGTTAAGCGTTATTACAGTTATTTGACCGCCAATTTAGCACAGTCAGTTCTTTTATTATCATGCCTATCATCCAGTGACATCAGCGGTAGCATCTACTTTTTGGTCATAGGTGCAAGGTGTAAGGTTGCACGGACAGAGTCGTTGGCTACTTAAGGTCGTCTGGGCTGTTCTCTTAAGATATTAAAGCATTGTGTTCATGTTAAATTAAAATGGGGGATGTGGTGCCAAGTTGGCAATCTGGTAGTTGTAAGCTACAAAAACCACTCACCCTATACTATAAGTTGGTTTATAAAAAAGTTAGTTTATAAAAATAACACTTTGGTTAATAAAAAATAACCTTTTGGGTTGACTTTGCTAACAGCGATATCCGAATAAAATATACCAGTTTAGCAAAATACTAGCCTAGTATAGATATATGGCTACCCATATGTGGTATATCAATATAAAAGTTATCGAAACAAAAACAATCATAACAAAAAGTATCACAATACTCATGATTTTTTGTTGAATAAGTTGTCAGTATGTTATTGATATACTTAGGATATAAATGGATCGTGACTTACTCAGCTTGCCCAAAAAGTGAGCTTTTACTGATAACAATACACGAGACACAAAGTCAACGTGTTAGACTATACCAAATCTTTTGCCAAATACCTAACAAAATATGTCAAAAGTATTCCCTAAACTTGAGAAAATTGAAGATAAAATGAATAATGAAAACCCAAAGATAGAGCAAGATTTACAAGGTTTGATGAGTAGTGTGGGTGTGAGCCCTAGTGAAGTAAGACGACATTCTACTAAGGCACGCCCACAAAGTGCCGATAAAGACATTGCAGACTTTGGTCAGGTGAACCATTTAGAAGTTACTCGTAATCAGCATGGGCAGCGAATAGATAACTTTTTATTAGCCAGACTAAAAGGTATGCCACGGGCACATATTTACAAAATGATTCGTGCTGATGAGGTGCGTATTAATAACAAACGCTGCAAGCCATACGACAAGCTTGAGCGTGGTGATGTGGTGCGTATTGCACCTGTAAAATTAGCGACTCGTGAAAAGCCGGTGATTAGTGACAGCTTTGCCAAAAGCTTATTGCAGCGTGTGATTTATGAAGATGAAGGCTTGATGGTGCTGAATAAACCATCGGGAATGGCAGTACATGGCGGTAGTGGCATTGACTTTGGTGTCATTGAAGCGATGCGTGAGGCGACGGGTAAGAAGTACTTAGAGCTGATTCATCGTATTGACCGAGACACTTCAGGGCTGTTGATGATTTCCAAAAAGCGCTCAACTTTAAAAGTGCTGCAACAGCATCTGCGTGATAAGACTATTCAAAAGCATTATGTGTGCTTAGTGAAAGGTCAGCCTGCGTTAAATGAGTTCACGATTGATGCGCCCTTATTGCGTTATACCTTAGCCAGTGGTGAGCGCCGCGTTAGAGTTGATAAGTCGAGTGCGGATGCCAAACCAAGCCAGACCGTGTGTCGTGTATTGACCAGATTTAAGCTGAATGGTGAGTCGGTCAGTGTGATTGAAGCGATGCCATTAACGGGTCGTACCCACCAAATTCGAGTGCATTTGGCGTATTTAGGGCATCCATTACTGGGTGATGATAAATACAATGAGCAAGACCAATCAGGAGTGCGTCGCCTGTGTTTGCATGCTTGGAAGCTGGATGTACCTGAGTATGAAGACATTATTGCGCCACTGCCAGAGGACATTCAGTCATTGTTGCCGGCAGATTTTCATTTAGCCTAATTTATTGAGCTTAACGACAAAAGGTGAACTATGAGTGATGTAGAAAGTGAGATTGCAAACAAGTCGTTAATGATTTTTGATTGGGATGGCACTTTGATGGATTCGATTGGCTTGATTGTCGAGTCCATGCATATTGCTGGTGAAGCTCATGGCTTTACTACGACAGATGATGCGGTTAAATCTATTATTGGGTTAAGCCTGATTCGGGGTATCCAGATTTTGTACCCGCAAGCGACCCTAGAGCAGCAAGCCGCTATTCAACAAAGCTATGCAGATTATTATATTCAGACCAGTGTGGCACCCAATCAGCCGCATTCGCAGTTTTTCGTTGGCATTGAAGCCATGCTGCAACAGCTGCAAGCGCAAGGCAAACAGTTGGCAGTTGCTACCGGCAAGAAGCGGGCAGGTTTAGATAGAGTGATGGATTATGCCAATAGCCGTCATTATTTTGTCACCAGCCGCTGCGCCGATGAATCAGGCTCAAAGCCAGATCCGCAAATGCTGCTAGATATCTTGGCAGAAACTGGCGTTGACGTGGCCGATGCCTTATTTGTCGGTGACAGCATTCACGACATCCAAATGGCTAAAGCGCTGGGCATGACTTCTATTGCGGTGAATTATGGTGCAGCCAATGCCGAGACGCTGGCCGCTGAAGAGCCGACTTATCAGGTTGACACACCGCAGCAGTTGATTGACTTATTAACGGGTAACTTAACCGATAATTGAATGGGTAATGAATTTGGTCAATTGGCATTGACCTAATAACCCAATAGTTTGTTGCCCAGCTAGCAAGCTTCTTTTTCAAGCTTTATTAATATAGACACAAACCAACCATGACACAGACCAAGTTTACTTCTCAACACTCTGTTGCCTCACGCCCTAAGTTAAGTTGGCGACAAAAACTAATGGCATATATCCATCTCACCCGCTTTGATAAGCCAGTAGGGATTGAGCTGTTATTGTGGCCTACTTTATGGGCAGTGTTTTTGGCTGCTTTTGGTGCTCCGCAGCCGTTGCTAGATGATGCGCTAAATCCTAACAGTGCACCAAGCACACTATTTCCACAATTACCAAGTTTAAAAGTAATCCTTATTTTTGCCCTCGGTGCAATCTTGATGCGGGCGGCTGGTTGTGCGATTAATGATTTTGCCGACAGAAAGGTTGATGGGTCGGTTTCACGCACAAAGAATAGACCGCTTGCAGACGGCCGTTTAAGCGCAAAAGAGGCAGTTGCAACGTTTTTAGTATTATCAATAGTGAGTTGTAGTTTACTATTGTGGTTACCGATACAGGTGTTTTATTGGTCGTTTGGTGCGGTGGCACTGGCATTTATATATCCCTTTATGAAGCGCTTTACTCATCTGCCACAAGTGTTTTTGGCGGCGGCTTTTGGTTGGGCTATTCCGATGGCGTATGTGGCAGTGCAAGGTGCGCCAGATATGTGGTGCTGGCTGTTGTTTGCCGCCTATATGTGCTGGACGATTGCTTACGATACTCAGTATGCAATGGCGGACAGAAATGATGATTTAAAAATCGGCGTCAAGTCGACCGCTATTTTATTTGGTCGTTATGATGTGGTGATTATTGCAGCGCTACAAACGGCCTTTTTGTTACTGATGGGATTGGTATTGGCGCATTATTTTGCAGCAACTAAGGTTGGGATGATACCTGTCTATGGCTTAGGTTTGGTGGCGGTTTTATTTACTCAACAAAATAAAGCCTGCGCTACCCGTGAGCCAATGGTGTGTTTTAAAGCGTTTTTGGCCAATGTCTGGGTCGGTCGTTATTTGTTCTTATTGATTTCTATCAGTTGTTTATGGGTGGCATTTTATGGGCATGCGTGATGTTCAATCGTCTCAGTCCTCAACGTCGACTAAGCCGACAAGCTCAGCTAAAGAGGCATTGCCGCTGGGGGTAGACTTTGAAGCTAACTTAAGGCAGCAAGGGCTGACCCGTCAGCAAGTGATTGAAATGGAGCGCAGCTTGGCAAAGTTTGCCAATATGATGGACTCTGTGGTGCGTGTGCCTTTCACCAAGCAGGGCGTGGGCGCAGATGCCGCCTTATCTACCTTGCCGATCGCGGGTGATGTGGCAGGGCTTGTGCTGACAGGATATGCCTTCTTACTGGGAAGAAAAATGGGGGTGCCGGCTCGTAAGCTAACTCCTGCCGTCCGCTTGGCGATCATTGACCTGCTGGTAGGTGTGGTGCCTGTGGCTGGGACGGTGATGGATATCTTTATTCGACCAAGCCGTAAGACTTTAGAGATAGTGCGTGAGCATCTGCAAGCCGAGTATGGCATTGCCGATACCTTGCACGTTGATCGTCCCTTTATGCACCAGTCATTACAAAAGAAGCAGCAGCGTTCTGGTTTTTGGCGCAACCCAGTGGTGGCTTGGATATATTTGCATATTCCAGATATTTTGGGCTTCTTGTTTTTACTACTGATTGCCGCTGCTTTGTGGGCAGGTATTAGCTGGTTTATTGGACTATTGACTGGTATTGATCTTGGATTAGGATTGAATTCAGCGGTTAACTCTATTGGGCTTTCACTACCGCCGTATCCGTACTGATCGCATCTAAGGTAGTCGCTTGTCCTTCAAATAGCAGATCAATTGAGCTACCGCCTTGATGGGTGACCAGTTCAATACTGCCATCGACAGAGCGATAGGTGGGATTATTGCCTTGAGCTGCTGGTGCCGTCAATACGATCACTTTACCAGAAGGTAGGCGTAGATTCGCTCGCAGCTCAGAAGTTGCTGAAGTTAGGAAGGTGATATACATACTGTGGCCCTGCTTATCTTGGTACTCGACTTCGGTGATTTGGGTCTCTGGTGCCAAGCTTGGAGTAGCTGTGTTGAGTGATGTAGAGGGTGTCTGATATGATTGGATTGCTGCGTTACTATTTTTATTGACATTTGCATTTGAGTCGATATGGTAAGGATCTAGCGCAGAAGATACCGTACCAGTAGCTGAGTCTGCTTCCATATTTGTTGTATCAGACATAGCAAAAAGCTCAGAAGCAGCTTGTGTGTCGCTGTCAGCATTTGCTATGCCATCTGGGCTTGCCTGTGTATCAGATGTGTTATTAGCTAGGGTCTGAGATTGGGCGTCTGTCTTCGTATGAGTATTTTCTTGCGTATGAGTATTAGTAGGATCTTTGTCTGTTTTTTGACAGGCGGTCAGCAACAAACTGCCAGTTAATATTGTCAACATTGTCACTAAGCCAGCGGCCGTTGAGAGGCTTTTTTTGCTGTCTTTTGACTTATTTTTTGCTGAGTGTATTACAAATGTGGGTGTTGGCGTACGCAAAGCATTGATAAAGCGCATAACTCTCTCTTTAAACTGGATTGAAAAACTCATTATCTAATAAATATTGAGCCTGTGAGTGTTTACTTTTTAAGGTGTTTTGTACTGTTTGCAAGCTGCTGGCAGCGCTGTCACCGGTCTCGTATTGCTGCTGCGCTACTTTTTGCAACGGATTTAAGCAGTCTTCAATCAACTGCTGGATACGACTAATTTTTTGTTTAATTAAGGCTTTTTGATGCTCACTTAACGGCGGTAGCTCATCCACTTCTTTTGAGCCATTTTCGCTATTTGAAGATTGTGCGCCAGATGCTTGTAAGTGAGCAGTTATTGATTGGCGCAATAGCTGTGGCAAGGCTTGTGCCAAAATCTGCTGAAAGGCTGGTAAAGACGGCTGCTGGCTAAGTAGAGCTTGGCTATAAATAAAGGTCTGCTCGGTCGCAGCGGTTAACTGTCCCAATTGAATGAGTAAATCATCACCTAGCAGTGCATCATGTTGCGCCAGTGCAAGCTGTGTTGGTGCGGCTTGATCACGGTCTATCAGATAGCTTAGACCTTGGTCTTTTAATTGTTCTGTGCTGGCAGGCTGTTCTAATGCATCCGCTTTTAATATCGGCGCTTTGATACCTTGAGCACTGGTTTGGCTGCTGCCATCAGGCTGATATTCACCATACACTGCCTGCAAATAACTGCGATTGGCCAGAATATTACTGGCAACCTGAGCCTGTCCCTCTTGTTGTACTTGTTGCAAAAACTCTAAGATAGACGTCAGCTGACCGTAGACAGCATCTTGGCTGGTCAGATCATTGGTGCTATCTATAATGTGCTGCTCGGCATAGTCTTTGTCGAGACTCAAATAGGTATCAATGATTTCTGGCAAGCGGGTACCGGTGAGTTTATCAACATGAAAACGCTGTTCTGGTGCCAGATTGACACCGGCTAAAGTCAGATATTGACTGTGAATCTGGGTCAATAATTGTCGGAAGCTAATCGGCAGACTCGGTAAGTTGCGATAAGCGTTAATGTGTTGGGCAATCTGTAATTGCTCAGCTGTGGGCTGATTGGCATTGGCTTGGGTAGCTGATTGACGATGACCAATAAAAGCCTGACCTTTATTTTTATTTGCCAACAGTTTTTGCTTTGACCTGCCTTTGACCACAAATACAGTGGGGACAATGACAATAACGCTTAAGATTAAAAGTAAGAGGGGATAAGACATGGCAAGTTGGCTGTGTAATAAAGGGTGAATAAAATATAAGCGATAGTTATTGACTATTTCAGACAGAAAAGTAGCCAAAAAAGCAGACAGAAAAAAAGCCAGACCCATCAGTGATAAATAGTGCGATGGCAAGCTGCTGCGAGTAGAGCACCGTTTAACTGATTGAATCTGACTTTTTATGACCTTATTTTAAATCAGGGATTTAGCTGATATTAAAACAAGCATCAACTGTGCTATTGAACGCGCGTTTGATATTCGCCAGTACGGGTATCCACACGGACCACTTCGTTTTGTTGTACGAATAAAGGCACACGAACCACAGCGCCAGTTTCTAGTACAGCTGGCTTACCGCCACCGCCAGACGTATCACCACGGACACCTGGATCGGTTTCAACGATTTCTAACTCGACAAAGTTAGGTGCTGTGACCGATAATGGTACACCGTTGAATAGGGTAATGGTACACAAATCGTTACCGTTTTCTTTTAGCCATTGCTTCGCATCAGCCATTGCAGTAGCATCTGCTTGTAATTGTTCAAAGGTCTCAGGGTGCATAAAGTGCCAGAATTCGCCATCGTTATATAGATAGTTCATTTCGGTATCGATAACGTCAGCAGCTTCTAGCGACTCACCTGATTTGAAAGTTTGCTCAAGCACTTTGCCTGTACGTAAGTTGCGTAGCTTGACACGGTTAAACGCCTGACCTTTACCTGGCTTGACAAATTCATTATCAATGATGGCACATGGGTGGCCGTCATACATAACTTTAAGACCGGCTTTAAATTCGTTGGTTGAAAAACTTGCCACAATATTGCTCCTGATGCTTTTCAAGTTAATAATAAAATCCGATGATAGGATCTAATGAAGGATATGTAGGATAAATGTAGGACTATTTAACGTTTCAGTTATACATACACTAAATTACCTATAATGAGTCACATGATAAACCATTTACCCCAACAAAAAAATAGGAAAATCCCTTTTGTATCCTCTGATGATAACCAATCTGAGCAAAGTTTGCATCCTAGCGAGCATAAGGATGAGGCTAGCATGGTTATTAATAGTGATACCAACAAGTGCCGCACTGCAGATGAAGTTAATCGGCAGACCCTAGTTAATTGGCAGACTCTATTGGCCGAGGTCATTACAGATTTAGATTGGCTGTTAGCTAAGTTGAATATCAGCCATATCAAGCCTGAACTATATGTGCCAGAAGGCTTTAGCTTGCGTGTGCCCAAAGGCTTTGTTGCCAAAATGCAGCCAGGCAACCCGCAAGATCCATTGCTGCTACAAGTATTGCCAAGTAAGCATGAGCAGGTTGCGGTGACTGGCTATGTGCCAGATCCGTTGGCTGAAAATAATCAAAACCCCATAAAGGGCTTGCTACATAAATACCACTCGCGCGTATTAATAACAGTCACAGGGGCTTGTGCCATCCACTGTCGTTATTGCTTCCGTCAGCACTTTGACTATCAAGCTAATATGCCGCGATCTGAGCAGTTAACCCAGATTCAGTCGTATATCAGCGAGCATCCTGAGATTAGCGAGGTGTTGCTCAGTGGTGGCGATCCTTTAACCTTGTCCAACCGCCGCTTGTTTTTGTGGTTACAAGTGTTAGAGGATTTGCCACAGGTGCAAACCATACGCATCCACACCAGATTGCCGATTGTGATTCCTGAGCGTTTGGATACAGCGTTGCTAGACAGATTGCAGCAAAGCCGTTGCCGTATCGTGATGGTGCTACATAGTAACCATGCCAATGAGATTGATGCACACACCAAGCAATACTTGCTGCAAGCCAGAGACAAGGGCATAACACTGTTAAACCAAACGGTGCTGTTGGCAGGGATTAATGATACGCTTGAGGCACAAGTGGCGCTCAGTGAGCGTTTGTTTGAGGCTGGCGTGTTGCCTTATTATCTACACGTACTCGACAAAGTAGCTGGTGCCGCACATTTTGATATGCCACAGGCACAAGCGGTAGATTTGTATTGGCAGATGTTGGCTAAGCTACCAGGCTATTTGGTGCCAAAGCTGGTGCAAGAATTGCCAAATCGGCCCTTTAAAACGCCTGTTGATCTATATAGATAAAAGTAACCGTAATAAACCTTAAAAATAAATTTCAATGAGTGAGTGAAGCATGTTTTTGTTCAAATCAAGTTCTATGGCGCCTTGGGTCACACTCTTTAAACCAATATCTGTGGTGATGGCGGTGATTGGCGCTACTGCGCTGACCGGCTGTACGCCAACACCGCCAGATCATAGAGCGCAAGTCATCGCACCTGTCTATGATGGTGGCGATAGTATCCAAGGCAAAAAGCTCTATGCTGATCACTGTGAACAGTGCCATACCCTCAAGCCTGGCAGCAACAAAAAAGGCCCACAGTTAATTGGGATTTATATGTCGCCTTCAGCTGTTCTGGAGGATTATAATTATAGTGAAGCGATGGATCAGGCCAATTGGGTGTGGGACGCTAAGACTCTAGATGCCTATATTGCAGATGCTGAGGCAGCTTTGCCAGATACCAGAATGTTGTCAGATCCGATGCCGAATGCGCAAGACAGACAGGATATTATTGCTTATCTGTCTACCTTGGGACGAGATCCTGTACTTGACTCTGAATCAGACAACTAAAACAACTCCCTGGTTATAGTAAGGGCTTGCTACTTAGGCTCAGAACCCTCTTGTGCAGTATCTGTTTGTGTATCTTGATACTGACCATGATTTTTTGCCATTCGCTTTTGCAAAATAAGCTCAGCATCACGCACACGAGGATCGTCTAAATCTAGCTCATCTAAATTAACAGTACCTTGATTTAAAAAATCTTCTGAGTTTAGGTTTGTATCTAACCCTGAGATGCTTGTGCCAGTTGCGTTATCAGTGGTTGCGTTATCGGCATATATGGCAGTAGAGTCTGCATTAGACTCAATATCTGAATGAGCATCAAAATCAGAATCTGCTGTCTGTAAGTCCTTTTCAAGCTCAGCAATCACAAATGCCGTTAAATTTTCTGCCGCATTCTCTAGTGTATGGGGGTTATGACGTGGTAGCGCTTGTTGCAAGCTGTCATCAAAAATATCGGTAAGTAGGGCGTCAAAGCGCACTGCATTATACTCAATTAATTGCTCGGACTCTTGCTCGGTTATTTTGCCATCTTTTAATGCAGTCAAGACATGGTCTTCGAAGGTTAAACCCAAAAACTCGCCTTTATGCTCTGCTTTTTTAAAGGTCTGCCATAAAGGCTCAACCTGACGCAGCATTTGATAAGCATTTTCTATACGCCCTGTGCTGCACTCTGGGTTGGTCGAATAATATACATAGTTTTTGAGTTGTTCACGGAAGGGGTTGTCTTCACCATCGACCATGATGAGATCACCAACTTTTTGTTTCAGCGCATCGCTTGGCTTGTTGGTAAAGCGGCCAAACGGGAAACACACCTTTTGTACCAAACTGGCGGCCAGACGATTTGGGAAGTTGGCAAACAACTCAAAAAAGGCTTCTTGGATGGTGTACAGTGATTTCTCTAATGCCAAGCGGGCATGTAAACGCTCCGCCTCAGACTGACTGCCTTGCGCATAATATTGCAAAATTGCACTCATAATAAATAGCTGTGCATGAATATCGGCCAAACGACCAGACAGCATTTCTTTGCGCTTTAAGTCACCAGCCAATAAGCCCAGCGCCATGTCAGCGGTCAACGCAAAGTTGGCACTCAAGCGGTTAATCTGTTGATAATAAGGACGGGTGAAACTGTCAGCAAAATCAGGCGCTTTGCTACTGCCACCAACGAAGCCAGCCACAAAGGATTTGGCACCACGGTTAAAGGTGTAGGCCAGATGCTTGAAGAATAAGGTATCAAACTGCTTTTGCGCCTTCGCCTTATCTTCGCTTTGTAGCAGCTGCAACTCATCAAACAAGTAAGGGTGACAGCGCATAGCCCCTTGCCCAAAGATCATCAGCGAGCGGGTCAGAATATTAGCGCCTTCCACAGTAATGGATACCGGAATAGCCTGATAAGGTAGGGCTAAGAAGTTACGGGGGCCTAGCTGAATGGCACGGCCGCCGACAATGTCCATGCCATCGTTGACCACTTGGCGCATGGTTTCGGTAGCATAGTATTTCGCCATAGCAGTCATCACCGATGGGGTACCACCTTGGTTAAGACCACAGGTTACCAAATGACGGAACGCTTCTAACATATAGGTGTTACTGGCGATGTCACTGCTGGCATCTTGCACGCCTTCAAACTTACCGACTGAAATTTTAAACTGCTCACGTACCTTGGCAAAAGCGCCAACTGTTAAATAGCTCATTTCGCCAGCTGAGGTCGACAGCGCAGGCAGGGAGATACCACGACCAACAGCCAGACATTCCATCAGCATGCGCCAGCCTTTACCCACGTTGTCCACACCGCCAATGATGAAGTCCAATGGGATAAACACATCTTTACCCACCACTGTACCGTTCATGAAGGGTGAGCCTGGATTGTGACGTGGACCAGTCTCTACTCCAGGATGGCCAGCTGGAATGAGGGCACAGGTAATGCCGTAATCCATCTTTTTATCATCACCCAACAAGCCGTCTGGATCATAAAGCTTAAAGGCGAGACCAATAACCGTTGCAACAGGGGCAAGGGTAATCCAGCGCTTAGAGAAGGTCATATTCAGACCAAGTACTTGTTTGCCCTGATAGTTACCATAGCAGACAATACCAATATCTGGAATGGCACCCGCATCTGAGCCAGCTTCAGGACCAGTTAAGCCAAAGCAGGGAATTTCGGTGCCAGCAGCCAGTCCGGGCAGCCAGCGCTGCTTTTGTTCTTCAGTGCCGTAATGCATCAACAGCTCACCTGGGCCTAGTGAGTTAGGCACCATACAAGTTACTGCTGCGGTTAAGCTGCGTGAGGCAATTTTGCTCATAATTCGGCTTTGAGCATAAGGTGTAAATTCACGGCCACCGTAGCTTTCTGGGATAATTAACCCCAAAAAGCCATTGTCTTTAATAAACTGCCACGCTTGAGGTGATAAGTCTTTATCATGATGATGAATTTGCCATTCATCGAGCATGGCGCATAAGGTTTCTACTTCGTTATCAAGAAAAGATTGCTCTTTTTCTGACAAGGTCGGATAAGGGTAACTGGCAAAGGTATCCCAGTCTGGTGCGCCCATAAACAGCTCTTTTTCCCACCAGCTACTGCCTGCATCTAGCGCTTCACGCTCGGTATCACTCATATTCGGCATGGCAGCGGCTAGTTTTTTATAGGCAGGCTGGCTAATGAGCTGGTTGCGCATTGGTCTGATAAATACGATTAAGCTGGCAGCTATCAGAGGTACGCCAAGGAGTAAAGACCAAGGTGTAATAAATACGGCGGTCGCCACAGCCACAATAATAATCACCGCGACAGCAACAGAGCGGCTCAAGGCATAGAAAAATACCATTAATAGCGCCAGCAGTTGGATAGCGATGGCTAATAGCAGTAAGCCAACTAGAGTCAAAGAAGACATAGTAAATAACCTAAAAATAAGCAGCCAAAAAAACAAGCACAGTAACTAAGCGTAATAGCAACTTAGAGTAACAGTAACTAAGAGAATAATAAACAACCTAAATAAAGAATTAAACAGTTATAACGTGATGAACAATGGGTATTATGAGTATAGGGTAAGTAGGTATTGATAGATAATCAAGACCAGAATCTTTACAGTGCGTTATTTTAATAAGTTCTGTACAGACGCTAATAAACAACATATAGATAATATGCAGCCATTAAAAAGGCTCAATCCCTGTTTCAGCAAAAGATACCGTTTGATTGCGACCGACAATAATATGGTCTATCAAATTAAGATCTATTAACTGACAACCCTCTTTTAAGGTTTTGGTGAGATGAATATCAGCGGTAGAGGGAGTGGCATCTTGATTGGGATGATTGTGAGCAATAATCAGCTGACTGGCACCAAGATTTAAAGCGTGGCGCAGCACTTGCTTAACGCATACCGAACAAGAAGAAATACCGCCAACAAACAGCACGCTAAAATCGAGCAAATTTAAGCCATTGTCCAAGCACAGCACTGCGAATACTTCCTTTTTTTCACGCCGCAATTGGGTGGTGACATAATCTTTCACCACTTGTGAGCGGTTGAGTGCGCTACCTGTTTTTAGCTGACTGTTTAAATAGCGTTTGCCCATCTCCAGGCTGGCAAGCAGCTGAGCGTATTTGGCAGGACCAATGCCATGGCACTCTAATACCTCGGCTTTTGGTGCGGCTAAAAGCTCAGCAATACTGCCGAAGTGTGCAATCAAAGATCGTGCAAGCTCAATGGCAGACTGATCCTTGGTGCCGGTACGCAAAAATATTGCCAGTATTTCGGCATCTGTTAAGCTTTCTGCACCGTACTTGAGTAGTTTTTCTCTGGGTCTGTCATCTTCGTGCCAGTCTTTGATTGCCATTGGCGTCATCCATGATATAGTCAAAGTTAAGATAAATAGCGGTTCAATTATAAGCGGTTCAATTATAAGCGGTTCAATTATAAGCGGTTTAATTATAATAAGAAGCGATAAACTGCTTGCTGTCTTTCAATTTGAGTCTAGCAATTAACCTACCTGATTGACAGCAGTATTGTATAAAATAGCAAACAATACAATTAAGTTAGTATTTAACTTTAAATCTATGAACCGTATTGGCTTGTCGCTCAGAACATAAAAAACTGCTAAAAGCATCTTTAAAATCAACAAAAACTTGCTACCATAAGCACATTTTTATGATTCTAGCTATTTGGCTTTCTAACTATTTAAATTCTAACTATTTGGCTTTCTAACTATTTAAATTAAAGCGCTAAAACAAACGTAAACATAACGATATAAACAAGGCAACCCAACCTCATGACTGCAATTTTTACCCCCGTTACTCCAGCGACCACTGACATAACCAATGTTTTGCTTGCCATTACAGGTGGTATCGCCGCTTATAAATCTGCCATGCTCGCCCGTCTGCTGGTCAAAGAAGGCTTTAATGTGCGGGTGATAATGACCCAAGGGGCGCAGCAGTTTATCACGCCCTTGACCTTGCAAGCCCTAACTGGTAATGGGGTGCATACTGAGTTACTAGATACTGACGCAGAGCTGGGTATGGGTCATATTGAGCTGGCAAAGTGGGCAGACTTAATGCTCATCGCCCCAGCATCTGCCAATACTTTGGCACGCTTAGCGATGGGTATGGCGGATGATCTATTGGCGACCGTCTGCTTGGCAACCGCTGCCCCTGTCCTGATTGCGCCGGCGATGAATCAGCAGATGTGGGCACATCCAGCCGTGCAGTTAAATATACAGACCTTAACAGACTTAGGGTATGACATTATCCAGCCTGACAGCGGTATTCAAGCCTGTGGTGATATAGGAGCAGGGCGCCTGCCAGAGCCAGAGGTGCTATGTCGCCGTGTGCTCAATTTCAAAGCCAAGCACAATACGCCACAATGCTTGGCCGGCAAAAAAGTAACCATAACCGCAGGTCCTACGGTCGAGTCTATTGATCCAGTGCGCTTTTTGTCCAATCATTCAACTGGTAAGATGGGTTTTGCATTAGCTAGAGCTTGCCGAGATGCTGGCGCAGAAGTCACTTTGATTGCTGGTGGTAAGGTGGACTTGACGACGCCACTTGAAGTACGGCGTGTCGATGTGATGTCAGCCAGTGACATGATGCAAGCGGCCAATCAGGCAGCAGAAGCAGGCTGTGATATTTTTATCGCCACTGCCGCCGTTGCTGACTATCGTACCCGTGAAGCCGCACCCCAAAAGATTAAAAAGACCCAAGATCAGATGACGCTAGAGTTGGTCAAAAACCCAGATATCTTAGCCACGATTTCGCACAGTTACCCAGATATGTTTGTAGTGGGTTTTGCTGCTGAGACCCAAGAGGTCGAAAAATACGCACGAGGTAAGTTGGCTACCAAAAACTTAGACATGATTGCTTGTAATGATGTGTCCCGTGCTGATATTGGTTTTGCCAGTGATGCCAATGCAATGACCGTATTCTTTGCTGATCAATACCAGCAGTCACCACAAACTTTGGCCAAAGCCAGTAAAGACGATATCGCCAAGCAGTTAGTGGCTTTGGTAGGGCAGTTACAGTCTTAATGAGGGTTAAGACAGCAAAAAAGCTAAATCGTTGAGATGGGCAAGTCATATATTTGCAATGTACCACCATTCACATCCAACACAATCTGGAGCCAATCCCGCCATCCGCTCATATCTTGCCCACCCACTGGCGCAGTGACTATTGGCTAGGCGCGTTCCAACATACGAGCGACCACGCCTAGCCAAGTCACTGCAAGCCAGTGGTCGTCCAAGGATACCCGCTACTGTCGGGGCTAAACCGCATCCCGCATCCACATTCAAGGCATAAACAATAAATCCATCCCCTGAGAAGCGTTAATAAAAGCTCTGGGAGAGCTTTTTAGCTTCGCAAGAGCCAAGCTGTGCTTAGCAAAAGGAAAAAGAAGGGAGTTTTATGCCCACATTCAAGGCACAAATAAAGCTCATTTTTGCCGTCTAAATGTTGGGTGTCGTACCTCGATACCAACCTACAAATTGTGCAATCCATCAAGTTTTGTACGGCAAAAGAAAGTAGCGTGGGTGTTAACCCACGTATATTACGCAATGTATTCATAATCCGTGGGTTTTGCGTTGCGACACCCACGCTACACGTCGTGCAATCAATAAATTACGTAGAAAGCTTGCACGATGTAAAGTCCCCCTTTTTCAAAGGGGGATTAGGGGGACTTCCACCGTGAGTGTGAATGGGTGGTGCGGTTTAACCCTTGAGCACCGCCAAAAAACTGCACTGCAATTTTAGATGCGCAAGAGAAAATCGCTTAAAGGCGATTTTCTAAAGCGGATATACTTGGTAACGCAGGATTGGCTCCAGCAGTATTTTGATTAGAAATGTTTAATAAAGGTTGGGTCAGGTTGGCTGTGGCTTTGTAATCAAATTGCTTTAGTTGTGTATCGATGACGTATCTTAGGCCTGTGGTGCTGGCGATTAAGTGCGATAATTTGTGCGGTGAAATGGTGCTGTGATAGGTAGGGAGGAATCCAAGGTTTATAATAGACGCAGTTGCCATTTTTGAACCAGTTTGTATTTCAATAAACCAGGGTGTTCATCATTATTGATGTTATTTAATACTTATGTTATTTAAGGGGAAAATTATGAGTCAAGCTATTGCACATCCAGTGACCAGTTCTACCATTGAGACTTTGTTAAATCATCGCTCTGTGCGTCAGTTTACGGATGAGGCGGTTGCGCCTGAGGTGTTGGAAACTTTGTTTAATGTTGGGCGTATGGTGTCAACTTCAAATTATTTACAGGCGGTGAGTGTGGTGCGGGTGACTGATCCTGAGCTTCGTCGTAAGTTTCGCCAGATTTCGGTGGATATGGATGAGGAAACTTATAATAAAGCAGTCGCTGAGGGCAAAAAATTAGGGCATCCGTATGTGGAGACAGCGCCTGAGCTTTTGATATTTTGTATCGATACTCATCGTCATCATCAACTGGTGCCAAGTGCACAAACCGACTGGATGGAGGTAACTTTGATTGGGGCGGTGGATGTGGCCTTATTTGCGCAAAATATGATGGCGGCAGCCGAGTCGATTGGGTTAGGGGGCGTATATTTGGGCAGTATGCGCAATGATGTGAAGCGAGCTTCCGAGCTGATTAATGCGCCTGAGCATGTGTTCCCGTTATTTGGAATGTGCTTGGGCTATCCTACCGAAGAAGCGAAGCAGATTGCGCAAAAGCCACGCTTGCCACTAGAGGCTTTGGTGTCCGAAAATAGCTTTGAGCCAGCCACGCAACCACAGTTGGATAGCTATAATGCAGAAGTGCGTGCTTATTATGAGGCACGTGGTGATCATAAGCTGGCTGACTGGACAGCACAGGTTGAAAAAACCTTTGGTACACCGTTACGTTCTGACGTGAAGGATGTGCTGAATACGCAGGGTTTTGGTAAGCGCTAATGGTTTTTATGCTAAGCTGTGAGTAGGACGTCACATTTAACATAAATTGTGACACTTAATACTAGTGGTTTGCGATGGATATTGAGTCTCTACTGTTATCAGCCATATTCGCCATAGCGTCACTGCTACATGGCATTAGTGGTCTGGGCGTTACTTTGGTAACCACCACAGCGCTGGCGAGTATGTATCCCCTGCAGCACGCCATTATTTTGATTATTATCCCCTCTATGATGCTCAACCTCATGACTTGGATGCATGGGGGTGAGCGCAGTATGTGGGGCGATTTCGTTTATTACCTAAAAAATTACTGGCTATTGGCCTTGATGAGCCTTGTGGGCAGTCTGCTGGGTGTGAAGTTGCTACTTTGGGTCGACAGCAGTTATATTTTGTTGCTGTTGGCGGCAGTGATTGCCTTTTATGTTGGCAGTCATGTGCTGGGCAAGCGTATTGTTTTACCCAATACCAAGCCAGTATTGATTGTTACTGGTGTTGTGGCAGGTATTATTGGTGGCGCAACCAACGCGATGTCAACGATTTTGTTGATGTATTTATTGTCAGCAACTGAGGATAAAAACACCATCGCCAAGGTGGGTAATATGTGCTATTTCTTGGGTAAAGTGGCACAAATCATTATCCTATGGGAGCCAATCAAGGCGCTACCAAGCAGTGACTGGATGTTGATTGTGCTGTTGACGCTGGTTTCTGTGATGAGTATTATGCTTGGTATCAAGTTACGCCAGTATTTGTCGCAAGCCAGATTTCGGCAATTGGTCTTGGTTATTTTGACTGTGCTTGGCTGCCGAGTGGCTTGGCAGGCGTTTAGTGGGTTACTTTAACTCTTGTAAAATAAAAGCAAATAGGGCGCATATTGATATACGCCCTGTTTGCTTTTAATAATCTGAGTTGTCTTTCAACAAAGATAGCCTAAGCGACCTGTGTCACTTTTTCACGATGATAATGACGCAATTGATGCTCACGTCTGCGTCCTTGGCTAAAGGCAGAGACCCGTTTTAGATAGCCGATAATGCGAGTGGCATGATCCACATCCTGCGAACCACAGGCTTCACAATGATATTGGGTGGCCTTGTCAATGTGCTGACACTCATTACAAATGGTGGTGCGCACGTTGATACAAAAGTACTGACAACCTGTCTTAGCAGCGATATCTAATATCTTGCGGTATTGGGCATGGTCTAGGCTGTCGTCTAAGTTAAGATGCAACGCTGAGCCACCGTCTAACCACTGGGTCAACTCACGTCCATGTAGCATAAATTTGTCTAAACTGGTGGTGCTGGTGTCTTCGACGAGGTATAAGTATGAGTTGTAGCAATCACGGTTGACCTGATAGCCGTCACGTTTGTCCCATTTGGCATTTTTGATACCTAGGTTTTCAGCAGGCACAAATTCGGTATTAAATTTTACCCCGTATTTGGCACTGGCTTTGCGGTTTTCATCATAAATGGTTTTTAAAATGCCATTCACAAACTCACGGTAAGCGGCATTGTTACCGACCACGATGCCTTGGCTTTCAGCGGCTTCGGCCATACCGTTAATACCTAAGGTCAAAAACTGCTTGTCCAGTTGGATAAATCCAGCGTCATATACAGGCAGCAAGCCTGCTTCCAGATAAGATTCGATTAACTTACGATAGCTGACTTGATAGCGGTGGATTTTGCGAACTTCGGCCGCCAAGTCACTGCCGTTTTGGGTTAAGCGGTTTAGGTTTAAGGTGATGACGTTGATTGAGCCAGTCGCCACACCGCCAGCACCTAAGGTGTACGAGAAGCTGTGATCGCTAATTTCGTTACGCAAACGACAGCAAGACGCCAGTGAGTCTGGATTATCACTTTGGTAGATAAAGAAGCTATTTTTTTCCGCCAGTTCTTTGGCCAATAAGTCGGCGTATTCATCATCTTTACATTGGCCATTTTCGGTCAGCATGGCACAAGTGACCACAGGGAAGGTCAAGATGGCACGTTTGCGCTCTTCATTAAACCAGCTTAAAAAGTGAGCTTGCAACTTTTTGACCGTATTCCACACCGGACGATCACCATCTGGGAACACAAAATTAGTGAACATCGCTTCAAAGTAATACTGATCATACAAAGAGATGTTCCAGAATACACTTTGGTAGCCACGTGCTGCGGCCGGCTGGTTAATCGAGTACACCACTTGCTGGAAATAATTGTTAATCAGATCAGGATGAGTCTCTAAGTAGTCTTCGCCATAATCTTTGCGAGCAAAGTAATCAAAGTAGGTCAAAAACTCAACCGTGGCCACTGCGCCAGCAAATTGTGAGCTAATAGCAAACACTAGGTTGATAAATGACCCACAAAACGACGCTAAATGCTTAGGTGGCTCAGACTCACCGCCCAGTTTTTTTAAGCCATCGAGCAAGAATGGATACAAAGAAACAGACACACAATAAGGCTTGAGGCTGGTCTCATCATGCACATAGATTTCGTGATCTTCAATCTGGCGCAGGTACTCTTGCGCCTCATCTTCACCAAATAATTTGCTGATCTCTTGTTGCACTTGGCGGCGATTAATCTGGATAAAATAATCCTTCATAATCTCAGCTTCTAAGGTGGCGATATTCTTAGTGGTGACGTTAGCGTTGGCATCAACACGTGAGCCATCAGCCGCATTTTGTGCATGGATATAGTCATCAATAAAGGACAGTTTGTCGGTCAGTTGCTGTGAGGTTAACTTGGTCATGTTATTTCCCTTTTTGCCCTGTTTTGTTATTGGGTTGTTTCTATGTTTGGTTGATTGATTATTTAATTGATTGTTTATTTGATTGAGTGATGTAGTTTGGTTAAATCGTTGGGTTAGGCGACTGAGGCAACTGGATGCTTTATCCATCCTCAAGGATTTAGGGGGATTTTGCGATACTCATTAAAAATCCATCCCCAGCCCTTCCTTTGGAAAAGAAAGGGAGTTAAACCCCTCATAATCCACCGCCTGCATTCTAAGTTGAGATTGGCGTTATCAGCTATCAGTAAAAGACTTTAGCCAGCTTCTCGGTGAAATAAATGGTTTAACGTCTCACCAGTATGGCAGTTGATAAACTTCTGATTGGTGGTTGGCTGATCTAACCCGCCCAATTCCCTGATCCAAGGTCCGGTTTTTAGATAGGTTAATTGTGCCTGTATCTTAGGGTCGATCTGCTCTAACCCTGTGTATAACGCTGTTTTTAATTCAGCTTGGTTGACCTGTTTTAAGGCGGTAAGTAGCGCCTTTGGTTGCCATTCTCCGCCCATAAATAGCACACAGCTGATCAGACCTTGATACTGCTGCAATAGTTGTTGTAAAACTGCCTCAGTTAATGGGTTACCCAAATTAGGGTTCCAAGTATCTGCACGATGACAGCCACGACATTTCACGGGGCATCCTGCTATGGTTAAGGCCAAACTAACTTCGGTTGGCACTTCTTGGAAGACGATATCGTACTCGACTAGGTTCAACATACAGGCACCCATGGTTGGATTAAAAACACTATATATAGTAGGCAATTTGAATTATAAACACAACATGTAGTTTTAGAGATTGAAGCTTATTCAGCTTGGTTTTGTGCTTTTATTTGAAATTTCGTAACAGTCTATGTATCGATTATGGAGGGCTGATTGAGAAAAATTGAGCGTGGGATAACCTAGGTTAAGAAAGCCTTACTAATATTATGGGTTTAGATGTTGTCGGTAATCCTTTGCAGAATAAGGGCGCAACTGGAATAAAAGCAAACAAGTGTTGAGTACAAAAGAGCACTGCGATAACTCGTTAATATTTTTGATGATTTATCCAATCAGTTCGTCAGTTTAAATTGGACTAGGATTAGTTTTATTCAGCTTATAGTCAGCGAACTACTAAACGCTGTGTTTCGCTAAGCCTACCTTTTTGGAGTACTTGCGCTCGGTTGTCTTGCCACCATTTTAGACTTCTTTGACTATATATATGGATATATGGATATATGGATAAGTAGTTTTAGTTGTAAGTTCTGTTTTTTAGTGAGGTATTTTTAGTGGTTGGATTTGGGCAGAGTGATTTGATATGTTTATTGATAAAAACTGATAAATAAAAATGGATAAAAATGAAAAGACTAGGAAACATTTATGACAAATGTGCGTAGGAGTATCGCTAATTCAAAAGAACTGAAGGCGCATATTGAGCGCCTAATTGAGATAGAGCCTCGTTTTGCATCTATCTACCGACAAATCGGTGTGCCTGATTTGCGCCGAAATGAAGGTGGATTTGGCCGCCTAATGCGTGCCATGGTAGGGCAACAGTTGTCGGTGGCAGCGGCCAGTAGTATTTGGCATAAGCTAGAAGTTGCTGGATTGACTAAGCCACAGAGTATTAGAGACGCTGATGATGAACAACTGCGGAGGCAGGGTCTGTCGAGACAGAAGATTCGTTATGTGCGCTCGTTGGTAGAGCACAATATTGATTTTGAGGCATTGAACGAGTTGCCAGATAAAGAGGTGATTAAGACCTTAACTGAGGTCACTGGCGTTGGTAACTGGACGGCAGAGATGTATTTATTATTTAGTCTTGGGCGGGCGGATGTGTTGGCGGTAGATGACTTGGCAATTAAAGTGGCAGCGATGGACTTATTAGGGCTTGATGCCAGACCAACTCCCAAACAGTTGCGTGAGTTAACCGCACACTGGTCACCGTATCGCAGTGCGGCCAGTTTGCTGCTGTGGGAGTATTATGGCTGGCTAAAACAACGTGACGCGTTGCCGGTTTAGGGTTATTTATTATTCATCTGCTTTACAATGTAAGTATTTACTTGTCTTGCAACTCAAGCAGTCGTTGATACAGTGCATTTTTCTTAACGCCTGTTAAATCCGATGCTAAAGCAGCGGCTTTTTTCACCGATAAGTCTTCTAATAAGCGTAATAACAGCTTGTCATGGGCGCTGTCATCGTCAGTTTTGTTGTTGACGTCACCGCCCACCACCAACACGATTTCCCCTTTTTGTTGATTGTTGTCTGCTGCCACAAACTCTGCTAGCTCGCTGAGTGTTGCTTTTTTAACCGTCTCAAAAGTTTTGGTGAGCTCACGGCACAAGGTGGCAGGACGGGTGTCACCAAACACTGCCGCCATGTCGTTCAAGCTAGCGATGATGCGGTGTGGCGCTTCATAAAAGATTAAGGTTTCAGTGCGATTGGCGTATTGCTCCAGCTGTTTGATGCGGCCATGAGTCTTGGCGGGTAAAAAGCCAACAAAGCTAAACTTATCTGAGGGCAGTCCCGCAACACTTAGGGCGGCAATGGCGGCACTGGCACCAACGATGGGTACGACCTTGATACCAGCCTTATGAGCCGCTTGCACCAGTTGATAGCCGGGGTCACTGATTAGTGGGGTGCCGGCATCGCTGATTAATGCAATAGAATGACCACGCTGGATCATTTCAATAATTTTTGGGGTTTGGATTTCGCTGTTGTGCTCGTGATACGCCCAAGTTTGGGTATTGATACCAAAGTTAGATAGCAGCTTGCCAGAGGTGCGGGTATCTTCGCAGGCAATGATATCGACTTTATTTAGCGTATTGATGGCACGAGCGCTGATGTCGCTCATATTGCCAATAGGCGTGGCAACGATATAAAGGGCAGCTATATTGGGCTGAGTGTTTATGGCTGTGTTTGGCTGAAAAAAGGTGTCTGTTGCTGTCATAAAAGACCTTAATTATACGATTGTTTAAAGATAAAGCTAGGTTTACTGTTATCAGTCTATCACGATGTGATAATATATCCTTGTGATGCGTGTCACTTTGTCAGGGTCACTTATTGACCAAAGATATTGACCAAAGACGAATTACTACTATCAGTCAGACGATGGTGGTCAGTCAGACGATGGTGGTTAGTCAGACGATGGTGGTTAGTCAGACGATGGCCGTCTTGCCAGCAGGTAAATGACATCAATACCAGTATCAATATATTGATATTGCGATATTGCGTCATGTAGATAAAGTTTTAACCCATTATTAAGAGGGGTTGTATTGATATCGATAAACTTCAATGCTAAGGATAGCAGATGCCTTCTAATCCCGACTTACTGGCCTCACCAAAGCAATGCCACGGCGGCTACTATGAGCAGTTAGCGGCTAGCTATTTGCAGCAACAAGGGTTGATATTGATTGCTAGTAATTGGCAGCAACCCAAAGTAGGTGAAATTGATTTGGTGATGTTGCATTTGGGCAAATGCTGGCATGTGCTGCTGTTTATTGAGGTGCGTAAGCGTAAAATAACAAGTTATGGTGATGCGGCAATGAGCGTGACCAAGGCCAAGCAGCGCAAGTTGATTAAAACTGCGTATTATTTTTTACAACAGCATCCGCAGTATGCCAAGCTTGATTGTCGGTTTGATGTGGTGGCCTACAACCAACCAGCCTTTGCCATTCAATCTACTGTTGAACCACAAAATCAGTACAACAACCAGCCGGAATGGATACAAGGCGCATTTCTTGCACCTGCATGGTAACAAAGTTTTTAGCAAACTAAGACAAATTAGAAACAAGTCAAAGAAAAATCAAAGAAAATAAGGATATCAACATGGCGAGTTCTTGGTTATTAGCCAATAAGGTTGTTCGTAATAGCAGACGGTGTACATTGGGTGCGCTGTTAGGTGTCGGCTTGTTGTCTGGCTGTACATCGATACAGACCATCAATGCCCCAAATGAATCTTATGGTGTGGCAGTAACTGATCGAACCTTAGCGCAACGAATCTTGGATAAAAGTATTGAAAATACAGTACTGGTCAATATCAATCGGATAGATCCTACCTTGCATCAGCGTAGCCGTATCAATGTGTATAGCTTTTATAGTACAGTGCTAGTGACTGGCGAAGTACCAGATGAGATGACCAAAAAGCAAATTGATACGATTATTGCCTCCATGCCAGATGTAGAACAGTTTTACAATCAACTTAGTATTGCCAATCAAAAAGGCACCAGTTATACCGTGCATGATGCTTATATTAGCTCTAAAGTTAATGCTAAGATTTTGGCAAATAAGGGCATTAGTGGCCGTCAAATTAAAATTGTCACCGATGAGGGAGTGGTATATGCTATGGGCAAACTAACCCCATCACAACGTGGGCATTTGATTAATATTGTTGACAGTACGGTCGGTATTAAGCAGTTGGTACTGCTCACAGACTTGGTTGATAATAACGGCAGACCGTTAGATGAAAGTAGTATTACTCAAGAGGCAGGGCTTGAGCCACCAGCGGCACGCTATACCGAAGCGCCAGTAGAGATTGAAGCGCCAGTAGCCCAGGCTTATGCTGGTCAAGTGGTTGCCAATCAAGGTGTTACTATGCAAGAGAGGACTCAAACTCAAGCGAGTGTTCAGGTAGCAAGCGTACCTGTCATTACACCGCAAGCGCAAAGTGGAGGACGAATGCAAGGTTCTAGTCAAGTTGCCAATCAGTCAGTGACTCAGAATACGACTCAAGTGCCACAAACACAAGACACATCAAATCCAAGAGGGCAGATGCCAGCAGGTCAGGACTCAAATACTTATACCAGTCCTTATATTGAGATGTATAAGCAAGAAGTGCCTGGTTGGTAGGCAAACCTTAATCACACTTGCTATAATCACCAGCAGTTATGGACCAGCTATGTTCAATGTTAACAATTAAAGCTGGTTTGACCCATTTGCTTAGCTGTTTTTAAGTCATTATTATTTTTTACTTTTTCTAAAATCATATTTACAACCTAAAATCATATTTACAACAAAGGTAGCCCCCATGAGTATGAACGCTGAAGATTTAATTACATTTTTACAACCTCACTTCCCAGATGCACTCATTCAGGCAGCCAATCAAGGTAATAAGTTTGATGTACGTGTGGTAGATATCAGCTTCGAAGGCAAGCGTCAAGTACAGCGTCAACAAGCGGTATATGCTTTGGTCAACGAGCTTATTGCCCGTGGTGATATTCACGCCCTTAATATCCAAGCATTAACCCCAGAAGAGTGGCAGCAAATGCAGGCAGAGCAATAAGCCAAGCCGCCGTTATTTGCTTTTGTGCTAACCAAGAGGTTAAGCCAAAGCCATTTCTGGCATAGACACCGTATTTTTTAGTTAATTTTATCGTAAATCTAGTTTAGGACACTGTTCAATGGATCAATTCTTAATCACTGGCCGCAGTCGTATCGCAGGGGAAGTTACTATCTCGGGTGCAAAAAATGCCGCATTACCTTTATTAGCGGCTATGATTTTAGCAGAAACTCCGACGACGCTGAATAATGTTCCCACCTTGCAGGATGTGCGTACCCTAGTTAAGCTGATCGCAGGGATGGGTGTTAATATTGTGAAAGAAGGCAGCACGGTACGTTGCGATACTAGCAGTATTGAAAATTACTTTGCGCCTTATGATTTAGTGAAGACCATGCGCGCCTCAATCTTGGTATTGGGTCCTTTGTTGGCAAGATTTGGCGAGGCAGAAGTATCTTTGCCAGGGGGGTGTGCCATTGGCTCACGTCCTGTGGATCAGCATCTAAAGGCGTTTAAAGCCATGGGTGCAGACATTATGGTTGAAAACGGTTATGTCAAAGCCAAAGCCCCTGAAGGAGGCCGTTTGATTGGCTGTGAATTTAGCTTTGATATGGTCACCGTTGGTGGTACAGAAAACGTGTTAATCGCAGCAACCTTGGCGAAAGGCACCACGATTTTAGAAAACTGTGCGCGTGAACCAGAGGTGGTTGATTTAGCCAATATGTTGGTCGCTATGGGTGCTAAAATTAAGGGTATCGGTACTGCGGTTATGACCATTGAAGGGGTGGATAGCTTACATGGCTGTGACTACTCTGTGGTGCCAGATCGTATCGAAACGGGATCTTATCTGGCTGGAGCGCTGATGACCTGTGGTGATGTAACCGCCAAAAATACTGCCCCAAGCCTTTTGCAACCAGTGTTACAAAAGTTTGAAGAAATGGGTGCTGTTATTACCACAGGGGATGACTGGATTCGTGCACAAATGTCAGGTCGTCCTAAACCTGTCAATATCCGTACCCAGCCACATCCAGGCTTTCCTACCGATATGCAAGCACAACTGATGGCGGTATGCTGCTTAGCAGATGGCACCAGTACCATTAGTGAAAATATCTTTGAAAACCGTTACATGCATGTGCCTGAGCTGAAGCGGATGGGTGCAGACATTCAGGTCGATGGTCATACGGCTATTATTCGTGGCATTGAGCAGTTCAATGCTGCTCCCGTTATGGCTACAGATTTACGCGCCTCTATGTCGTTGGTGATGGCCGCTGCTGCCGCCCAAGGGCAGACAGTAATAGATCGTATTTATCATATTGATCGTGGTTATGAAAATGTTGAAGAAAAGCTGCGTGGTTTAGGGGTTAATATTGAGCGTATTAAGCCAAATGGATAGATCTCAATGTGGTTCTATTTACTTTAACTAGGATTGCAGGCGATTCAAGTTTAAGGTAATTAAGATATGATGTGATTAGGGTTTGATGTGATTAGAATTTAGGATATTTCTGACCTAACTGCTTGATAATTAAAACACTTGCTCCCACCTATAATATAAGAGCTACTATAATATAAGACTGACTTATTATGATTGATAATAACGAACTACTTAATCAAGCCGATAGCAACTTTAATGGGCTAACATTGGCATTATCAAAGGGTCGTATTCTAAAAGAGACTTTGCCACTGTTACAAGCGGCAGGAATTGAGCTGTTAGAAGATCCAGATAAATCACGCAAATTGATTTTTCCAACCTCTCATGAGCAAGTACGGGTATTGATATTGCGTGCCAGTGATGTACCGACTTATGTAGAGCATGGCGCAGCTGACTTTGGTGTGGCTGGCAAGGATGTCTTGCTTGAGTATGGTGCTAAGCATGTTTATGAGCTTCTAGATTTAAAGATTGCCCGATGTAAGCTGATGACAGCTGCTATTAAAGGAGCAACACTGCCCAATCGTCGCTTACGTATTGCGACCAAATATGCCAATGTTGCACGTGCTTATTTTGCAAGTCAAGGTCAACAAGTCGATATTATTAAGCTGTATGGCTCGATGGAGCTTGCTCCTTTGGTTGGTTTAGGTGATTTGATTGTGGATGTGGTTGATACTGGTAATACCTTACGTGCTAATGGGCTTGAGCCACGTGAGCATATTTGTGATGTGTCTTCACGCTTGATTGTCAATCAGGTCAGTTATAAACGTAAGTTTGATTTACTTGAGCCGATTTTAAATAGTTTTAAGCACAGCATTGAGCAGATTGAACATTAAGCCCGCTTGCAACTTGCAAGTTGGCTTTACCCTGATTCTACTCTATTTTAAGGATTATCCATGCGCACGTTAATCAGTACCGATGCTAATTTTGATCAACAACTCACTGAGCTACTTGCCTTTGAAACGGTCAATGACAAGCAGTTATTGGCCACAGTGGACGACATCATTCATCAAGTCCGACATCAGGGCGATGAGGCGGTATTAGCGCTTACCCAAAAGTTCGATGCACATCCAGCGCAAAGTATGCAAGATCTGGTGTTGAGCACTGAGCAGTTAAAACAAGCTTATGATGAGCTTGATATAAAAGTACAAGAGGCCTTGAACACAGCAGCTGCTCGTATCGAAAGCTTCCATGAGCGTCAGCAACAACCTTCATGGGATTACACGGATGAGCTGGGCAATCGCTTGGGTCAAAAGGTTACGCCATTAGATAGCGTTGGCATTTATGTGCCGGGTGGCTTGGCCTCTTATCCGTCTTCGGTATTGATGAATGCCCTTCCAGCAAAAGTGGCTGGTGTAAAAGAGATTATCATGGTAGTGCCAGCGCCAAAAGGTGAGCTAAATCCTTTGGTATTGGCCGCAGCTTATCTGGCAGGAGTAGAGCGGGTGTTTACTATTGGTGGCGCACAAGCGGTCGCTGCCTTGGCATATGGCACACAGACCATTCCACAAGTAGATAAAATCACAGGCCCAGGTAACAAATATGTTGCCGCTGCCAAGCGTGCCGTCTTCGGTCAGGTTGGCATTGATATGATTGCTGGCCCATCGGAAGTACTGGTCTATGCAGAAGGTGAGGCAGAAGACAATGCGGATTGGTTAGCGATGGATTTATTGTCGCAAGCTGAGCATGATACAGTGGCGCAGTCTATATTTGTGACTACCAGTGAAGCGCAATTAAAAGCAGTAGATGCAGCCATTAGCAAGGCGTTAAGCATCTTGCCTAAAGCAGATATTGCGCGTGAATCATTACAAAATCGTGGTGCATTAATTCTGGTTAAAGATCGCCAACAGGGACTCGAAGTAATTAACCGAGTCGCACCTGAACATTTAGAGTTGTCGTTAAATAATCCAGAAGCCTTGATTGACGACATTCGTCACGCTGGTGCGATTTTTATGGGTCGTCACACGCCAGAAGCTATTGGCGATTATTGTGCAGGACCGAATCATGTATTGCCAACTTCTGGAACGGCTCGTTTTTCTTCACCATTAGGGGTATATGATTTTCAGAAAAAATCATCTTTAATTTACTGTACGCAAGCAGGGTCTAAGCCACTAGCAAAAGTCGCTGATATCTTGGCAATGGAAGAAAACTTAGAGGCGCATGCTCGTTCAGCACGCTATCGCAGTGGTGATGCCTAGCTAGTTACTATAATCTTAGCAAAAACTTTTGGATCTTAGCTAAAACTGTTGGATATGTACATAACTAAGACTAAGAACGATACTAAGATTAAGACCGAGACCAAAGCTGAGATATGAATAGGATAGTCATAGATAGTCGTCAGTAGAACAATATAAAAGGTGAACCAAAATAAAATGACAAATGCTATGGAATTTAAACCAGATACAAGACTGTGGTCTAATAGAGCGCGCAATTTAAATCCTTATGTACCAGGTGAGCAGCCAAAACATGATAATTTGTGCAAGCTTAACACCAATGAAAATCCGTTCCCACCCTCACCAAAAGTCGCTGAAGCTATTGGTAAAGTATTGGTAGATCAAGCTCAAGCACTGCGTTTGTACCCAGCCCCTGAGTCGGATGACTTGCGTCAAGCATTGGCTGACGCATATGGATTGACAGTCAATCAAGTCTTTGTTGGTAATGGATCGGACGAAGTTTTGGCCTTGGTATTTGCCAGCTTCTTTATGAAAGAGCGCCCACTACTGGCACCAGATATCAGTTATAGCTTCTATCCAGTATATGCGGATACTTTTGGCATTGAGTTGGCTAATATTCCGTTGCGTGACGACTTTAGTATTGAAACCAATGACTATCGTCAGCCTTGTTCAGGAATTATTATCGCCAACCCCAATGCGCCCACTGGTATTTTATTGTCGTTAGAGTCTATTGATAAGCTAGCAAGTGAGCATCCTAATGTAGTGGTAGTGATTGATGAGGCTTATATTGATTTTGCTAAAACTGAAGAAGGAGCTCCTGCTTCTGCGGTAAGTTTAATTAACAAGCATGATAACTTGTTAGTGACTCAGACATTTTCAAAATCACGCTCATTGGCAGGCTTGCGAGTGGGAATGGCCTTTGGTAATCCGTCATTGATTGAAGCTTTAACTCGCATGAAAAACAGCTTTAATAGCTATCCATTAGATAGATTGGCGCAAGCAGGTGCATTGGGCAGTGTGCAAGACAGCGCATATTTTGAGCAAGTTTGTGAGCAGGTGATTGAGCTGCGTGAGCAGCTGACTGCGCAGTTGACCGAACTTGGTTTTGAGGTATTGCCATCGCAAGCGAACTTTGTGTTTGCCCGTCCAGAACAGGGCAATGCCAGCGAGATTGCCCAGCAGCTGCGAGAGCAGGGCATTATTGTGCGTTATTTTAGTCAGCCTCGTATTGATGAGTATTTGCGTATTACGGTAGGCACAGCTGAGCAAAATCAGCGGTTGATTACTGCATTGCAGCAGTTGCTAGATTAGTTTTAAAGTTTAAGTGCTCCTAGAAAGAACAAAGCCTCGCTTTGTTCTTTTTTTGTTTTATTAGCTTTGAGCTAATCATTACTCTCAGAATCCAAAATCGCCAGTAGATTGCCCACTTTATCCAAGCACTCTTGATATTCTAGGTCGCATTGAGAGCCGACGGTAATACCGCCGCCTGCCCAAAGTGCAACATCACCGTGAGCGTTGGCTTGCAGTGAGCGAATAAGCACATTCCATTGACCAGTCCCGTCAAAGTTCAAAAAGCCCAAGCTGCCACAGTAAGCACCACGTGGTGCGGCTTCAAGCTCACTGATGATTTCAACAGCGCGCTTTTTTGGCGTGCCAGTGATGGAGCCAGCAGGCAAGCTGTCAAACAATACGGTTAACGGGTGAATCTCCGGTCGTATGGTGGCTGTAATTGAGCTGACCATGTGATGCACATTGCTAAAGCTTTCAATAGCAAAAAGCTTTGGCACTTGTACGCTACCGGTAGTGGCATATTTACCCAAGTCATTACGCAATAAATCGACAATCATCACGTTTTCGGCTTGGTCTTTTTCACTATTGGCCAGTTGTTGTTTGAGTTGCTCATCTTGTTCAGGTGTTTTTCCGCGTGGTAGGGTGCCTTTGATTGGCTTAGTTAGGATGCGCTGTTCGTTGTTGATGGTTTTATCAAACATCACAAACAGCTCAGGTGAGCAGCTGAGCAGTTCAAAATCTAGGCTCTGGTTATGGGTGGATGTCTCATTTATGAGCTTCTGATTTGCTGTTTTATCGCTGGGTGTATTAATCGCCAAATAACCAGCAAAGGGTGCTTGCGTTTGTTGATGCAAATTCGGCAAATAGTTGAGCAGATACTGTGGGTTTGGTGCTTGGCTTAATTGACCGTGCCACTTTTGCGTTAGGTTAATTTGGTAACTGTCACCTTGATACAGATAATGCTGGGTTTGAGCAAATGCTGTTTGATAATCATGCTGTGTCCAAGCGGCTGTTAGAGGAAGCTGTGGCAAGCGTGAAAACGAGCAAGCGGTCTTCTGCTTCGGACATTGCAGTTGAGCCTCAAGCTGCTGCAATAGCTTAACCACCAAGGACTTGGCTGCCGCTGAGGTGTCCGCATGTGTTTGCAACTGCCAGCTTTGGGTTGCTGCAATGGGGGTCAAGTAGATATCATAATGACCCAAAAAGGCACAAGGCTGATCGGCAACAGCAATCGCTGAGTTAGGCGACAGCACTTTGGCACCGATATCATAGCCAATAAAGCCCATGAGCCCGTTATGGTAGCTTGGCTGTGCTGTTAATGTTGGCTGTGGCTGACTGTTTTGCTGCGTGTGGTTTTGCTGCGTGTGGTTTTGCTGATTACTGTTTTTGAATAGCGGCTGGCTTTGTGTGTCGGTTTTCGTTTGCGCTTGTGCATAGCCCACCAGCTCATTAATCCAGTCATGATAGTTTAAGATCTCGCAACTTTGCTGTAAGCTTATAGCACAGTCAGTATCGGCAGCGACTGAGTCTGAGTCTGAGTCTGAGTCTGAGTCTGAGTCTGATTTTGAGTCTGATTTTGAGCCTGAGCCTGAGCCTGAGCCTGAGCCTGAGCCTGAGCCTGATTTTGAGTCTTGACGCTGGGTATTCACTATTTCAAACTTTAAGTTGCCATCTTCTAAATCCACGACAGAAGTATTGGTTGCAGGGTAGACCGTCCAAGCCACTTTCGGCAATAAGCCGATAACTTGCTGGCCGTCATTATTTAGCCAACATACCTGCCACGGTAATGATGCTACTGCTGGTGATGAGTGGTTAATCAGATGAAATAGATGTGGCAGCAACTGATGGGCTGGCAAATTATCAAAGAAAAAATTATCAATACTCATTGTTGGCGCTTATTTATTTAGGTGTTGGTTTAATGAACGATTAATGAATGCATAGTGTATGGTTTAGTTGTCATACTATTTTACATTGTGCCAATCACTGATAACACTGTTTAAACTGATATATGGTCATAGTTTACATAAAATGGACTTAATTGAAGTTGGCGTTGATTTCGCTTAACCTTAACCCTGTAACTTGCTTAACCTTCTAACTAAATTATGCTAACTAGATTATGCTAACTAAACTGTGCTAACTTGGTTGTATTAACTTAGCACTTTATAGTTGTAACCGGTTTTATGGTTGTGACTTAATTTATAGTTTTGACTTAATTTATGGTTTCAACTCAATTTACGCTTTTCACTTGGTTTAAGCTTTTCACTGAAAAGGTGCGGTCATCGCTTTATTAGATTCGCTGTTGTATTGTTTAAATTAATAAACTCAATTTACTTAGGAAGTATCTATTATGGATAAAAAATCAAAAAGAAACAAAGCCAGTAAATTTGTCGTAAAAGGCTTAGATACAGCTGGGCTGGTGGCACGTAATAATTTGGAGCGTTTTGGCTCGTTATTAGACAATTTAAATGCAAAATCTGGCAAAGCAAATCAGTTTAAAGCAGTAGATCTGTCAAATTATAAAACTGGCAATGCTAGCAATCTACTAAGCCAACAAACGCTTAAAACCTCACAGCAACTGCTGGGTCCACGCTTTGCTACTTATGGTAAATATGCCAAAAAAGTGGTGCCAGATAGTTTGGCGCAAAAGGCGGCCGACAGCGTGTTTTCACAAGTGGCTAAATTGGCGGCCAGTTGGAGTCAGGTTGACTTGCCAAATGAGCAACGTTTTGCAGGTATTCAGGGTCTAAGTGATCAAGAACGAAATGCGCTGGCACGTGATATTGCGAATCAAAACCGTGCATTGGCAACTCTAGGCGGTGTCACGGGTTTAGCTGGCCTGCTTGGTATGTTGGCTGATACCTTGTGGTTACTATTGGTGTCACTGCGTACAGTGTATCAGTTGGCGACAGTCTATGATAAGCCGCTGACGGGTAAGCAAGGTGTCAAAATGGCCTATGCGGTCTTGTCACATGCTGACTTAAGTAAGATGCAAGAAAAACAAACCATTCTAGCGGCGTTAGGAGTTGTAAAAGGCTTGGTAGCAAATGCTGATAATAGTGGCTTGCGTAATGAGCTGATTAAAGGTGTGGGTATTGCGAGCAGTAATGTGCAGTTTTATGCGCAACAAGTTGATAAATTAGCTGAGCAGTTTAACTTTGATTTGGATAATATCAATCTAAGCTGGTTATCAAGAGTGTTGCCGCTGGTCTCTGTTGCGACCACCGTTCACTATAATAGCTTCTTAATTGATCAGGTCATTGGTGTTGCAAAAGCAACCTTTGGTCCAGAGCCTATCACAGCAAAAGAAGCCATAGCCGACAAAAGTAATGCCAAAGCCGATGACGCTGAGTCTAAATCAGAGACTGAAGCGAAAGAAACTAAAGCTGAAGCCAAACCAGAAGCTAAGTCAGAAGCAAAAGCTGAGCAAAAATCAGCAGAGAAGCCAGTAGAAGACAAAGCAGAAAAATCAGCTGAAAAAGAAGCAGCCGCAGAAAAGTCAGAGGCGGATAAATCAGAAGCAGATAAAAAAGCATCAGCAACATCTGAGTCTGAAAAGAAAGACACAGCTAAGGCAGAAACTGAGTCAGAAGCAAACAAAAGTACAGCAGACTCAAAAGCTAAATAAGAAGGCTAAATAACAAAGCTAAATAACAAAGCTAAATAACAAAGCTAAATAATAGGTAATAACAGACTAATGCGCCCAAAATAATGATGAATAATGAAGGTGCGCCCTGATTTTTTCATCATTAATGGCTTGCATCACTGCTCATTAGTCGGTAAAATTACCGCCTTAACTTCCCGCTGAGGAAGGCTAGAATTGCAAATGGTTGGTATTTTGTGCTGGAATAAGCCAGTGACACGGTGGCCAATCATCAGATGCGCTAGTGCCTCAGTTACGTACAGCCCAGCTGTATATCGGACACAGAGAGACTATATTATGCGTAAAGATATCCACCCAGAGTACAGAGAAGTATTGTTCCATGACACTAATGCGGACGTTTTCTTCTTAACCCGTTCAACAGCTAAAACTAAGACTACTCGTGAGTATGAAGGTCAAGAATATCCTTACTATCCACTAGATATCTCTAGTGCTTCACATCCTTTCTACACAGGCGAGCAGCGTAAAACGTCTAACGAAGGTCGTGTTGCAAGCTTCAACAAACGCTTTGGTGCGTTTGGTGGCCGTAGCAAGGCTAAGAAAACTGACGCTGAATAATTCTACTGATGTAGATTGTTCTGCTGTTTGTTTTCAGCATAAAAAACCACTGCGCTCTGATGAGTTGCAGTGGTTTTTTTATGTTTACAGTATCTATTCTGATTAAATGTATGGTTATACCTTTTCTGAAAAATAACCTATCTTTGTCAAACTCGCTAAACCTACTACTTGTAGCGTTTACACTCTTTTTCCTCGATATCTTAATTTTCAGATTTGGTATTAATTGTCTGTCATATCACCCACACCAAAAAGCCAGCAAATGCTGGCTTTTTATATAAACAATGCGTCGTTCTATTATAGATTAGCCATGTTTTAGCTGACGTGGTCTAAAGCCAGAGGCCAATAGTACAGCGCCGTAAACTACCGCCCCCAACGCACAAATCAATAGCAGCGCAATCACTCTATGTAATTGTGAAGAATGGGTCGGGAAGTATGGCAATACCAAATATAAGGCACCGACCATCACCGCACTGGCAGCCACAAATTGTGCCAACAGCTTTTTCCAGTGAGGGCCAAAGCGGAATAAGTTGCGCTTATGTAGCAGATAATATAACAAACCTGCGTTCACAAAAGAGGCGCCTGTGGTTGCCAAAGCTAAGCCACCATGCAATGGCAATTTGAAGTAATAAAAAATACCGACAAACAATAAGCTAAACACCATATTGGCAACAACCGTGACAATACCAATTTTCACTGGCGTTTTGGTATCCTGACGCGCAAAAAAGGCGGGCGCAAAAATCTTAATCAGCATAAAGCCCAAAATACCACCTGCCATACTACGCAGCGCAAAGCCACTCATATTGGCATCTTCTAGCATAAACTCACCACGCATGAATAAGGTTTGCATCAATACATCAGACAGCACAAATAAGGCACAAGCTGCTGGCATGCCGACCACGATAATCAAGCGTGCTGCCCAATCCAGCGTTTTGCGGAAAGTAACGTCATCTTTTTTGGCTTCACTGGTTGACAAACTTGGCAAGATGACAGTACCAATGGCGACCCCAATGAGTCCCAAAGGTAGCTCAGTTAAGCGTTCAGCAGCATATAACCAAGATACCGAGCCAGTAATCATCAGTGAGGCCAAGATGGTATTGAGCAGTAAGTTAATCTGGGTCACTGACACCCCAAAGATGGCAGGCAACATCAGCTTTAAGATACGGCGCACGCCTTCATGTTGAAAATCAATCTTAGGAGCGACCAACAGCTTTTGCAGATACAGCTGTGGCAGCTGAATGAAGAACTGCAACAGACCAGCGATGGCGACCGCATAACCCAGTGCCATAATTGGCTTGTCAAACATAGGCGCAAAGATTAGCGCACCAGCGATCATACATAAGTTGAGCAGTACGGGTGCGACCGCAGGCGCAGCAAAGCGTCCGTAGCTTTGTAGCACACTACCGGCAAAGGCGGTCATCGAGATGAATAACAAATAAGGGAAGGTCAGGCGCAGCAATTCACTGGCGGTATTAAACTTCTCAGGATCATCAGCAAAGCCAGGCGCAAATAGAGTAATTACCCAAGGTGACGCCAGCATCACCACTATGGTGAGCATGGTCAAGATAGACAGCAATGCGCCAGACGTGCGACTGATAAGAATCTGCACTTCTTGTAGAGTAAAGCGTTCTTTGTATTCAGATAATACAGGTACAAACGCTTGGCTAAAGGCACCTTCGGCAAATAAACGGCGTAAAAAGTTTGGAATCTTAAAGGCGACCAAAAAGGCGTCCATCAAGCCGCCAGCACCAAACACGCCCATCAGTACCATATCACGTACAAGGCCTAGAATACGTGATAGCATGGTCATTGAGCTGACGATCATCGTCGAGCGAAACAGTTTACTTTTTGCCATGTGATCTTAATGCCTGTTTTAATCTTGTTTTAATCTGTCAGAAAGTGAACCAGAAGTGTCAAATAGCGCAAATTATAGCATTATCTGACAAAAAGAATGGCGCTGACGCATGAAATTATAATGAAAGAGGGTTCTAGTCGGCAGTGTTGGCATCGCAAAGATGGTATTGACTGTTAAGTTTTTGCTACATTGATGGCGATAACAATTGGTAGAATGGGTCAAAGTCTATCCGTTGATAGTAGCTTCGTTAAGGTTAAAAATAAAGTTAAAAAAGATAGAGTAGCGCAAACGCAAGGATAACAGCGACAATGGAAAATAAATTTTCGTCAGAATTAGAACAAAAGTTAGAGTCAGGTTCTATGCTGGAATTGGCACCGCGCAGTTGGATTTTTGTACCCGCTATGCGTTCAGATCGCTTTATCAAAGCGTTAAATAGTGGTGCGGATGCGGTTATTATAGATCTTGAAGATGCGGTAGATTCTGCCGATAAGCAGCAAGCGCGAGACAATGTGTCCAGCTTTTTGCTAGGATTGGAGCAAGACAGTCAGCAGCTGTCTTTTTTGCCTCATATTTGGCTGCGTATTAATAATATCTCTGATGAGCCTAATAACAAAGGGGTTGCCAATAACGAAGAGGCTGCCACTGATAAATCAGAGCAACGCCAGGCTGATATTGCGCTGTGTCAGCAGTTATTGCACACCAGAAAACTGGCTGGTGTGATATTGCCAAAAGTCACCACTGCTAAGCAGGTGCATGAGGTTAGCGAGCTACTTAATTGTCCAGTCATTGCACAGATTGAGTCAGCACTTGGAATGAGTAACTTGGCAGATATTGTCAAAACTCCAGAGTTAAAAGCAATCAGCTATGGGCGCTTAGATATTGCCAATGAGTTAAATTTGCGAGCAGGTTCTCAAGCAGAACATGACTTTTTTGTGCAGCTGCGGATACAGATGTTATTAGCGAGTAAGGTGCAGCGGTTGTTGCCACCGATTGAAAGTATTTATGCCAATTTTAAAGACACAGACGGCATGATGGCAGCCGCCCGTTATGCATCGGACTTGGGATTTTCTGGCATGCTGTGTATTCATCCCAGTCAGGTGGCTGTGGTGAATCAGGCATTTAATGCGACACAAGCGCAGTTAGCGTTTGCCAAGCAAGTGATGACTCATTATAAGCAGACGGGCGAGAGTATCTTTGCCATTGATGGGGTGATGGTCGACTTACCAGTGATATTGCAGTGCCAACGTTTGTTAGAGTCTGCAACGCCAGCCTAGTCCATCAACGCCAGCTTAGCTCGTCAATGTGTGCTTAATTTTCAACGTTTGCTTAAGTGCTTTGGCACTTGCTCAAGACTGTTGATTTCCAATTTCTAGTTGGTTTAGTTTAATCAAAAGGCGATTTAAGTTGCGTCTAGATTGAGCTAAGTGGCTAACTAGCTAAGCAATTGGTTAACTTGGTAACGCAGTCTTGCCCAGTCAAAATGTGCACCTGGATCCGTCTTACGTTCCGGTGCAATGTCACTATGACCAGCTAGATGACGGCGAGTCTTGGGATAAGCTTGATACAAAGCGATAATGACTTGTGCTAATGAATCATACTGCTGATCAGTAAAAGGCTGATAATCGGATCCCTCTAGTTCAATACCAATGCTATAATCATTACATTCAGGTTGACCTAGATAACAAGAGCGACCCGCATGCCATGCTCTGTCTGCAAAATTGACCAGCTGCGTAACTTGCCCATCACGTTCGATAAATAGATGTGCTGATACCTCTATGCCTTCAATGGTTTTAAAATAGGGATGCGCATCCCAATCTAAGCGATTGGTAAATAAAGCTTTGACATAGTGCTGACCATTGGCATCGACTTGACCAAACTCATTGGGTGGCAAGCTGATATTATGGATTATAATAGCGCTAATATCGGTATTGTCTGGGCGTACGTTGAAGTTGGGTGAGGCGAGCCACTGTGCTTGGTTTAACCGACCATTGGTCACGCTCATGTTTTGTTGTATCTTGGGCTGTGTCATCTGGTATGGCTCCATAATATGACAGGTCGTCTGTGGCCTGGCTAATTTTATACAGATCCTAATATTAGCATAAAACTTACCTATCAACTTGATAATCAATAAGGGTGGCTATGTTTGCCTCAAAATTTGTTGTTTTTAAAGGATTGCCACAAAAGATGCTGGTATTGGCAGTGGCAACCGCAATAAGCAGTATCACAGTATCAGTACAAGCACAAAACACGTCAAGTGCAGTGTTAAAGAGCTCAGCGGTACAAGATGTCAGTCACAATAATACGAATCAAAGCAATTTAAATCAAAACAGCCCAAGCCAAAGCCGCTTGAACAGTGCTGAGCAACAAGCCGCCATCAAGGCATTAGTTGACATCGCCAATAAAAAGCAGTTAGCAACTCACCCAACATGGCTACGCCTGCATTTTTATCAACACAAAGGGCAGGGGGATGGTGGTGTTACTTATGATAGCAAGGTAGATAGTCCCTCATTTTTTGTGAGCACACAGGGCAAGCACAATCCGCAAGCTGAGCTAGAGGCCTTTATTGCTGCCACGGTAACTCAGGGCATTGATGGTGATGACAGTGTGGCGTGTCGCTTTCCGGCTCGTACTCATTGGTTAAAATCACAGTTGGGTATTGAAGAGATTGTGCCAACATGTCCAGAGTTTGACACTTGGCTGCACAAGCTTGACCCACAGCAGCTGTCTGTGGTGCACGCTGAAGAATATCCAGATCGTCTGGTATCTGCTTTTGGGCATACCTTATTGCTGATTGATTCCACAGCAAGTTTGGCAGATCCTGCTGCCATTGATAAGGCACACGCCTTAAATGACACAGTGGCAGGCAATCCAGATGATTCATTTGTGAAATACGCGATTAACTCGGCCTTTGGTGGTTATCATAATGACATCACGATTGAACCGTTTCCAGAAAAACTGGCCGAATACTTGCAACGTGACAGCCGTGATGTGTGGACCTATGTGTTAGATTTAAACGAAGAAGAAGTGCAGCAAATTATCCGTCATGTGTGGGAATCAAAAGACTTAGAGTTGCCGTATTATTTTACCTTAGATAACTGTGCTTCTGAGATTTTGCGTTATATTGACACCGTCCGCCCCGAAGGCAATTTGCTTGATGAGTTTAAGCTGGCTGTGGTGCCATCAGATGTGGTGCGACTGCTGCATAAAGAAGGCCTGCTAAAGCAAAAAAGATTTTTGCCAGCAGACAATACCTTAGCGCAAGCCAAACTCAATAACCCACAACTGGTGGCCAATTTACCAGACAGTAGTATTAGCTCAGAGCATAAGTTGGTGAGCACACAGTTGGTGCCAACAGACAATAATCCAATCGATGCGCATGAGCTACAACGGGTAATGATAGGTACTGGCTCAACCGATGCAACAGGTTATTTGAGCTTAGTCTTCCGAGGAGGCTTTCACAGTCCACTGGATAATCCAAGCGGTTATCCACAAAATTTTCATTTAGAAGCAGGCTCTGCTGAAGTACGAGTATATGCGGATGATGACAAGCGCAAAGGCAATCATAATCGTGTTGAGCTGCAGCAGTTAACCCTTGTTCGAGGTCGCTCGTTTAACCCGATTAATACGGCGCACAAGGGCGATTCTTTGTTATCAAGCTGGGGCATTAACGTGCAAGCCACTCAAGTCAAAGACGGCTCACAAGCATTTAAAACCAGAGATAACAGCAACAAAGATCGCCGTCATTTAGTCGGTAATTTAGGCTATGAAAAGGGCGTGTCCATGGCATTTGGCTCACCGACCGCTGGCTCAGGTCAGATGCCACCACATTTGTGTTATGCCTTGGGTACTGGGATGGCGCAAGTGGGTAAAGGTTTGTCTAAAGGCTATCGCCTAGGGGCTGGCGTGAATCTGGGTTGCCGTTATCAAATGGGATCGAATGCCCGTGTGGTCGGCGAGCTACAGTTGCCGTATTGGTATCATGGCAGCACCCATTCATCGCAAGTTAGAGGTCATTATTGGCAGCCAATTTTAACGCTCGGTGCTCAGTATGATTTGGGTCAAAATAAAGCGATTCGCTTACAGGGCAGTTATGAGTTGCAAGATAGAATTGAGGGGCGTGAGGATATTCAGCTGGCTTACGTGACTTATTTTTAGCAATTAGCTTGAGTTTAATAGCTAACTTGAGCCCAACACAAAGCTTGGATTTAACTATAAGCTTGGATTTAACTATAAGCTTGGATTTAACTACAAGTTTAGATTTAACTACAAGTTTGGATTTAACTACAAGTTTGGATTTAACTACAAGTTTGGATTTAACTACAAGTTTGGATTTTAATGACAAGCAACACAGGGATGTTAAATGACTATAAATTCAGCCAAACTCAGCCTTGATCCTGATTCTAGGGAGGCGTCTCAGCATCCGTCTGATACTTCACAATCAAAGCTGATAAAGCCGCTGTCACCCTTGTCACTCAGTGACTTTGTGGCTGGTATAAGCCAGCTGACTGTCATCGGGGTGATGGAAACTACTGATATTGTTGAGGCGATACACCGTGACATTGTGCTGCGGCCATTGGGGCTGCTCAATCATAGGTATGGAAAGCTTTGGCAACACGGCATCAGTCATCGTGTATACGGTGCGGTAAAGGGCATTACCTCTTTAGTAGGGCAAAGCCTGACGCTGGGCATAAATCAATACAGTCGTTTGGCTCGGCGTCTGCCTGCTCAGTCATTGTCGCCACAGCTGATGAGTGTGGTGAATGTCATGAATGGGGTCATGGGTGATCATCTGGTTACTCATAGCAACCCATTGGCACTGCCCATGACGCTTTATCAGCAGCAGCTAGATCCGCACGACCCATTACAAAACTTACAGCTGATGCCCCTATTAAGTTTGTCGAATGAGTTTACCGATAGTGCTTTAGCGGACAGCAGGGTAACCAATAAAATCAGTGGTAGCGTTGTCATTATGCTGCATGGGCTATGCATGGGGCATCTAAATTGGCAGCCAGAAAATCAGCACTCATTAGGGCATAGAATTTTACAACAGATGCCGGACGCAACGCTGTTATATCTAAACTACAATACTGGCCAGCGTATCTCAACCAATGGTCAACAGTTTGCCAAGTGGCTACACAGACTTACCAATCAGAATCCCGATATCACCCGTATAAATTTGATTGGGCACAGTATGGGTGGGTTGGTTTCTCGTAGTGCGCTTTATTATGGTGCTCAAGCTCACTATGAGTGGGTGGATAAGGTGAATAAATTAATTACTTTGGGCACGCCGCATCATGGTGCGGTGCTAGAGCGTATCGGTGATTTTGTACAACAAAGTATCGCTAAGCTGCCGTTTGCAGGCGCATTAGCTAAGCTCGGTGATATTCGCAGTGTGGGTATTATCGATTTGCGTCATGGCAGTGTTCGAGACGAGGATTGGCAGGCGCTACAATCACGCAGCGTATTGCCAGATGAGGCACGCCACTTTACGCCCTTGCCTGAGCATATTAGCTGTTATTTTTTAGCAGGGAGCTTAAGCGAGGAGGGCGATGAGTCTGATATGGGTCATTTATTGGGCGATGGATTGGTGAACATTCCATCTGCCTTGGGTGAGCATACTGATGAACACACGCTAGATGTACCTGATGCGCATAAAGCAGTATTTTATGAGGTAAGCCATCTTGCTTTATTGACTGATGAGCGTGTATTGAATCAGACGCTTGAGTGGTTGCAGGAAAGTCAGTTAGGTTAACAGGTTTTACTGGGTATTAACAGCAATCGTTATATCGTAATTCCCCGTATTGCTTAGGTTCATATTCTTTAAATCAACACGTGCGCCCACACCAAGCCAACAGTATTTAGGCAGTAAGAATCCCGTGTTAAAAAAAGCGTCTGCCACATTTTGATTGGCATGATATAAAGTTACATCAGCGATAATTTTTTGGGCTGGGTTATTTTGGTTAATGAGCTGCGCATTTTTAAATACTACAATATCTTGTGGCGAGCTGTTTACTCTTTGCGGAGCAGACGACTGTCCGATAAGTGTAAATATATTAGGGTTGTCTCGTAAATAGTTTTTTAGTAGCTCATACTGATTGCCACCTCTTGGCGCAGATAAACAGCTACTGACATAAGCGATCTTGGTATAAAAGTTAAATAGGCTTGGCGAGTTTTTATATCCGCCTGAGTTGGGAAATAAGGCGGATAAATTGCCAGTATTTAAGTTTATATTTAAATTGCTGGGGGTAAAGCCTTGAAGTTGAATACTGCTCTGAATCGGAAACGTCTGAACTGTACTACCCATACTAATAGATTGGCTACCGCCGGGTAGGATGGTGTTAGGATTCGGTTTGAAAGTTAGGTTGGTAGGCGCAAAGTTTTGTTTGCAAAAAAATACAGTTTCTGGATAGCTTCCAGGAATACTAACTCTACCGACATTATTTGCAGGGTCACTGGTAATATTAGGGCAGGCCAAAGCTGTCTGGCTACAAATCCCTGTAAGAATTAGGCCGGCTAGCTTTAAAGACCATTTATGGGCTGCTAACAGTTGAAAGTTACTATTTAATTGCATCATGTTCATAATAAAATTATCTCGGATATTTTACTTGTCTGTGTATGAGCCAGTTTAAGCAATGAACCTATCATGAGTCAGTCAGCCGGTAACTCAGTCGGTAATAAAAGGAATTGCATCACAAAATCATCATCAATCACAACTTTCTGTTCTTGATAATCTGCTGACTTTAAAGTGTAGGTCGCAGAAGGTAACCCAAATATTTGGAAGTAGCCAAAGTTACCTGAGGTAGCGGATTGTATTAATTGATTGCCCTGATAAACACCTATTTCAACACCGGCCTTACCGTCCATAAGCTTACCTGATATACCGTATGTCTTTTGCAGCGCAAGCGGAACAGAAGTGGGTGAGTAATTGCTAACACGGATGCGCGGTGTTGGTACTTCACTGGTGCTGTATTCCAACGGTAAGTTTTTAGCGTCCATCTTCAAGGTATAATCGCCAGCTTTGATATTGCTAATTAAGTATTGGCTGTGTGTGTCATTTGCGCCAAGCAGACTGGCGTCAACTTTTTGATCGTTTAAAGTAAAGCGCATAGAGTTGTTGTCAATGCTGGGCTCAGCAGGATGCGCAATATCGACTACCACACTGCCCAGGTTTTGACGTGGATAATTGCCCAACTGTAAGCGTCGTTTTGGCGCTTTAAACATATCAAACGATAACTTAGCGTACAAATAGTTATTCTGTTGCCAAGCAGGCAGTCTATTATCACCAATTAGCCCATCCGTTGTCACCAAGCCGTAAAGACGCTCAGTGGGTATCGAGTCGACATAACGGTGCTTGTATCCCAAGCTAAAGTTAACGCTATTACGATGGGTCAGCTGCCAGTCAGCCTGCCAGCCCAAGTGATTGTCATAAAGGCTATATCCGATACTGACTAGGTTATCCAAGCCATTCCAGCGAGATAGCTGGTTTGGATCATCAGCATGAATAAACCGATAACTCATATCGCCCTGATATAAGGGTTTACTGTTGTGATGGTGGTAACTGATCGATTGTCCTAAGCTAAGTTGCTCATTTAAGTAATGACGCAGCGAAAATGTATCACTGTCATTATCACCAGACAGTCCAAAAGTGTTGTGCGTGTTGGCTGAATTTCGAGGGGTTACAGATAGGTTTTTATCTTGCCATAAAAGACGATAATTGTAGCGATCGCCTCGGGTATCCCAGTTGATATTGGCGTTTAACGATGGACTAAACTGATGAGACACGCTGGCATAGGCATGATATCTATCAAATGCGGTTGGTCGTGCCAAATCATCATGTCGTGCCAAATCATCATAGTATTGGTTAAGACTGACGCTGGTTTTATTATTAGGACGATAATTCAATAGAAGCTGATGCCGCTCATCACGAAGTTTTTTATTGTTCAATAAGCCACTGTTTGAGGCATCAAATTGACGATAATTATATTGGTAATTGGCCCACAGTTTGCGGCGCTGATACTGTAACTGCGCTTGCCAAAGCTGTTGATTTGGCATGTGTGCATGGCTGACATCAAGATTGGTATAAACTGAAGGGGTATAGTTGAGTCCTGCATGCCAAGATAGGGCACTGCTATTTTGTCTTTGATTATATAAGTTGTGATTTAAGCCACCACGTATGGCCAAGCGATTAGTGACCCCGTATTCTGCGTACACATGGGCAGCAGTATCGTGATGCTCGTTGTTATCTTTGTTAAACAAGTTGCCAGAGCGACCAATACCGGCCTCTATCAATAGTTCATCTGTCGCAGTGTTGGTACGTCGTTTGCCCAAAAATATAGGGCGTACTTCTAACGGCTGGCGAGCCAATGGATGAGCGAATATGGCAATCTCAATCAAGGTATCAGCTAAGGTCACTTGGCTGACATCGAGATTTAAAAACTCATAACGACCATCAAGACCAATCTGCACCCGTGCCAACGCTCGACCATCAATACGTAGCTCAGCCACCCCGCCGGGCTCACCAGTACCACTAATGTGTTGATAATCTTGGCTGGTATTTTGTAATAGGCTGTGACTGGTGTCATCAAAAAAGCTTAAATGGCGTTCTATATCTCGATTGCTATAAGCAACTAACGCACCAGTAAATTCTGAACTGGAAGTCTGAACCCCTTGTCCAAGTGAATTTGGTCGGTTAACACCCACTCGAGTCGCTATCTGCTGCCCTGATTTTGCCCAATATACATTATCAAGTTGCCAATCATCCCACTCAGAGGGTAAATATGAAAAACCATCAAACGCAGTTTTGCTAAAGCGTTGAGACGGAGTGCGAGAGAGGTCATCTCGCTGTGTCTTTTGTTCACTATGGCTGTCTATGCCCAGCGCGCGTATGCCCCATACACCACCTAAGCCATAGCCAAAAGCGCCAATATCTGCATACATTTGCCGATTGGTTGAAGATGCTTGTTGCGCATTGCCCACATTTTCTGAGGCGGTCAGTGAGCTATTAAATGACAACCCTAACAATCCGAAGCGATTAGGATAATAATCTACCTGTTGCTGCTTAGCTTGTGTCTTATCATCCGCTGACAGTTTCTGTTTTATTTTGTCAGGTTGCCAGCCCATATTTAGACTGACTGCCAAATCAGCTTGATTATAGTCAGCAGTTATTCCTAACTTTTTCAGGTGACTGAGAGCAAGATAGCGTTGATCTTGATAGACGATCACTTGATCAGCCGTAAGATGTGTATCGCCAATAGGCGTGCTGACTGAATAGCTGCTGGTATTGCCATTGGCGGCATCATTAGTCGGAGGATTGGCGGATATCTCGACACCGGTTAAGCGTATCAAATCATCTAATGACAGATAATAAGCGTCATTTTGCTGCGTGGCTGTATTGGTATGTTTTGTTGTTAGCTCTGTTGTTAGTTCTGTTGTTAGTAATGAGGACTCTCTACCACTGTCATACAGCACTTCAAGGGCATCTACCTCTTGACCATTGACATAGATGCCAACCAGACTGGGCGTTAGATATGTTCGTTCATCAAAGATAGAGCTGTGCAGAGTAGAAGGTGCTGTCTGTACGGATGGCGATGCGCTTAGCGCTGCATGTGCCATCATGCCGTAACCGCCACCAATCCCTGGCAAAGAAGCAAATATCATCAAGCGTAAAGTCGTTTGATTGTTCATCCGTAGCTACTACTCGATATGAAAGGTAATGGGCAGACCATAGCGTGAGCCAATCTCGACAGTAACGCCTTGACCGTCGGCATCATAAGTCAGCGCTTTATCAACTTGCTGCTCAATCGATAGCATGGCGCTATGAGTACCTGTCGCAAACTGTACGGGTGGGCGCAGTGACAGGCGCACTGTCTGATAGCCACCAGGTGCAATGGTAAACTCGGTGGGGTTGATGAGCGTCCAAGGTTTGAGCGTATTCTCATTAGGTGCAATCGGCTTACCGGTCGCTGTGTCGATATCAATTAAGTTTAAGCGGATGCTCTTAGGCTTACTGCCATAGTTATATAAAGTTAATGATTGGTTTAAGCGTGCGGTGTTCTTATTATTCGTTAAAGAGACAGTTTCGTTAATGCGAGCTGGAGAGATGCCCAACTGTGCTGGCGGCAGCTGCTTTTGTTTATCTTGGTTGACCACCATACTGGTTCTACCGCTGTCATCCTTTGAGGTATGAATGATCAACTCTGCCTGTGCAGACTGAGCTAACAAACTGACGATTGGTAACAGTGCAAGGCCAGCTAGGCGGGCAGGTTTTTGATTCATAGTAAAGCGGCGTAATAAAATAAACATGACTTACCTTGATAATAGCATCTAATGCTTACTGAGTTATTGGTACTAACACGCTGACGTTTTAGCGAAAAGCTTTTTACGTTTGCAGTGAGATAAAAATACCAGCATGGCGCTGGTATTTTTAACGGTTACTTATCGAAAAATCAAAGCTAATTTACTGAGCCTTGCCTGTTAAAGTTAACAAGAAAGTATCTGTTGCTTCATCATTGGTAGTCGCTTTTCCAGCATTACCACGAGTATTATATTCACCCGAATAGTTGGCACCGGTTAAGTCTAAATCAAACTTAATATCACCCATAACAGGCTCCCAACCGCTAGGAATGGTCATTGATACTGAGTCGCTTCCAGTAACTCCTGTGGCCGCAGAAGCCAATACCGCATTTTTCGTCTCAATAGTAACGTTATTATCGGTGACGTTTTTTAAAGTAGAGTTGGGGTTGGTTAAAGCTAGCGTCACATCACCAGTTGATAGGCTACGCACGGCCCAAGAGTTTTTAAGGGTTACATTAACCACACCTGAGTCAAAATTTGTAATCGGTGATGGGGTTTTAACGTCATTGCCTTGGAATACGGCACTGGTTTGTTGCAAATCTATGCTTAAGTCACGTGTTGTCTCATCACTAATTTCACGTAGATCACTGTCGTTATCTGGTGTGGTGGTAACATCTGTTAGAGTAAGATGGGCATCGTCCCAGTGATATAGAACCAAAATCTCTGGTAAGGTGACACGGAAGTCAGTTGAGCCACTGATAGAGGCGGCAGAAGCAGCTGAGGCCACTGAAAGAGCGGCTGCAGCGATTGCTGTTTTGGTAAAAATATTCATATTTGAAGTCCTAATATAGGAAATCAACAACATAAAATATTAAACTTCAATTAAAGCGTCACAATCTTCTTATTGATATCACAGTGTCCACTAGAGTATAAAGGTGTGGCGTGGTTGTCTCGATGATTTGTTGTTTTTTCGATGGTTTATGGTTTTTTGCGGTGATTTATGATTCTTAGATTAAAAATTAGGGAAATTAGGAATGAGAAGTCGTCATGAGTGCTAGTGAATCTTTTAACCCCCTTATTATCGGTCAAGGCGCTATTGGTCTGGCGGTGACGAATACTTTAGCCAATAAAAGCGCTCAAGTCACTGGGCTGGCAAGAGGAGAGCGATCGCAATATGCGCTGGTCGACAGTGCCTATTTTATCCAAGCGGATGCCCGTCAATTAACCGCTAAGCAAATCGACAGTTTTACCCATATTGCTATCATCGTCACACCTGACAAAGCCAGCAGCAGTGGCCGTTATCAAGCAACCGATTATCAGCAGACTTATTTGGGTATTGCCGAGCATATCGCGAAGTTAGCGGACAATTTGCCTAAGCTTGAGCGGATAGTATTTATTTCATCCACTGGCGTATATGGACAGGATAATGGAGAGTGGATAGATGAAACCATCCTGCCAAAAACACCAAAGCGTAAGAGCTCTGGCTATATATTGCAAGCTGAGCAGGTGTTACAGTCGGCTTATGCTGAGCGTGCGATTATCATTCGTCCCAGTGGTATCTATGGCACACAGCGGTTGATGCGTATTCGTAAAGCCAGTGAGGACAACAAAACGCCGATGCCAAAATATGGATGGAGTAATCGCATTATGGACAGCGACTTGGTCAATATTATTGTGCAGGTTTTGACCCTACCTCAGTCGCAATTAAAACCCATCTATTTGGCAACCGATTATGCACCAGTTACTTCATTTGAGCTCACTACTTGGCTGGCAGATAAGCTCAACAGTGAAGCGCCCAAGCTGATAGGTGAAGAACAGCTACACTTAAGCCAAGCCACAGATTCAGCTGGGCATAAAAAGCTGGCACGGCACAGTATGAGTGGCAAGCGCTTGCACAGCAACATCCCACGTGCTTGGCTACAATATCCAGACTGGCAGGCAGGTTATGCGTATATTTTGCGCCAGCAGGATTTGTTACATAAATCATAACTTTGGAATTGCTTTACGGTTGGATAAAAAAATATAACCCTTCTTTAGTTGCTAATTAAAGCGGTTTTGATAGACTAAAGCCCTTATAATAACTATTAATAATTATTAGTCACTATTATTGGTCATTATGTCGTTAATTTGGTCGTTAAGCTTGGTAGGAGGGCGTATGTCATCAATGGGAAATTCGCACGACAATGCGCAAAATGGCTCGGAAGAGAGTAGCCATCTTAATCACAATAAACCCAATAACAAAAACTCTGATAACCCAAGTAACCCAATCAACCGCAGTAGCAACAATAACCACAATCATACCAAACATAGCCAACAAGGAGTTGGGCATATTGACAAAGACTTTAGTTCTATTGCAGCGTTAAATAAAAAGCTGAATCAACCCTTTGCTAAGTTGACACAGCAGTCAACAAGTCTGTCGCCAAGTACTCAAGGCTTATCTGGAACCAGTGCTCACGCAGTGGACGCTAAGCAGCAAGCAGTACAACAGGCTATAAAGCAAGTCCGAGCCAAACAAAAAAAACAACAGCGAGAAGAAGAATTAGCACGCCTATATAGTGAGCGTCAATTAACTGGCAGCAGCGTAAGACACCCTAATTTTTCAGATATGAATGTCAATAGCGATGCCTTTGATGTTGCTAATTTCAATGTCGCTGATCTTGCGCCAGATCCTGCTCGTGCGTTGACCGATATTCCTGAGCCTACCCCACGTTATCAAAGTGCGATACAGCATCTGTTAGCAGGTTCAGCAAGTGTTGCGTCTGCGATATATACTGAATCTGCTAAGACACCGACCTCAAAATCAAAGATCAGCCAATCAGACGCCAGTGTTCAGCATGACGACACCTCTATGTGGGGGCTGATTGCATCGCCAGAGCTGGCATCGCATTTAGAGTTATTACAATTGGGCGGGTTGATTAATTTGCCGGCACAGTTTTTTGAGCCTATTCCAGCACCTAGTAAGTCGCAAGCCATCAATGCTACCAAGGTTGCTAATGCCACCGATACAGAGTCTCAAGCCAGTGTCAATAATCAAGCAAGCGCAGACCATCAAGCCAGTCGTCCAAGCCATGACCAAGAGTGGTCATTGCTTGCGCCATTATCAGAGATGACACTGCTTGATTTAGCCGATATTCAGCAAGCTTGTCAGGCTTATCCAAGTTTGACCCGTTATGGCTTTGCAACAGATGACAATCCAGTAGATAATCAAGCAGACGCCAGTGCAAACAGTAAAACTAAAACCAACAGCAGTAAAACTAAAACCAAAAGCAATAAAGCGAAGGCTAAACAGGCACGCCACAAAGCGCAAGCCACTGCCTTGAGTTTGGCCGCCAGCATGCCAGAGATGATTAATGATGTGTTTGCGCCAAATTGGGAGTTGATTTTATATCCAGAACGCTTTGATAATGGTGTTGATAGCCTAGCAACAGATATATTAGATTGTAGTGTCGCTGTGCATATTCTCAAGCAGTGTCAAACCCGTCAGACCATTAATCGTCGCCTGACAGCGCAGCAAATCTGTCAGCACATGCGCAGTTATGTGTTGAGTCAATGCAATCGTCAGCCACAGTTTGAAAAGCAGTACCGTCAGATTCGACTGTTTGCCGGTCATGTGGTGGTCGCCGCTCATTATTTGGGATGGGATGTGCTTTATGCCAAGCATCATACCAGTCATTCTGTTACTGATTGTCAGGGTAAGACCAGCAGTAATTTAGGGCAGCCCATTTATTTTAATGTGTCGTCACGTTCTGCTTTATTTCATCGTTACCCTAATATCAGCAGCTATTATATTAATGGCTGGTCATAGATAATAGGTGTTAGATAGTAGATAAGATAGTAGATAGTAGATAGTAGATATCGAGTGCTATTGTTATTGCGCTTTATGCTTGTATGCGACAACTGGAATATAAATGCAAGTATGCAGTTGTCAGTTTGAAATTGTAAATGAGAGTTACACTACCCAGACTTGCTCACACTGTGGCGATATGTCTAGTAGTCCGAAAGGTAGAGCAGGTCTTGGAATAAGAGAATGGACTTGTGCCGAGTGTGGCACATGGCATGATAGAGATATCAACGCTGCTAAGAACATTCTTGCGGTCGGGCTTGATCGTCTAGATGTAGGAATCCCCTGTTAAGTGAGGGGAGGAAGTCAAAGCCTCACGTTTTTTTATTTTATAGGATTTTTCATGTCTTCATCTGTTTCTACCTCAAGTTTTAGCCGTCACGACTTTATTCAACTGGCACTGTCAAATGATGTGCTAAAGTTTGGTGAGTATGTTTTAAAATCCGGTCGTATCAGTCCTTATTTCTTCAATGCCGGTCTATTGGCAACGGGTGAAATGTTGTCTTTATTAGCCAATGGCTATGCCGATGTGTTGGCCGAGCAGGTAAAAGCGTCTGGTAATAATCAGTTGGTTATCTTCGGTGCTGCTTACAAGGGCATTCCTTTCGTGGCCGCTACCGCACAAGCTTTGTGGAATAATCATGGCATCAATGCGCAGTGGGGTTATAACCGCAAAGAAGTCAAAGATCACGGCGAAGGGGGCAACTTAGTCGGCGCTGATGTGAGTGGTAAAGCAGTGTGGGTATTGGATGATGTCATCACTGCCGGCACAGCGATGCGTGAAGTGGTCGATATTTTGGCGGCAGATGATGCCACAGTAGCGGGTATCATTGTCGCCTTAGACCGCAAAGAAAAAGGTCAAGATGAGCAATCTGCCATTCAAGAGCTATCATCAACATTGGCAGTGCCAGTTTTTGCCTTAGTGGATATGGATGACATTATTGACTATGTAGAAAGTCAGGGCGACAACACCCAATTGGCAAAAATGCGCCATTATCGTGAGCAATATGGTGTGTAATTGCCCAGTTCTAAGTTCTAAGTTCTAAGTTCTAAGTTCTAAGTTCTAAGTTCTAAGTTCGATAAATGCGCATGCAACTGCTTACTGTTAAAGGCTGCTGGTAACCTCTAAACACCACTGGCAACAAACTATTGGTAATAACCTACTGGAGTAAATCGTCATGAGCCAACAACTCGCTGAAAACCCACTTAATATCCTAATCGTTATGGATCCTATTGAGACGGTCAATTACAAAAAGGACTCGACTTTGGCCATGATGTGGGCGGCCAGTGACCGTGGTCATCGCTTGGGCTACTGTCAAATTCATGACTTGTGGCTGGATAAAGGGGCGTTAAAAGTAGACGCGCAAGCGGTAACGGTGCGCCGTGATCCAGAGGGTTTTTATAGCTTAGAGCAGAAGGTCACTCAGCCCATCACCGATTATGACGTGATTTTAATGCGTAAAGACCCTCCATTTAACATGCGCTTTTTATACAGCACCTATATGTTAGATCATGCTAAACAAGCTGGGGTTCTGGTTGTTAACGATCCGCAAGCGATTCGTGATTGTAATGAGAAGCTATTTGCCACTTGGTTCAGTGATTTGATGAGCCCAACCATAGTGACCAGTAAGCAGTCACATATCCGCCAGTTTATCCAAGATGAGCAAGACGTCATCGTCAAGCCGTTAGATGGTATGGGTGGCACGGGCATCTTTCGCTTGACCGCAGACAGTCCTAATATTGGCGCAACTCTTGAGATGTTAACTGAGCTTGAGACCTTGCCAATCATGGCGCAGCGTTACTTACCAGAGATTAAAGAGGGCGATAAGCGTATTTTAATCGTTGATGGTGAGATTGTGCCTTATAGCCTGGCACGTATCCCGACTAAAGGCGAAACACGCGGTAATTTGGCTGCAGGTGGGCAAGGGGTTGCGATGCCAGTGACAGAGACAGAAATGGCTGTGGCCAAGCAGGTGGCACCAATTGTTAAACAAAAAGGGCTGATGTTTGTTGGCTTAGATGTGATCGGTGGTAAAATCACAGAAATTAATGTCACCAGCCCAACTTGTATTCGTGAAATTAATGATCAATGCGGTACGGACATTGCGACTGATTTAATATTGGCGATAGAAAAAAAGTTGGTAAGTAGCTAATATAAACGAGCCCCTAAAGACTATCGATCATATACCATCCCTAATTTTAAAAATAAGCGTTTTTAATAGCGCTTATAGTTAATTAGTAATAATTGCGTCATATAAAGTTAACTTGTTTTACAAAATAATTGGACAGTTAGGCGTTGGGCTATTGATTTTTTATCTGACTCTTATATGATGATAGGGCAATTTTTAATTATTGTTCAAAACAAGGATGTCTTATGAATATGTTTGCAAAATCACTTTTATTATCAGCAGGTTTAGCGGTTAGCATGGTTGCAACAGCCGCCGATCAGCTTCACAATACCAAGTGGACGACTTATAACGATGAAGGTAAGCCAGATTCAGTGTTACAGTTTACCGAAAAAAATGGCAGAGTATCTGCTAAAATCGTTAAAGTACTAGATCCACGTGCCGCCGGAAAAACGGTTTGTGATACCTGTAAAGGCAAGTTTAAAGACAAGCCATTAACTGGTGCAACGGTACTTTGGGATTTAAGAGCAGATCCAAAAAACCCGAATAAATATATTGATGGTAAAGGTATTGAGCCTGAAAGTGGTATGACTTTTTCTGGCAAAGGCGAAATTAAAGGTGATACCTTTGAATTACGTGGTTACAAAGGTATTTCGTTGTTGGGTAAGACTCGTATCTTAAAGCGCGCTAGATAAGATACCACAAACAACGTCAAACAAAAAATCAGCCAAATTTAACTCATTTGTTATCGAGGTCTTAGGTATCGGTGTCTAATTAATTTTTTTAAAGCCAAGTAGCGAAACTGTCGCTACTTGGCTTTTTGTCTGTTTTTTAAGTGTTTATAAGATTGTTTGGAACACCGCTTTGTTTGGTTAGGAGCAGTTAGTATTGTCAGTGAACGACTAAGCGAACTACTAAATGCGGTGTTTCGCTGAGCCTACATGAGCCGTATTTGCACTCGGTTGCCTGGTAACTATTTTAGGTTTCTTTGATGATAGTGCTCATATATCAGCTTTGTACGGCCTTTGAGCCTGAGTGAATTGAGTTAAAATTAATTTGGGCTAAAATTGAAAACTGAATAAAACCTGTGCTCTAAAATTAATCCTATGTTTTAAAATATGGCTTTATGACAGTCATCCTAAAGTTATACAATAGGACCGTATAAAGTCTATTGACAGTAATTGATATTTTATTGAGGGTTGCCACAGCATCCCTTGTTTAGTTTAGCTATTTTCAGGAGAGCCTTTCGTGTCCGAAATGTCTGCTAGCAGCAGTAATCAACAAAATGTCGTCATACAAGAGAATAAACAGCCTAATGTATTGATGATGGCAGCCGGTACCGGTGGACATGTATTCCCTGCATTGGCGGTCGCTGAAGAGCTGAGCAAACGGGGCGCAAATATTCATTGGCTAGGGACACCGAAAGGGATGGAAAACGACTTGGTTCGTCCCGTTGGCTACACCTTCCATACCATTGATATGCAAGGGTTAAGAGGCAAAGGCATCGGTCGTATGTTAAAGATGCCATTTACCTTAACACAAGCAGTGTTGGCTAGTATTAGGATTATCAAAAGCAATAATATCGATGTGGTGGTTGGCTTCGGTGGTTATGTTAGTGCCCCAGGAGGCTTGGCTGCAAAAGCGACAGGCACCCCTTTGATTATTCATGAGCAAAATGCCATCGCTGGCATGAGTAACCGCTATCTGGCAAAAATTGCAGCCAAGGTGTTGCAAGCTTTTCCTAAGACCTTTGGTGATAGCGACAGTCCTGACAATCCGAAGCTTGAAACCGTAGGTAACCCTGTACGTCAGGCGATTTGTGATATAGCGCCACCAGAAGAGCGTTATGATATCGATGATGATAGTCCATTAAGATTGTTGATAGTGGGTGGCTCATTAGGTGCTGAAGCACTTAACAAGACTGTCCCCGCTGCTTTGGCACAAATTGATAAACCTTTTGCAGTATATCATCAGTGTGGCCGTAATAATTTGGAGGATACCAAGCGTTATTATCAGGCAGTTACTAACCTTGGTCATCAAGTAACAGTGATGCCGTTTATTGATGATATGGCGGCTGCTTATACTTGGGCAGATGTGATAGTTTGTCGAGCAGGGGCATTGACGGTAACTGAGATACAAAATGTGGGGTTGGCAGCGATATTTGTGCCTTTACCACACGCTGTTGATGACCATCAAACCGCTAATGCTCGCTCATTGGCGGTGGAGGGTGCTGCCTATTTGGTAGCACAAAGCAAGTTAAGTGCTGAGTATTTAGCTGAAATTTTATTGGATTTAGACCGTAGTAAATGCCAAGCAATGGCTCAAAAAGGGCGGGCACTTGCCAATCCTAAAGCGACTGTGGTGACCGCTGACTTGATTTGGTCACAGTTGCCTCCGCATTATCATTGCTGATAGCAGTACTAATAAATCAATTGTATATAATTCCTTAATTTAACACTTAAATTATTATTAAATAAAAAAAGAGAAGACTATGCCAAAAGCAGCCTTACCAAAACGACTGATTGAAATTCCAGAAATGCGCCGTATAAAATGCATTCACTTTATCGGGATTGGTGGGGCAGGAATGTGTGGTATTGCTGAGGTGATGAAGAACCAAGGTTATGATGTCAGTGGCTCTGATATCAAAGAAAGCTTGGTTACCAAGCGTCTAGCAGAGCTTGGTATTGAGATTTATATCGGTCATGATTCAAAAAATATTGCCAATGCTGATGTGGTGGTGGTGTCTTCTGCTATTAATCGTGAGAATCCAGAGATTCAAGCAGCGCTTAAGGCACAGTTGCCAGTTGTGCGTCGTGCTGATATGCTTGGTGAGCTTATGCGTTATCGTCATGGTATTGCTGTGGCAGGCGCACATGGTAAGACCACGACCACCAGTTTGTTAACTATGATGATGACTGAAGCAGGTCTAGATCCCACTTATGTTATTGGTGGTAAACTTAATGCCTCTGGTAAAAATGCCTCATTAGGTGAAAGTCGTTATTTGGTAGCAGAAGCGGATGAGTCAGATGCGTCTTTTTTAACGCTGCACCCTATGGCCGCTATTGTCACCAATATTGATCAAGACCATATGGAAACTTATGAGAATAGCTTTGATAAGTTAAAAGCGGCTTATATTCAGTTTTTGCAAAATATGCCGTTTTATGGTCTGGCAGTGGTATGTGGCGATGACAAAGAGCTGTTTGCGATGATTGATGACATAGGTCGTCCGGTACAAACTTATGGTTTTGAGCCACACAACAATGTACAAGCTACTGATGTACAAGTAGATGGTACTAAAACGCACTTCACGGTACTACGCAAAGATCATGATCCGCTTCGTCTAACACTGAACATCCCTGGACAACATAATGTGTTAAATGCGCTAGCGGCGATTACCATGGCGACTGATGAAGGCGTGGATGATAAAGCAATTAAGCGTGCATTGGAAAAGTTTGCTGGTGTCGGTCGCCGTTTTGAGCAGCAAGCTTGTGTCACCAAAGATAATGGTGATGTGTTGCTAATCGATGATTATGGTCATCACCCCGTTGAAGTAGCTGCAACTATTAAAGCGGCTCGAGAAAGCTATCCTGAACGCCGGCTAGTGATGCTATTTCAACCACACCGCTATACTCGTACCCGTGACTGCTTTGATGACTTTGTTGCTGTGTTGTCTCAGGTAGATGAGCTGTTACTGATGGATGTGTATAGTGCAGGTGAGTCTCCCATCGTTGGCGCTGATACCAAGACATTAGCACGTAGTATTCGACTGCGTGGCGAAGTTGAGCCAATGTTGGTAGATAAGGATGATCTTGCACCTGTGATGCGGCGTGTGCTAAAGGCGGGTGATATACTAATTACTCAAGGTGCAGGAAATGTGGGTCAAGTATGCCAAGAATTGGCTGCCAATAACCTGTACCTAACAGACTAGCGGGTTTATAATTCCCCGATTAACTTAGTAACAAATTTATTGATTTTATACCTAATACTTGACGTAAGATACGATGACTATGACTGATTCTGCCACACCTTCAACTACTGATATTTTAACTTCAACTCAAGCGAACATTGATCCTGCAAGCGTCAAAGATCCCAAGGTCTTTGGTAAAGTTGCTGTGGTTTGTGGCGGTAGCAGCAGTGAGCGTGCTGTTTCGTTACAAAGTGGTGCTGCTGTATTAAAAGCACTACAAGATCAAGGCGTTGATGTGACGCATTTTGACCCACAAGAGCAGGACATTAGTGAGTTAAAAGATTTTGATAGAGTCTTTAATGTGTTGCATGGCACATTTGGAGAAGATGGCGGTCTGCAAGGGGTGTTAGATGGTTTTAATATTCCCTATACAGGATGTGGTGTGCTTGCCAGTGCGATAGCAATGGATAAGTTTCGTAACCGTTTGCTATGGCAGGCATTAGATCTACCGAATGTTCCATATGTGGTACTAAATGATGACAGTGATTTTGCACAAGTTGAAGCACAGCTAGGATTCCCGTTATTCGTGAAGCCAGCTGCTGAAGGCAGTAGCGTTGGGGTGTTTATGATTGAAGCACCTGGTGAGTTGGCTAAAACTTACCCCTCATTGAAGCAATATCATGGGGCAATATTGGCTGAAAAGGCCATTACAGGCGGTGAATATGCTTGTTCTATTTTAGGTGATGAGGTATTACCAAGCATTCGCATTATTCCTAAAAATAAGTTCTATGATTATGAAGCCAAGTACTTGCGTGATGATACGGTCTATCAATGCCCCTCAGATTTGACAGAGGCACAAGAGACTGAGATGCATCTGTTGGCAAAACGTGCCTTTAATGCCATTGGTGCTAAAGGCTGGGCAAGGGTTGATTTTTTGAAAAGTGAAGATGGAAAGCTGTACTTATTAGAGATTAATACTGTACCAGGTATGACCAGTCATAGTTTGGTACCGATGGCAGCAAGAGCTAAGGGCATCGAATTTGAGCAACTGTGTTGGCATATTTTGGCGCAGACTTTATAATCCAACAATACATACAGAATATACAGATATTTTTATTATAATTAACCCAATATTTGACGCAGTATGACAAGATTTGGCTATTTGTCACCATTTGATTTAAGCGCAATTGACAGTTAAGGGTAATTGCAGGTATACCCTAGATTAATGAATATGCAATATATTTTGATAAGATAAATAGTCATAAAGCCTAGCTGTTATAGTTCTGTTATAAAGTTGTCATAAATTGATACATGCTTATTGAAGGTAGACGCTATCGCTAGCTTGACAAATGCGTTACAATTATAAGTTATTAACCAAAAATAGACATGATGGCTGCCTCAGTGAATAAAACGTCGCCGAATAATAGTAAATTTTTATCCGCAAAAGTATGGGTGACCATTGCAGTCTTTTTGTTTGTTACTGTATTTTTATTGGTTGCGAACCGAGTCTATCATTCACAACCGGCCAATGTTGTGGTAAACCCCAAAAACTTAGATGCCGCTGAATATCAAACTTTAATCGATTTGCTAGCTGAACAACAAGAAGGCAGCTTTTTTACAGTTAAGCTGCCACTATTGCAACGCCAAGTGTTACAGCAAGATTGGATTAGTCAAGTTGATATTGAGCGTAAGTGGGATGAAGGTATCGTTATTACCGTCTTACCACGTGAGCCGATAGCTCGCTTTGGTAGTGAGCACTTAATCGATGTTGAAGGTCAGGTATTTCGCCCAGTTAATGAGTCAGACTTGCAACAAGACAACCTGATAATGCTGCAAGGTGATACCGAACAATCTATATTGATTATGCAGCAAATGCAACAGATTAATCAGTGGTTTGCGCCGCTGAAAATGCAAGTTGCCGATATGGTTTTAACACCGAGAATGACTTGGATTATTCGTTTTGATAATAATCAACGGGTCATTGTTGATAATGAGCTAACTTCACAAAAGCTGATGAATTTAAGCCAGCTATTACAGTATCAGTTGGCAGATAAGCGAGATATGATTAGCGCCATAGATTTACGTTATAAAAATGGCTTTGTTATTGATTGGAAAAAAGAGCAGATAAGCCAAGCTGCTAGTGAAAACACAGCAGTAGAAAGTTAAAATAATAGCAGTAGAAAGTTAAAATCAAGCCAGAACCGTTAAACGAATACAAGATAAATTAAGATACAAATAAATGCCGCAGCTTTGTAAGCTAATGCAAGAGCAAGCAAAATAATAAAAACCCTCTTTAACCCAACTGTTTTAATAAGGATATACAGTATATTTTTATGCTATTAATCCCGTACAGTGCATATATATGTTCTAAACCCTATGAGTAAATCTGAGAATTTATTAGCCGTTATCCATCTTAGTGCCACCGCCGTTTATGTCGTTGTCGGTGATGTTGTTGCTGTTAATGATATTCGTATTAAAGGGGTTGGTCGGGTCAGTAATGAGGATTTTCAGCAGGGTCAGATAAAGCATTTTGATCGGTTAAAAAGTGCCATTCGCCAAGCCATTACCGAAGCAGAAGAAATGGCGAACTGTCGTATCCATAGTGCTTGGCTGACATTATCAACACCAGAATTAAAAAGCTATAATGTGTCAGGTGTGGTCGAGCTAGATCCATTGAATGATGAAGATACGGTTGAAATTCGTCATATCGTTAATGCATTGACCAAAGCCAAAGAAGGGGTATTACAAAGCACACATTATTTGATGCATCATTGTCAGCAAGGTATCCTTTTAGACGATCAAGCAAACATGGTTGATGATGCTATTGGAATGCATGCCTGCAAAGTCAATGTCATGTACCACCTTATGATGATGCCAGTTGCTAGCCGTCAAAATATCCAAAAACTGATTCAAGCCTGTGATGTTAGTATAGATCATGTGTTGTTTGATGCAGTGTCAATAGCAGAGTATGGCTTGAGTAAAGAAGATCGTCAGCAAGGAGTGTGTTTAATTGACATAGGTGCTAGTACTACCAGTGTTTGCATTTATTGTGATAATAAATTAGTTTTTACCTACTGTATAGAAGAAGGTGGCCATAAAGTAACCATGGATATTTCGGCTGAGCTTGGTATTACCATGGCAGCTGCTGAAAAATTGAAGATCGAACAAGGAACTGTTGATGTCAATAGTGCCGATCCTGGTCGCTTTTTTACTGCACCAAATACTGGCACTGATGAAGATGAGGGAGTAACGCTAAGCCCATTAGAGTTGGCACAAATTATTGAAGCACGTTATATTGAGCTTTATCGAATAATTTTTCAAAAGCTTAGCGATGAAGGCTTGATGGACTACTTGCAAGGCGGTGTGATACTCGCAGGTGGTGGTAGTCAAATCTCAGGCATGATTAGCTTTTCTAAGCGATTATTGAATATGCCAGTACACTTTATTACACCGCATGCTGCAATCACCGCTTATAACTACTTTGATGAAAACGATGATAAATTTAAAGCGCTCAATAGATGGGTGGCTAATCGCTCGTTACAAACGTCCTTCGGTGCTTTATTATATAGTCAAAGTGAGCAGTTTAAATATAGTGAAAAAGGCTCACCAGAAGCTTTAGAAGCAAATAAGTTAAGCATGTTTCAAGCATGGCGACTAAAAATAAGTAACTTTTTTAATAATATCTTATAACTTAAATTTTAATATTTGACAGTCGGTTTATTGCCTATGCTTTAGCTTGTTTCTGCCCTATCTGAGAGTTGATATCGTTGACAACAGTGTGTTATTGACAACAGTATGTTATTAGTAATATATGTTATTGGTAATAGATAGTGACAAGTTAAATATGCAATATACAGACCCCAAGGAGTGATAATGTCTAAATACACAATGGCTAGCAATGGCCAAGACTTAAATAATGGCCAAGCACGTTTTACAGTATTTGGTGTTGGTGGTGGTGGCGGTAATGCTGTTGAACACATGGTACAGCAAGGTGTTAAAGGTGTCACCTTTGTTTGTGCTAATACCGACAAACAAGCTTTAGATAGATTAACTGCTGAGCATAAGTTACAGTTGGGTGCAAATACCAACCGTGGTCTTGGTGCTGGTGCTAATCCTGAAGTGGGTCGTGAAGCTGCTGAGCAAGATGAAGAAGCCATTCGTAAGTTACTTGAAGATTCAGACATGGTTTTTATCACTGCTGGCATGGGTGGCGGCACAGGAACAGGGGCTGCGCCAGTAGTCGCCCGTATTGCTAAAGAAATGGAAATTTTGACTGTGGGTGTGGTAACAACTCCATTTAAGTTTGAAGGTGGTAAACGCATTAAGGCAGCCAAAGCAGGTATTGAGCAGCTGTCCAACTTCGTAGATTCTATTATTACTATCCCTAACGATAAGTTATTGCAAGTATATGGAAAAGTTACGATGCAAGAAGCTTTCAGAAAGGCTGATGATGTGTTGATGCATGCTGTACAAGGTATAGCACAGACCATCTCAAGTGAAGGTGTGATTAACATTGACTTTAACGATATCCGTACAGCCATGACCGCCAAAGGCCATGCTATGATGGGCATTGGCCGAGCCAGCGGTGAAGATCGGGCACGTCAAGCTACTGAAAAAGCAATTCGCTCACCTTTATTAGATAACTTATTATTAGAAAATGCCCAAGGCTTGATTGTTAACGTGGTATCGTCAGAGTCAGTGACGTTAGATGAGTTAAGTGAAATTACTGAAGTTGTGAATGATATTACTGATATCGAAGGTGCGAATATCTTTATCGGTACAGTGATTGATGATAAGTTAGGTGAAGATTTACACGTCACAGTAATTGCAACTGGCTTAACTTTAGATGAAAGCAAAGAGACACCAGACACTGCGGGCACTCCTTCTGTTAATAGTGATGAAAAAGTAGATCCAGAAAAACACCCAAGCGCATTGTCAACTCATCAAAGGGCACAGCAAGCGTCGCCAAAGACACCGTCAACCAATGCGTTTTCAGGGGGAAATACTACACATGCACCCTCTAGTAAGACCAATAGTATCCAAGACTATTTAAAGCGTCAGCAGAACCGTTAGTTTTGCAAAGATTAGCGAGACTCTGACCGTTTTCAAAATGAAGACACTCTCTAGTCAAAGCCATAGTTACTTAACGAAAAGCCAAGCCACGATGCTTGGTTTTTTTATTTTTTAAAAAGATTGAGTTTGAATAATTAGTGATCAGATAAATTGGTATGCCATTGTCACTGTGCTAAAATTGATTTAATTTTACCTAGCTAAATCTTGTCACACTGTGTTAAATAACGGGTTAATTATAATCGGCCTAATATGATGAAATTGCTGGGTAAAGTATCATTAAGGGTGTTAATAGTATGAAGCAACGGACTTTAAAACAGCCCATCACTGTGATCGGAGTAGGTCTTCACAGCGGGCAGGATGTCACACTCACCATAGAGCCTGCTGCTGTGAATAGTGGTATTCACTTTTTGCGAACCGATATAGAAAATGCACCATTGATAGCTGCTGATGCCTTTTTAGTGACAGATACTCTGATGTCATCAAACTTAGTCGTAGATGGGATTAAGATAGGTACGGTGGAGCACTTATTAAGTGCAGTAGCAGGGTTGGGTATAGATAACTTACTGATTAAAGTCTCAGATGCAGAGATACCAATTATGGATGGTAGCTCTGCGCAATATATTGAATTACTATTACAAGCAGGTATTCAAGAGCAAGAAGTTGCCAAGCAGTTTATGAAAATAACAAAGCCTGTGTCGGTAGCAGATGGTGATAAATGGGCACGACTTGAGCCTTATTCAGGTTTTCGAATTGAATTTGAAATTGATTTTGATCATCCTGGTATCCCCAAAGATACTCAGCGCTATGACTTTGAGTTCTCCTCTAAAGGTTATATAGAAGAGGTCGGAAAAGCACGTACCTTTGGGTTTATGAAAGATATTGAATATCTAAAAAGCAATAATTTGGCGCTTGGTGGCAGTTTGGATAATGCGATTGTGCTTGATGATGCTGGCATCTTAAATGCAGAGGGCTTGCGCTTTAAAGATGAGTTTGTTCGTCATAAGATTTTGGATGCCATCGGAGATTTATATTTAGCCAAATATAGCTTGATTGGTAAGTTTTGTGCGTATAAATCAGGGCATGCACTTAACAATCAGCTGATTAGAGCGGTATATGCAGACCCAACTGCCTTCGAAATTGTAACAAATTATGACACATCTAAAATCCCAATTGACTACAATTTATAAATTTCAAGTGGAATTTGCTTTTTTTTCAACTTTTTTTTAGTTTTCTAAGTCAATTTAAGCAACACTATGGAAAGATAGAAAAAGCGAAGCATAGGCCTCGCTTTTTTTTGTGAAAAAAATATGGATTTATACATAATGTAAACAGAGTCAATACTTACAGCGATTTTTAAATAAAAAATAGTGGTTAAAAGTAAACGGATTATTTAATTTTAAGCATAAAATGATTTTAGAAAAACGACCCATCACAGCAAGAATACGACTTTCAGTTACATAAAAAAATATTACAGTAAGCTTTTAGTTAGATTTTAGTAGCTGCTCTAAGGCTTTTTTCAGCTTGTCGTCTTTAATGACATGTTTTAAAGTGTGTGATATAGTTCTTTTCGTTGATTCGGTAAGGCCACGTTTATTATGGCTTACATCAGAATTACTGATTAAGTTTGATTTGTTTAAAGATGGTTTCGAGTAATCCTGACTTTCATTTAAATGAGCAATTGAAGCTGGATAAGTAACAATTACATCTATATTGTTTAGTAGGCTGAATGTAAGAGATTGTTCTTTTAGTATATGAATTAGGTTGTTAGCTTGATAGCGCAGATGGTTTGCCGCAGTTTGAGACTGTACAGAAAGCACCAAATGACCGTCTTCGTACTTGACAACCCAAAGTGTATTTAAGATCTCTTCGGGTAAGCCTGTGCAAAATAGCGCTTTTATCTCTTGCGTTAACTTATTTAGCTCAGTGAATTTATCTTGTATAGACTTAGGCAAGGATGACGCCGCAGACTTTTGATGATCTATCAGTTTTGCTAGGTGGTTTGGTTTTAATGGATGTTGCATAGCAAGCCTCAAACTAGATTACTTATTAAGTGAAGTGATTAAAAGTTAAGTATATAAGATAAGGTATCACGAACCCCACAGCTAGCATAAGGGTTGTTTTTGTTAATCGTTTCAAAATGAAATGTTTAACCTCAAATTAAGACACTATTGGTAATTACTACCAAACCTATTGCTAAAATGAAAGTTTAGAAGACTGTTTGACAGGTAAGTTGAATAGTATATTGCAAAGATTAATTCTGGGAGCGTTATGAAAAAGTCACTTATTATTTTGTCGTTAATGGGGCTAAGTGCCACTCAAGTAAATGCGTCGGTACAACATACTTATCAGCCAGCTAGCACCTCATTAGCTCCAGCGAGTAATACTTCATTTGCGCAAGCAGCAACACCTGTTAAACGACTATCGGTTGTTAATAACTATTCTAACATCCAGTCAGACCGCAATCAGCAAAGCGTACGCAGTATTGAAAGCTTGATTCAGCAACAACAACAGTCAGTAGATGCGTTAGGTTTATTAGCACAGCAGCAAGAAGGTAAGTTTACAGCGACTTCTTTTGCGACAACGGCGAATACCCCAGGATTTGGGACAAGCTCAGCACGCTTAGATAGTTCAGCGCCACCAGCGATTGCTGCTGCAAGGGCAGCGCGTGCCGCTCACTCTAGAACTATTGGTTTGTGTGCCCGTTATGTACGTCAAGCTCTACAAGCAGCTGGATATAGCTTTACACCAAACCCATCTGCTTATCAATATGCAACTCGTGGTACTTTAGCGCAAGCTGGTTTTGTAAAAATCAGCAATGATGCACCACCACAGGTTGGTGATGTGGTTGTTTACAATCGTTCATCTAGACACCCACATGGCCATATTCAGATTTATGATGGTTCTCAGTGGGTATCAGATTTCCGTCAGGCGAAAAAGAATCCTTACAGTCGTGAGTATTCTTATACCACATGGCGTGATGCACGCTACTTAAACGATGCCTCAAATCAAGGTATTTACCTAGCAATGGAGTAATTTTTATCGACTATCTACTAAAGTAAAGTCAATAAGATAAAGTAGAGTCAATAAAAGCGAAGCAAACAAGAACTCAGCACACCGCTGGGTTTTTTGTTTAAGACTTTGTGAGGTTCCGAGCTATCATTAAGAGTAAAAGCAGTTAGATAAGTGCTAAAGCTTATTGCTTTTTATTGGCAAATAAAAACAGGTCGCCTAAATAAGTGACCTGTTTTTTTAGATGTTATATACCTTTTCTAAAAATAACCTGTTTTTATCAAACTCGCTAAACCTGCTACTTGTGGCCTTAGCACTCGTTTTCCTCGATATCTTAATTTTTAGATTTGGTGTTATTTGATTTTAAACAAGCAAAGTTAGAACATTATTCGCTAAAACGGCTTAAATTAGATAATTTAGGGTTGGCGTTTGGATTACGGCGTAATAATAGTGCCATACGACCTATACTGTGAATCAGCTGCGCCCCAGTTTTTTGTGATAACTCAGCACAAAAAGCATCACGATCTTCTTTGCTGCCTGGCGGTGTTTTGATTTTGATCAATTCATGATCGTTTAAGGCACGCTCAAGCTCTTCAAGTACAGATTCACTCAAGCCTTTACTTCCTACGGTGACCACAGGCTTTAACTCGTGACCTATGCCTTTTAAGCGGCGTAATTCGGTATTATCTAACGTTGAACGTTTGTTATTTGTTGCACTCATAATGTCTCGATTTATTGATTTCAGTATTAATTATTAGGCCTAACTATACCAGCCGTGAAAATTCAACCTTGAGCAAGCGACGAAGGCTGACTCAAGCCGACCATTATAAAGAAAGTTTAAGTCTGTTGCATACTATTTGTCTTGTTGTCTCCAAATTAATGCTAGAATTGATAATCACTGATTTTAACCATATATTTTGCAGCGAATTATAGAAACTGAATTATAGAAACTGAATTATAGAAACAAAGGTAGAGAGGAACTTAGTGGCAACCCGTATTACTAAAAAAAACTTATCAAAAAGTAGCAAGGCTTGGATGAAAGAGCATCTTGATGATCACTATGTGCAATTGGCGCAAAAAGAAGGCTATCGTGCACGGGCTGCATATAAGCTGCTTGAAATTAATGAAAAAATGGGTCTAATAAAAAAGGGTATGACTGTTGTAGATCTAGGCAGTGCTCCAGGTAGCTGGTCTCAGGTAGCAGGTAGATTGGTTGGGGATGATGGGATTTTGATTGCCTCAGACATTCTGCCAATGGATGCCTTGGAAAACGTGACCTTTATCCAAGGCGACTTTCGCGAGCAAGAAGTTTTTGATCAATTAATGAATGAGGTAGGAGATAGGCAGGTGGATGTGGTGCTATCTGATATGGCACCCAATACTTCAGGTCATGCAGTTATTGATCAGCCACGTATGATGTATTTGTGCGAATTGGCAGTCGATTTTGCTCTAAAAGTTTTACCAAAAGATGGCAGTCTAGTCATGAAAGTATTCCAAGGTAAAGGTGAGCAAGAGTTGCGTAAAGATATGCAATCACAGTTCTCCAAAGTTCGAACCATTAAGCCAAGTGCTTCACGACCACGCTCAAAAGAAGTATTTTGGGTCGCTACCAAATAAGATTTATTGGTATTTATGTTGTTTTAACATACTGTTTGACATATTTAGGGCATAATAGTCATTTTTATGCTTGATAAATATCCTAGGTGACCTAATAAAGATAGTTATAGATATAAAAAGGCATAAAGGCATAAAAAGCGATCGTCATTAATTGATTTAGTTAATTGATAATTATTAGATTAATTGATATCTATTAGATAGCTTTTAAGAAATACTAGTAATAAATGCTGGTTAATACCCGTAACATCAAAAAATGGATAGAATGAAAGGGTTATTACTGACCTTAAATGACAGAAAGCTAACCAGGTGTATTAACTAGGTGACGAAAAGTGACGAGCGGTTTTTGTTTTTGTACCTCATGTTATAATTTGCTAACTAAAAAACAGTTCATAAACTGTCATTGTAATCATATTTGAGGACGAGTGCGCAGTAAATAAACCACAAATTTAATGACACATTTTTGAACACATTTATTTTTTGAAACAGAACTTTTTTGAATATATTAAGTTTTAAACCTTTTGAACAGGTCAACTTTTTTGAATACATCAACAAGTAAGGGATGGTATAGCTTGTGAGCGACATGGTAAAAAATACCTTATTGTGGCTAGTTGTTATCGGTATATTAGTGCTGATATTTAGCAACTTTGATAGTGGTAATGAGCCTGATACGCTCAATTACTCTGAGTTTGTAACTCAAGTCACAGAAAATCAGGTAAAAAGCATCAAGATTGACGGTGAGCAAATCACTGGCGAAAAAGTTAACGGCTCAGAATTTGAGACCGTTCTTCCTGCGGTGGCTGATGATGAGCTTATGCCAACATTGCGAGCGCATAATGTCGAAGTACAGGCAGCTGCGCCTGAGCGCCAAAGCATCATGATGCAGTTGTTAATTGCAAGCTTTCCTGTGCTATTGATCATCGGTATCTTCTTATTCTTCATGCGCAATATGCAAGGTGGTGCAGGTGGTAAAGCAGGTGGCCCGATGAGCTTTGGTAAATCTAAAGCCAAAATGCTCGGCGAAGATCAGATTAAAGTTAGTTTTAAAGATGTGGCTGGTGCCGAAGAAGCCAAAGAAGAAGTTGTTGAGGTTGTTGACTTTCTGAAAGATCCAGATAAGTTTACTCGCTTAGGTGCAACCATACCACGCGGCATCTTGATGGTAGGTCCACCTGGCACAGGTAAGACCTTACTTGCTAAGGCCATTGCTGGTGAAGCCAAAGTACCCTTCTTTTCAATTTCTGGTTCTGATTTTGTTGAGATGTTTGTTGGTGTGGGTGCCTCACGTGTGCGCGATATGTTCGAGCAAGCCAAGAAAAATGCGCCTTGTATTATCTTTATTGACGAAATCGATGCCGTTGGTCGTAGTCGTGGTACCGGTATGGGTGGCGGTAATGATGAGCGTGAGCAGACGTTGAACCAGTTGCTTGTTGAAATGGACGGTTTTGAGGGTAATGACGGTATTATCGTGATTGCAGCGACCAACCGTGCTGATGTGCTTGATAAAGCCTTATTGCGTCCAGGTCGTTTTGACCGTCAAGTACATGTTGGCTTACCTGATATCAAAGGCCGTGAAGAGATCTTAAAAGTTCACTTACGTAAGCTACCTTCAACTGTTGGTGTTGACGTAAATGCGCTTGCACGTGGGACCCCTGGCTTTAGTGGTGCACAGCTGGCTAACCTAGTTAACGAAGCAGCTTTGTTTGCGGCCCGCCGTAATAAGACCAGTGTCGATATGAATGACTTTGAGGATGCCAAAGACAAGCTATTTATGGGTCCTGAGCGTAAGTCTATGGTATTGCGTGAAGAAGAGCGCCGTGCAACTGCTTATCACGAAGCAGGACATGCGTTGGTTGCCGAAATGTTACCAGGCACAGATCCTGTGCATAAAGTAACCATTATGCCACGTGGCTGGGCGCTAGGGGTTACTTGGCAGTTACCTGAATTTGACCAAACTAGCTTGGATAAAGCAAAAATGCTGAACGATATTGCCATCTTATTTGGTGGTCGTATCGCAGAAGAAGTGTTTGTGAATCAAAAAACAACAGGTGCTTCAAACGACTTTGAGCGTGCCACGAAAATGGCACGTGCGATGGTCACTAAATATGGTATGTCTGATGCGCTTGGGGTGATGGTCTATGAAGACGAAGAAGCTCAAGGCTACTTTGGTGCAGCAGCACGTACCATCTCTGAAGCAACGCAGCAAAAAGTGGATGATGAGATTCGTCGCATCTTAGAAGAGCAGTATGATATTGCACGTGAAATTATTGAAGCTAACAAAGATAAAATGCATGCCATGGTCGATGCGCTGATGAAGTGGGAGACTATTGATAGAGATCAATTGCAAGATATCTTAGCAGGAAATGAGCCACGTGAGCCACGTGTCTATCAAGATGAAAAAGATGTGACTCCACCAAAAGATGAGGTAGAAACAGGCACATCATCTGGACCAACACCACCGCCATTACCAGCGATGTAGTATGGTCTCGTTAATTTGATCGAATCCTAGTTATTATCAATCCCTTTCAGTTATCAAGCCCTTTCAGTATGGTTGAAAGGGCTTTTTTACGATGAGCATACAACCTTAGGGTAGAATAACACCGTCTTATTAGTCGATATCTGTTAGAATACTCGATATTTATTGTTTTAAATTTTATATTGGTACCTCGCTCTCAACTCTTTGTGTAGGCTGTGGCTTTAGCCCAGCATATTTGGTTAAAAATACGTGTCGCTGGGCTAAAAGTACCAGCCTACATTGGGTTGTAATAAGTGAAGAATGGGGTATTGGTTTTACTCATTACAAGATAAGCTATCCTAAGATACAGTCATGCAATTACACAATCTACCTCAACATCAACTCACGACAACAACTTTGAGTGGTACTCAAAAGCAGTTAGACTTGTCTAAGCCCCATATTATGGGTATCTTAAATGTTACCCCTGACTCTTTTTCTGATGGTGGCCAGTATAATACAGTACAAGCAGCGCTAGCCCGTTGTGAGCAAATGCTCAATGAGGGAGCGACCATCATAGATATTGGTGGTGAGTCTACTAGACCAAACGCCAGTGCAGTGAGTAGCGAAGATGAGTGCGCGCGCGTGGTGCCAGTGGTAGAGGCTATTCGGCAGCGGTTTGGTGAGCAGCTTTGGATCTCAATTGATACCAGCTCACCAATAGTTATCGAGCAGGCAGTGCAGGCAGGTGCTGATATTTGGAATGATGTCCGCGCACTAAGGCGTCAGGGTGCACAGCAGATGGCGGCCAAGCTTGATATCCCAGTAATCTTGATGCATATGCGCGGCGAACCAACTACCATGAATATGCAGGCACAATACCAAGATGTATTGGTTGAGGTTATCTCAGAGCTAACGGTAGCTATTGATCAAGCTGAGCAAGCAGGGATAAAGCGTAGTAATATTGTGATAGATCCAGGCTTTGGATTTGCCAAAAATTATGATCATCATATACTACTCTTAAATCAACTTACTCAGTTACATAAGTTGCAGCTACCTATTTTATTTGGTGTTTCACGCAAGCGTTTTTTGGGTGAGGTGCTGACCAATACTAAGTTGCCAGCCTTTGCTGAACACCAAGTCATCGATAGAGATGGGGTCGGTATGGCAGCGGCTTTATTAGCGTACCAGCAAGGGGTAAGTATTGTGCGTACTCATAATGTGGGATTGACCATGCAAGGGCTGGCACTGTGGCAGCAGTTAAATACTGCCAGTCACTAAAGACCATCAGTTACTAAATACTAGAAGTCACTAAATACTAGAAGTCACTAAAGACTGTGTTAGGTTGCAAATTTAAAGACATATCAGCAACATATTGAGCTTAACGAATGTAGCTTTAAACGAAATAAGTTTAACAAAGTTGCGAGTGAAGAAATCTTGTTATAGGAGAAGTTGTGTGAGCACTCAACCTGAACCAACCAATGAGCAAAGAAGAGTCATCTATCAAGCACGCAGAGGGTTAAAAGAGTTAGATTTTTATATAGACCCTTACGTTAAGCAACACTATTTGACTGCTGATACTGATGAGCAGGCCACTTTCGCTAAGTTGTTGACCTATGAAGATCCTGATTTATTAAACTTCTTTATGAATCAAGATACCCCAGAAGATACTAAAGTTGCAGAATTAATTGTGAAATTAAAGAGTTTACAGTATGACTAGTGGTGAATGCCTGTTATCCATACGCTAGTGCGTATTATTAATAAGGAAAATCTAGCACTTTATCTGCTCAAGACAGGATAGAACATACAGGCATATATATAACTACGATGATAGAGCAGAAAACTGGAAAAATCAGGAAGATTAGGCGATGAGTAGGAAATTGGCCACCGATATCAAGCGCTTTAGTATTTTCCAACATATATATGGAATGATGCTTTTGTTATTGAGCTTAGGTGTCTTATTTACCCTTGATGTCAGCTGGATTTGGATGGTTTCTGTTAGTCTAATCAGTGTGATGCTTTATATACTGGTAGTGATGCGAATGCGTAATCAACCACTGCATATGACTTTGGTTGATGTCAATGCCAGTCGTGGTGAGTGGCAACTTTTGTATCCTGGATATGATAAGCCTATCTTATGGCAAGCGCAAATGCTGGCAATTCAAAGTATGCGCTATTGCGTGTTGCTGACATTTCAAACTCAATATCCTAGCGCACGTAAAAAAATGGTTGTTATCTGGCAAGATCAAGTATCAGCTGACGTTTGGCGATGTCTAAAAGTGCTTAGCCGTTGAGTTGAGTTTGTGTTGATAGGTTAAAGTTGATTAGGGTTTGTTGAATATTCAGTATATGCGCTCAATAGCAGTCAGGTTTACAAGCAGTCAGGTTTACAAGCAGTCAGGTTTACAAGCAGTTAGGTTTAAAAGCAGTCAGGTTTAAAAGTAGTCTGGGTTTAAAAAATAATTTTCGTGTAAAAAACAGGCCAAATTTTCCTACGAAGATGAATGTTTAGCAGCCCTTAGTGAAAGTTAATAAAAAATGGAGAAGTCATGAGCTTATTAGGAAATTTAATTACCCAAGTTGCCCGTCAAGCACTAGATCCAGAAGACAGTAAGCGTAATCCGGTAAACCAGCGCATTGAACCTCGTGCCACAGGTGGCCTAGGTGACATTCTAGGTAGCGTGCTTGGTGGTGCAAATAACACTACTCAAAGTCAGCAAAATACTCAAAGCGGTGGCTTTGATATGGATGATGTGCTAGGTAGTATTATAAATAGTCAACTGGGCGGAAAAGCTAGCAGTACTGGTGGTCTTGGTGATATCTTAGGCAGTGTATTAGGGAATACCAATACGGCACGTTCTGGAGGCGGTGGAAAAGCGATGTTGGTAGCTAGCCTACTGCCCATTGTGCTTAATTGGATTCAGCGTAATGGTGGTTTGTCTGGCGCTTTGTCAAAAATACAGCAAATGGGCTTTGCAGACCAAGCTCAGTCTTGGTTGAGCACAGACACCGAAAATCAAAATCTTGACCCCAATCAAATCAACAAGCTGTTTGACGACAAAGAGATTGAGCATGTGTGTCAACATACTGGAGCAGATGAAACTGAAGTACGTCAAGGTTTGGCTGAGCTACTGCCCGAAATTGTCAATCAATTGACGCCAACTGGAGGTCTGGATCAAGAACAACAAGCCAATAGTGAAATTAGTGATATTTTAAGTCAGATTTCAGCAGTATTGCCTAAATAGCCAGCGTTTAGCTTCCGTATTAATAGTTTTATATTAAAAATAATCATAGCAAAGAGGCCATCATGTTTTTGGCAGTAGATACCGTTTTTGATCAGTGCTCAGTGGCAATCGTCAATGAGCAATTGCAGACTTTAAGTTGCCATACTCAAACTGGGAAACGTGAGCAAACTCAGCAAATACTGCCAATGATTGATGCGGCTTTACAGCAAGCACGCATTAAGCTTGCTGATTTAACTGCGTTAATTTTTAATCGTGGTCCAGGTCCTTTTAGTGGTATTCGTATCAATACTGCGGTGGTACAGGCATTAGCTGTGGCTCATGATTTACCTTGTGTTGGTGTGTCGAGTTTGGCGGCTATTGCACAAGCTGCGCATGACCAATACGGCGTTGAGCGAGTGTATACAGCGTTAGATGCACGTATGAATCAAGTTTATTTTGCAGAGTATCAACTGCAATACTGCGAGAAAAATGATATCAATATAGCAGAAGGAATAAAGGCGCAGGCGGTCATGAGCCTAGTTGATGAAACACCAGAACAATTAATGGATTATCAGCAGACAACCGCCAAACACTTAGCAATCGCGGGCAATGGCGCATCGTTGCTGACTGCTCATGATGGACAACGTCTATATCCAGATGTCTATCCAGATGCGTTAAGCTTGGCAAAGCTTGGTATTGCTCATTATCACCGTTTTGGCGGTGTTCCAGCAGAGCAGGCTTTGCCAGTATACTTGCGTAATGACGCCTGGAAAACCTTGAAACAGCAGGGAAAAGCTTGATTTTTATCATATAAACTTCTTATCTTAGTTATCAAACCTTTATAGTGAGCATTTATTTTGGATTTATTACTCATCTTGCAAGCCATTATCATGGGTATCGTTGAGGGTATTACTGAATTTTTACCCATATCCAGTACTGGCTACTTAATTCTTTCTGCTGATATTATGGGGTTTTGGACGAAAGATAAAGCAGACTTGTTTATTGTTGTGATTCAGCTTGGTGCTATCTTGGCTGTCATTTATGAGTATTGGGGACGGCTATGGCATGCTTTAATGGGACTAATTACTGGTAAGTCTGAAGGTGCAAATACACTGACCAACCCACGTCAATTAGGATTGAGTCTAATTGTAGCCACCATTCCAGTTATGATTGTTGGCTTCACGATGGCAGATCAAATCAAGCAATATTTGTTCAATCCCTATACGGTTGCCATGATGCTTATCATTGGGGGATTACTGATATTTTATGTTGAACGCAAGCAGATTGACCTTATTGCTAAAGAGGCTGAAGACGTCACTTTAAAAACAGCATTAATGATTGGTCTGTTTCAATGCTTAGCACTGATTCCAGGTACTTCACGTTCAGGCTCAACCATTATTGGTGCACTTTGGCTGGGTGTCTCTCGTAAGGCAGCGGCTGAATTTTCTTTCTTTTTAGGGATACCTGTTATTGTTGGTGCTGGTCTATTAGATCTATTAAAGCATAAAGATGTTTTGAGCAGTGGCCAAGATTGGTTGGTATTAGCAGTAGGTATCGTGGTGTCTTTTGTGATTGCGCTACTGTGTATCCGCTGGTTGGTGGATTGGGTCAGTCGCCGTGATTTTACGATTTTTGCTTGGTTACGCATTGTGACAGGTGTGCTGGTATTAATGGTGTCTTGGCTATTTGGCTATAACATTGAGGGTTAGTTTGTCACAAAAAGGTAGCACTTGTCAGATGACGAATACAACTACAAACAGGCATGCGAATGTCCCTTTAATTTATCCAATAACGCTATCAAAACAAAGAGTCGATAGCCTTTTAGCACTGATAGCTAAGGCAAACATACCGCTTACCTTAACGCCAGTTGCCGTTGAGCAAAAAATCAATCAAAAATTACGTAAACAGCTTTGTGCTGAGTATAAGCAGCCTATGCTTATGTTTGATGCCAAAGGACAGCTGTCATTATTAACTGGGCAGATGAGCGTTGCACCTGCTTGGCATAGCTTACAGCGACGTGTGGTCAGTGCTGGACGCAAGTCTGAGTTGTTATTGCAAGCGTGTAAGCTCAATGAAGGTCAGCGAGTATTGGATGCCACTGCTGGCTTTGGTCATGACAGTTTAATCTTAGCTAGTACTGGAGCGCAGGTGGTAATGCTTGAGCGCAATCCCATTATGGCATTATTATTACTGTATGAACAACAGTCGATGGCAATAGAACCTAACTGGAAAAAGCTGATGCAACGGCTTGAAATATATTGTGCTGATGCGGTAGATTATATGCAACAGCTGTCACAAGCTTCAATAGCTACTTCACTTTCAACGCCAACATCGTTATCAACTGTGTTTGATGTGGTGTATTTAGATCCTATGTTTCCAGATAATAGTTATACTCATGCTAGAAAAGATAAAGTGGATCATGCTAATACAAGTAGTAGCAACCATAAAAAAAATAAAAAAAATAAAGAAGGTAATAGTAAAGGCGCAAAAGTAGGTAAGCATATGCAGGCGCTGCATAAGATTGCCTTACCACCTAATAGCGAAGAAGAGCAAACTTTGCTTCAGCTAGCATTAGCTAGTGTTGGGGCTATCGATGGTTTAACAAAAGCAGGGAGGGTAGTGGTTAAGCGGCCAGTAGCAGCGCCACTTTTTGCCAATATAAAAGCAGATGAGCAATGGCAAAATGATGTGCTACGCTTTGATGCATATTTTGCTCATATTTAGCCTTGTTTGGCTAGAGGCTTACTAATTAATGTGATTAATGCTAAGCTAGCCATCACTTAAATGCTGTTTGAAACTTATTATGACTCAACTATCTCCACAGCCAAATCAAAAGTCAAATCAAGAAGCAAGCATCTTTAACTTGCCAAACAATCTGACCATTGCCCGTATTGCAATGATCCCCTTGTTTGTGGCAATTGCTTATTGGCCGCCTGCTTTAGGTATAGGCGTGCCTATGATTTCTGATAATGCTATTGCCAATATTGGTATGAACATGGCCGCTTTTAGTGACAGTATGTTACGTCATTTGATTTTGACCTTATTGTTTGTATTGGCGGCTATTACTGATTGGCTTGATGGCTACTTGGCTCGTAAAATGAATATTGTCTCTGCATTTGGTCGCTTTTTAGACCCTGTCGCTGATAAGCTCATGGTAGCAGTAGCTTTGATTGTCTTGGTGCAGTGGCATCCGAATATCATTATGGCGATTGCTGCTATTGTGATTATCTCACGTGAAATTGCGGTATCCGCATTGCGTGAATGGATGGCGGAGCTTGGCGCACGTACCAGTGTGGCGGTGTCTTATGTGGGCAAATTAAAAACCACGTTTCAGATGATATCTATCACAGTGTTATTATTAAACATTGAGTCATTAGAAACCATCGGCTATGTGTTGATGGTAGCGGCTGTGGTACTAACCTTATGGTCGATGATGATTTATATGCGTGCTGCTTGGCCTTATTTAAAACAAAATTAGCGTTAACAAATAGACTAAACTAAACAGTCTAAGCCAAACAATCCAAGCCAATTTGATAGCACTCATTTTAATCAAAATAATCAAAATCAATCAAACCAATCTCACGCTCTAATTTGCTTTAGGGCGTTTTGTTGTTTTATGCACAGAATACAGAGTTACTTGCATTAGCGGATACTTTCTCACACGATATAGTCACAGCCATATAAAAGAGTTACAGCGTTAACCTCGTTTAGCCTACTTCAGTAGTAATTGCACTCGGTTGCCTTGTAACTCATTTATCTGACTACAACTATAATGTGCCACGTTTATCTTAATATCTTGTTATAATAGACCCTAAAACTCCCTAATTACTTTATCCCACTTATTACCCATTTAGATACTGCGGAAATTGCCTTATGATGATCCTTGCTGGACACCGTTTTTTAACCGAATTTAAAACCAATCAACTGATTGAACAGTTAAATAGCCAAGCGGCATTGAATGTAACAGGCATCAACACCCAACAAGTGTACGTCCTGTCACGTGAGCTTAATCAAGCCGAGCGCAGTAAAGCGTTAGATTTGCTTAATCAAGGTAAAGATGTTGACTTAATCACGCCAGAAGCGGATCAGTGCCAAGTTGTGGTTAGTCCTCGTTTTGGAACGATTTCTCCTTGGTCTAGTAAAGCAACGGATATCTTTAACAACTGTGAGTTGGATATTGAGCGTATTGAGCGGGTTATTGTATTTACTTTAACAGGCGACAATTTACCTGAAAAATTGCCAGCTGTAGCTGAGCGGATTTTGCACGATCGCATGACTCAAAGCTTGGTTTATGATCTTAACAAGCTGGCGCAGTTATTTGATGACCACACGCCTGAGCGTCTCAAACATATTGATATTATCGGTGAAGGTCGTGAAGCATTAGAGAAAGCCAACCGTCAATTTGGTTTTGCGTTATCATCAGAAGATATTGACTATCTAATGAACGCTTATGTTGATGAGTTAAAACGCAATCCAACCGATGTTGAGTTGATGATGTTTGCGCAAGCCAACTCAGAGCATTGCCGTCACAAAATCTTTAACTCAGAGTGGACGATTGATGGTGAGGTGCAGCCAAACTCGCTGTTCCAGATGATTAAAAATACCCACAAAGTCAGTCCAGAAGGTATTTTGTCAGCCTATAAAGACAATGCTGCTGTGATGGAAGGCTTTAAAGAACAGCGTTTTTATCCGTTGCCACAGACACAGTTAAGTGATGAGTTACTATCGACAGAGATGCATCAATATGGCTTCCATGAAGAAAATATTGATATCTTAATGAAGGTCGAAACCCACAACCACCCAACTGCAATCGCTCCGTATGCGGGTGCGTCAACGGGTGCTGGCGGTGAAATTCGTGATGAAGGTGCGACCGGTCGTGGTGGTAAGCCAAAAGCTGGATTAACGGGCTTTAACGTTTCACACCTACATCTGCCAGATTTACCAGAAAAGTGGGAGCTGTCAGGTCAGGTCAATAGCAAAGACTATGGCAAGCCAGACCGTATGGCGTCAAGCTTAGAGATTATGACCGAAGCGCCATTAGGTTCAGCCAACTTCTCCAATGAGTTTGGTCGTCCAAACTTGTGTGGTTATTTCCGCTCATTCCAGCTAGACACCAGCGCTGCCAAAGACGGTAGCGAAATGCGTGGTTATCATAAGCCAATGATGGTGGCAGGTGGTTACGGGAACATCAAACGTAACTTAGTTGAAAAAAATGTCATCCAAGAAGGCGATTTACTAATCGTACTTGGTGGCCCTGCGATGCAAATCGGTCTGGGTGGCGGTGCCGCATCTTCAGTGGACAGTGGTGAGCTTGATGAAGGCTTGGACTTTGCATCAGTTCAGCGTGATAACGCAGAAATGGAGCGCCGCTGTCAGGAAGTTATCGACCGCTGCTGGGCACTGGCCGGTGATGATATTGAAGCGAGCAATGCTGGCAAAGATGGTAACCCAATTGTCTCAATCCATGATGTTGGTGCTGGCGGCTTATCAAATGCGATGCCAGAGCTGGTCGATGACCACGAGATGGGCGCACATTTGAACCTACGCCGTATTCCGTCACTAGAGGCGGGCATGTCACCGATGGCTATCTGGTCGAATGAAGCGCAAGAGCGTTATGTACTTGCGATTCGTCCTGAGAGCCAAGAGTTATTCGATGCCATTTGTAAGCGTGAGCGCTGCCCGTATGCCATCTTAGGAACAGCCACTAAGATTCGTCAATTGCAAGTTGATGATGCGTTATTAGAGGATCAGCCAGTTGATATGCCAATGCAAGTGTTGCTTGGTGGTACGCCGCAGATGAAGCGTGAGTTTGAGCGTAAAGACACAGCGCTTGCCTCTTTACAGCTTGATGATGTTGCAATCAATGAGGCGGTACATGATGTACTACGTCATCCAACCGTTGCTAGCAAGTCATTCTTAATTAGCATTGGTGACCGTTCGATTACTGGTATGGTGACTCAGGATCAGTATGTAGGTCGTTACCAAGTACCAGTGGCAGACTGTGCAGTAACCAGCTCAGGCTTGCTGTCTAATACTGGTGAAGCAATGAGTATGGGTGAGCGTCCACCAGTGGCGTTAATTAGTCCAGCGGCTTCAGCACGTTTGGCGGTAGCAGAAGCCATTACCAATATTGCTGGTGCCCGTATTGACAAAATTTCAGATATTACCTTATCTGCCAACTGGATGGCGGCTTGTGGTGATGACAGTGAAGATGCCGCACTTTATGATGCCGTCTATGCGGTAGGTAAAGAGCTGTGCCCAGCGTTAGGCATTGCCATTCCAGTAGGTAAAGACTCACTATCAATGCGTGCCAACTGGCAAGATGAGGGTGAGGAAAAATCAGTCGTTAGCCCAATGAGCTTAGTCATCTCTGCATTTGCACCAGTACAAGATGTGAATAAAACGCTAACTCCTGAGCTAAAAAATGCAGACGCAGGCTTATATCGCTTAGACTTATCACGTGGTAAGTTGCGCCTTGGTGGTTCAATCTTAGCGCAAACTCAAAGCCAACTTGGTAATGAATGCCCAGATCTAGAAGATCCACAAGATTTAGTGAGTTTCTTTAACTTTATCCAAGCTGCGAATAAACAGGGTGTCATCAGTGCTTATCACGATATTGGTGATGGTGGTTTATTGGCAACGGTCGCTGAAATGCAGTTCACCAACCGTTTGGCGATCAATCTAAATTTAAATGATGATAATTTTCTAGGTCATTTATTTGCTGAAGAGTTGGGTGCAGTGATTCAGGTATTGCCTGAGCATATTGAGGCTGTAACAGCATTGGCTGAAGAATACCAGGTGTCAGCGATGTTAAGCTTAATTGGTCAAACTTTTGCAACCCCAATTGGTGGTGCTAATCAAGACCAGCTAACTATTATAACGCCGCAGCATCAAGCTGATAATGCCCTTGTATTTAGCCGCAGTGACTTACAACAAACTTGGTCGCTAGTAAGCTATCATATCGCTAAGCGCCGTGATAACCCAGCCTGTGTACAGCAAGAGTTTGACTTGATTGCAGACCCCACTCATTATGGCTTGATTGCTCAAGCCAACTTTGATTTAAATCAAAAAGTGGAAGTGCCATATTTAAACAGCCGTCCAAGCAAGCCAAAAGTCGCTATCTTACGCGAGCAAGGGGTGAACGGTCAGTTAGAAATGGCAGCAGGCTTTGTCCGTGCAGGCTTTGATGCGGTAGATGTTCACATGAGTGACTTGCTGGCAGGTCGCATTGACTTACGCGACTTCAACGGTCTGGTCGCTTGTGGTGGCTTTAGTTATGGTGACGTATTGGGTGCTGGCTCTGGCTGGGCAAACTCAATCTTATTCCATGATGAGCTACGCATGCAGTTTGTGCGTTTCTTTACTCGCCCTGATACCTTCAGCTTGGGCGTGTGTAACGGTTGTCAGATGATGGCGCAGCTAAAAGACTTAATTCCAGGTGCGGAAAACTTCCCACGCTTTACCTATAATAAGTCAGCCCGCTTTGAGGCTCGTACTGTGAATGTCAAGATTGAGCGTACCAAGTCAGTCTTGTTAAAAGGTATGCAAGACAGCATTTTACCTATCGCTGTGGCGCATGGTGAAGGTTTTGCCACCTTAAATCAGACGGATATTGATGGCATGGCAAATCATGGTCAAGTTGCGATGCGTTATGTTGATAGTCAAGGTAACCCAACCGAAACTTATCCACTGAACCCGAACGGTTCACTTGGTGGTGTGACAGGTATTTGTAGCACTGACGGTCGTGTGACATTAATGATGCCACACCCTGAGCGTACGCTACGTGCGGTCAACCACAGCTGGAAGCCAGACGAGTGGGCAGATGACGGTGCGTGGATGCGTATGTTCCGCAACGCGAGAGCTTGGTTACGCTAGTTTAAGCCTCTGAATAGATTCTACTCCCTCCTTTTACAAAGGAGGGCTGGGGTGGATTATAAAAGGTGAGTCATTGAGTGGCTCACCTTTTTTATGGCTTATTTTTAATTCTAAATATCACAAGTTAAGCCAACCTTTCATTGCTATGAGCTATATTACATGGATTATTCATACCCATATTACAAAATCGACAAAGAACTCTACTTTTAACTTACCATCAAAACTTGTATCTTAATGACATAAATTTTGATTAACCGTATGGTAACTAAGGGCAACTATGATTATTATTGAATTGGTCGAAGGAGAAGAGACGCTTGAGGATATCGAGCGGATTTGTCGGCATTTCTTAGAGCGTGAAGATATCCAAACACTGGTTACTGATGATCAGCTTAAAGAGATTAAGGCTATCTTAGAACCAACGTTAAGAGAAGATGGTAATGAATCTAAAAAAAGAGCGCTATGGAAAGACTTATTAGATAATCTGGTTATGACTGACCATCATGGCGCTAAGCTACATTTTTTTAGAGATAAAAAGCACAACAGACTATACTTTGGAAATCAGGAAGGTTATGAAACCATTACTGAATTATCAGAAAACGAAGACTCAATAACCTCATCTAACGAACGCTTATAAAATTAGGTTGAAGATAAAAGGTGAGCCAGAAATGGCTCACCTTTTTTAAATATTAACAACCTATTTTAATTCCATATCATAGGCTCATAGGGGTAAATCTTAGCCTTTTTTTCCCAGTATTCTAATTGATTAGACACATCGTTTAGTTCTCTATAATAATTAATAAGATTATGTATAGCAGTAGGATTGCTGTTATCACCTAATTCTTCGATTATTTTTAATAAGCTGTCAGAGCATGATGGGTCTGATTGTATTAAGTCTCGTGTTAATAGACTGGACTTAACGCTTTCTGAGCCAGCGTGTAGAAGAAGTGCTTCCAAAATCAAGCCATATTCGTCAGAAGCTATATTAGGTGATGACTTGGTGATGCTTTCAGGGTATCCAAATGGTGCCATAAGTAAAGCATATATGTATTCTTCAAATCTATCAGGATAATAATGTTGGTGAAACTCGTTGAGCTTTCTTAAATACATAATGGACTTATACTCATCTCTAGGTATATATTTTCCTGTTAAGTTATGGATATAAAGCTCATATAGTATACTTATAGCGTCTTCTTGAGCTAAAGTTTGAACAGTGTCATGTTTATTAGAGTCATCTAAGGCATCCAACTCAGAATAGGTTGGAAAGCTTTGAACGTTTTTGAACATGATACGTTCGTCAGCAAATTTACTGAGCATCTTTAGCCTATGTAATTCTTCCTGATCATTGATAACAGGTTTTTCTGCCTTAATAGGTTGATAGTGCGAAGCTTGAATAGGTTGATAGTGCAAAGCTTGCTGATAATTAAAATCACAAAGATTAGTAAGGAGTGGTGATATTAGCCCCATACTTTGTAAATTGTTATCGGGATTAACTATGTCTATCATTGAGTGACTAGGCACTGATGAAAGTATTGTTGAGATAAGCAGCAGTAGTGGCTTTATATGTTTCATCATGTGTGTATTCCAAAGTCATTTATGATTAAGCTTTTTGTAATAAAAGCGAAGCCAATTATTTCTCTGAATTACTGCCTTTACTCTTCGCTTGCGCCTTGGCAATCAGCTCTTTCACTCGTGCGCTTTCTTTTAATACACAAGCTTCATAAGCAGACAGATCTTCAGCTTCTCGCTTAGCTTGTTGTTGCGCCAGCTTTTCTTGCTCGGCTTTACGTTTAAAGTAGGCTTCTAGCTCTTTAGGTTGTGAGTAGTCTGGTTGTGAAGGACTCATGAGGGGCTCCTAGCTTATTTGATTAAGAATAAACTGTCATGCCGCTTATTCTAGCATTATGTGCTTGGCTAAGGGCAAAGCACAAAACGTGAAGTGTGGATAATAAGGGTATATTCATAGTAACTATATAGTAACTATGGGTATAATATGAAACCTTTGCTCTTATTACAGAATATAGAATCGACCATATGAAGTTTAGAACAGATATTAACGGCCTAAGAGCTGTTGCAGTGATAGCGGTTGTGCTATTTCACTTTCATGCTGCATGGATGCCAGGCGGTTTTGCAGGTGTGGATGTATTTTTTGTCATCTCAGGGTTTTTGATGACAGGCATTATTTTTCGTGGTTTTGAAAATAATAATTTTTCATTAGCACAGTTTTACTTGGCACGTACCAATCGTATTATTCCAGCCTTGGCTGCTTTGTGTTTTGTGATGATGTTATTTGGTTGGTTTTATTTGATGCCACTAGATTACAAGGCACTTGGTAAGCATGCTTTAAGCAGTGTTGCTTTTATTTCTAACTTTATTTATCTCAATGAGTCAGGTTATTTTGCTGCTGACTCTCATGAAAAATGGCTGCTACATACTTGGTCGTTGTCTGTTGAGTGGCAGTTTTATTTGCTATATCCACTGGTACTAATGGCGTTACATCGCTTGTTTTCGCTTGAAAAATTAAAGGTTGTTTTAATTTTCAGTGCACTGCTGAGCTTTGTTGTTGGTATTTGGACCTCAATTAATGCGCCAGAGGCTGCTTATTTTTTATTGTTCCCTCGCGCATGGGAAATGATGGTAGGTGGTATTGCTTATGTGTATCCGTTAAAGTTAGGACAGGGTAAAAAGCGTTATTTAGAAGCATTGGGCTTGCTAATGATTGTCGGCTCTTATGCTTTTATTTCTGCAGAGGATGCGTGGCCAGGATATTTGGCTCTGTTTCCTGTGCTTGGTACGTATCTGGTTATTCAGGCACAGAACGATAGTAGCTTTATTACTGGCAATGCGGTGTTTCAAAAGCTGGGTGCATGGTCGTATTCTATATATCTGTGGCATTGGCCGATTGTCGTGGCTATCTTTTATTTTGCGTGGCCGAGCTACTATGCTTACCCTGGGATGCTGTTGTCAGTACTACTAGGCTATTTGAGTTATAAGTATATTGAGCGATTTAAGTTTAGGCGCGATTATAGTCGATTGATTGAGATTGTTAAAATTAAGCCTTTATATCTGGCATTAGCGATGATTATTGTTGGCCGTGTAGTGTATAAAACTGATGGGTTTGATACCCAAATACGGGCAGGGGCCACTTCTGAAAAAGCACAATTTTTAAACCATTATGCCAATGAACATCGGCAATTAGACGAAGCTTATTGGTTAAAGTGTGATACTTATGATGCGTTAGATAACCGCGGCACCTATGAGACAGACCCAAGCTGTGTGACAAAACAAGGCGATGGGGGCGTATTTTTATGGGGTGATTCACATGCAGAAGCGCTATCGCTTGGACTGCGCCAATTATTGCAGCCACAAGATATACCGTTTTATCAAAAAACTTCCGCAGGTTGTAGTCCATCCTTAACTGCTATGGAAGGTTCTGCTAGTATCGCAAAACAAGCCTGTGATTATTCAAATAAGTTAGCGATTGCAAGTATTGGTGAGGTGAACCCAACCTTAGTGGTAATGACTCAGGCCAAAAACCATGATACTCAAGACTGGATAAGCATTAGTAATAAAATTCAACAAATATCTGATGCTACTGTGGTGGTGGTCGGACCTGTACCTCAGTGGGAGCCATCCTTACCAAAAGTGATGACTAAACCAAGACACTGGAAAAAAGATGAGCGGATGATTGTTGATGAAGGTTTGGACTTGAAAGTTATAGCTACTGAGCAGGCAATGATGAAAAAACAACCCACTGAAGAATATCATTATCTATCATTGGTGCAAGATTTGTGTACGGTAGCAGAGGGTGTTTATGCTTGTCGCGTGCGTGGTTATGATGACACTTTATTACAGGTCGATTATGGTCATTTAAGTCAGCAAGGCTCTATATATGTTGTCAACGAAGTTTTAGGCCAACCAATTCTGGATTTGTATCAAGCAGCGGTGCATTAGAGCCCTGTTGACCCCATAGCATTTTTGATGAGTGCTACTGGGTAAACCATATCGTATCTATATTGAGTTAGCCTATGAAGTTTAGAACAGATATTAACGGTCTAAGGGCTGTTGCAGTGATAGCGGTTGTGCTATTTCACTTTCATGCTGCATGGATGCCAGGCGGTTTTGCAGGTGTGGATGTATTTTTTGTCATCTCAGGGTTTTTGATGACAGGCATTATTTTTCGTGGAATAAAGAGTGACAATTTTTTACTGTCTAAATTTTATATGGCACGAGCCAATCGGATAGTACCAGCATTAGCCGTATTGTGCATTAGCTTGCTTTTATTTGGTTGGTTTTACCTAATTCCGTTAGATTACAAGATGCTAGGTCGCCATGTTGCCAGTAGCATGGGATTTTTCTCCAACTTTAACTACAACAATGAAGCGGGCTACTTTGACACCGCCTCGCATCAAAAGTGGCTACTACACAGCTGGTCACTGTCTGTTGAATGGCAATTTTATATTATTTATCCGTTAATCTTAGTGCTGCTGCGTAAGCTATTTAGCCTAGAGTCTTTAAAGCGAATCATTGTTGCTTTTGCTGTCATTGGTTTTGTTTATTGTATTTATGCATCGAAGCAAATGCCAAGCGAGGCTTATTACTTACTGCCCTCGAGAGCGTGGGAGATGTTGGTGGGTGGTATCGCTTATTTATATCCTATCAATATTGCCAAACCGCATAAAAAATATGCTCAGTGGCTAGGTTTAGCCGCCATTGTGGGATCATACTTTTTAATCTCTGCTGACAATGCGTGGCCCGGTTATCTGGCATTATTTCCCGTATTGGGTACTTTTTTAATTATCCAAGCACAGCGAGAAGATGGCATCATTAGCCGTAGTGTTATTGCTCAAAAGCTGGGCACTTGGTCATACTCCATTTACCTGTGGCATTGGCCGTTAGTGGTAGCAATTTATTATTTTGATTTTCCAACATACAGCATATTTATTGGGATATTACTGTCTGTGATATTAGGTTATGTCAGTTATTATCTGATAGAAAAGCGCAACTGGCACTCTTCATATCAAGGTGTTAAGAAGGTACTGACTTTTAAGCCCTTATATTTAATGATATTGATTGCAGTTGCTGGTCGTGCAACATACAAAACCGAAGGCTTTATTTGGCACTATCCTGAAGATGTGGTTGTGGCAACAAAAGAGGCGGGGAATATCAACCCTTATAAATGCAAGCAGGATAGGGCACAGCCCTGCTATATTGGAAATGCAGATAATATACAAGCCATTATGATAGGTGATAGCCATGCAGATGCTACGGCAGCTGCACTTGCAGATATATTTGATCTTGATTCGTCAGGTATCGTGACAATGACAGAATCGGCTTGTCCTTTTTTGGTTGGGTATGACCGCTTTCCAGGCTGTGAGCCACTTAATGAGGTTAGGCTTCAGTTTTTACAGCAAAACTATCCTGATGTGCCAGTTTTTATGGTTAGTAGAGCATTAGCCTATGTATATGGTGGTGATCATAATTTACAAGATGCGCATGCAGTAGCGTCATCACAAATGCCAAGTGTGACAGAAGTTGAGCAAAAGTTGACACAGTTTAAAGAGCAAATAGCGCAGACCTTAGAGGCAGTTTCCGAGACGCATCCTGTGTATGTTGTTGCACCGATACCCGAAATGCACACTGACATTCCAAGAGCTTTGAGCAAGTCGCTTTTTAAAGGAGAAAAAAAAGACTTATCTATTTCTACGGTAGAGTATGAGACAAAGACAGCACCAGTGATCGATATCTATCAGCAGGTAGCACCTAAGTACAATGCTCAGATATTATATCCAGCGCTTTATCTATGCCCAGAAGATCGCTGTTTGGCAGAGATTGACAATCGACCTTTATATTTTGATGATGATCATCTAAGTGAGTTTGGTAATAGATTGTTGATGCCGATGTTTCAAACGGCGATGCTAGATTTTGCACAATAATAGCACGCTCTATTATTTAATTTTTATATAATAACTTATTAATTTTTGATAATAACTTGATAAACAATATCAAGGGCTGTATCTATTTTAACATTATCTGTAACTAGCTTAAATTTAAATATCTTAGGTTTGCATCAAAAGTGCAATTTCAATTGAAAGGGAGTGGATAGATGTGATAAATCTAGCACTTTCTTTCACCACAAAGTAAATTGCCATGACATACACACATTTATCCGAAAAAGAACGATACCATATTGAGAAGTAGAGCGGCTAAAAGGCAGTGGTGACCTTAATGTCAACGCATCCTAACTCGCACTAGCGTATTAATAAGATTAAAGCCTTGTTGCCTGAAGTGATGCCTGTCTATCAAGCGGCTGTGAAGGTGCCATAACGATTTGTTTGCTCGCTCGCTTATTTTCACTTCACTCGATTATTGGTGATACTTTTTATTAAGTGCTTTTAAAATAGCATAGGTTTCTAAGTCCATAACGCCAGTAGGATGTTGTGGACGGAAATGCAATTGAAAGGCATAAACCACGTTACGGCTTGCTTTATCCCACTCATCAGTAGTATTGATATCATAGCCATAATCGCGTAGAGCCTGTTTTATCTCTAAAATAGAGATGTGATCAAAGTCAATGCTGTTCATAAAATAGCGTTTATCAAATTCATCATACCAAGCACCGATGCCATACTCTTTATATAGTCGTTGCCATGGAAACTTAGCACCTGGATCTATCTTACGTGATGGGGCCAGATCTGAGTGGCCTATGATATGAGTCGGTGCTATATCATATTGTTTTGCAAGTTTGGCAATCAAGTAGGCAACCTTCTCAATCTGAATCTCTTTAAAGTCTTCATAATGCGCATAAGCATAATACTCTGCATCAGTATCACGTAGTAGCTGACGATACTCTGGCTTTATACCTGGATTGACAATTTCAATACCAATTGAAGTGTCATTTAAGGTGTTTCGATTGGCAAATGCTCCTTTACCAGCATGCCATGCGCGCTTGTCATCAGCAACTAACTGATAAATTTTGTGATCATTATGATCCATAATTAAATAGTGAACACTCACGTCACCTTGGGTTAGCTGCTTTAAAGAGCGCTCATTATTACCGACTGTATAATGAATAACGATAAATTTAATGCGCTCTTCTTGGCCTTGAGAGTGATAGCTGTGGCTGTCAATTACAAAAGGATCTGTGGTGGTGCAGCTGGTTACGGTTAATGCAAAGCCAAAAGCAAGGCTTAAAGAAAGTAGGAGTCTGTGTGTGTGCTGAAAGAAGGTCATAGTAGCGGTTGTCATAAAAAAAAGAGAGTGTTAATAAAGATAAAAACAAAAAAACTGTTAAACAATGGGTTATCAATTTAAATTAAAGCGATTTGTAGTTTACTGTTGTGACTTATGACGCTTAGCTAGTTTATGGTATTTAACTGGTTTATGATATTCAGTTTAGATTCAATATTAGAGGCAGTGTGGAGATAGTGCTGAGCATAGATTAGCATAAGGCTTGAATTATACCCAATTGTTTCTTAATTATATAACTTTATATTATTCATATAGTTTTAAGCTAAATTTCATGATTTATGCTCGACAAATTGGATATTAACTTGTATGATTAGCTTGTTTTGCCTATCAACGCTTATATAGATTGCCATTTAATTATGGCGTGTTGTTATGAATAGCAACCAGTTGATTGAGCAAATATTTAACACCTTAAATGGATTTAATTTTTCGATAGGAGTCGAGTATGAAACGTTTTACTACTTTATTAGCAACTGCAACTTTAACTGGTTTAATGTCAACAGCCGCGCTAGCTGCCTCATTAAATAATACGCAATGGCAGTCAGTGGATGATAAAACTGGAGAGAAAAAAGCCGTTATCAAAATGACAGAAAGAAACGGCGTTGTCACAGGGACTATTGTTAAAGTCAATGACGCCTCAAAAGCAAAAGAGGTGTGTTCTAAGTGCTCTGGCTCATTAAAGAATAAGCCAATTGTTGGTCTTCCTATTCTCACTGGCTTAAAAGCTGATGGTAATAATAAGTGGTCAGGCGGTGATTTAGTAGATCCAGAAAGTGGCAAAGTTTATGGTGGTACTGTAGAGCTAGCGCCAAATGGTAGATCGCTTAAATTGACGGGTAATGTTAAAGGTATGTCGTTCTTAAAACGTAGTCAAACCTGGACCCGTGTTAACTAATTTTAGCTTATTTAAATATCATTGTAAGAATTGAAGACACAAACTAGCAATATACCCTAGTTATATCAAGAGATATAAAGCAAAATGAAGGTTAGAAAACGATGGTTTTCTAACCTTTTTTAAGGCTTGAGCTTACTGCGAAGCAATGACTTGTAGTGTGTCAGAGGGCTTAATATTGCCTTCAGCATCATAGCGGTCTTCTGGCTGCCGTTTGCGCATTACCGTCAGCTTAGCATCACTTTCAAATACGACTGCTGCTACCTCATCAAAGTTATGGATGCCTTCAGCACGTATGGCGCACTCTATCTCTTGGCGTGTCAGACGCTCTTTACGCATTGCTTCAGGTAAAAATTGACCTTCGTAAAATACCACTCGTGGCTCAGAAAGAATCAGGCTCGCAAACTCTGGCGATATGGCAGAATACTTTGTCACTAAGTACTGAAGCAGTAGCAAAGTCATGATGGATGCCATACCTTCAATAATAGGGACGTTATTTAAAATAATTGTACTGGCACCAATAGAACCAATCATAACAGTAACAACCCAATCAAAATTATTGAGCTGAGAGTTGGCTCGTTTTCCAGATACTTTATGGAATAAAACAATACAAATATAAACGACAACTGCCGAAATAACAATACGAGCTAGGGTTTGCCAACTGTTAAAAAAGATATTTTCCATAAGATTTATCCTGTTAGTTAGTGTCCTGTTTAGTGCTGCGCAGTCCAATCCAATAAGGTGTCGAGTACATAACGGGCTTCATAAGTATTGAGTGGCTGCCCGCGGTTGCTATTGATGATACCGACTATGACATAATCTTGTCCAGATTGCCCATGTACATAACCTGCCATTGAGGTGACATTATTCAGTGTCCCTGTTTTAATCCATGCCTGACCAATGGCTTTGGAGTTTGGCAAGCGTTTGGCATGTTCCGCGATAGTACCGCTGATACCTGCAATACCTAATGAATTGGCATAGGTTTCAAAGCTTGGATGCTGATAGGCGAAGCTTAGTAGCTCGGCCAAATTGTCGGCTGTAACAAAGCAATCACGGCATAAGCCTGAGCCATTGGTCATTACTGGCGCTGGGGTTTGTAGCTTTTTTTGCCACCAGTGGTTGATGGTTGCAAGCGCCTTTGTATAGTTGGAATAGGTGTCTTGTTGAGTCTTGATTGCTTTAGAGTCAACATAATTACTGGCCTCTAGGGTGCTGGCATTGACAAATAGTGGTAGGGTTAAGGTTAACTGCTCTGTCATCACATTATTTGAATAGTGGTTAATATCGTGAATTTGCTGTGACAAAGGCAAAGATGGAAAGCTAACAAAGGGCAAAGGTACTGCTGGTATTAGTGAAAAATGCTGACGAGCACTCAGTTTAGCGTCATTCTTATCTTCATGGTTTTTATTTATGACGTTACTCGTTATCCGAGTTCCTAGATAAGTCCCATACTTGGTTTTATGTGGTGATTCGGTGTTGATGACTGTACCCGTTAAGGTATTGCTTAATCCCAAAAACTTAATATTTCCAGTCAGTGAGTTGCCTAAATTCAACCACTGATATTTGATCACCCGAGCAGCAAAGTCTTTGGCATCTGGATAGGCAATAAAAAAGTTACCTCCATTACAAGTGTCTGGCAATGCCTGATTAAAGGTCAATTTATCTGGCATCCAGCGTGGTGTCAAGGTTGAGAGAGCAGTGCTGCAGTGTCCTGAATAACGAATGGGCAGGATATCGGGCAGCTCATAATCGGCCAGCATCGGCTGATAATATGCTTTGGCCAGTCCTTGCTGTGCCTCATTGAGTAGGGGTAAGGCGGCAAGATAGACAGTGCTAAAGTTTACCAGCAGTCCATCTGGACTGGCGTTGTAAGGGCGTAATGGGTCATTATCAAAGGCGGCTGGATCTTTGGTCACCCCTTGAAACACTGAGCTGTCGAGGATGATATTGCCATTGATATGGTGAATACCATAATCTTCTACTTGTTGCAGTAGCATGGCTAGACGCTGATGGGTGAGCTTGGGGTCGCCGCTGCCTTGGATAATTAAGTCGCCATAGAGGGTGTTGCCAAAAATAAAGCCGGTGTGATAGACCTTGGTAAACCATGTAAAATCAGCACCTAATAAATCTAAAGCGACAAACGTAGGTATCAGCTTCATGGTGCTGGCTGGGGTGCGAGACACATTGGCCAGATGACGGATAGGGTGTTGAAGCGGCTCATTATTGGTGGGTTTGGTTTGTATTTTTGCCTGCGTTTTTTCTTGGTTTTTTTGTAGATATTGGTCTTGAGTGCTGGTCGTGGTTACCGAGGCTGTGTTAGTTGCAGTGCTTTTGTTAATTGCAATGCTGCTATCACCACCACTGCCACCATTAGCACTAGAGGTGCTGGTGCTAATGGTGGCAGAGTGCGCCGCTGATGCTGAGGTATTTAATGTAGGTGCTTGCTCTGGTGGTAGAGCATCTGCTGAGTCTGGTTGCGCCAAAGAGGATGGCCTAGGAACCACCAATTTAGCTAAACGGCTAGGTTGTGAGTTACTAGATTGTGAGTTACTAGGTTGTGAGCTATTATGTTGTTGGTTTTCGCTGTGAACATGTTGTGTTTGAAAGACTGGAACGACCACTAAGCTGATGTCATCGGTAGAGATATTGGCCTTGCTCAGGGCGTGCTCAACTGGCGGGGGTAATTGAGCATAGGCGGTGATACTGGTAGCAAAAATAAGGCTCAAGGTAGCAGCAATTTTTGTTATTGCTGAGGTTGTTTTTTTGATGCCTTGGTTTGAGCTGGGTTGATGCTTATTAGCGAAATAAGAGGGGCTGTTAACGAAATAAGAGGGTTGGAGGTTGGGTACTTTGACCGCTTTATCTGCTCGCACCGCTTTATCTGCTAGCATTGGTTTAATGGTGTTAGAAGTTTTGGCTTTAACAATATTAGCAGCGTCAGTGACTTTAATAAAAGACATAAAATTTAGATTTAAATTACGCAAGATAGTTACTCTCATTGATGACAAGATAATGACAAAATATCAGTGGTTTGGCTTCACATTAACAATTATAAAACCCTATATATTAAGGCGTTAAATGTAAAAAAGCCATCGCTGTCATCAAGGCATCATTATAAGCGTCATGAGCGCCAAGCTCTGGAATACCCAGCTCATTACAAATAGCGGTTAGCTGCTGCGCTTGGTGTGCAACGCCTTGGGTACGGTTGCCGCTATAACGATTATAAAGATGGCGAATGTCAATCACTGGATTGGGTAGCGGTGTACCCATATAGGCTTTAACTAAAGGGTTTAAAAAGCTCATATCCAGCTGGGGAAAAAAACCAACTATCGGGCGGTTGCCAATAAAGGGTAATAAGCTTGCTAACATCTGCTCATAGCTTAACCCTTGCTCGACATCTATTGGGCGTAGTCCATGAATAATAATGGTGTCTTTGGTTGGCATCACAGGTGGACGACAAATTAAATGTAATCCTTCAGCCGTATCTATCACCGAACCGTTGATATGAATAGCAGCGACAGAGAGTAGGTGATTTTTTTTGGCATTGAGTCCAGTCATTTCACAATCAATGGCAACCCATTGCTTGTCAGTCGCAGGTGCAAACATAGAGGTATATTCAGGACGTGATAATTGTCGCTGATACCAAGACGCCTTTAAGCGCTGTGCTGTGCTGCGAATACTCATGATCAAACTCCATTTGTGATAAAAATTAAGCAATCTCTAATTGATAGCGTTGACGTAGCTCATTTTTAAAGCTTTTTACCACATTTAAACACTCTTTTAATAAGTCTCTTTCTAATGCTGATAAAGTAGTGGGATCAACTTGGCGTGCGGTTTTATCCTCAGTTGCTAAAGCAATGTCGAGCCGCTGCGCCATAAAAAACTCCAACACATCATTAAGTGTTTCTGCGCGTTTGGCACTAATAACCTTTGCTCGGACCAAGGCTTGAAGGCGTGCTTTGCTACTAGTGACATCTAAGATATCCTGCTCAAGTGCCAAGGTGCGAATACCATGCACTAAAGGGAAAAGCCCTGCTTTTTTTAAATCTATATCCTGTCCTAACGGCTTGCCAATTAGTGGCATGAACTTCTTCCACCATTGGCTGACATCACCAAACTGTAACGCAGCTTGTGCAAAGCTGCGAATAAACATCGGATCAGCACTACGGTGCGCCACTTGTAAGTGTTTGCGCAATCCTTCTAATAGGCACTCGTCGCCGCATACATAGGAGGCATCTAATAAGGAAGCTAACCATATGGCGTGTTCAGGCTGATTTTGATGAAACCAATTACTCACTTGTGATTTAAACTGAGCAAGTGGTAGTCGCCATTGTGGATTGTTCATCATGATATTGCCATCACACAGTGGGTATCCCATTTCTGCTAAGGTTTGATTAAATAGATCTGCATAGGCTGCTAGATTTGAGTCATTAAAGCCATTTCTGATAATTAGCGCATTGTCTTGATCGGTACGCATGATTTGCTCACCACGACCTTCAGAGCCCATGACAATAATACAAGTATTGTTAAAGACATCATCTGGCACAATCAAACGCCAAAGCTTGGCAAATACGTGGGCATTTAATACTTGTACGATACGACTAATCACCCCAATTTTAATGCCATTATGGTGTTGTGAGCGGATATAACGACCTATTTGATCAACAGGTATTTTTAGGCTTTCAATTGTCTCTGCCTGCTCTATTTGAACTGTAATTAGCTGTGAATGATGGCTCAAAAATGCCAGTAGATCACTTTGACCGAGTACACCAATCACTTCTTGATTGGCATCCAATACAGGTAGCCTGTGTACTCGGTGGCGTATCATAGCCAGCAAGGCTTCACTGACGTCTTGATCATAAGCTATGGTATGCAGTTTGAATTTGGCATAATCTCGACATAAGGTGGTATTCATATCGATTCGCTCACTGACTGCACGGCAGATATCTGCATCAGTTAAGATGCCAAGATTGTGTTGCATAGATCGGGTGGGGTGGCGCTCTATGTTGTTGATGCGTTTGACCAATACATGTTTTAACCCAGCTTGGGTCATGGTTTTTGCCGCCTCATATAAGCTGGCAGTTTCAGAGATGGTATGTACCTCGAGCATACTGATGGCAGTTACTGGCTGTAACATGAGCTGTTGAGACTCTGCTTGAATGCTATTAGCTGGAGCTTGGTTTGTGGTTGTATGTTGAGCTTCGCTATTGGCAGTATGAGCCAGATCTGCATCTTGTTCTGGTAGGGAGTTATCCAAGGTATTTGGCTGATTGGTCTGAGCCACTTTATTAAAATATAAATTGCTACCAGAGTGTAATGGTTGCTGTGAGTGCAATGGCTGTTGAACAGTAGGTTGTGCAGTCAATTGAGATGAGTGCTCTTGCTGTGATAATGGCTGTACTAAAGGGGAATAAAGATGATGTGAATGAGCAAAACGTCCAGATTTTGTGCGCTCATGATAGGCCTTCATTCGCTGTGCAAGCTCACCGCTAAGCAGGTTGCAAATATGTTGATTTTGGCGTGATAGCTTGTCGATAACTTGTGCGCTGACTTGTAGCAATAAGCTATCTTCAATCGCTTGATAGTGATAAAAAGGGCTCTCTGCTAGGTTGTGGTTGGTTGCTTCAGAAGCTATTGCTTTGTTAAATCTGGCATCAAAGCTTGCATCAAAAACAGTCATGATGCTACCGTCTGGCTGCTTGCGAGCATCAAACCAGTCATTGCTATAAGTGCTGGCAACAAACTCGCCCACTTCATCACCAGCGAGTATTTGCTGGATACGTCCTTTTAATACCACATAAAAATACGGATAGTGCTCTGCGGTTAAAAACTCCTGCTTGGCTAAATACAAAATTTTGGCATGCTTTTTTAACAGTAGACGCTCATTGGCGTTTAATACGTCAAATGGTGGTTGGGTAAAGTCTAGTCTGCTCATAAACCGCTCCCTGGTTTTATTGCATTTATTTTATTGTTGCTGTTTTATCGTTTTATTGTCTGTTGTGCTTGGTTAAGTGAGCACAATTAAATCGATTTTTCTAATAGGCTTTTGATACGTTCAATAGCCTGTTGGCTTTCTTCGATACTGGCAACCAAGGCGAGACGTACAAATCCCTTGCCTGGGTTAACACCATCAATCTCACGTGACAAATAGCGTCCAGCTAGTGCGTGAATATTTAGTTTTTCATATAAAGCTTTTACAAAGGCTTCATCATCTGGCTCACCCTGAGCATCGACAAAAGGCTTGGGCGCTTGCACCCACAGATAAAAGCCGGCATCTGGTTTGCGTAACGTCAACTTGTCGCCCAGATGCTGCATCCATAACTCAAATTTTTGTGCGTATAACTGCCGATTTTGTGCCACATGCGTTTCATCTTGCCAAGCTGCGATAGAAGCCAATTGATGGTGAATGGGTAGAGCACAACCTTGATAGGTGCGGTACTGTAAATAAGGGCGTAGCAAGTTGGCATCACCAGCGATAAAACCTGAGCGTAGACCAGGTAAGTTTGAGCGCTTAGATAGTGAGTGAAAAACGACACAGTTTTGGTAATTATTACGACCAAGCTGAGCACAAGCCTCCAGTAGACCTATGGGCGGCGTATCAAAATATAACTCACTATAACATTCATCGCTGGCAATAATAAAGTTATGCTTATCCGACAGATCAAGCAATGCCTGCCAGTCCTCTAGAGTAAATACAGCACCTGTGGGATTATTGGGACTACAAACAAAGACGATTTGGGTGCGATCCCAGACTTCGCTTGGTACCAAATGATAATCACCTTTAAAGTCATTATTAGCTGTGCAAGGTACAAAGTATGGTGTAGCACCTGCTAGTAATGCAGCGCCTTCATAAATTTGATAAAAAGGATTGGGCATCACTATGAAAGGAGCGCTATTTGATAGAGTACAGTTCGTGTTTTGAACTCTACTTGGATTTGATGTATTTGAATTAATAGCAGCTTGTACAAAGCTAAACAAGGCCTCACGAGTACCCATAACAGGAATAATTTGACTATCAGCACTGATGCTATTTAGGGAAAAGCGCTGTTGTAGCCAGTCACCGATAGTTTTACGTAGCTCAGGCAAACCATTGGTAGTAGGGTAGTTTTGTACTTTATTTAGATTATCAGCTAAGATTTGTAGTACAAATTTTGGTGGCTCATGTTTAGGCTCGCCAATACCAAGCTTAATAGTGTCGTAATCTTTGTTGGCTATTGAGTCGGCTAACAAAGTTGCCATCTTGGCAAAGGGGTAGGGATGTAGTAAGTCTAATTTTGGATTCATAATGTGTTTGGGTGCCTGTTAATTAAGTATCAGTATCGGTGAACTTTATGCAAATGCCACTGCGTTAATAAGGACATTGCAACAGACACCACCTAATTTGACGTGGTTAAAATATCCATTAACGCTTGTTTTAAACGCTCAAGCTTGCTATTGCTTAATGGTGCATCATTGAGATCACTAATATAAAACATATCTTCAGCACGTTCTCCTAAAGTGGTAATACGTGCAGCGTGAACCTCGATTTGTTCGTTTAAAAACACCTGACCAATGCGAGCCAGTAACCCAGGCTGATCTAGTGTGGTTAGGCTCATGATATGCTGACGACTTGCCTCGTTATAGTGAAAATCAATCTGAGTGGGTACTTGAAAGTTTTTCAGTCGTCTTGGCAGGCGTTTTTGCACAAGTTTTGGTGTTTCTGGGTTTTTAAAGGCATCAATTAGGCGCTCACTTAGCTCTTCACGTGATTCAGGGTCACTAAGCAAGGTGCCATGTCTATCAAGCAACACATATGAGTCTAACGCAAAATCTCGGGTAGCGGTAATAATTCTGGCATCCAGCACATCTAAATTCATTTGATCAAACACGGCCATGGTGACTGCAAACAAATTGGCTTGGTTTTGAGTATAAATAAAGATTTGTACCGCATCGAGTGCCAACTCTTGATGCTCACGTAGCACGATTAATGGCTCGCTATTACTATCAGATGCTTTACCCAAAGGTGGATGGTTTAAGATGGCTTCAGTATGCCACATAATGGCTTCGGGGATTTCACGTAAAAAGTACTCATCACCCAGCTCATCCCATAGTGCCAACACTTCTTCTCGATTCATGTGCTTATTATCTGCCTTATCAAGCAAAGCAAGCGCTTGCTGTCGAGTAGTGGCTATCATTTCTTGGCGATTGGTCGGGGCATCCAAATCAGCACGCAAAATACGGCGTGTTTGAGTGTATAGTTGCTTCATTAAGGTCGCACGCCAACTGTTCCAAAGCTGTGGATTGGTAGCATTCATGTCAGCAACGGTCAATACATACAAATGATTTAGGTGAGTAACATTACCCACTATGTTGGCAAATTTGGTAACAACTTCGGGATCTGAGATGTCTTGTTTTTGTGCCGTCATTGACATTAATAGGTGATAACGAGTGAGCCAGCCGATGAGTTTGGCATCTGTATCACTCATACCATGTGCCAGACAAAACTCAATGGCATCTTTTTCGCCCAGTTCACTGTGATCTCCGCCCCGACCTTTGGCGATATCATGGAAAATGGCGGCCAACACCAAAATTTCTTTACGCTCAATACGCTGATAAATGGAGCTTACTAAGGCAAAGTCGTCCTTGTATTTGGGGTCAGTAAAGCGGTGCAACATACGCACCAGTAGCAAAATATGCTCATCGACCGTATAGCGGTGGAATAAGTCATATTGCATGAGTCCAATTAAATTGACAAACTGTGGCATATAACCAGCCAGCACTCCATAACGCTTCATGATGCGTAGTCGTTGAAATAGATAGTTTTGTTGCTTTAAGTTATCTAAAAACAAGGCTTTATGTGTTGGATTATCACGATAGGCTTGATCTATACCACGTGCGGCAATTTTTAACGCTCTTAATGTACGGGTACGAATCTTTTTGATGCCCTGCTGTCCCATCAGCAAAAACATCTCCAAAATGGCTTCTGGGTGTTGTGCAAAAACATGGTGATGGGCAATAGCAATTTGATCACCAATTCGGTTAAAGTGAGCATTAAGCACAGACTTTTTAGGTCGTTGATTGTCTGGCAGACGGGCTTCGATCAAGGTTTCATAATAATGAGAGGTCAGCATCTCAGCAAGGGTTGAGATTTGCATAGCGCAGCGGTAATAATCACGCATAAAGTTCTCAACTGCGCTATTAGGCTCATCCTCTTCCGTCTGTTCGTAGCCCATTAGTTTGGCAATATCACGTTGATAATCAAACAGTAGCTTGTTTTCATTGCGCCCAGTCAGATGATGCAGATGATGACGAATTTGCCATAAAAAGCCTTCGGCAAACATCAGCTCATCAAATTCCTTTTCGGTCAAAAACTCTTGTGGTACTAAATCATAAAGCTTGCTAATACGGAAGTAACGTTTGGTAATCCAGCCGACAGTGTGGATATCACGCAGACCACCAGGTGATTTTTTGATATCTGGCTCTAGGTTATATTCTGTGCTGTTATGACTTAGATAACGTGCCCGTGCTTCTGCCATTTTGGCATCATAAAAGTCTTTTTGTGACCACACTTCTTGCACTACATTATTAGGTATAACGCTTAAGTCTTCATTGCCAGTAAGCAGTCGTGCTTCAAGTAGATTGGTTGCAACCGTAACATCCACGGCAACTTGCAGACAGTCCTCTATACTACGAACTGCAATGCCAGGCTCGATACCGATATCCCATAAGCGGGCGACAAAGGCATCGACTTTTAATGATTCTTTTTCGGTCAACGTATCAGGTGCCAATAACAAGATATCCACATCAGAGTAAGGTGACAGCTCACCACGACCATAGCCACCTACTGCAAATAACGCCAGTCGAGTTTGCTCAAGCTGATGATATTTAAATAAAGCGATAAGCAAGTTGTCAATGGCAGAGGCGCGCGCAGCAACCAATTGTCTAATATTAACCCCTTGTTCTAAAGCTTGAGAGATGTCTTTTTCTATTTGTTTTAGCCAGTCAGGAACGCCTAGATTTCGGGAGTTACTATTTTTGAAATCAGGTAGTGGAGTTGTTAAAGTTTCAGCCGGCTCATTGATAAACATAGAAAAATCCAAACAGGGTATGTGATAACTTGAGGTTATAATAGGGCAAAAAGTTATAATAGGGCAAATTTTAAGCAAAAAAAAGACTGCCAAAGCAGTCTTTTGTAGCTTCCTAAGTCGTTAAAAAACTCAAATCTTCTTCCGGACGGGTGGTAAATACTTCACAGCCATTGTCGGTGACCATGAGCGTGTGTTCCCACTGTGCGGATAACTTGCGGTCTTTAGTAATCGCTGTCCACTGATCTGGCAAGATTTTGGTTTTCCAAGTGCCTTGGTTAATCATCGGCTCAATGGTGAAAGTCATGCCCGTTTTTAGCTCCATACCCGTGCCTTTGCGACCATAGTGCATGACTTGCGGCTCATGGTGGAACTGATTGCTGATGCCATGTCCACAGAACTCACGAACGATACTAAAGCGCTCTGGCTCAACCACTTCTTGAATGGCAGCACCGATGTCACCTAAGTGAGCACCATTTTTTACCGCAGCCATACCGGCATAAAGGGCTTTTTGCGCCACATCACAGATGCGCTGCGCCATGATAGAACCTTCGCCGATAATCCACATTTTTGAGGTATCGCCGTAATAGCCATCTTTGATCACAGTCACGTCAATGTTGATGATATCGCCATCTTTCAGGATTTTATTATCTGAAGGAATGCCGTGACACACCACATGGTTAACCGAAGTACATACTGATTTTGGAAATGGCGGCTGCCCATAATTTAGCGGAGCAGGGATGGCGCCTTGCACATCAACAATATAGTCGTGAGCAAGCTGGTTTAAGGCTTCTGTGGTCATGCCTTCTTTGACGTGGTCATCAAGCATGACTAAAACGTCGCTGGCAAGTTTACCAGCAACTCTCATTTTTTCTATCGCATCGGGTGCGAGAATTAGATTGTTTGTATTGGTCATAATGTGTTAGATGTTACGTTATTAGTTATGAAGTTGAATTTTTTAGCTATGAATTTGAATTAAGGCGTATGCCTTATGTTATATGCCAAGTTATATATAAAGGTCATATTAGTCATATAAAGGTCACATCAATATAGGCGGTTATTATAACACAGACGCTTGAGTATTTAATTTGTGGCTGTGTTACTAAATTGATGGGCTTTGAGTTAAAAGTTATAGATTAACGGCTTTGAGTTAAAAGTTATAGATTAACGGCTTTGAGTTAAAGATTACGGACTAAGGATTACTCTAGCTTAACTTAGCCTGTCAGATTCAGATAATGGTGGGTTAAGTTTTTAGATTAGCTACTTCTACTTAATCGCAAACTGTGTTAAAATATACGCCTTGTTTTATTTCTCAAATTTACAGTGTCTGTTAATTAGTTTCAATTTAGAGTAGTTAAGATGTTAGAAGTAGTTAAGATGCTTTAATTTTAGAAAAAAACAATATAGATAGATATAACCGTAAAACCAACAGTAAATTAAAGCTTTTAATTCGATAATAAGTTTTTAATTTATCAACCAATGACACACACATTGCGGTTAAGAGTTGCTGGGTGTTTGTCGGCTTGACTAATTTGTTCGTTATTCTGTGTTGTATTGGCATTAACTGCCAAACTAACAGCAGAACAAATGCGTGTCGATGAATCGGTAATTTTTGCAATGTGGAGGCATAACCCAACTTTCAAAGGAAATACACATGTCAAACAGTCCAACTAACATGCCAATGCGCGATCTTCTACAAGCTGGCGCTCACTTTGGTCACCAAACTCGTTTTTGGAACCCAAAAATGAACCAGTACATCTTTGGTGCGCGTAACAAAATTCATATCATTAACCTAGAGTACACTGTAAAAGCATTCAACGACGCTTTAACTTATGTTAATGGTCTAGCTGCTAAAAACAACAAAATCTTATTTGTTGGTACTAAGCGTGCAGCCAGTGAAGTTATCCGCGAGCAAGCACTACGTGCTGGCATGCCTTATGTTGACCATCGCTGGTTAGGCGGTATGTTGACTAACTGGAAAACATTACGTCAGTCAATCAATCGTCTAAAAGAACTAGAAAAACAAGCCGAAGACGGTACTTTTGCGAAGCTAACTAAGCGTGAAGCATTAGAGCGTACCCGTGCTATGGAAAAACTAGAGCGCTCTTTGGGCGGTATCAAAAACATGGGCGGCTTACCAGACGCTTTATTTGTGGTTGACGTTGATCACGAAGCGATCGCTATTAAAGAAGCCAAAAACTTGGGTATCCCAGTAATCGGTATCGTTGATACCAACTCAAACCCAGACAACGTAGACTACGTTATCCCAGCAAACGATGATGCTATCCGTGCCGTAACTTTATACGTCACTCGTATGGCTGATGCGATCATTGCTGGTAAAGAATACGCCAAAACTCAAGCAGGCGGCAATGCTGAAGCTCCAGTAGCAGCAGAAGAAGCACCTGCACAAGAAGCAGCAACTGATTCAGCTGAGTAATGACCTAAGCGTGTCTTTAAGAGTTTTTTTGTCTCATTGTCCATAATTTGACTTATTGCGGCATGATGTGGAAACCCTCGTCATGCCCTTGTCGTTTTATAAATTAACAATGATTTTGTAACTTATCACACTGTTTCAGACAGTGAAAGACAGGCTAACAGCTGTTACTTATTTATTTTTATACATCATAACGACTCATATACATATAGAGGAAAAGATATGTCAAAGATTTCTGCTAAGTTAGTAAAAGAGCTACGTGACCGCACTGGCCTTGGCATGATGGAATGTAAAAAAGCGCTTGAAGAAACAGGCGGTGATATCGAAACAGCCATCGACAACCTACGTAAATCAGGTCAAGCAAAAGCTGCTAAAAAAGCGGGTAACATCGCAGCTGATGGCGCAATCGTTATTGCTCAAGAAGGCAACAAAGCCATCTTACTAGAAGTAAACTGCCAAACTGACTTCGTTGCAAAAGATGACAACTTCACAGCATTTGCCAATAAAGTTGCTGAGCTTGCTCTAGCAAACAATACCACTGACGCAGCTGCAATCGCAGAACTTGACTATGATGGTCAAACTGTTGAAGAAGCCCGTGTTGCTTTGGTACAAAAAATCGGTGAAAACATCCAAGTGCGTCGTGCAAAAATCATCGAAGGTGACAACCTAGCTTCTTACCGTCATGGTCTACGTATCGGTGTTGTGGTTTCAACTGAAGGCGGCGACGAAGAAAACGGTAAGAGCCTAGCAATGCATATCGCAGCGTTCAACCCAGTAGCGGTTAATGACACTGACGTTCCTGCTGATATCTTAGCACGTGAAAAAGAAATCGCTGAAGCCAAAGCACGTGAATCAGGTAAGCCTGACAACATCATTGAAAAAATGATCGAAGGCAGCCTACGTAAGTACCTAGACGAAGTTGTTTTAGTACGTCAAGCGTACGTTATGGACAATGACAAGAAAGTTGGCGACGTACTTAAAGCTGACGGCGTAACTGTTAAAGAATTCGTTCGCTTTGAAGTAGGCGAAGGTATCGAGAAAAAAGAAGAAGACTTCGCTGCTGAAGTTGCTGCTGCTCAGGCTGCTGCTGCTAAGTAATGAGTCTTTGTTTATTTGATTATTAATCAGATAAAACAGTCATAAAAAAGCCCATCGCAATATTTTGTGATGGGCTTTTTTGTGGCTATTTCTGGCAGTTAGCCATTTAACCTTTAGCGCTTAATGATTAGAATTTAGCGTGACAAATAGCACTAAGCTCTTCATTAATAGTAAATACTTTGGCATTAATACCAGTAATACCAAACGACTGTAAACGATCAGTATGCTTTTGCAAATAGCGGTTGGCATCGTCTAAGTTATCAAACACATAGATACCACCAGCTTCTTGAGTGTCTTGGTTTTCAGTCCAAATCTTAGATACCAGTCCTGGCTCAGTAGCAATGTCTTTTGCCAAGTCTTGCATGGCGGTGAAGAATTCATCACCAAATGGGCCAGAAAAAGGAAAATCAATTTGTAATAAGTATTTCATAAAAATCTCTTAATAAGTATCAGGTGCTTATTATAAATGCAGTATTTAGTATAAAGCACCTGATTATTATAATAAAAACAAACAGTTGAAATGTTTTATTTTATAGCCTTCAAGTAAAGTGCGCCGTTTTATTAACCTGTATTACGCAAACCAGCTGCCAAAGCGTTGATGCTGCGAATTAATGGGTCAACAACCGATAATTTATCTGCTGAGCCATCATCGGCGGCAGCATCTTTCAGCTTCTCGACACTTTGCTCATCTTGCTCACGGCGCAAACGCTGCAACAGCTCAATTTGGATGTAGTTAATGGGATCCAAATAAGCATTTCGCCACTCAAGAGAGCTTGCTAAGTCTTGTTGTTTCGACAACAGTGAGCCTTGTTCAAGCAATGAGTTTAAGCCAGCTTCAGTCAACTGATGCTCGTCCATCACGGCCTGCATAACCTGCTCTCGCAGCTGCTCATCATCACACAGCTGGCTATAAGCACGGGCAATACTCATCTCCGACTTGGTAAACGCCATCTCAATATTACTGACAAAGGCTCGGAAGAATGGCCAATGCTCGTTCATCTCTTTCATCAGTGCTTCATCTTGCTTCACGCTTTCAAGCGCACTGCCAACCCCATACCAAGCAGGTAGGGTAAATCGAGCCAGTGACCAGCCAAATACCCAAGGAATAGCACGAATAGTCGTCTTACTAGGCACTCCTTTTTTACGGTGTGCAGGGCGTGAGCCAATATTGAGTAATGAAATCTCTTGCACAGGGGTGGCCTGCGAGTAGAAGGTGTAAAAGCCCTCTGTATTATCGGTTAAGGCACGATATTGTTGCTCGCCTGCATCGGCCAAACGAGCGAATAATGACTCGTAGCGCTCTAATTGTTTTGGCTGCTCGACAAAGCGGCTTGAACTGGCTTTTAGCGCACCTGTAATGCCCATCGTCAGCTCAAACACTGCGGTGTCTGAGTTGGCATATTTGGCATACAGCACTTCGCCTTGCTCGGTAAACTTAATCTGACCATTTAAAGTGCCCGCTGGCTGAGCAGCAATGGCTTGGTGGGTTGGACCACCACCACGGCTCACCGAACCGCCACGGCCATGGAACAGACGAGTCTGGATATCATACTGTTTGGCAATTTTAGTAATGGTTTGTTGTGCGCTATACAGCTGCCACGCTGAGGTGATAATACCGCCGTCTTTTGACGAATCGGAGTAGCCCAGCATAATCTCTTGGGTATTATCAGAGCGCTGCAACAAATTGCGATACAGCGGATTGTCCAATACCGTGGGTAAGATTTTGTCGATGTTTTTTAGATCATCAATGGTTTCAAACAAAGGTGCAACCGGTAGGGCGGCAAATAAGTTGCCGTCCTCATCAATACCAGACAAACCAGCAAAGCGCATCAGTAGCAATACTTCAAGCAACTGACTGGCGTTGTTGGTCATTGAAATAACATAGCTACCAAAGGTATCTTCACCTACCAATTGACGCAATTTTGCCACTGACTGCATTAAGGCCAACTGCTCTTGGGTTTGTTCGCTTAAATGATCGCTATAAATTAGCGGTGTGCCTGGTTGTTGCAATAAGCGAGTGAGCCATTGCTGACGTTCCGTTTCGCTCAAGCTATTATAATCTGGCAGGTTGGAGGCGCTGGCAAAGATATCGGCAATCACCTCGCCATGATAGGCTGAGTCTTGGCGAATATCGAGAGAGGCCAAGTGGAAGCCACAGGTCTGTACCAGGCGGATAATATCCAGCAATAAGCCATCAGCGTGTGCCTGATCGTGCTGTGCCACACTATTGCGAATCAAGTGCAAGTCATCAAGCAGGGCTTGTGGATTGCGATAGGCATGGTGAGCTGCTTCAACATCACTACCTTGGCTTTGAATATGTTGATTGGTTGCTTGGATTTTTGCCAATACAATAGTCAATAAACGGCGATATGGCTCATTGTGATAATCGACTGGGTTGTATAAAAATACCTTTTCATCAAGATCATGATAGGCTTGGATGCGCTGATACACCTCAGGTGCAATATCGATGATGGTGTCACTGTGCACCAGTTGACGGCGCAGTTTTTTGATTAACACTCGATAATGACGCAGCACCGTATTGGCATGCATCAGCACTGCCATTTCTGTGGTTTCATGAGTCACATAAGGGTTACCGTCTCTATCACCGCCAATCCATGAGCCAAAGCTAACAAAGGCGGGCAATGGATAATCGCTAAGCTCAGGATAGATGTCATCTATGGCGTTTTTCATATTGCGATAGATCTGTGGAATGGCAGTAAACAAGCTGGCATTAAAATAATGTAGCCCGTTGTTAATCTCATCATACACCAAGGGTTTACGAGTACGCACCTCATCAGATGACCACAATAAGTCGATGGTCTCAGCCACTTTTTTCTTGGCTTGTTTATAACTACTACTGCCTTCAGTACTTTCATTTAGCACTGTAGTGTGGGCGTATAAAGTCTGCAAAATATTCATGGTAGTGCGTCGGCGAGCTTCGGTCGGGTGCGCTGTAAATACCGGAATGAATTTTAATTGATCGATTAGCTCTTTAATTTGTTGGGCGTCAATGTTACGCTGTCGCGACTCAAGTAGGGTATGGCGGAAAGAACCTTCCCAAAAATGTGAGGTCTGCTGTTTTAGAGCATGACGCTGCTCGCGTAATACATTCTCTTCGGTTAAATTGGCCAAAAAGAAATAAATTGAGAACGCCCGAATCACATGTTTTAACGTTTGATTATCCAATGATGAAATCAAGGCAATCAGTTGTTTTTTATTCTCAGGATTGGGTGAGCGGCGCTCTTTGATAAAGCCTTTACGCAAGGTTTCAATGGTTTTAACCGTTTGCTCATCTGCTTGACGGGCAATGGTTTCTCCAATCATTGAGCCAAGTAGGCGAACACGAGAGCGTAGCAGCTCATTATTTAATGGCATTTTAGGTTCCTTATAATTTGGCCTAGGTATTAAGGCGAATGTTGCATACGCCTTAATTAAAAACAGGGTGTAAAGTTATCGATGAAACTGCAAAGCAGTCACAAGACACTAGATATTAACTAATAACTCTATATCATTTCTAACGACATCTATATCATTTCTAACGACATCTATATCATCTCTAACGACATCAGATGCTTGCGTCACCAAGCAAGCTTATCATACACTTGAGGGTTCACAACAGAGGTGACCACAACAATAAGGATGAGCGATGAGCCAGACGTACACACAGCAGCCTAAGCAGACACAATATGCCGCCATTGGCTTAATTATTGGGTGTGTTGTCTTTGGTCTGGGCAGTCTTATCGTTGCCCATGTCGACGTGGGCGGCTATGCGATGGCGTTTTGGCGCTTAGCGATATCCGGTGTGGTCTTTACCTTATTGGCTGTTTTGTTCAAGCAGCGTATGCCCTCTAATATTAGCATACAAAATCATAGAAAAGCGCTGATTTATGGCTGTTTATCTGGCGCTTTTTTGGGCATTGATTTGGCGCTGTGGCACGAGAGTATTTATGCGGTCGGCCCTGGAATATCGACCTTACTTAATAGCTTGCAGATATTTTTCTTAGCGGCACTGGGTTTTTTAATATTCAAAGAACGTCAAACTTTAGTGCAACTGGTTAGCCTGTTTATTGCTTTGGCTGGGGTAGTGCTGATTGCCAGTCCTGAGTTTGCCAACAATCATCATGCTGCATACGGCTTTATCACTGGCATTGTCTCTGCCAGTATGTTGGCCGCTTCGATGACCTTTATTCGCCTGACTCATCAAGCAGCGCCGACTCCGATATTTGTATTGATGCGTCGTATTAGTTTGGGTGGTAGTTTGGCGATGTTGTTGCCAATGTTGATCTTAGATAAGGGGCAAATACTGCCCCAAAGCTTAGCAGAGCTGGGCTGGATACTAGTATATGGCACAGTGATGCAGTGCTTGGCGTGGGGGCTTATTGCCTACTCAATTCCTAAATTATCGCTGACAGTGACCGGCTTGCTGCTGCTAACCGAGCCGTTGGCAGCCCTGGTCATTGATTATTTTTGGCTATATAAGCCAATTAATGAGGTGCAATGGACGGGTGCGGTATTGACCATGTTTGCCATTTATTTGGGGTCATTAAAGCCTCAAGCATTACGTCAAAATACAAAAATGCGCCGCTATCGCTTTTTTTCTCGCTTTTATCGGCGTAAATAGAGTGAGGTCACAGTAGTTTTGAATGTCGTTGGTTTTAAGATTTAACGAATAGAAAAAAGAAAGGGCGCAAAGCCTTATTTCATTGATGGAGCCAATCCTGCTTTACGCTACTATCTGCCGAGCTCATGGCGTGCGGACTAACGTGACGAGAGTCGTTACTGCTACCACGACACCGCCTCTCGCCACAGTCCGCATCGCCATGACCTACGCCAGTATATCCGCTGCAATCAGGGCTAAACCGCATCTTCAATTCACATTTACTGCGAAAATAGCTTCAATCACCTTTTTGAGATTTGCACCCATCAAATCACAATTCGCATTCGCTGGGTGTCGTTACCTCCACGCCAGCCTACACCCCATATCCTGTTAGGGTTTTTGATTTTTTATGTTTGCACGATGTGTAGGTTGGTATTGAGGTACGAGGCTCAACATTTTGACGAAAGAAATGTATTATATTGTGCCTTGAATGTGGCCGTAAGACGGGGTTTAGCCCTGACAGTAGCGGATATCCTTGGACGACCACTGGCTTGCAGTGACTTGGCTAAGAGTGGTCGCTCGTATGTTGGAACGCTCGTAGCCAATAGTCACTGCGCCAGTGGGTGGGCAAGATAGGAGCGGATGGCAGGATTGGCTCCTGCTTTTTTGTTGCTTATATTTTTGTTGCTTATATTTGTAAGTGAAGTTATTTAACAGGCGATTAGGCTTTTTTATTAGTGATTTCACGGTTAAATAAAGCGTTTAATACAATGGCGGTTAGGGTAGCGGTTCCGATGCCACCTAAGTCGAAGCCACCAAGATGCAAGCTAAAGTTACCAGCACCCATAATGACGGTGACTGCGGCAATGATTAGGTTGCTGTTTTTGGTGAAGTCGATTTTATTATCCATCCAGATTTTGACCCCAGCAATGGCAATTAAGCCAAATACCACAATCGAAGCGCCGCCAAGTAACGCAGGTGGGATGCTTTGGATAATAGCGCCAAATTTCGGCGATAGACCTAAAAAGATAGCGACTAAGCCGGCAACCACAAAGATGGTGGTACTGTAAACTTTGGTCACTGCCATGACGCCAATGTTTTCAGCGTAAGTCGTTACCCCTGTACCGCCGAAGCCGGCTGATAAAGTGGTGGCAATACCGTCAGCAAAAAAGCCGCGTCCAATATATGGCGTGACATGTGACTTGGTCATGCCTTCAACCGCTTTAAAGTGACCTAAGTTTTCAGCAATTAAGATAAAGGCAATCGGGGCAATCAGCACAATGGCATCTAGGCTAAACTCTGGGTGGTGAAAGCTGGGCAGACCAAACCAAGCCGCTTGCTGCACGCCACTAAAGTCGATCGGAGTACCAAAGCCCATCACATTGGTGACCAGATAGTAGATAATGTAGGACAATATCAAGCCGATAAGCAGCAGTAACCGGCGCAGCATACCGCGGGTAAATATCGCCACGCTACTGATTAATAACACCGTTAAAGTGGCCATCCAAGCATCGAACTGATTGGCAGAGACGCCTTGAATCGTCACTGGTGCTAAGTTCAGACCAATAATCATCACAATGGCGCCGGTGACCACAGGGGGCATTAGCTTTTCAATCCAGTCGGTGCCGACTTTCATAACCAGCACACCAACTAAGGCGTAGATGATACCACAGGCCATGATGGCACCGAGTGCCACGTTTAAGTTGGTGTTAGGACCACTGCCAGCATAAGCGGTGGCGGCAATGACTGGACCAATAAAGGCGAAACTTGAGCCCAAGTAGCTGGGCATACGGCCGCCAGTCATGATAAAGAATAAAATGGTACAGATACCAGACATCAAGATGGCTAAATTGGGGTCAAAGCCCATCAATAATGGCGCAAGCACAGTAGCACCAAACATGGCGAAAGTGTGCTGAATACCCAACATCAGACTTTTTCCTGGTGGTAAGTATTCATTGATAGCGACTGTATTTTGATCTAAGTCACCACCAAAGGGCTTCCATTTTGGAAACCACTTGCCATTGCTAAAGTCTGGATCGTAGTCATATAAAGGGGTGTCATCGGTAGATGTGGAGTTATCTGTGTGGCGAGGATGCATAGACTGTCCTTATTTATAGGCAGTAAAATGTATAGACAGTATAAGATGTCATAAGCAGACGCTGTCAGTTATATGTCGCAAGTGTGTATGCTTGGTTACTAAATTGTACAGTAATTTAACACCGCTATTATAGACCAAAACTGAGCGCAGGTTGAACCTAATTCATCAGAGCCTCTGCCAGCTTGAGATAACAGTTATTGATATCAACTCAAAGTAGCTGTGATATCAACTTCAAGTAGCTGCTGATACTAATACAAAGTAGCTGCTGATATTAGCCTAAACTAAAGAAGACAGCCACAGTCGTAATTTGAGAGACCATTTAGGCTGTATGCCCGTTAGCCCTTGAGTCATCTCTCCATTTTTTAAGACCACGTAAGAGGGCGTAACTTGTCCTTGCCACTGATCAAATATCGCACCGTTAGGATCATTGATGGTGGTAAAGGTATAGTTGTGTTCTGCCATATATTGATGTAAATCTTGATTGCTGCCTGAGTTGACGGCTATTGTCACGATGGGATAGTTATTTTGTTGAGACAAGGTATTGATGGTGGGTGAGGTGACTTTGCAGACACCGCACCAAGTACCCCAAAAATATACCAAAACGGGTGACTGCTGGCTGAGCTGCTCAAGGTCTACCAGCTCTCCTTGATAGTCGATTAGCTGCAATTTAGGGTCAGCAGGCATCACTGGCTGTCGCCACCAGTTAATGACGGTATAAATAACCACAAAAATTATCAGATACTTGCTCAGCGTCCATACCCAGCCCATTAGCCCTTGAGACCTGGTTGTTCTCTGCTTGAGCTGCTGCCTAGGTTGTTGACTGGCAGTGTGGTCGGTTGAGTCGTTCGGTGGTAATGAGTTTGGCATGGTGCTTCACTTTTATAAGAACTAATTGGACGGCAAGCGGCTATTGATCGGCATCTGCTTGTGCTTTAAGTGCCGCTTCAGCGTCCGATTTGTTTTGTTTGACCGATTGTTTGGCTTTCTTTTTCCATTTTAGGCTAAAGATATCTTCACGACGGTCTTTTAAGTTGTTTACTGAGCCTTCGTTGCGCACATGAATCAGCTTGTCTAGGTCTAAGTCAGAGAAGAATACCATTTCAGTGTTGGCCGTGGTTTCCGCCATAATCGCATCATGTGGGAAAGCAAAGTCTGACGGTGAAAATACCGATGATTGGGCATACTGGATATCCAGGCTTTCTACCTGCGGTAAGTTGCCCACCGAACCACAAATCATCACATAACACTCATTCTCAATCGCACGTGCTTGCGCACAATGACGCACACGTAAGTAGCCGTTTTTGGTGTCTGTCCAGAAGGGGACAAATAAGATGTCCATGTCTTCTAACGCCAGTAGACGTGCCAACTCTGGGAATTCGACATCATAACAAATTAAGATGCCAACTCGGCCGGCATCGGTGTCGAATACCTGAACTTTGTCACCACCTTGGATGACCCAAGCACTGCGCTCATGAGGGGTAATATGGATCTTGCGCTGTTCCTCTACGGTTCCGTCACGGCGGCACAAATAGCTGACGTTATAGAGAATCTCTTCATCTTCATCAAATAATGGCATTGAGCCTGTGATGACGTTTACGTTATAGCTAACGGCCAGATTAGAAATCTCATTTTTAAACCATTCGGTATAGTCGGCTAAAAAGCGAATGGCAACATTTTGATCTGTTGAATCACACAGACCCATCAACGGGGCATTAAAGAATTCGGGTAGGCAAGCAAAGTCAGCATTGTAGTCCGCCATGATATCGACGAAGAACTCAACTTGCTGCAACAGCTCTTCTGGGGATTCGACCTCACGCATTTGCCACTGAATACCCCCGATACGCACATCTGTTTTACGGGTATTGGGCTTATAGTCTTGAGGTTCATAATAGATATTTGCCCACTCAAGTAAGGTTGCAAAGCCTCGTGACTGTTTATCATCGGGTAAGTAGTTGGTTAAGATGCGTTTGACGATAAAGCCATTTGAAAGTTGAAACGACAAGATAGGATCATAAATTTCACGGGTCTCAACGGCTTCAATATATTCACCTGGTGTCATGTCTTGAAAGCTGTGGTATTTGGGGATACGACCACCTGCCAAAATGGCACGGAAGTTCATCTGACGGCACAGCTCTTTACGAGCATCATACAGACGACGACCTAAGCGATAGCCACGATAATCTGGATCAATTAAGGCATCAATGCCATACATGGCATCGCCTTTGGGGTCATCTTTGATAATCTCACGTTGACCGATTAAGTCATCATAAGTATGCGGATTCGAAAAACGTTGATAATTGACACGCATGGTCAGCACCATACCGATCAACTTGTCATGGTCGAACAGCGCAATTTGCCCTTCTGGGAAAGAGTCAATCAGGGTATAGATGGTGGTTTTTGACCAAGCGCCACCTAGGTTAGAGTAGACTCGATCCATCAGTGTTTTTAATTGCGGATAGTCTTTTTTCTTGATTTCAGCAATCTTTAGATGAAAGTCTTCATTTTTGGTCGTCATAGTGTTACTCGTCTATTAATTAGGTAATGAGTTCGATAGTTAGATAAATTAGGTAATTAGATTGTTTCTAGGCGTTATGGTGGCCTAAATAGGTATTGGGATCTATTAAAATAGGATTTAATTGTTGGTTAGATTATCTAAAATAATTATTAAATATATAATTTTTTATTTATGGTTTATATTTGAAAGATAAACATAGGTTGATTTTTTAATCTTTATTATTTATAAATATTATCTACATAAAAAATACAGTTTAATTCTATAAAAATGCTAACAGCTCTTGGCTTGGTTAGCAGAGTTGAGCTTGCTCAGAGGTTAGGCATAACCCAGAAAGCCGTAGTATTAGTCAAGAGTATTAATAAATCAAGAGTATTAATAAAGGATTGGACGAAATATGCGACAGATTTAGCAATTTACGACCGCTTATCGGCATATTATAAAGGCAGCGACTTTTATTGAAAATATAGATTTGTAACGCTGTGATATTTATGATTTTTTTATAAACTCTGCTCTTGTTGTGTTTAGATGCTATCACCTTATCAGCAATAGCTGATCACTTCTAATCAATCTTATCCGATCTGATCTGATCTGGTCTGGCTGAGCTATCCGTCTGGTTTGTCCTGTTCGAATAACCCAATTCTAATACCAAACCCAAAATATATAGTATAATTCAATTATGACCAAACTAACAAATACCCTAGACGATCACGACTTTGGCAAATACTCAAAAACTGAGAGCAATCCCAGAGCCCGCCTACGACTGCTGATCTTACACCAGTACAGCATAGGCAAATCCACGATAGATATTGCCAAAGACCTCTGCATACACCCCGAAACTGCCAGACGTACTAAGAAGCGATATTATGAACGAGGACTTGAAAGCATCTACGATCGTCATCGTCGAGGCCGTCACAGCAAGCTTGCACAGACAGACATA
>NZ_KB907623.1 GCF_000382145.1 Psychrobacter lutiphocae DSM 21542
TATGGATGGTGCTCTATGGCATCAACCAAGTTTAAACCTACATAATGTGACGATGCTTAAATTACCCCCTTATTCACCTGAGTTAAATCCATCTGAACAGGTGTGGTCGTATTTGAAACAACATTGGTTATCCAATAGGTGTTTTGATGGTTATGAGGCTATTGTTAATGCTGCTTGCAAGGCTTGGAATAGACTTTGTTCCAAGCCCGAGCTCATTCAGTCTATAACTTCTCGTGATTGGATTGGTTTATAGGTTTATTTATGGAATTGGTATAAGTACATCTAAAGCACGAACTTCTCCCTCTTTAGCAAGGATTTGCAACTTGATCTTGCGAGCAGATGCAAGAGAAAGTTCAGCACTTGATATAACAGAGCTTATCGCTATTAGTAAAAAAATAGAAACTACCGCACTGATGACGCTCATATACCGCCTACTTAACTAGTTTGTTTTCGCTTATTATATGGGTTTGCTTGTGCTTATTTAGACAGATGTTTTTCCTGTTTTTAATAAGCGCTATTATATGCCTCACTCTCAACATGAATGGCTGGTAACATTAATAATTGAGATTGGTGTATTATATGCCAAATTGTATAATTTAGCTTTGCTTTGATCGTTATCTTGTGTAGGCGGTGTGTCTTAGTAGTTTAGGCGTTATTTGTTATGGGACTTTATGGGGTATTTGCTTAACAGGCTAACTAGAATAGATAAGCTGCATAAAATAGAAACAAATCAATTCCTACCTGTTTACCTTGATTTATGTATAATCAACGTCATAATAGAATTATTGACGTTTTTTAAGTGATATAAGTCATGATTTAAAGCGAATTTTTTAGCAGATTTATGCGTTAAGATGAGTTTTTTAGTCATCTTCTTTAACCACGTCAAACCAACTTAGCTAACCTTTAAACTTAGCTAGCTTTTAGCTGTTACATACCTTTTAGCTGTTACATACATTGTTAATAAAAAGAGAACCATTATGACAGATACAACACCAGTTTCTGCTATTGATACAGAACAGACGGATATAAAAAGTAATATTACAATTACCGAGCCTGCACAGCAGTATTTAGCTGAGCTTTTGGCCAAACAAGACACGCCAGGTATAGGTGTGCGCATTTTTGTTGAGCATCCAGGTACTCCTCGAGCCGAGTGCTGTATGGCATATAACCAGCCTGGAGAAGAAGATCCTGCTGATTTACAAATGCCATTTGAGCAGTTCACTGCCTTTATTGAAGCGACATCGGTTCCTTATTTAGAAGATGCGGTTATTGATTATAATAAAGATCGTTTTGGTGGACAGCTGACTTTCCGCGCGCCAAATTCAAAAGTGCCAAAAGTAGGTGCAGATGCCAGTGTTGAAGAACGTATTAATTATGTTCTACAATCTGAAATCAACCCAAGCCTAGCGGCGCATGGCGGTAACGTACAACTGCTTGAGTTAATTGAAGATGATGAGGCTGGTTTAACCGCTGTGTTAAAGTTCGGTGGTGGTTGTCAAGGTTGTTCAGCCGTTGATTTAACTTTGCGTCAGGGTGTTGAGGTACAGTTAAAACAGCAAATCCCAGAGTTGATGCAAGTGGTTGATGAAACAGACCATAGTTTGACTGAAAATGCTTATTATAAATAGCGTATTATAAAAGTCATTTTTTATATAGAAGGCGCTCATCTCAACTTAAAATGTAGGCTTTATTTTATGTAAAGTTTGGCTCCCTTCCTTTCTCTTTATCCAAGCACAGCTTGGCTCTTGCGAAGCTAAAAAGTTCCCCCAGAGTTTTTATTAACGCTTTTCAGAGTTACTGAGAAAGGGGGACTTCCCACCCTCTTCGGTATTTTGCAACAGACAGACGAAATATACTGTCAAGAAACCCGTTATTAATGTTGCCAGCTATTGATGTTGATAGTGGGGTATAAAAGCTGAGTTATCATGGGGTAACTCAGCTTTTTTATGTTTTTAATAGCTCAAGTACGCCAACAAGTAGGTTATTAGCTGCACTTGATTTAATTGTTGGTACTGATTTTAAAAAAAGTTCAGGAGATACCGCTAGATTAATCAGAAGTGATTTTCAACGGCTTAATATAGCTTATGCAAATAGAAATAAACCAAGTAATGCAGTGGTAAAGTATATTTCTACAAATAGACCACAATCAATAGCTGAAGGTGGAAGAATTGACAAAGTTCATATATTGGTTGAAAAGTTTGGGGGTGAAGCTAAAAACTGGAAAAAGATGAAAGGTTGGGATAATAATGGTAGAGAATACCACTGGTATCAACTAAAAAATGCTCCTAGTGTTGGGTGGAAAAGAGCTGGTGAGCATGATCCTTTTTAAACTATTATTTTTCAGGGGAATTTTATGAAGGTGAGGTTAAGAAATATTGACGAATGTGATGAATTCTACAGAAGACTTATGGGAAATGTCGATCTTAGCCATGATACAATATATGAAGTTATAGAAATACAACAAAGTTCATATCGTCTTGAAGGTGATAGAAAAGAACCTGCTTTATATGATAAACGCATGTTTGACATTGTAGACCCCACTATTCCTGAAGGTTACATATATCAATTTTGCTATGAAGACAGTGAAGAGTTTCATGAAGATGAAGACGGCTTTATATGGCGTGATTTTGAAGAGGAGTATAACATAACACCCAAATGCTTCGCTCAAAGAGCTTTTTTCGATTTTTATTTTGACAGGCATGAAGAGCAGGTTGCTATTTATAATGAGTACATAAAAAATAGAAATAAGTCGGCTTAAAATATGTTTAAATAAGATGTTTTTAAGTATTGCTTATACTTATCAATTAAAATTGAAAGCTAGATTAAAAGGTTGAGTTGTTTTTATACCATGACAAGTTATAAAAATAACTCACCTTTTTTATGCTTAGTAAATGCAACTTTAGCCTTTCAAAACAAATTAAACTCACCAACAGCTTACGAGCTTCTTTAGTGGATGTCTTTGCAGGAGAAGCGTTTAGTGAAGGTGTAAAAGATATTGATGCTGATGATTTTGCCCGTAACTTAGCCCATAAGCTAGCGGCGGCTGGTGTGGGCTGTATTGCAGCAGGTGCTAAAAACCAAAGCTGTGATGCAGGCGCAATCGGTGCCGCTGTCGGTGAGATGGTTGGGGATTATTTGGTAGAGCAAGGCTTTGAAGGAGAATTGTCTGCCGCACAAAAACAGAACATCCTCAATAGAGCTAAACTGGTAGCAGGTACGGTAGCTTTAGCCGTTGGTGCAGATGTGGATACTGCGGCAAATAGTGCAGGAGTGGCTGTTGAGAATAATTCTTTAAAAGTGGCAACAACCGTAATAAAAGTCTCTGGTAAAGTTTTTAAAGTAGCCGTAAAGAAAGGTAAGTATAAAAGACTTAAAAGATGTACTTAAAGAAGAAAGTTTAGATATTGTCGATAACTTAATCACTTTAAGTGATGGTGAAGTTAATATAAATGATGCTAAAGCTATTATAGATCTAGTGGTCGGAACCAGTTTAAATAGAGCAAATAAAGGTGAAGCTGCTTTAGAAATTAATAGGCTATTATCAGGAAACCCTCCTTTACCTGTTCCTAATCCATTAAAATCGAAAAACGGTCTTACTTATAAATCTAATCCAAAACATACACTTGGACAGTCAGGTAATAGGGCTAATGCTGGAATAGAGCCTAGAAATTCTTTTGAATTATTTGGCAATTCGGTACAGTCTGGGAGGAAAAGGTACTCCCTAGACTCAAGTGGGAATATACACCAATATACTAATGCAAATGATGGCACATGGCATTGGGCAGGAAGAACGGGATCAGATCAACCAAGTGCTCAAAGATTAAATGTTGAAAATATCCCTAATGAAGTTTTTTCTAAATTAGGAACTAGTTATACAACTGTGAGGAAAAAATGATATTTGGTAATCCTGGGATTTATCTAGATGACGGTACTTATGATGATTTTTCAATCATTATTGAAAAACTGACAACTGATTTGTACAGCGTAAATTTTTGTATTGACATGAAATTGTTCCCAACACATTTAGCCTATAATGAAAAACAGATAATTTTAGATGCTTTTAACGAGAGAGATATTTTTCAGCAACAATCAAAAGAATTGTTTTATTTAGAGGATAGAGAGCTAATGATAGCTTTGATAAAGGAATCTTTTGTAAATATATATAGAATAGAGCAGGTTATTAGTTTGGGTCTTTATCCTAAAGAGTATTCAGATAATGAACTTAAAAAGTTTGAAGACTTATTAGATTATGATATAGCTGTTGAAGAGAACAGAAACAAGCTTTGGGAAATAGACACTTTAGAATATACCAATAAAGGTTTTTATGTTTTTATAGTAAATTATGGCAATGAAACTAAAATAGTCTTCATTCAGCAAAAAAAATATGACGATCAAGATAATAAATATGGAAGATTTTTCCACAAGGATAGATCTTTAAAAAGAGTTAGTTTTTTCGATGATATTAATTGGTCAGTGAAAGTAGTAAAAGTACTTAAAGATGATTTAATTTCAATAAACTCAATGATTATCGATAAGCTACTATCTTAAAGTATAATCATATATTGATTCAAAGAAATTGCTAAGCGAGGAAAAACAACCAGCAGTTGCCAGGTGAGTGGAAAAAGGTATATAAAGATGGATATGCTAAAGGTAAAAAAGTATCAATTCATTATTTTCAACATTCTTCTGGGAAGGTTTCTGATGTCAAAGTTAAAGATGGTTGGAGCAATTGATAATAGTTGGATTAATAGAAAATGACTACAGAATCAGAAAAACTTAATTCAGGTAAATTAATTTTTAATATTATAGCGGTTGGTCTTATTCGTTTATTAATGAAAAATAAAATTGATTTTGACCAAGCTCATTTCTTACTGTTTAGCCCTAGTGCTCTGTCAAGAGTAGAGGATAACAATACTCTTGATGAGTTTAAAATGATTATAGCTAAAGCATTAGAGCTAGAGGATATTCGCCGTTTAGTAGGTGAAGAAGCCTATCAAAATGAATTGAAAGCTTTGGAAGACGAATTATGTGAACATTTAGTTTATAGCGATTATGAAGATATGCATAAAGCATCACGCATCATAACTTCATTAGGAATTGTAGAAAATCTAGAGGTTAAGCCTAAAGATAACAAAGTAGAGGTGATTGCTATAGATAAACCTAATACCAAATCTAAAAATTAACATAGCGAGGAAAACGATTGCAAACGCTACATATAGTAGGTTTAGCGAGTTTGACAAAGATAGGTTATTTTTCAGAAAAGGTATAACTTGAACGTTAATGGTGCGACCATTCAAAGTACAGGTCAGGAAATTAAACCAAACACTCAGGAAATGCATTGGTCGGTTTGGAAGTTTAAAAATAGAACGGACAAAACGGGCACTAGAGTTGGAAGGGTTATTCCTATAACGAAGCAAGACCAAACTACAGATATGATAATTAATAATTTACCTTAGGATAAACTTATGAGCATACTTGCTGAACTTGATTCTTATGAGATGCATTCTGAAATCAATGGAATTGATTTAAAGTACTATGCCATCTTCTTCTTTTATCTCATAGAATGGGCTTATTCAAGAAAGTTACTTTCAGAAGAGCTAGAGCATGACAAATCATTCATTAATGAGTTAAAACGAGTGAGAAATCAGGAAATAGATTGTTTTGACTTTCTATCAACACAACTGGACTTTAAGCTTTGTAGCAACTTTTTTAAAGATGACATAGTCGCTGACTTTGTCGGACTATATATTGATATTGACTATGATCCTGACCTAACAAGACATATGTGGAGTTATGGTAATGAGTTTTTGCTACAAAGAGACTTAATAACCAATACTTATAAACCTAAAGAAAGCAAAGCCTTAATGGAGGATATAGATAATGCATTTAAGACTTTTATAGAGATTAACTATCCTGATAAGGGCGGGGATTATTTTCCTATAAAACACAAAAGATAGCTTCTGAATATATCTTATTTATGTACTTCATTAAGTACATAAAGGTTATCTTTTTAATATAATACCTTTTCTAAAAATAACTTATCTTGGTCAAACTTGTTGAACCTACTATATGTAGCGTTTGCACTCGTTTTCCTCGATAGCTTAATTTTTAGATTTGGTATAAAAATGAAAAGCTGAGTTTAGACTCAGCTTTTTTATGCATATTTATAAAACATAAGACCTCAGTAGCTTTGAAGAGGCACTCATCAATAGGTTACGCTCATCGCTATTGCTAATACTGTATTTTAATATACAAAACCATCGGTAGGGTGTCGTTCCACGCACCAATAAATAATAGCTCAAAGGTGACAGAGTGTGTATTTTAATTTAGGTTTAGCTATAGATACTTTACACCTGAAAAATAAGGAGAATAAGATGTATTTAGTTGGATTTTTTAAAGAACTTGACCCAGAGTTTAGTAATTTCCCAGATTCAATTTATGATTTTAAAAATAAATTAGATCCAGATATAAAACCTATGGTTTTAAATTATCTAACACAATCAACAGGCATAATGGATTGGGTTGACACGGTAGGGGATTGTTTAAATAGAGATAGAGCGATAGTGGGTGGGTCATGTGAATGGAGTGACGGAGAATGGATATTTAGAGAAGATTTAGCTTATTATGTAAAGGAATATGATGTAGGTTTACCAAGTAAGTTTATTGAAAAAATTATTAATAATAATGGTATTCCTCCACTATCGGATGAAACAGTAAGAATGGATTTAGATGAAATTATGGGCACAATAAATCGAGCTTATGATGGAGATAGAGATGTGTTCGTTGAGCCATAGCAAACGTAGCGTAGGTGCAACATAGTGAAACCCACATATCAAGACTTAAATCTTAAACCAAACACCAAAACAAAAGGCTGGGTTTTAAATCCAGCCTTTGTTATCTATACTATCCAATTTATAAAAAAATACCGAAACTTTCCAAACCACAGAAGAACATCCATTTTTGGTAGTGAGTGCAGGATGGCTATCTGCTAAAATGCTTCAAGCAGGGATGACGCTTGTTAACCGTGATAATGAGCAAACGCTCAAAGTTGTTAGCCAAACCAAGCTAGATAAAACCGACACTGTATATAACTTTGAAGTTGATGAATTCCATACTTATCACATCGGTGAGTTTGGGGTTTGGGTGCATAATGCTTGTTCCCCAAGATTTCAAGGAGCAAGTCAGTTGACTTTAAATAGATTAGATAAAGTACTGTCAACTGCATCTGACTCAACAGTAGGTAGTGGGGTAAAGAATTTTACCCAAGAACGATCAAGAAGCAGACTGGCGGACTATAAATGGTTAACTGCCAATCCTAAGGAAGTGATTAGAGATGATGTAAACCTAAAAATCACTAAACTTCAAGATGGTACAAAAATAATTTTAAGAGATAGTAGTACTGGTCCAAAAACTATTGAAGTTCAAAAATCTAATGGAAGTAAGGTGATGGAGATTAGGTATGAAAAACCATAACATGAAGCCTTGGTGTGATGTAGATGATCCATTAAAAGAGTACTATAACTTATTAAATGATCAGGATTTAAAAAAAATAGCTACTATTACAAATAGACAGAACTTGAAACTACCCTGCTTTCAAAAAGAGCTCATAGGTAATGCATTACTGTTAATAGATTTTTCTGATTATCATAATGTATTTTCACAATTTCAGCTTTTTTCTGATTTGATTAACCAATTCAGAAGTCAAGAAAGTTATTTACTTTGGATACCTTTGAATAATGACGATGTAGATAATTTTAGTAAATTCAATCCATTAATGATAGCGAAAACGCCTTTTGAAGTTGAGTTCTTAACAAAAGCTTCAGGATCAATGATGCAAATGATGACAGGTGGTTTTATGGTGATAGACTCTAAGAGTCAATTTATTTCTATGATTATAGATGGATATTATATGTTAAGCATAGTTTATGACATCTCTTTAGCTAATATTTTTCAAAAATATATAGATAATTGGCGTGTTGTTCATGAAAATTTAGATGAAACCACAGCTACTACTCTATTGACTTGCCAAGCTGAGTATGGCTGATATTTATATAGCTAGGTTTATATGAAAAGCTTTCTGAGCGTCTAATCCTTTGTTTTAACTAAAAACAGTGAACTGAATTAAAAAAGGTAAGTTATTTTTATACTTTGACAAGGTGTGAAAATAACTTACCCTTTTTTACACCTAGTAAATGCAAATGTAGACTTTCAAACATTAGGCACTTACCAACAGCTTACGCATCTCCTTAGTGGATGTCTTTGCAGGAGAGGCGTTTAGTAAAGGGGTAAAAGGTATTGATGCCAAAGGTTTAAATACAGATACTTTGCCCGAAACTTAGCCCATAAGCTCGCGGCGGCTGGTGTGGGCTGTATCGCTGCCAGTGCTAAAAACCAAAGCTGTGATGCAGGCGCAATCGGTGCCGCTGTCGGTGAGATGGTTGGGGATTACTTGGTAGAGCAAGGTAATGAGAGTAATCTTTCAGCAGCAGATAAACGGTATATTTTAAATAGAGCTAAATTAGTAGCGGGTACAGTAGCCTTAGCCGTTGGTGCAGATGTGGATACTGCGGCAAATAGTGCAGGGGTGGCTGTTGAGAATAATGCTATAAATTGGCTTCCAGATCACTGTAACAAATTGTATGAAAGAATTTAGGGAACAAGGAGGTATAATTTCTAGACAAACATCTATGCATAATGGTGATTGGCAACTAATTGAAATCCTCGATAAAGATGGTTGGACTGTTGGATATACAGCTTATAATAAAATCACAAAAAATACTGATTTTATTATTCGTAGAAATGAAATCTAAGACTTTATGAATGCACACCCTGACAATATTCGATTAGCTGTTGATTTAGCTAAATTAGCTAAAAATAAACCTCAATATCAGCATGATGCCGAAATGGCTATCATGAATAGAGATTTTAAGGCTTTCAGCCAATCATGGAAAGATGCGTTAACTTCACCTAGTTATTATTTGTTTCTTGCAACGAATGCGTCAGGTACTATAGTAGCTAAGTCTGCAGCTAGTAAAGTATATGTGTATAGAAAAATGTCTATTACGGAGGCTAATCTAACATTAAGAACCAATAAATTACAGCCACCTAAAATAGGCTCTAATAGTAGTAAATATCTTTCAGAAGATTTAGAAAAAGTAAGAGCCTTTAGTAATCGAGGAGTCACTGAACCAGAAGTAATCGTCAGATTTGAACTCGAACCGAGTGGTTATAACTCTTTGATGTCAAAAGCGGTTGACCAAAAAGGCTCTAAAGGTGTTAAGGCTATTAAACTAAATACTGAAGGCATCACTGCACCTGGCTTGACTAATATTGGAGTTCCTTCTGATATTCTTGAAAATTTCAATAAAATAATTAAGAAAAATGGAGTGAAGATTTATGAAAAATAGAAATATTGAGATTAAAAATACAGTTAAAAAAATAACTAATTTATTCAAAAATAATAATTTTGATATGGGGTATGAGTTGCTAAAAAACTCAAATCTACCAGATGTTGCATTTTTGGAATGTGAAGGAAATGCAGAGTTCTATAAAAAGAACTATAGTGCTGCATTCGATTTTTACAATCAGGCATATGAAAAAGATAGTAATTATAAGATATCGAGATATTATTATCTATGGGCTTCTGACTTTTTAAATAAAAATGATCTCGTTCAAGCTTTTCAATACTACCAAGAATCAATCGAAATAGAACCTGATTTTGTCGATGCTTATATTGATTTAGGTGCTTTGTTAATTGATATAGGAGAGTTAGAATCCGCTAAAAAGTGTTATGAAGATGCCCTTGCTATAGATCCACAAGATCAGTTAATTAGAAAGAGCTTAGATTCTTTAAAAGCCATAATTAAAAATTAGCATTCAAAGCTGATTCAAATGAAACGCTACCATGAACCACTAACCAAATCAATAGTTTGAATAAGAATAAGAATAAGAATAAGGGTGAGTTATTTTTATACCATGATAAGTTATAAAAACAACTCACCTTTTTTATGCTTAGTAAATGCAACTTTAGCCTTTCAAAACAAATTAAACTCACCAACAGCTTACGCACCTCTTTAGTGGATGTCTTTGCAGGAGAGGCGTTTAGTAAAGGGGTGAAAGGTATTGATGCTGATGACTTTGCCCGTAACTTAGCCCATAAGCTCTCGGCGGCTGGTGTGGGCTGTATTGCAGCAAGTGCTAAAAACCAAAGCTGTGATGCAGGCGCAATTGGTGCCGCTGTCGGTGAGATGGTAGCAGAGATGTTTCCGCCACCTATGGATGGTGTTGCTTATGATAGTGAAGAAGAGCGTAACATAATTAATGCGAGTAAATTAACAGCAGGTACTATCGCTCTTTTAGCTGGTACAGATGTCAATACTGCAGCTCAAACAGCTCAAACAGCAGTTGAGAACAATGCTTTAAAATTCTTCACTACTACAGGCAAAGTTCTATACAAAGCTTTCAAGCACATTGATGTAAAAAAAGTAAAAAATCTTGCTGAGTTTAAAAAAGAGCTCAAAACCTCTTTAAAAAATACAGGTAAAGAGGAGTTGATCAATATAGCAGATGATTTATATACCATATTTTCCAAAAACTCTAATATTTCCTCAAGAGTTTTAGCTAGTATAGATTTACTGACAGGAACTGACTTTAAAACGAGTGGTCATTCAGCCAAAAGAATAGCTGATATTCAGAAAAAAATTGGCATTAATAGCAAAGAAGTATCTCAGTTAAAGCAAGATGGCTATAAAGTTTCCGATCAGGTTTCAAAATGGACTCACCAAATTAGAATTAATCGCCTTAAAGGCAGTGATTTTGAAAAAGGTGCTTTAAGTCGATTGGGTAAAGATTTGGGCATAACGGTAAATAAGAATTCGGAAGTTACAGAAATTGTCACTGAAAAAGGGCTGATACGCTTTATACCTGATGCTAAGATTGGCAACAAGAAGATTAATTTAGTTGAGGTAAAAAATGTTAAATACTTAAGTATGTCAAATCAATTTAGAGGTTATATCGCAACTAAACAACCTATTCACTTAATAATAGGTAAAGATACTGTTGTATCTGAACCTTTACGAAAGGCAATATATGCTTCTAAAGGTAGTATAAAAAGATATGATCAAAATAAGGATAAGTTATATTAATGCTTTTAGTCTACATAATTCAAAGTGAGTGTAAACAATGAAAAGAGCAGCTTATAAAGTAGATGTTCAAATATTGAGCCGTTTACCAATGCATGATTATCGAGATTTAGCTTCTCGGCTTAATCTACATTTTAAAATGCTACCCAGTATGACACCGACTCGGTGGAATATGATCGAACCTATCAATCGCCCTTTTGGTGAGGATACCGACTGGGAAGAAGAAATGCGACTGCTATTCGACCCGACACTTTGGCCAAGTTTTTATTGGAGGCGTCATAAAAAAACACAATCAACGGGTAGTTTCACTAGAGCTATTGATAATAGAACAGGTCAGTTGTTACCCACTCATTCTGATGAGAGTATAACAAGTATATTATCTCAAACTAATATGGATGAATTGATTAGCTATGTCAAAACAAGCTCAGTTCAGTTTAAAGCTGATATTGCCTATATTGATGTTATACATGATGCCTATCGAGATGCCGTGTTAGAAGAGTTAAAGCATTATCAAAACTCATATGCGGTATCTATTTATTTACTTACCAACAATCTTAGACACTGGTTAGATGATATTTATTGGGGAACCGTATTTGGTGATGCTTATGTGCGTTTATTCGGTATGGATAAGATATTGTCTGCACCTGTATATAAAGTAGAGCAACTTAGTGATGATACGGTATATTTGCAATTAACTGAAAATATTACAGACAGTTATGAAAAATTTGAAGAGTTTCAACAAATACGCCAAGCGGTAAAAAATCATTTAGATCCGATGGCGTTTTATCAAAAAGATAAGGCTTATTATATATATGGTCAAGATTTTTTCCCTGACTTTGAGTTAGCACAAAAAACTGCTGGTAGTGTGTTTCATGTGCCTGAGTTTCGCCTACTTTCTGATTCGGTATTAGACTGGAGTAAAATATAGACTAAATTATAGTATAGAATTATGCACCTCCTTCCCTTTTCAACTTCTTTATAGAAAGCCTTTAACAGAAGCTAAGCCCATTGATGCTGATGACTTTGCCCGTAACTTAGCCCATAAGCTAGCGGCGGCTGGTGTGGGCTGTATTGCAGCAAGTGCTAAAAACCAAAGCTGTGATGCAGGGGCAATTGGTGCGGCTGTTGGTGAGATGGTTGGGGATTATTTAGTAGAGCAAGGTAATGAGAGTAATCTTTCAGTAAAAGAGCGTCAGGATATTTTAAATAGAGCTAAATTAGTAGCTGGTGCAGTGGCAGCTGTCGTGGGTGCGAATGTTGATACTGCGGCAAATAGTGCTGGAGTGGCTGTTGAGAATAATGCTTTAAATGTACTTGAAGATCACTGCCTAAACTGGACAAATTGTACAAAAGAATTTCAAGATCAAGGTGCAACAGCTAGGCCAACTCAGATGTATAATGGTAAATGGCGTTTAATAGAGTATCGCAATAAACAGGGAAAGATTATTGGATATACTGCTTATAATACAGCAACTAAAGAAGTTAATTTCTTAGTCCGCAATCATGAAATACAACAATTCATGAACACATCTCCTATTCTTATAGAAAATATTGTGGGCATGGCTAAGCTTACTGAAAGTAATCCCGCAGCCTTAAATCAAATGCAAATGGCTGTCATGCGAGGCGATTTTTCGAATTATGTAAGAGCTTGGGAACAGGGATTAAAGGACCCTTATTTTGTAGCACTGGTTTCTATGAATGCTATAGGATCTGGAGCGGGATCAGTTGCATCAAGAACTTTTAGTCAAAATGAGTTGAAGCAACTGGCTAACATGTCGGGTATGCTGAGAACAGCTTCTAGAAGTAAAGGGAATTTCAGTATAGGTAATGCTACAAGAGCAGAAGCAGATTCCATGGGGAGAGCGTGGGTAGGTCAAGGATATAGAGTATCACAACAAAATCCTAATGTATGGATCAGTAAAGATGGCATGAGACAATATAGACGTCCAAGCCCTAAACCAAACTCAAGTTTTGCCACCACAGGCATACAGGCTAACTTTGAAGAGTTCGAAATGTTAAAAAATGTATCTAAACAGGGGAGTATAAGCTGGAAAAAGACAATTATGAGAAATGGTCATTTAAATATAAAGGATTAAAATATGCTATCAATTCAAGATATATCCTTTGACAGTCATGAAGATATTACTGAATTTTCTAAAAGTTTCGACGAGTTTGATTTGAATAATAATTTTTTTGATTTAACAGTATACCTTACTTTAGGAGAGGGAGAAGTTGGTAGTAATTATTATTTTAGTTTAGATAGCTATTATGACAGTTGTACTGACAGTCCTATTATTAATAATTATGAAGTATACTTTCGACGAAAGGGTGAGTTTTCAATGAAATATTTTGATAAATATATTTTATTAGATTTTATTAATCAATTAATTGCCAATAATTCTGATGGACTAGGTTTATCTGAACAGTCTAAAAATCTATCTAAATATTTCCACTGGGAGTTTGATAATTACGTAGATTTATAGTGCATAAATACAGATTTTCAAGTATCACTTCATTTAAACTACATAGGTATTTAGTGTAAAAAGGGCAACTTATTTTTATACCATGACAAGTTATAAAAATAACTCACCTTTTTTATGCTTAGTAAATGTAACTTTAACCTTTCAAAACAGAGTAAACTCACCAACAGCTTACGAGCTTCTTTAGTGGATGTCTTTGCAGGAGAGGCGTTTAGTAAGGGAGTCAAGCCTATTGATGCTGATGACTTTGCCCGAAACTTAGCCCATAAGCTCGCGGCGGCTGGTGTGGGCTGTATTGCAGCAAGTGCTAAAAACCAAAGTTGTGATGCTGCGGCAAATAGTGCAGGGGTGGCTGTTGAGAATAATTCTTTATTCCTTGAAGCTAGTTTTGCATTAAGACATCCAAGCATAGCTTCCCAAATTGGAACTGTGTCGGATGATCCTGGTTCAGAACTAATACCGAATATCTCCACTATAACATCAACTTTCCAGATTAATTTAATAAACAATAATCCAAACTTAAAAAATGCTAGTAATTTAAAACAGGAGGGAGGTATTGCCAATGCATTTCGTCATGTGCTATGGCAATCAATTATTACTCAAAGGTTTGGTTCTTCTATAGCAATAGAGGTAGGAAACTCTCATGAGTTTAAGGTTATGGAGAAGGATATAAATATACCTAGTTATGGAGGCAAGAATCTTGATGGTTTTATTTACAGAAACTTGTCCGATGCTGATGAGGTTATTGATCAGTTTAATAACCGTATAGGTAGGTATATTGCAATAAATAACCCAAATAAAAATAATAAACAATATGCAAGATTAGTCTTGGAATATTATCGTAATAATGGTTTGTATCAGGCTGTGAAGATATTTGATGGTTCGTATGTAATACGTAAAGTAAAACTACCTAATAATGCTTACAATCATTCGATTACTATTCTCCAAGATTTGGATCATACTGGAGCTGGTGAATCGATTAGAAAGAGAAGAGAGTCTCTGAGAAAACCTGATAACCCATTAGCACCATAATACGGAGGTTTTCAGATGAATACTATTGTTAAAAAAATTACGGCTCTTATTATTTTAATATTGATAATCCTATTATTTTTTTATATCAAGAATATCAACGACTTTGAAAAAAGATTAACAAAGAAAATTATTCAAGATAATAAAGTTGGTAGTGTCTATACCTTAGAGGATTTTATGAGACCAAATCTATATACATTATTTGGAGAAGTTGACCAAATAAATATCTATAATGGTTATGACTTATCAAATCAAAAGCGAAAGTTTGTATTTTATCAAAATGGCAAGCAGGTTAAAATGATAAGTACGCAATTAGAAGGTATTGGTGAAGAGAAAAAGGGACAGGTTTTTCTTTGGTCTAATGAGGTAGATGTGGCGTATCAATGTACACCAAAATCTAAGATTATAGTAATGGATATTAGTGATTCTGAGCTTTACTATATTAAACCTATTGATTGCATAGTTATCAGTGATATATATAAGCCGTAATAATTTTTGTATAAAGTAAAGCAAGTTAAACCTACGGTAATCACCCAAAAAAATAATAACACCTAAAAGCAGAAACTCATTGCCAAAAGCGGTATTAAAGTAGCAGGTATCGGTAATCTGCCAAAATCAACTGGCACATTAATTAAAGATACGCCGAATAGCACTAAGACTTCCTATTTACCTCTAACTGTTGATATACCTTTGGAAAATTATTACTATCGATTTCCAGTAAAATTTAGAGATTTGTTTAAGGGTAAAAGACTGCCTTGTTGTCTTTCAAATGAAGTTGATTTAGTTGTTATTTTAGGTTCTTTTGGAGAATATGTATATATATTGATAGATGGCAAAAAAACACAAACATCACCTTTGTCTTTTATACAGGTCATTGTTGGCTTAACTGTTTTTCAGCGTTTATTTAAAGACTCTAGCGGTAGGCTTTGGTTAATGAAAGTACGTATTGTTGGATTGCTAAGCTTAGTGCTGGTAGCATAGCCTTATTATCTCATGTAGACGTTGATACTGCGGCAAATAGTGCACAGACAGCCGTTGAGAATAATGCTATATGGGCTGCCATTCCTGCTATTATTTGGGTCGCTGATAAAGCATGGACTGCATATCAAGTTTATCAAGACATTCAAGCACTTCAAAATGGTACAAAAACATGGGAGCAACTGGCACGAGAAAAAGGCACAGAATATATGGCTCAAGCCATATTAAGTAATGTGGCTAAGTTTGGGCTCAAAGCGGTTAAATCAGGGAGTGGTTATGCTTTAAGGAAAGTGGCTCAAACCTGCTCTTTCCGTGGCGATATGTTGATAAAAACAGTTTCTGGTTACAAAACTATTGACAGTATTAGCATAGGTGATCAGGTGTTGTCACGAAATGAGCAGACAGGTGCTGTCAGTTTCCAAACAGTACTCAATCAGTATAACAATGCTTATAAACAAACCGTCTATATTGATATTGTTGATGCGGATGGTAATAAGCAAACTATTGTTTCTAACACCATACATCCATTTTTTGTAAAAATAGATCATAACACCCCTGTTCCCCCTTCATCAGAAGGTCATCATTACAAGGGTGAGATTGAAAATGCGCATTGGGTAGATGCTAGTAATTTAAAAGCAGGATATAAGCTGTTATGTGAAAATGGACAGTGGCAGATTGTTCAAAACATTAAAGTTACCGATGAACCTTTATCCGCCTATAATCTCACGGTTAATAATGACCATACTTATTTCGTTACAAGTAGTGGAACGACTTATGGCGTTTGGGTGCATAATAGTTGTTTTGTAAAACCCTCTAGCAACCTAAAAGTAGGTGATAGAATAGATATAAGTAGCTTTAAAGAGTCAAGATTTAATGGTCAAAAAGTTTATAAGTACGGAAATTATATGATAGTTAAAGATAGACGGGCAGGGACTTCTTCAGCTCATGGTGGTAGCTTTTGGAAACTATTGGATAAGAAAGGTAATAGAATTGGCACCTTATCAGAAGATGGACGATATTTAAGAAGATAGGAGTATTTAAATATGAATAGTTTCAGAGTTCTTGTGATATCTGTATTTAACCATTGGCTAACTGAAAAAGAGGCTAGCGATAGCCTGACTATTTGCTATAAAGTTGCTGTTAGAAATAATGCTTTAAAACAGTATTTTATTGAAGAAAATAAATTCATAAATTTTTATAAATCCTTAGGAAGTGAAGCATTTTGTTTCAATGGGAATAATAGGATTAAGTTATCAACTGATTCAATTGAATTTAAAGAATATCTAATATCAGGTTTAAGAGAAGATAACTTTAACCTACATCATATAAGCTTTATAACTAGCCCAATCATTGTAAAGGGTGGGTATGATAGAACAGATAGTATAATAGTGGATGGTAATGAAGATGAATTAATCAGAAGAATATATAATTTAGTTGCATCAAATGGATTATATGTATTAGAAGATGTAGTGATAAATGAGTTTGAATATAAAGAGTTGTTTAGCTAGTTTTTTTAATAGGTTGGAAGTACGGAAGGTATTTGATCGAAAAGGTAACCGTATTGGTACCGCAGACAAGCATTTGAATATTTTTAAGGATTGATATGAGCTCTTTATTAAGCATTCTATGCCAAGATGATGTTAAAAATACTGCTAAAATTAGAATAAATTTAGGTGGAGAATACGAAACATTTGATTTAATGACAAATGATTGGTCTTTAAAGAAGTATATATCTCAGTGGAAACATGCAGCTAAAATTGCTCTTAATTCAAGGCAAACGGTTGGGTTGATTAAAAGATATGAAAGCTCAAAAAACCATGTCAAATCAATAGATATCTATACTATAATCCCCAAAGAAGAAGCCTATCCTAATATCTATGATGAAAATAGTGGTTTCTATATAACAGAAAGTTTTATGTTTATCTCAGAGCGTCTTGAAGTATTGTCATCTAACCAGTATTTTGATGAAATATATGAATCTTATGGTCATTATTTTCCAATATATTATTTCGATGAGAATAATATTAGTAGGTTTTATTTGTATTTATCAGAGAAGGTTGAAGGTGTATCAAGTTGGGAAGTTACTAATAAAGACTTAAGAGCTATATTAGATATAAATGATATTTAAAAGTAAAGTTTTCTACCTTGATTTTTTATGATAAGCTCAGTGATTACTTATTTAAAAATTGTATTTTTAGAGTATTTGTCACGCAAATATTATATTCAATTTAAAAAATAATCATTAAATATAAGGGTTTTTATGATTAATTTAAAAATGACTTATGTTCAAGATTTACAACCAGGATTGTGTTTTCAAATTGGTTTTATAGATAAAAAATCAGAATATATATATGAAAACTCTATGAGGGTTTCTGAAGAAGCTTTTTCATTATTTGAGTCAGTGTTTCGAACAGAATTTCCTGAAGGTAGTGATGAGTTTATTTATTATCATTGGGGAAACCATACTCATAACTTGGAGAGCACTAGAAATATAATTTCTAAGTTGATTGATAAAGAGCAGAAATTTGAAAAATACGATATTGATAAAGAAGATTTATCCTATTATTCTAATGAATTACTAGGGTATTTAAATAACAATAAAACAGAAGTGATAGAATACTTAAATAAGCTTATAGGCTTTTTAATGAAAGTTTACGATAATAATTACGAAGGAACTTATGTTATAGGTATCTAAGCACGCTACCGTACCACAATTAAACGCCAATAAATCAAAGGCTAGGTTTTAATCCTAGCCTTTGTTATCTATGCTATCCAATTTATAAACCACAGAAGAGCATCCATTTTGGGTAGATGGTAGTGGTTGGATACCAGCCTCTGCCTTAATAGCTGGAATGAAGTTTATTGATAGAAACAATGATATATTGACCGTTGTTAGCCAAACCAAGCTTGATAAAACCGATACAGTATATAACTTTGAGGTAGATGAATTCCATACTTATCATATCGGTGAGTTTGGGGTTTGGGTGCATAATAGTTGTTATACATACCTTAAAAATACAGAGATTCCTAAATTTACAGTAAACAGCACTCAGCTCGGTAGAAAATTAGGAAAGCATGTTCAAGATTTTGGGGGTGATGTTACTAAGAAAGCTGATAGAGATATGATCACTAAAAAAATTAACGATATTGGTAATAATCCTGATAAAGTTATTACTGGAACATTCTCTGGTCAAGGAGTAAATGGAGGTAGAGGGGATGTGCTATTTTTTATAAAGGGTAATGATGTCGTGGTTACTAAACCTAATGGTGAATTTGTTACTATATTAAAGGACGGAGTTACTTCAAATACTTCCGTCAAAACAGCAATAGCTAAGGCTAAATAGTATGTCTTTAATATCAAAACTTATTGGTAAAGAAATTACAAAAATCTGTGGTGAGGTATTTTTTGAAAGTATTGAGTTTATAGGAGAAAATTTTAAAGATATTGATATTTTAAGATTTAATATTTTTTTCAATGATCTGAATATTACATTCGAAGTGGATAGCACCGGAGAAGGAATTGTTTTAAGTCAAGACAAGCCATTGAAAAATGTAGATATGGAAGAATACGGTATTATTAGAATAAGAGATCTTACAAATTTTTTAAATTTGAAAGATTTCAAAAGTCTTAAAGTTACAAATATTTTTTACGTCATGTATAAGTCTATAACAGCTGGTTACGCTTTTGTATTTGATGATGAAATGTTTGTTATTTTAAATTGGGGAGATCAACTTCTTTGTTTTAATAACCTTCCAGATTATATATCAAATGATGGCTATACACTTTCTAATATTGACTAAACGCTTTCATAATAAGAAAGGTTGGGTTTTAAGCCCAGCTTTTCTTATTTTGATTAGCGAATTTATAAACTAAAAAATACCGAAACTTTCCAAACCACAGAAGAACATCCATTTTGGGTAGTGAGTGCAGGATGGCTACCTATCATCAAGCCACCTGATTAAAACCTCCCAAGTTTAGGTGTACGGATTTGATAGCAGAGGTCAGTCTGGTTTGTGTGTCAAGATATATGAATTGGGAATATCTGTAATTAGGAATATATATTTTAACAACATTAAGCCATATGCTATTATTAAATCAAATTTAGCAGTTAATTAAATCTTTAAATTAAGGAAGAACCATGAGTAATGACAGCACAAACAACCACCACCTAGAAACCTTGTCTATTCATGCTGGATATAGTGTAGAGCCAACTACTAAGGCAGTAGCTGTTCCCATTTATCACACCAGCTCCTATGCTTTTGACGACACCCAACATGGTGCGGATTTGTTTGATTTAAAAGTAGCGGGTAATATCTATACCCGTATTATGAACCCAACCAATGCCGTATTAGAGGAGCGTGTAGCGGCTTTAGAAGGTGGTATTGGCGCTTTGGCTGTTGCATCAGGTATGGCGGCGATTACGTATGCTGTGCAGACCATTTGTGAAGCAGGGGATAATATTATTGCTGTTTCAACGTTATATGGAGGCACGTATAACTTATTTGCTCACGCATTACCTCGCCAAGGTATTGAGGTGCGTTTTTTTGATCATACAAACCCTGAGGCCATACATGATCTGGTCGATGAAAAAACTAAAATGGTTTTTGCTGAAAGTATCGGCAACCCATTAGGTAATATTATCGACATACGAGCGATAGCGGATGCAGCCCATCAATATGGTGTGCCTGTGGTGATTGATAATACGGTAGCAACGCCTGTCTTATGTCGTCCATTTGAGTTTGGTGCTGATATTGTTATTCACTCCTTGACCAAGTATATGAGTGGTACAGGCACCTCTATCGGTGGTGCTATTGTGGATAGTGGCAGCTTTAACTGGGGTGATTATCCTGAGCGCTTTCCTTTATTGAACCAGCCTGATATTAGTTATCATGGCGTGAACTTTGTTAAAGATGTCGGTGCAGCAGCCTTTATCGCTCGTGCTCGTGTAGCACCTTTACGCAATACTGGTGCAGCGTTAAGCCCACTTAATGCGTTTAGTATTTTGCAAGGTATTCAGACATTAAGCTTGCGTATGGAGCGTCATGTACAAAACGCTCAAGCAGTGGCAGAATATCTAAAAGACCATGACAAAGTAGCGTGGGTTAAGTATGCTGGTCTGTCGGACCATCCAGATCATGAGCTGGCTAAAAAGTACATGAAAGGCACGCCATCTGCTATTTTAACCTTTGGGGTAAAAGGTGGACGTGAAGCAGGCGCACGATTTATTGATGCATTGAACTTAATTACGCGTTTGGTGAATATCGGTGATGCCAAATCATTGGCCAGTCACCCAGCCACTACCACCCACCGTCAGTTAAATGCAGGTGAGTTGGCTAAAGCGGGGGTCAGTGAAGATATGATTCGCCTGTCTATTGGTATTGAGCATATTGAGGACATTAAGGCAGATTTGGCACAAGCATTAGACAAAGCCTAGTTCAATGTCATACCAAATCTGAAAATTAAGATATCGAGGAAAAAGAGTGTAAACGCTACAAGTAGTAGGTTTAGCGAGTTTGACAAAGATAGATTATTTTTCAGAAAAGGTATCAGTTTAGCTTTGATTGGCTAAAAGTCATTATCTGCGAATCATAAAAAACCCTAAGCCAATAAATAAATGGTTTAGGGTTTTTGTTTTTAAATAGTTAGGTTAGATAAGTGGTTAATAATCTTAAGAAGACGGATTTAAACTTAACCTAAAATCTGCTGTGCAATCTGTTGGTACTGCTCGGATGTCAATCTAGGTCCAAACTGCTGTACGATGCGACTAGCCACGTGTCCTGCCAACTGAGCGCACTGCTGTAACGAGTAACCTTGGGTAAGTGCGTACAAAAAAGCACCTGAATAGTTATCACCAGCTCCATTGGTGTCAATAGCGTTATCTACGGTTGGTGGGCTGACAATGGTGAGATGGCGTGCGCCATCTTTGTCACGCTGACAAATGACGGTATCGTCAGGGCCACTGGTAACGACCGCCAATTGACAATAGTTAGTTAACACTTGGGCGGCTTGTTTTATATCTTTGGCATCAGTAAATAGCTTGGCTTCATCCACATTACAAAAGATAGTATCAACACCCTCTCCGAGCATCTCAACAAGACCCTCCTTACCAAAGTTTACGACCGCAGGATCAGCAAAGCTCACAGCTATTTTTGTGTTATTATCAATAGCTTGCTTACGAATTTTTTGTAGATCTGGGCGTAGGGCTTCAGACATTGCCAGATAGCCTTCAAAGTATAGCCAGTCACTTTGACTTAGGGCGTCTAAGTCAATATTTGCTTGTTGAATATCACTTGATGTGCCTAAGTATGTTTGCATGGTGCGCTCACCATCAGGAGTGATAGCGACTACGCATGAGCCAGTAACACCATCATGTGTGATTGATAATTGGTCAGAGGTAGCAACACCAGCTTGATTTAAATCGTTTAAATAAAATTTACCAGCTTCATCGTCTCCCACACGACATCCATAAAAAGACTTGCCACCAAGACAAGAAAACGCATACATGGCGTTAGCCGCAGAGCCACCACCTGACTGTTTGGATGGCTGTATCTGCTGTGCTTTAAACTCATTTAATAGTTGAGTTTGCTCGTCAAAGCTAGCCAGAGTCATTGTACCCTTGGCTAAGCTGGTTTTGATTAATTGCTCATCATTTAGTTGATATTCGTGATCGACTAAGGCATTGCCTATGGCCATAACATCGTACATAGCGATTCCAATTGGTTAAAAGTTGTTGAGATTAATGAGGTTTAGGATAAGTTATTGATTTGTATTCAAAGTGGCTATCATACTGTATATTGACATACTTTTGCAGGGTTGCGATGAAAATGATAGCTTATTTGTTTAACTCTACCTAAGTCCATTTGTGCGGTACAATATCCTCCGAGCATTAACAAAGCCAGATATTGTGATGACGTAACAACAGATATTTCTGCTTAATAGCTTTTAACCCAAATAGGACTTACACAAAAATACGATTTCAAGGCTATAAAAACGACTGGTTATTATTTATGGAGCGTCTGGCTCTACTTTCAGAGGATTCACAAATGATGACCAGTTGCCATAATATCTACTCGTGCGTAAGTCCTAACTAAAATATTTGGCAGAAAACGAAACCCCTGCTTTAAAAAATAATAAATGCCACCATAGATAAGGCTTAAGGTATATTTCTAAAAAAAGGGCAGTCCTAATTATGATGAAATATCAAATAAAAAAGTTATGAATAAAAATACAGCCATCGTATGACCGTAATTGTATGACTGCAATTGTATGATAGCCAGTATCATCGCCAGTAGGGCAGTGTATCTACAAAACCTGACCCTACCAAGCCCTCATAAGATAACTTCTATATAGCCCCTAATACTTATTAATAGCGAATCCAACCTATGAGCATGAGCGAGAATATGACGACTACTGATTCTACCCTATCAATCAAAGCTACCCCTGATTTAACCCTGCATCCGAGTTTTAAACTTCTTGAACACCGTCAAGTTGAAGCGTTATCATTGGATGTGCTAATTTGCCAGCATAACCAAACAGGCGCAATGCACTATCATTTGGCACATCCTAGTAATGAAAATGCTTTTTTAGTTGGCTTTCGTACCCAACCTATGGATTCTAAAGGTGAAGCTCATATTTTAGAGCATACAGCCTTGTGTGGGTCGGCAAAATATCCAGTACGTGACCCATTTTTTTCAATGATAAAGCGGTCGCTAAATACCTTTATGAATGCGATGACGGCAGCAGACTGGACAGCCTATCCCTTTGCCACTCAAAATAAGAATGACTACTTTAACCTGTTGTCTATCTATCTGGATGCGGCTTTTTTCCCAAATTTGCATCCGCTAGACTTTGCGCAAGAAGGCATACGTGTTGAGCTTGATGAGCAAGATAAACCTCAGTTTAAGGGGATTGTATTTAACGAAATGAAAGGGGCGATGAGTGGCGAGATAGATCAGCTGTATCACAGCGTGGCTTCACACTTATTCCCGACCACTACCTATCATTACAATTCAGGTGGTGATCCTGCCGATATCCCAGATTTAACTCACCAAGAATTGGTTGATTTTCACCAAAGTCATTATCACCCATCGAACAGTGTGATTATGAGTTTTGGTAATATCCCTGTCGCTGAAACTCAGGCGAAACTACATCAAGACGCCTTGACCCAATTTGAGATTGGCAAAAAGCATGAATCACGTCCAGAGCAACGTTTAACTGCGCCAATTCAAGTGACTGAAAGCTATACGGTAGATAAGGTTGACAAGGCACAAACGCATCATGTGCTAGCGTGGTTGCTGCCTGAGATTACCAACCCAAGATTGCGTTTGGCTTTGCGTTTAGTGGAGGGGGTGTTGATTGAACACGCAGGCTCACCCCTAAGAGCGTATCTAGATAGCCATCCATTAGCAACAGGTCCAAGTCCACTATTAGGCTTAGATGATAGCCATTTTGAAATGGTGTTTTATGCTGGTGTTCGTGGCTCTGAAGCTGAGCATGCAGACGCGATTGAGCAGGGTATTTTAGATCTATTACAGCAGATAGCAAGTAGTGAGATCGATGCTGAAGCCATTGAAACTATTTTGCATCAGATAGAAATAGATCAGCGTCATATCGGTGGCGATAGCATTCCTTATGGTTTAAACCTAATGTTAGAAGGCTTTAGTACCGCCATTCATGATGGTAACCCCATTGATATTTGGCAAGTGGATGAGCATTTACAGTGGCTACGTGAACAGGTAAAAGATCCTGCTTGGTTGCCAGCATTGATTAAACAATACTTATTGGACAACGCTCACCGTGTGCGTGTCACATTAGTGCCAGATGAAGGTAAAAGCGCACGATTGGCAGCGGCAGAGCAAGCACGTCTGGATGCCATTGAGGCAAAATTAACCGAGGCTGATAAAGCTCAGTTAAAACAGCAAGCCGCCGACTTGACCGCACGTCAAGCGGCAGAGGATGATTTAAGCTTATTGCCAAAAGTAGGCTTAGAGGATGTGCCAGAGTCGGTAAGCTTTACTCATGGCAAACAGCTAGATATCGAGCTTGAGGGCCAAAGTAGTGTGTTATATCAATATGAAGCTGGCACCAATGGCTTGTATTACTATCAGCTTATTATGCCATTAGTAGGTGAAGATGAGCTAATCAATCATCCCTTGTTACCAATTTATCTAGGGCTACTCTCGGATCTAGGTACGGATACATTAAGTGCACGTGAGTTTCAAGCAGTACAAGCCGCTCATTCATCAGGAGTAACCGCACGTATCAGTCAGCGTACGTCAATAAATGATGCAAATACTCTGACCAGCTACTTTGTGGTAGCCACACGTGCCTTAAATCGTAAACCTGAGGCAATTGGCTTAGTAAAAGATGTGTTACAGCATAGCGTATTTACAGAGCAGGATCGTATTAAAGAATTATTGCAACAAAAACGAGCTGGGTGGCAGTCACGCTTAGCAAATGCAGGTCATGCCTATGCAATGCAGACAGCAAGCCGTGCTATGAGCCGTCAAGCTGAGCTTGAGTATGCCAGAAGTGGCTTACCTGCGTTAAATGTCTTAAAAGAGTTTTTAGATAATGCCGAAGAAGATGAGACTAAGTGGGATCAGTTAGCCAGTGCGTTAATGGCGCTGCACCAACGCTTGGCAGGTTTGCCAAAGCAAGCATTAATTGTCTGTGAGCCAGATCAAACTGAGCGTCTTAAAGGTTTGATTGAACAAAGTTGGCAGCGTTTGGCACGTACTGACTCTGGTAATGAGGAAGGACTAGAGACGAGTGTAGAGCATGGGAAGACTCAAGATATAGCTGCCAATATCCCTGTTGAGTATATGCAGATACCTTTGACATCTGCTGTACTCAACGCAAAAGATAAGGATTTACATCAAGTTAGTGATAAGCAGAGTGCAGACTTAGCGTGGCTAGTTGCAACCAATGTCTATCATAATGCTGCTGTCTATCCTACTGTTACTGCTGACCATCCAGACGCAGCGCCTCTTATGGTATTGGCGCCTTATTTGCGCAATGGCTACTTACACAGTGCCATTCGTGAACGTGGTGGCGCTTATGGTGGCGGTGCAGGCTACGATGCCAATGCCTGTGCCTTCAAGTTCTTTAGCTACCGAGATCCGCATTGTGCTGAGACTTTTGATCACTTTAGTGCCAGTATTGAGTGGCTACTTAATGAGCCACAGCAGCCAGAGCAGTTAGAAGAAGCTATCTTAGGTATCGTGTCTGGTATGGATAAGCCAGGATCACCTGCTGGTGAGGCGGTCAAATCATGCTTTGCAGAGCTGCATCAGCGAGGCGAGGCATGGCAACAAAAGATGCGTGGTAATATCTTGGCTGTTACATTAGAAGACTTACAGCGTGTGGCACGTAGTTATCTGCAAGATAAGCCGCACAGTAAAGCAGTATTGGCACCGTATGATAAAGAGGCGGTGGTCACTGAGCTTGGCTTTACGGTCGATAAAGTTGCCAGTTAACCGCTGAGTGGCAAAATATAAATATGAGAAATAAGCCTTATGCATGATGAGCCACTTTCGCCACAACAGGCAGCCGCTGCTCCAGACCCATTAGCTATGCATCAAACCGTACAGACTCAGTCGTACAAGGCGCTGTTATACTATGCGGTGCCTTATGCCTTGGGCTATGTGTTTATCGCATCGTTATTGACTAAGCTTGGCGTGCCAATAACTGGTTTGGCGTTGTCACTATTTATTGTGGTGGTGTTGCATACAATGGTGATAGGTGTCTTTAGCAGACAGCATGGGCGTTACTTAGAGCCTTTAGAGCGTCATCGGTTGGGGCTATTGATTGCGTTATTAGTCCTACTGATGACTTCCATGTTGATGTTGTGGTCTTTGTATGAGTGGCCGCTCACTCAGATAACGATGGCGCAGTTGGTTGCAGACGGGGTGATTGCGATGCTGGTCATCAGTGGTGCAATCGGCTTATTTATTAACTATGTGGTGGTGCGTTTTGGCTTAGGATGGTTGCAATATTTGTGGTCAAAACTTAGTTCGAAGCGTTAAACCTTGTCTAAGCTTAAAGCTTTACCATAGTCACAATACCCATTAGTCAATACTCACTATCTAGCCCTTACTATCTATTCCTCAATATCTATCCTTAATCAGAGTCAACTAAAGCTTCTAACTGCTTGAGTGCTTGCTCAAGTAACTCAGGCAAGCGCTCAAGATGGGGCAGGATATCATCACAGCCAAGAATGCCAATGTGGAGCTGATCTAAATAGCTGGCTAACGTGATATTTAACGCCTGACCATCAAGTAAAATAGATGCTGGATATAGCGCAGATAGCTTAGCACCGTTCCAGTATAGTGGCTGTTTTGGTCCAGGAATATTAGAGATCAAAATGTTATATGCTTGCTTTTTGGGATAAAGGTTGGTTAATAAGTTCAAGCCCTCCCATGCATAAGCAACGGCACTGTAATTAATTACCTGTGTCTGTTGCATACGCCCAAACTTATCTTTACCAACTGTCATGCTGTCATGGATCGCTTGTAGCCTCTGTCTGGCATCGACAAAGTGAGTGCCTAGATTGCACAGTACTAGGGAGGCTTGATTGCCCGAAGCACTGTCATCTTTGCGCAGTGACACAGGTACAAAGGCAGTTAATGGCTTATCGGGCAACTCATCTAGTTCTAATAAATATTGACGCAGCGCACCAGAGCATACTGCTAGTATCACATCATTTAAGCTTAGCTTTAGATCTGTGCTACTGAGCTCATCTGCTAAGCGCTGCAAGCGAGATAGTTTGATATCTGCGGTTAATAGCTGCCGAGATTGGGTGATTTTCTGATTCAGTGGGCTGCTGGGGGCTTGTAGGGTAGATACGTACCCAGGGGTATCACGCTGTTGGTGGTCATGTTTTAGCTCTTGTAACACTGGCTTAATACTGGCAACCTGCTCTTTTAGTAGCTGAGTTACTTTGCGTTTGGGTGGTGCAATGCGTTCTAGGTTTGTAGGATGGCGCGATAATAATGCCCAAGGTGGTAAGCTCATGGTTTCAGTTGCTAAGGGTGATAATGATCTTTCTACCAAGCGCATCGCTGCGATACCATCGACTAAGGCGTGATGAATCTTAAAATATAATGCAAAGCGCTGTGGCTGACCCTCCACTTCAGGCTCAATACCTTCAATTAAATGACACTCCCAAAGTGGATGAGCCTTGTCTAAGATATTGCTATGTACATCTGAGATATATTTTAAAAATCTAGTCACACTATGTGGTTTAGGCAAGATGGTATGATGAAAATGATAATAGCTATCAAACTTATGACTAGGCTTCCACACAGTTAAATTATGCAGCACCTGATTAAAAGGAAAGGTCGGCTGGATATTTGCATGGCGGATTTGCTGAGCCAGTGCTTTGACAAAGTGGCTACCGCTTGTGCTTGCATAATATGTAGCATCTGCTTTGTTCGATAGTTCATTGCTTGGGCATGGGTCACTGGTCGGGTAACTAGTAGGAATATCAAATAAAAACAGCCCACCTACGTGCATGGGCTGTTTACGTTTTTCTAATAATAAGAGCAGTTGCTCGACTAATGAGGTAAGGCGCATTTTAGTCCTTGTACTAGGGTCTGTGGAACATTCACCACATGTGTTCAATAGAAATCTAGCTTTAAAGAAAATTTCATTTTCATGTAAAAACAGGCTAGATTTACCATGCTCTGCGATGATTAAGACAGGTTTATCTCATTTTTTCTACGAAGATGACTGGTCAATGGGATCTAAAAGAAAGGCGACTATCGTAACTATTCACGTATGCCAGACTCTATTTCATCACAAACTTGTTCATAGCCTGTGATTTCAACCTCTAATAGCTTAAGCATATTTTGTACTTTTGGCAACGTCTTACTACAAGCTACAATACCAAATTCAATTCGATCTAAGTAGCTGGCAAGAGTAATATTCATTGCCTGACCATTAAACAAAATCGAAGCTGGATACAAAGCTCTTAGCTCAGAGCCATTCCAGTATAGCTTTTTTGTAGAGCCTGGTACATTAGAGATAATGAGGTTAAATGCCTGCTTTTTAGGGTAGAGGTCGGTCAAAATGTTCACAAGTTCCCAGCTATAAGCCACCAAGCTGTAATTAATCACTTCTGATTGACTCATACGCCCGAAGCGCTTTTTGCCATCGTTCATGCTCTTATGCACCAGCTTTAAGCGGGTCAAGGGATCTGGGCAGTGAGTACCTAAGTTGCACAGAATAAACGCAAATTGGTTGCCAGCAGCACTGCCATCTTTGCGCATGGAGTAGGGCACCCAAGCGATAAGTGGCTGTTTTGGCAAGGCTTGTAAACAGGATAAATACTCTCGCAATGCCCCTGAGCAGACCGCTAGAACCACATCATTAATACTGACATTTAAACACTTTGAGATGCGTCTAAAACGGGCGATATCATAAGACTCAGCGATAAAGCGACGTGAGCTTGAGATACTTTGGTTCAAAATACTCGCAGGCGCTTGCGTGGTTTTTACATAATGTGAGTTTGAGCCTTGAGTCAGCGTCTTCGCCAGCTCAGAGATGACTGGTCTGGTGGTTTTTAACTGATCTTTTACTATGGTTCTGACGGTGCGTTTAGGCGGCAGAACGCTTTCTAGCTGATAGCGATGACGCATCATCAATGCCCACAGAGGTAGGGTAATGGTTTCATTTGGCGATTGTGACAGCGACTTTTGTACCAAGCGCATCGCTGCGATGCCATCGACTAAAGAGTGATGAATTTTAAAGTAGAGACCAAAGCGGTTGGGTCGACCTTCTGACTCTGGCTCAATGCCTTCAATAATATGACACTCCCACAATGGACGTGCACGATCCAATAAGCGTCCATGCTCTTTGGAAATATAAGACAGTAATTCACGCACCCGAGCAGGCTTTGGCAGGGCAATGTGGCGCAAATGATGCTCAACATCAAAATCCTCATCAACCTCCCAACATGCCAGATTTTGGAGTACCTGGTTGAATGGGAAGGTTGGTGGTGTGGTTGATGTTTGCATTTGCTGCACTAACGAAAGCACATAATCTGGATCAGCATCTTCTGGCTGCTCAAATAAAAATAAGCCGCCAACGTGCATGGGCTGCTTCCGCTTTTCTAGCAGTAAAAATAATAAGTCGACAATAGATAATAGACGCATAACATTCCCTTGCTGAGTCAAATAAAATCATCTGCTACAACAGATGACTTTGTTTGTCGTTGAAATAAAACATACGGGTTGAACATATCTTTTTTAAGCTAAGCTGAGTTTATTGGAAAAAGTAGCCAGTTTGTGGTGAGCTTGGTACTGCCATTTTGCGTTTGGGCATACGTCCTGCCAAATAAGAAGCACGACCTGCAACTACCGCATGTCGCATGGCTTCGGCCATCAAGACTGGATGCTTGGCGTTAGCAATTGCTGAGTTCATTAACACCCCATCACAGCCAAGCTCCATGGCAATTGCCGCATCTGATGCTGCACCAACACCAGCATCAACCAAGACAGGAATGTTAAAGGATTTGGTGTTTTCGACAATAATACTTAACAAATGTGGATTGAGTAAGCCCAAACCTGAGCCAATTAAGCTGCCCAAAGGCATAATGGCGACACAGCCCATACTCGCAAGCTCATTGGCAACGATTGGATCATCTGAAGTATAAACCATCACTTCAAAGCCATCATCAATAAGTTTTTTGGCGGCAATCAAGGTTTCTGTCACATTAGGGTATAAAGTGTCTTGATCACCTAATACTTCAAGCTTCACCAAATTATGGCCATCCAGTAATTCACGTGCCAACTGACACGTACGTATGGCGCTATCTGCATCAAAACAACCAGCAGTATTGGGTAAGATGGTATATTTTGACGGTGGGATTACCTCTAATAAATTAGGTTGATCTTTGTGTTGGCCGATATTTGAGCGACGGATGGCAACAGTGACAATCTCAGCGCCTGAGGCAGTAATGGCCTCGCCAGTTTGCTGTAAGTCTTTGTATTTCCCAGTGCCGACCAGTAATCGTGATGAAAAGCTGCGACTGCCTATGGTTAGGGTGTCTTCTCCAAGTTGGCTGCCTAAGGTATCTGCTGGATTTTTTGCTAAGTCCGTTTTCATAGTGGTTTTAATGACCTGTATTATTGATAAACAAAAAAGTGTTTGAACAAGATAGCTCGATATTTTTATAGAATCGAAGCTAGAAGTTAACTTAAGCTAGAAGTTAACTATAACACCAAAGCTCTCTTTTTTTAGTTAGAGTTAGTGAAATTGGTGATGTTTCTTCGGTTAATGTAAAAGTATTAATGGCCAATCATTATAACAAACCAAGAAATGGTTGTTGCTGCAAACTTAGTAGAGCCTATACAAAAGCACTATACAAAAAAGACAAAAATAAGTTTTTTTAAAAAAATGCTTTAAACAAAAACTAATGATAAAGCATGCTAATATAGATAACAGACATTATACGATCAATACTTTATAATCAATTAAGATTATGACGTTATCTATTTTAGCAGCCTTTGTCTATACAACATTAATTGATTGTCTATACAACCATTGATTAAAGCAAGCAGTAGACTTAAATGCGATAAGCTAGGTATGAGTACAGTAAGTTTAATGATAAGCAGTAAGTTTAATAATAAGCAGTAAGTTTAAGTTAAGATACAAAGAGATGCTAAGCTACAAAGATGCTGTACAATACAATAAAGTTAAGCTCAAAATGATAAAGTTCAGAAAAATGATAAAGTTAAGCTCAAAACGATAAAGTTCAGCGTAAATACTGTAATAAGCGAAATAACAGATACCCCACTCTCAACGTAGGCTTTGGCTCAGGATTTGTCATAAAAACTTATTCTTTTGCCGGGCTAAAAGCACCAGCATACAGCAAATACTAATAAGTTGAGAGTGGAGAAATAGATATAACAAAGGTTAAGCATAAACAACAAGGTGTGAGTATGAATTCGTCACGACAATTACTATTGGGTACCGGTGTATTTCTTGGTGGTAGTGTACTGCTGTTCGCTATGATTAAGCAAATAGATATGCCAAAGAGCAGTAGCATAGACGACACGCCACAGGTCGCACAAGTTAATGAAGCCAATACGCAGACTGAAAACCCTCTAACTGCTGATGTCGAAACCGAAGAACGTATTTTGGCAAAAAAACGTGTTGAGCGTGAAAAGGAAATGGCAGAGCTTGAGCGGCGTACCCGTCAAGTACTGAGTGAGCAAGAAAAAGCAGAAGCGTTGGCGATGGAAAAAGCGCGCTTAGAAAATGAGCAATACGCTAACAATGCTGCTGAACCCATTGTTGAAGAAAACCCCAAGCAACAAGCACAAGTAAAGCCTGCGGTAACAGTGACCAAACCAGTAATAACCGCCCGTCCTGCTGAGCCTGAAAATACAACCACTGCACACACCACGAATAATACCACCGCGAGCACTGAAAAAGTCACGCAAAACGCGCCTTCTGTAGTTGCTAACAGTGACGCATCCGTAAAGTCTAATACAGCACCTAAAGCCTCTAATAGTGCTCAAAAATATACGGTCAAACGTGGTGATAGCTTAATACGGCTATCACGTCAGTATGGTGTACCAGTTGAAGCCATTGCGCAAGCCAATAAGATGACAGCCACTAGCACCCTGAGAGTTGGACAAAACTTGACTATTCCAAGTAGTGGCCAAGTAGCAGGTTTGGTGCGTGAGTATCGAGCCGGTACGACAAATACCAGCTCCAGTAATGCTCAGGTCAATAAAACACAACAGCAATCCAAAACGCAACCTGCGACAGGTCCAGCCAAGCAACAAGGGTATATAGTAAAATCTGGTGATGGGCTAATTAAGCTAGCACGTCAGTACAATGTCCCTGTATCTGCTTTGGCTGAAGCTAATAATATGAGCACCAATAGTACGTTACGAGTGGGACAGGAGCTAACCATACCATCACGAGCTCAAGTTGCTCGCTTGCAGCGTGAAGCAGAGCAAAGACAGGCTGCAGAACAAAATAAACGTGATGCACAACAGCGTTTAGCAGAAGCCCGCCGAAAAGCGGCAAATGGAGAGGCCAAAGGCACCTTTGGGGTGCAAGTAGCACTAGCAGACAACCAGGCAAAAGCTGATGAGATTGTGAAGCAGTTACGTGCAGCGGGATACCCAGCCAAAACCAGTACAACCAGTCGAGGTGTACGTGTTATTGTCGGTCCCGAAAAAGGGAAAGAGGCAGCGCTGGCCTTAAAAGATAAAATAAATGCAGACTCACGAACTGATGTAAACAACGCTTGGGTGTTATACTGGCGCTAATAGCTTTTAAAAAACCACTCATAAAAAAAGCACGATCAGTGATGATCGTGCTTTTTTGGTACAAAACAAAAAAGCACAGGGTAGAAGGCCAGCAAGTGTTATGATTGGCATTTAAATCAATATTTTATTAATTAAAACAAGTGTTTATCGTACTTTGATTCAGGTGGTAAGTATTCAGTGGATGTAATGATATTAGGTGTTATGGTAGCCATGGCACTCGTTGTTGTGGTAAGTATCTTAGGTCAGCGCCGCCTAGAAAAAAATAAACAGAAATCAGTGAGCTCGGTAAAAGGCGATGAGCTACCTATCTGGCCGTTTGAACCTATGCCGATTATGACAGATACAGAAGTGTTGTTTTTTGCTAAGTTGCAGCAGGCAGTACCTGAGTATCATATTTTTAGTCAGGTACAGCTGTCACGCATCATTCAGCCTAGTGATGATGCTGGCAGTGATCGAGCATTTTGGCTTAATCGAATTTGTCGTCAAAGTGTGGACTATGTGCTGGTTGCTCGTGATGGGCAAACCACCTTACTGGCCATTGAGCTAGATGATTGGACACATGATAGTCCTTCTCGGGTAAGGGCAGATGAAAAAAAAGATAAAGCACTGGCCAGCGCTGGCATACCTATTTTAAGGTTTCATGCTGAGCGTATGCCTAGTGTGGATATTATTCGTCATGATATTCAGGCGGTATTGCGTCAATATGGTGGAGGTTAGATGCTGTTTAATTTGCATATAGTCCCTAGAATAAACTTATCGGTCAAGATGCAGGCTTAAAAAAAACAAGCTTGTAGTTTACTATGTGCCAATTCATTGCTAATTATAGGAATCTCATGAGTTTGGTAGAGATTGTTGCCATTAATGGCTATATTCAAAATACCTATTTGGCAGTCTATCCTGATAAGCTACTGTTATTAGATGCTGGTTGTCGTAGTGATGTTATACCCATCTTGACCTATATCACAGATATCTTACAGCGTCCAGTTACTCAGCTAAAAGCAGTATTAATTAGCCATATGCATCCAGATCATGCTGGTGGCGCTAGGCTACTGCAACAAAAGACAGGGTGTCAAATTATGGCGTCAGCTGCTGCTGAGCACTGGTATCATGGAATAAAAGGAAGAATGCAACATATCGTCGATTTGGCGCTGACTTATTACGTGGCCAGTCGTCAAGGTAAGTCGATGACAAACTTATGGTATCAGCCAATATTAAAAGCAGATAAACATCTGACGGATGGTGAGTATGTGCCTGGCTTTGAAGACTGGCAAGTTGTTAGTACTCCAGGGCATACCAACTGTGATTTATCTTTTTGGCATCAACCAAGCAAGCAGCTGTATTCAGGTGATTTAATTTTAAAGATTAAGCATAAACTGGTATCGCCTTTGGTGATTAATTTTCCACAAGCTTATAAAGCCTCTTTGGCTAAGGTTAGGGCATTACAGGCTGATTATGTTTTGCTAGCACATGGGGGGAGGGTAGTAATTGATGATGAGGCATTTGCTACATTAATGCAGGTAGCTCCTGATACACCGCGTAAAATGAAGCTGTTGACTGCGTTGAAGCTAAAGAAATAAGGGGTGATGCTATCATTAGTCTTAATAAATGAACTCTATATACTCCCTCTAATGAGCAGGTAACACTTTTTCTGAAAAATAACCTTTCTTTGTCAAACTCGCTAAACCTACTAGCTAAACCTACTAATTGTAGTATTTGCACTCGTTTTTCTCGATATCTTAATTTTCAGATTTGGTATAACTAGAAAAAAGAAAAGCTAAAAAAGAAAAACCCCTAGATGAATTGAATCACCTAAGGGGTTTAAAAATTTGGTGGGCCGACCGCGACTCGAACGCGGGACCAATAGATTAAAAGTCTACTGCTCTACCAACTGAGCTATCGGCCCTAAACTTACAGAAGTTATGCTATCTGTAATAGAGATGCATATTATACTCATCAAAAAATAGATTGCAAGATTAAATTAGATTTAATCGCCATATTTTATTAAAAATATTCATAGTGGACTGCGCCATCTATTTTTAAAATAGAGATTTTAAATAGAAAACCCCAGGAGTGTCTGGGGTTTAAAAATTTGGTGGGCCGACCGCGACTCGAACGCGGGACCAATAGATTAAAAGTCTACTGCTCTACCAACTGAGCTATCGGCCCTAAGAAGCATTTAGAAACTGCACTGCAATTTTAGCTTCGTAAGAGAAACTCCGTTAAAGGAAGTTTTCTAAAAGATCTAAAAACCAATATTTGGTTTTAAACTCATCAAAAGGTTGTTGTATCCCCTTAACGTGAGAGCACATTATACGCTTCGAAAATGATAATGCAACCCTAAATGTTAATTTTTTTGCATTTTTTTAGATTTTTGGCTTGATTTTGATAATGGTATCTACTCTAAGGTCTTTTTTTGCCAACATATTGTGACGTTTTAAAATAACAGTTCTAACTTAGAATGACTAAGCGTCAAAAACCGCCCTGCATATTGTCTAAAAAATGACCACCGCCAGTTCCAGATTTGAATATCCAGCAGACCTTAAACGTCCCTTACCCACGTTAATCCCGAGAGAGTGCTTCTACGGGGTCTAGCTTGGCTGCGTTACGGGCTGGTAAGAAGCCAAATAATACCCCAATGAGCGTTGAACACGCAAATGCGGCAATAATAGAAGTGGGGGAGTAAATAACACGGAAGCTTTCTGAACCGATACTATTGATTGCCTCACCGATAGCATAAGCTAATAAAACGCCTAATGCCCCTCCTAAGACACAGACCAGAATGGCTTCAATTAAAAACTGCTGCATAATGTCACTTTGCCTAGCACCTACTGCCATACGCACCCCAATTTCATTGGTGCGCTCAGTGACAGATACCAGCATAATATTCATAACGCCAATACCACCAACCACCAAAGAAATAATAGCAATTGAGGAGATAAGAATCGTCATGGTATTGGTTGTCGCTTCGATGGTTTGGCGAATAGAATCAGAGTTGCGAGTCCTAAAGTCATCCGTACCGTGGCGACTTTCTATCAGGTCAGTAATAGCGTCCTCTGCTGCTGCACTTGAGATCTGGTTGTCAATTAATGCCACAAAGCTGTCAATATGGTTGCCTCCTACGATACGTGACATCATAGTGGTATAAGGCATATAAATGGTAGGCGTATCAGACGGACGCGCGAGGGCGTTTTCATTGGGCTCTAATACGCCAATCACACGCCCAGGGACGTTACCTATTAGTACGACTTCACCAATAGGATTGTCTATATCTGCAAAAAAAGTAGATTTGGCATTGTCATCGATGATGATATCTTGCACACGTCGCTCGATACTGTGCTGGTTAAATGCTTGACCTGCAATTAAGGACTCGCCAGTAACTTCTAAGTAATCTTGGCCAACACCACTAATGTTGGCGGACTCTTGAACATTGCGGTAGCGAACACTAATATTGGTATCAAGCTGGGGGCTAACACTTAATACATAAGGCTGTTGACCGATAGCTTCAGCATCATCAGGGGTGAGATTGTCATCGTGATATCGGCGTCTAGGATCCCCCCACGCATAGCCATCAATAACGGTAATGGTGTTGGTTCCCAGTGAGCTGATGTTAGAAAGAATTTGTTGCTGCGAACCTTGGCCAAGACCTACAACCGAAACGACTGAGGCGATACCAATAATAATGCCTAACATGGTGAGCAAAGTACGCATTTTGTGTGCGCGCATTGCCAATACAGACATCCGAAAGGCTTCTGATAAGCGGTCAAAAAATGAACCAATTCGGCTTCTTTTTTGACTGATTAACTGTTGCTTGTTGATGCGTTGCAGATCTTGATTATCTTTATACTCATTGCTGATATCATTGGCACGCTTGTCTTCGTTAATATACTCGTTGCTTGGATGGGTTTCACTTGGATGAGTGCTCGCTGAGCGCTGAAAATGCTCATTACGATAGTCTGCAATAATAATACCGTCTTTGATTTCAATGACGCGTTCAGCTTGATCAGCAATACCGGGGTCATGAGTTACCATAATCACAGTATGCCCCTGTTGATTAAGACGTTTTAAGATTTTTAAAACATCTCGTCCTGACTTACTATCTAAAGCACCTGTGGGCTCATCAGCTAAGATAACATCACCGCCATTCATCAGAGCTCTGGCGACAGAAACTCGCTGTTGTTGACCACCAGAGAGTTGATTGGGTCGATTAAACACCTTATCACCCAGCCCCAACTCAGTTAGAAGGGCTTCAGCTCGTTTGGTACGAGACTGACTCTTCATGCCTGCATAAACGGCAGGTACTGCTACGTTATCGCGAGCATTAATATCGCCAAGCAGATGGTAGCGCTGAAAAATAAAGCCGAAGTGTTCACGGCGTAACTTAGCAAGGTCATCTGCATCCATTTGTTTGACGGAGTTGCCAAAAATTAGATACTCGCCAGCAGTGGCTTTATCCAGACAGCCCATGATATTCATAAGTGTTGATTTACCAGAGCCTGATTGACCAATAATAGCGACCATCTCACCCTGATAGATGGTGAGGTTGATATCATGCAACACCCGAATGGTTTGCTCACCAGCAGGAAATTCACGGATAATATTGGACAACTGCATAATTGGCGTGGGCGTGGCTGTATTTTTTGCTAGCGTGTAACTCACATTTGAGTCTTGTGCTACCTGTGTCGATATCGTTTGCGAGCTATTATCGGGCTTTGGATGCTTAGAGTGAGTCATAGTTTTTCTACAATTTAAGATGTCAGTCACTTGGGATATATTAGAGCAGGTTCTTAATTGGTACTTTGAAGATTGACGGCTAGGGCGTGTCTTCAATTCGTACAATGATATTGAGATGGGCTAAAATAGCTAAATCTTGTCATACACCCCCTAGTCTGACTGCAAGCTATCTTTTTTTATCAGTATTTTTAAAATGACGACACGCCTTAGCTATTTTCAGCGCTTAAATTATCAAAGTACCAGTGAGAGAGATAGGGACATTTAAAGGCATATAGCGATATGCCCTAGAGTCTTGGCGGTGGACTGCTTGCTCTGCTTGCTACTTTGCTATTACCACTTTCATTAATAATAACCGTATCACCTTTTTTTAAACCGCTTAAAATTTGTGCATTAACCCTATTGTCTATACCAACAGTGACAGGTCTATTTTCTACACTACCATCACTATGTAAAACACGGACATAAGCTCCCTCGGTAGTGGCGCTGTCAGCACCATCCTGCGAAGGGACGTTGTTACTTTTTGTGGTTCCATGTTTGATGGCGGATGAAGGCACTAACAATGCATTATTAGCTTTATCTATAACGATATAAACTTGTGCTGTCATATCAATACGAAAGCGACGCTCAGGGTTAGGTACTTCAATATAGCCGACGTAATAGATGGCGGAGTCAGTTGAACTGGTGCTACTGATTTGTTCAGGCGCAGGCTCAATAGCAGTTAATACCGCATCATACTTTTGGTCTGGATTGCCAATGGTATTAAAATAAACTGGCATCCCTGCTTGTACATTAATGACATCTGCTTCGGAGATTTGTGCATTGATACGCACAGTGGATAGATCTGCTAAGGTCACAATAGTAGGGGCAGATTGATTGGCGTTAACGGTTGTTCCTTGCTCAGTCACAACAGCGACAATAGTGCCATCCATAGGCGCTCGAATAGTAGTGTATCCTAGGTCAGTGCTGGCTGTATCAACGTTGGTTTGTGCTTTACGTAAATCCGCTTCATTACTGGTGATATTCGCTTGAGCAGTAACCAGAGCGGCCTCAGCCGTTTTTATGGCAGCCCTTGCGGCATTGACACTGGCTTCTGCTTTTTCAACAGTAGTTTTGGCATTGTCTAATTCTTGTGCGCTAATGGCGTTTATGGCAAGCAAAGGACTAAGTCTTGCATAATCTGATTTTGCTTGTTTAAGATCTGCTTCTCGACTGGCTAAGTCAGCTTTGGCACTATCAAGGCCTGCTTGTTTGCTCAAGTATTCAGCTTTTGAGCTATCTAAGTTTGCACGCATCTGCTCTAAAGTGGCCTGTTGATTAGACAGGTTGTTTTGCTGTGTCACTTGATCAATTTGGGCGATTAAATCACCTTTTTTGACTTCATCACCAACATCTACATAAAGCTTGATAACTTCACCTGATACCTGTGCACCGACATCAACTGTATTTAGGGCTTTTACTTTACCCGAAGCCATTACATTGTTCTCTATATCACCTTGGATAACAGGCGCAGTAATATAGTTTGGTTCTTCTTCTTTGGGTTTAAACTGGTTATAAACCAAAATGGCTAATATAATGACAACAAGGCTGATAATCAGCCACTTAATGACAGATTTTCGATTATTTAAATTAGGAAATAATGCCATGAGATAATCCAGAACTAGATTTTAAATATGTTAATGATACCGTACTGGATGAAAAAGACTAGGAATTTAAGTTTAAGAAAGGTTACGAGTCACAGTGATATTATCAATAAATGTCACTGGCAGTCCCTGTTTTTGTCTAAGTAAATAACTGAACACCCGTGACACGTAGGGCGGCTTGTAAGATAAGCTCCCAGGCAGGTTGACGTAGCACGCCTTTTACCGCTTTATCACATTGATACAATATATCTGGCCAATCGGCAATACTTTGCGGTGTTTGCCGGTGACAGGCCGCTTGATATAATGCCTGCTTGCTGCTCCAAATACCTAGACTTTGTGGATTTTGCCCATCAATGAGTTGCATAATCAGACGCATGTCTTTACCAATAGCCCATAATACCAGTGGCGTTGGCTCTTCAGTAGCACGCAGCTGCTCAATAATTCTGACCACTTGTATGGCATTGCCAGCAAGCATGGCATCAGACAAGTCAAATACACTGTACTGAGCATCACTGACTAAGGCTGCTTGTAGCGCTTCTACATCGATACTGATGGTGTTGGCTGCTTGATCTGAGGGGGTGGATGTGGCATCTTGCTGATTTAACTGAGCAATCTGTGGCGCAAACAAATAAGACAGGCGCCAAAGCGCTTGATAGGCACTAAGAAGGTGATGCTCGGTTTGCACCATCAAAAATTGCCATGCCTCAGGCTGCAAGGTTAAACCAAAGCGCTGGGCATGGATGGCCAGCAGTTGTTGGCGCTGGTTTTCATTATAAAGATTACAGTCGACAACCTGCCCAAACTTCGCAAAAGGGGTGAACCATTTGCTGGTTTGGGCACGTTTGTCTATCTTGGAGGAGAGCCAGAGTACACAGTTTTGATTACTACCAGCATTGGCTTCGATAGCAAAGGCTTCTAGCTGCTGCTGTACCTCTTTGTCTGGCTTGTGATTGCCACTGATAATCACCGCAGTGGCATCATCAAATAAAGACAGGCTATTGAGCTCGGTCAGCACATCTAGCCAAGTCTTGGCAGATACTAGCTCAATGCGTTTGATGGCTAAGTTTTGCATATTCCAAGAGCGGCGCATGGCATCGACTAGCCATTGCTGTAATAGCGGCTCATCTCCATGAGCCAGCCATAAGCCAGTTAGACCTAGGTTTTGACCAGATGGGTGTTGCTCAAGCTTAGGATAGAGGTTTAAGAAGCTGTCTTGCATACTAGGGCTCTATGCTTGACTTAGTGGCATTAGCATTAGCAGATGCTAGAACAGTTGGTATTGATTTTGAGTTATTATTAGCCTTTGCCTTAGGTGCAACTTTTGGTAAGCTCAAAGCCACATATTGGTCAGCGATACGCTGTGCTAAGTTGTCATACAGCCAGTCTTGAATTTGTTTTCCTTGCTTATCCTCGATACTCACAGAGGCTTCATCAAACTGATAGGTGCGTTCAACTTGAATAGAGTTTTTAACAATAATCGGCTCGTTAGAGAGCACATTGGTGGTGTCAATGGTCTCATAGGTGACATCTGCTGACAGCACTAAGCGAATTTCAGTTAAAATACCTACCAACTCATAGCGTCTAAACTGGATGTTATCTACTCGGATAGTAGCTGAGTATAAGGCATTGTCAGACGTAACTTGACGGCTAACATCATCGACAACTTGTACCCCGACACTATTTAGCTTCTGTTTTAATGGTTGTTTTAAACGAAAACTGACTGGGTCTTCATCAATACTTAATACTGCGCTACTAACAGCATAAGTCATAGGGGTCTCATAGCCACGTAAATGGAAGCCACAACTGCTCAGCAACAGTGGTGAGCTAAGCACTACTGCTGTCATTATTGCAGCAGCAAACCTTTTGGTAACCGAGTGCTTGGCTACTTGCATAGTCGTTGCACTGGTTTGCGCTTGTAGATTTATCATCATGAACCTACCACAACTATATTAACCAGCTTATTGGGAACAACGATTTCTTTTTTAATCTCACCAGTGAGGTATTTCGCCACACTTTCTATTTGCTTGGCTTGTGCTTTTAAGCTGTCGTGATCGCTGTCTGGTGCCACTTCCATTTTGCCACGCACTTTACCATTGACCTGAACCACCATAGTGATGGTGTCATGAATCAAGGCTGATTCATCAAGCTGTGGATAGCTTAAGTTAAGGGTATCAATGCCTAGGCTTTCTAATAAATGCTCAGCAATGTGTGGCGCATAAGCGGACAATAATGTGAGCAGACTGGTGATGGCTTCGTGTTGTACTGCCAATGTTTCAGCAGTATAGGTCTTCGTGCTTGACGCAAAGTTACCCAGTTCATTTTCTAGCTCCATTAAGCTTGATACTGGCGTATTAAGCGATAAGCGCTCGCCTAAGTCATTGTCAATTTTGGCAATAACCTCATGCGTTTTGCGTCGTAAGTCTTTTGCTGCTTTGCTTAGCTGAGCCGTATCTAAATCGCTGATCTGCGGTAGGCTATCGACAGTCAATGATAAGTCGGCTAGCGCTTGGATATGGCTTTGAACTGTACGCCATACTTTTTTCAAGAAGTTATAAGGGCCTTTTAATGAATCATCTGACCATTCAAGGGTTTGATCAGCAGGGGCTGCGAATAGGGTGTATAAGCGTACCGTATCAGCACCGTATTGATCAATCGTGGTTTGTGGGTCAACGCCATTGTTTTTTGATTTCGACATTTTTTCAATTTTACCGATGGTTACAGGCTGACCATCAGCTTTTAATGTAGCGCTTACGGGCTGACCACGCTCATCAAGTTTAATATCGACATCTTCAGCGAAGTAATAGGTTTTGCCACCTTCAGGATTGTCACGATACAAAGTACCTGCCAATACCATACCTTGAGTCAGTAGATTTTTGAATGGCTCATCACCAGAGACCAAGCCCTCATCACGCATCAATTTGTGATAGAAGCGGGCATATAACAAGTGCATCACCGCATGCTCAACACCGCCCACATACTGGTCTACTGGCAGCCAAGTATCAGCCGCTGCTTTATCAACCATTTGCGTGTCATCATTTGGGCTGGCAAAGCGGGCATAATACCAGCTTGATTCCATAAAGGTATCAAAGGTATCGGTTTCACGCTCAGCAGGGCCACCACATTTTGGGCAAGTGGCATTCACAAACTCAGGCATGTTTTTAAGTGGGTTACCACGACCATCTGGTACCACATCTGTTGGTAGAATGATGGGTAAATCCGACTCTTCGACTGGCACGTTACCACAGTATTCACAATTGATCATTGGAATGGGGCAGCCCCAGTAGCGCTGGCGAGAAACCCCCCAATCACGTAAGCGATATTGGATTTTTTTTGTAGCAAGGTTTTGTGGCTCAAGCTTGGCTAGCATGGCTTCAAATGAGCCGTCAAAGTCAAGACCATCAAACTCACCAGAGTTGACCAAGGTGCCACGTTCTGTATAAGCACCTTGATGATCATCAGGGGTTTGGATGACCGTCTTAATCGGTAAGTTGTATTTGGTAGCAAACTCATAATCACGCTCATCGTGCGCTGGCACCGCCATAACCGCACCTGAGCCATAGCTCATAAGCACATAGTTGGCAACCCAAACAGGGATTTCTTCACCAGTTAATGGGTGGGTGACGGTTAAGCCAGTATCCATACCGATTTTGTCGGCTTTGGCTAGGTCAGCTTCGGCAACCGAACCTTTTTTGCACAGCTCGCAGAATTCAGCGATTTTTGGATTTTGTTCAGCGGCCAATTTTGCCAATCTGTGTTCCGCGGCCACAGCCACATAAGTCACACCCATTAAGGTGTCTGGGCGGGTAGTGAATACATCTAGGGTACTGATATCATCACTGTTTTTGTAAGGGAAGTGTACTTCCATACCCTGACTGCGACCAATCCAGTTGCGCTGCATGGTGAGTACATCACTTGGCCATTGACCTTCAAGCTGATCTAGATCATCAAGTAGCTCATCGGCATATTCGGTGATTTTGAAGTAATACATTGGAATATCACGTTTTTCAACTGGAGCACCACTGCGCCAGCCTTTGCCATCGATGACTTGTTCGTTGGCCAGTACGGTATTATCCACTGGATCCCAGTTAACGGTGGCCAGCTTTTTATAGACCAGACCTTTTTTGTACAGTTGTAAGAAGAACCACTGCTCCCAGCGGTAATACTCAGGTGAGCAGGTGGCAAATTCACGTGACCAGTCAATAGATAACCCCAAGGTTTTTAGCTGTGCACGCATGTTGTCGATATTCGAGTACGTCCATTTGGCCGGCGCAACTTGGTTGGCAATGGCTGCGTTTTCAGCTGGCATACCAAAGGCATCCCAACCCATAGGCTGCAATACTTTGTCGCCTTTTAAGCGATAATAACGGCTTAACACATCAGAGATGGTGTAGTTACGTACGTGTCCCATGTGTAGCTTGCCGCTTGGGTAAGGGAACATCGACAGCATATAACGAGTGCGGCTGTCAGCGCTGATATCATTACTGACTTCAAAGCGCTTGTCAGCATCCCATTTTGCCTGTTGTTTGGCTTCAATGGTGTGTGGGTTATAATGATTTGGATTAACTTGATCAGTTGTTGCAGTGCTCATAATAGGCTCTAAGTTAAAAATATTTAGTTGGTTATAGAAAAATTAGCAAAAAGGGTGATAAATAATGAGAAAATTAGATACGATAGAATAGCGCAAATTGACTAAAATTGCGATGGGGAGAGGCTAACTTTAGCGTTTATCTGCTGCAAATAGGGTGATAGCGTTTTTATTTTTCATATTTTGGCTCATCTTCTAAAGCGAAAAACAATCAATCAAACTAGGAGTTATGATGACAATCACAGTTTATGGCATCAAAGCCTGTAGCACCATGAAAAAGGCTTTTACCAAGCTCGATGAAATGGGCGTGGCGTATGAGTTTCATGATTATAAACAACAAGGCGTTGATAAAGACAGCGTTCAGCGTTGGGTGGACACCTTGGGTATTGCCAAAGTATTAAACAAACGTGGTACCACATGGCGTAAGCTGACTGATGAACAAAAAGCGGCAGCCGATGCCAGTGTCGATACCGCCATCGACTTGTTGGTAGAAAATACCAGCATGATTAAGCGTCCTATTGTAGAAGGCAAATATAAGGGTAAAGATATTTTATTGTGTGGTTTTGATGATGCAGAGTTTACAGAAGCTTTTGTTTAAAAAAGGATGTTAAAAAAAGAGAGCATTGATAATATAGGTTATTTTATGTCAATAGTGAGGTAATGAACCATTTTAAATAACGGTTTAGCGTGTAATTTTAGTCTTAATTAATGATAATTCATATAAACTTCATAATAAAGGTCGGTATTTATTGAATGAGTTGTGTATTATTATAAGGAACACCTTATTAAATTTATATTAATTCTGAAAAATAGCCTAATTTTTTAAGCCTGCTTAGCCTACAAAGGGTAGTATTCAGTCTATATTGGATTTGTGTTCCTTGATAGGTTACTTTTCAAAAATAGAATTATTAATTTTTATAAAGAGAATAATTATGAAGAATGTTTTGATGATCTCAGCTCTAACGATCGGTTGTCTATTCGCTTTACCCGTGCAAGCAGCGGAACAATCCACTAAAGTCACTTTCGCCGATGGTAGTTATTGTGGTAGTTTTTCTGGAAATATGAAAGATGGCAAAAAGTTTCGCTTATGGCTACAGCCCAATCAAGAGTTGGTCATTCGCAATACGGGAAATGATCAGTTAAATGTGGCCTACGTTGAAGGCCCTAGTGGCCGTCTTGAAGGCGCAAGAGATTGCTATGAAGACAGAACTACCTATTATACGGAAAGTAAAGGCAACCATTATATGAAAGTATATGGCAATGACAGCTATAGCTCAGTAGAGTTTTGTGCTTATTAACGAACCTTGTACCTGACTTGATCTAATACCTTTTTTATAAAATAACCTATCTTTGTCAGCCTCACTGAACCTGCTATTTATAGCGTTTGCATTCGCTTTCTTAGATAGGTTAATTTTTAGATTTGATAACATATAGGATTTACGTAGAAATGGAGGATGGTTATATTCAATTTTAGGTAAATCCTATAAGTGAAAGAAGCCCCAGTTTTTATCATACTTCTAGCTATAGCTTTTAAGAGTCTATAAATAAAGGGGGTGCCTGATGCTTGAAATAATTAACTCAGTGCACTTTCAAGATCACGACTAATTAATGTACCCACGCCTTCATTAGTGAAGATTTCCAGCAAGGTGGCGTTTGGCACACGCCCATCTACGATAACGGCACTTTTTACACCACCACGAACGGCATCTAAGGCACACTGGATCTTTGGAATCATACCGCCTGAGATGGTGCCATCGGCAATCATCGCATCCACGCTTTTTGGCGTTAAGCCAGTGACCACCTTGCCTTCTTTATCGAGCACGCCTTTAATATTGGTTAATAGTAGCAGCTTTTCCGCTTGGATAAACTCCGCCACTTTACCTGCGACCAAGTCGGCATTGATATTATAGCTGTTGCCATCTTTATCGACGCCAATTGGCGCAATGACAGGGATAAAGTTGGAGCCAATGAGCATCATAATCACATCTTTATTGACGCTGACTACCTCACCGACAAAGCCCAAATCAATCTCGTGATCATGACCGGCCTCATCGACCTTATTCATCATTAGTTTTTTGGCACGAATCAGATTGGCATCTTTTCCAGTTAGACCGATAGCACGACCGCCATGCTTATTAATTAGGCTGACGATAGATTTGTTGACGCTACCACCCAGCACCATCTCCACCACATCCATCGTGGACTGATTGGTCACTCGCATACCGTCGATACGATCTGATTGACGACCCAACTCTTTGAGTAGATTGTCCACTTGCGGGCCGCCACCATGTACCACCACAGGATGTAAGCCAACTGTTTTTAGTAGCACAATATCTCGTGCAAATGAGCTTTCAAGCTCAGGATCTGTCATGGCATTACCGCCATATTTGACGACAATAATTTTATCTTCAAAGCGTTGAATGTAAGGCAGGGCAGTGGTTAATACTTCAGCAGTGGTTTTGGCTTGGGCAAGATTTAGGGACATGATGGGCTCGTATAATTAGGATAGGGTTAGTTGCAAATAGACAGACTCACCGTCATTGACAACTTACAGTTTGTTTATTGGAGTAGGCTAGCTGTATTTATTAAACTAACGGTATTAAATAAGACAATTATAACCGACAACTGCTATCTGGCAACCTCAATTGCTGCCACTTGCTGTGCCAATTGCTGATGAATGTTATGACACAAGTTCACAAAGTACCCCTGAATTCGCTTTAAGTCTGCCAAGGTATCAGCGGCAAAGCGAACCGTTAAGCTGTTGCTGGTATTAGACAGGCGGATGATGCCAAAGCCTCGATCGAAGTCTAAGCGTATGCCATCGATACAGCTTAAGCGTACTTCATCATCAGCGGCAAGATTTAGATTCAGTGTTTCTGGCTGCTGCTCTAAGTGTTGGCACAATTGATCGAGCTTGGCACGCACAAGTTGAGTGGGGGTTTTGTCAGCTTGCTGTGATGGGTATGGTGAGGGCTGCTCAGCGGTTTCTAATTCAGAAGACGTTTCTGCCAGTGGTAGCTCTGAAGGTGATAAGTCTGATAGGGGTAAATTTGACAATGACAAATATTCATCAGCGGTACTGACCAAAGGCGGCAGATTATCAATAATATCTGCCAGCTGCACCGTGTGTTGAGTTACCAGCTGATAGCGCTGCGCATGATATACCAACCAGTTTAATAGACGTAATCCGGCGTACATGGCATCATCATGCAACAAAAAATAGCCATCATTGAACAGGAAGTGACCGGATAATTCACCAGCAAATAAGGGGGCTTGCACTTGAGCGTCGGCAGAATCAGAGTTGCCTTTTAGCTGACAGCTTTTGGCATACAGGGCATGACGCAAGATGCTACTGCCAGTTTTACTCATCTGTCCAACAGCACCGATCTGTTCGAGTAGCTGAGGCACTTGATGTGCGCATTTGACATCAAAGATAACGATGGGTTTTTGGCATAAGCTGTTCGTATTATCCAGACTGTTTGTATTATCTAAGCTGTCTTTATTATCTAAGCGCTCTGTATCTTTATGCGCTAAGCTGTCTTTATCTTTATCAGATAAATAGTAATCTTCCACCGCCACTTGCGCCAACAAATACAGCAAATGATCTGGTGCCAACGGTCGCCCTTGATTATCCACCACCATCAAGCGATCACCATCACCATCAAAGCCAAGACCAATATCGGCCTGATGCTCAACCACTGCTGATTGTAATTCACGCAAACGATGCGGCTGAGTTGGGTCTGGATCTCCTTTTGGAAACTGCCCATTGGGATCTTCATTTAACAAAATAACCTGATGACACAGCACAGAGAACTGCGCAAACAATAACGACGCAAATGGGCCTGTCGTTCCATTTAAGCAATCTATCACCACCTTCAATGGCTTCACCATTGGTACCTGAGTGCTGTACGCCATATCCACAAGCTGAGCATCATACAGCGGACGAATGGTATCGATAGCTTGTTTGGCACTTTGTAGATACGGGGCAGCCACCTGTTGCTGGCTTAACTCAAGCAGATTGGACAAAGGCGCTGTTGGCTCAAATTCAGGTGGCAGCTGCTGAGTGGTCAGCTGTTGATAGAGCGCCAAAATATCTTCACTACTGGGCGACTGTCCATCCACCACCCATTTAATACCATTAATAAAGCGCGTCGAATGACTGGCGGTCGTAATCAGTCCATGTCCCTGATATTTATTCGCCCAAAACACCATAATTGGCGTCGTCACCAACCCCAGCCAAATTACCTCAACCCCAGCTTGTCGGCAGCTTTGCGCAAACCGATCGGCAATCGCCTGACTGTCCTGGCGCATATCATAACCCATCACAATCTGAGTTGCTCCGACCGTATCACGTAAATAACGGGCAAAAACATGACTTAAAGCCAACACAAAAGACGGGGTAAACAACGCATGTTTCCCACGAATATCATAAGCTTTAAACAAAGGTCTTTGAGCAACAAAGGGATGTAAAGGCAAGGGGCAACTCCATAAACCAACACAGTCATCAACACAATGCCACTTGCCGTCTATTAAGGGTATCAAAATCCACTGTCAATACGGCAGGCACAACGCAACTGCTACCTCCAATATAGCACCGAGCCAAAGCGCTTGACAATACACACTCTGTTACAGTCACAGCCCAGCGTCCCCACCGCCCAAACCCACCACCACAACCAACAAAAACAAATAAAAAACAACACAAGGAGCCACTCTTGCTTTTCGCTCATATCTTGGCCAGCACAGGGGCAGGCGCTATTGACAGGCACCGTTCCTGCGCCACGAGACCGTTACCTGCCAAGCGCCTGCAACCCTGTGCTTTACCAAGGATAACCGCTTCAATCAAGGCTAAACCGCATCCCACGACGCCCATCACGCACCAAACTGTCACAATCATGCAACATTTAACCCAAGATTTGTGTTGTGTCATAGAGCGTATAAGCTCGTATGGGCATTAGGTGATATGATGTGTAGGCTGGTAAATATTTGGCAAGATGGTATCTACATCACGCACCAAATTACGACTTGTGCAAGGTTTGGTACCCTTCCTTTCTCAAAGGAAGGGCTGGGGATGGATTTTCTTCACGCATCTCAGTAGAGGTGCCGAAAAAACGTAACTCACCAATCAAACAACATTGAAAAGTGACAGGACTTGTAGCGTGGGTGTCGTTACCTCCACCCAGCCTACATCACGCCCTAAACTCTGACGCACACAAAGTTTGGCACCCTTCCTTTTCCTTTAGCCAAGCACAGCTTGTCTCTTGCGATGCTAAAAAGCTCTCCCAGAGTTTTTATTAACGCTTCTCAGGGAATGGATTTGCTTATTTGTTTTCTTCACGCATATCAAGGCTGGCGTGTGGTGGGTTACGCTCGCTTAAAATGCTCTGCGAGCCTTTACGCTCACTAACGCCACCCTTGAATTTGAATCTTGGCGGAGGGATTTTCTTTTTACTTGCACGATTTGTAGGTTGGCGTCGAGGTACGAGACCCAACATTTTATAAACCACAAATTTAGATATTGAACATCGCTGGGTGTCGTTACCTCCACCCAGCCTACATCACGCACCAAATTATGACTTGTGCAAGGTTTGGCTCCCTTCCTTTTGCAAAGGAAGGGCTGGGGATGGATTTCAGCCAAGCACAGCTTGTCTCTTGCGATGCTAAAAAGCTCTCCCAGAGTTTTTATTAACGCTTCTCAGGGAATGGATTTGCTTATTTGTTTTCTTCACGCATATCAAGGCTGGCGTGCGGTGGGTTACGTTCGCTTAAAATGCTCTGCGAGCCATTACGCTCACTAACGCCACCCTACGAATCAGAATCTTGGCGGAGGGATTTTCTTTTTACTTGCACGATTTGTAGGTTGGCGTCGAGGTACGAGACCCAACATTTTATAAACCACAAATTTGGATATTGAACATCGCTGGGTGTCGTTACCTCCACCCAGCCTACATCACGCACCAAATTACGACTTGTGCAAGGTTTGGCTCCCTTCCTTTTTCAAAGGAAGGGCTGGGGATGGATTTTCTTAAAGGTTTGCTACTAATCTTGGCGGATGGGTTTTCTAAGGTAGGGCTACAACTACTGACGTCCGGAATGACCAAAGCCGCCAACACCACGTGCACTTTCTTCATCAAACTCTTCCACGATGGCAAACTCAGGACGCACCACAGGCACCACCATATATTGCGCCATACGCTCTGCTGGATTCAACACAAAGTCACTGTCGCTACGGTTCCAGACACTCACCATCAGCTCGCCTTGATAATCGGCATCAATCAAACCAACCAAATTACCCAGCACAATGCCATGCTTATGACCCAAGCCTGAGCGGGGCAAAATAATACCGGCATAATTCGGATTCGCAATATAAATCGCCAAGCCGGTACCAATCAATTGCGTCTCACCCGCTTTAATGGTGATCGGCTCATCAATGCAAGCACGCAAGTCGATACCGGCTGAGCCATCGGTGGCACGAGTCGGCAGTGGGAAGTTTGGATCGTTACCAATTTTTGGATTTAAGATTTTTACCTGTACAGAATTCATGGGATGTCCTTTTATTTTATCCAGTAGCCACACTGCGCTGTTGTTAGAGGCAGTGCAAGTTTTAGAGGCAGTGCAAGGCTATAAAATTAATGCCTACATTTGTATTTATTAAAAAGCGATGCCTATAAAATTAGCAAACTTGCCAGACCTAAGAATGACATAAAGCCGACAATATCCGTCACTGTGGTTAAGATGACTGAGGCAGATAGGGCAGGGTCAATATCCAGTCTTTTTAAGAATAGTGGGATGCCGATACCTGCCACATTGGCCGCTGTCATATTAATGGCAATGGCGCAGGCGATCACCAAGCTGATTTTGGGGTCATGGAACCAAATCTGAGCGATACCTGCCATAATCAGCGCCCAAATAATACCATTGAGTGCACCGACCCACAGCTCTTTATTCATTAGCCATAAGCGGTTTGAGCCCCCGATTTGCCCCATGGCCAGACCACGAACCACCACGGTTAGCGTCTGGCTACCTGAGATACCGCCCATACTCGCCACCACAGGCATCAATACCGCAAGCGCAACCACATGCGCCAATACCTCTTCAAATTGGCCGATTACCGAGGCCGCCAGTAGTGCGGTTAATAAGTTGATGCCCAGCCAGACGCTGCGACTTTTGGCACTGCGTAAGATGGGCGCAAACAGCTCTTCATCATCACTCACACCGGCTAAGTGCTTCATGGTGCTGTCAACGTCATCTTGGATGATTTCCATGATATCTTCAGCGTTGAGTTGACCGACCAGCTCACCAAAGTCATTAATAACAGGGGCGTAGCGGATATCTGAGGCACGAAACACAGCAGCTGCATCTTGAATGTCCATTTTATCATTGATGGTAATGGCTGGATCTATCCACTCTGACACCAAAGATTGCTGTGGGTATTTGATCAAATCCACCAAGCTCAATAAACCCAAGAGTTGATGACTGCTGTCGACCACAATCAGCTCTTGCGCCTGATCATCGAGCAGGTCTTGGTCACTGCGCAGCCATTGCTGTACTTGTTCTAGAGTAATATTGCCTTGAATCTGAATCGTATCTGGATCCATATAGTCACCGACCTCATACTCGGCATAAGTATTGAGGTGGCTAACTTGTTGACGAATCTCGTCATCAAGATTGGACATGACTTCAGAGCGTACCTTTTCATCAACCGTATCTAGGATTTCGGCAATATCTTGTGCGTCCAGGTCTTCAGCAAGGGTCTCAATCTCAACCGCTTGCATGTTTTTCATCAAGGAGGGTCGAATGTTGTCTTCAACCTCGGCCAGCACTTCCCCTTTAATCTCTAGCGGTACTTGTTTCCAGATCAGCCTACGGTCATCGCTTGGGAAAGATTCTAGTAGGTTAGCAATCTCATATTCAGACTGCTCCTCCAAAAAATCAGCCATAAGCGTCAAGTCATTATCAGCGACCAAGGTCTGCAAATAAATCAGCTTATCTTCGGCGCGGTCGTAACCTTCAGGGGGAACTTCTTGCTTGGATGTGTGTTCAGTATTACTCGACATACGCGCCCCTAATTGAGTTGATTGTGATGGTAGATTTATAGTAGAAACAAAAATGACAGGAGTGACTCCTGCCATTTTGGGGTTATTTTACAATATTAAGTGAGAATGATTAAGCGATAATGCGTTAAGTTTTATTGACTATCAACAGCCAGTATTAATAAATTTTTAAACCCAGTAATGAGTGGATTGAACAAAAAGCTTGCGTCTTTATGGTGGTCATTGTATGACCTTGAAAATTGAGCTTTATCCAGTCACCGTCCAAGGTTTTAACCTGAATTAATCCATAGGATTGGCGACCCACCATATAAAACCGATAAGGGATGACCAGCTTTCCAGATGTGTTTATAAAACCTAAAATACCCTCTTGCTCAACGGCTGCCAGCCCATTTTCAAAGCAGTAGGCCATGTCATATACAAATCCAATAAACTGCTCGCCTTTGCGATTAATAAATCCATATTTGTCGTTGATCTGAACTGGTGCCAAACCAGCAACAAAAGCCCCAGCACTTTGGTAGTCAAAGGCAATAACCACGTTACCCTGATGGTCTAAATAGCCCCAGTTTCCGTTTTTATTGGCGGCAATTAACCCCTCACTAAAATAGCCTATCTCATCATGCTCTATGGGAATGATGGTGTTCCCTTGCGTATCGAAGACTCCCCATTTGCCCTCTTTATTGACTCTAGCTAATCCATCAATAAAGTCAAAATAAGCTATATCAAATTCAAAAGCTATGACAGTGTCACCTGCGGTATTGATGACACCGGATTTACCCTGTTTTCTCACAGAGCTTAGACCATGACGAAACAGGCTTACATTATCATAAAGAGGGAAGGCTAATTCGCCATTTAAATCTATAAAGCCCCATTGATTACCGACTTCAACACGAGCCAGATTGCCGTCAGAAAAGGCATTAGCGTGATCGAATTTGAAAGGGATGACGACCTCGTTTTTGCGATTTATAAATCCAAACTTACCCTGCTTTTTAACAGGAGCGAGTCCCTGTGAGAACGCATAGCCGTTTTCATATTCAAGGGGTATGACAGTTTCACCATCAAGACCGATATAGCCACATAGAATATCAACATCGTCTTTGTCGTACTTAATGGTTTGGACACCAATCAGCCCTTCTGCGAAGCTGGTGATACCATCATATTTAGCAGCAATAATGATATCTCCGGATTGGTTTATCAGACCGTACTTCTCATTTTTCTCAAAAATGGCTAAGCCGTCTGTAAACTCAACATAACTTTGTAGCTTATATGTCGAAACGACAGCACCGCTGACGTTGATAAAGTAATAACGAAAATTGTCAAAGACTAAAGCTTGGCCGTCTTTAAACGACTCGGCATAGTCAAACTTAAAAGCAATAACCTCATTGCCATGCTTATCAATATATCCATATTGATTATTAACCGAAACCGCAGCTAATCCTTCAGAAAATGGGGCGGCATCCTCATATTTAAAGTCAATAACGAGGTCATAAAGTTGATTAACATAACCATATTTTCCATTTCTAGACGCTAACCATAGTTCGTTTTGTGATTGACACCCATATACGAAAATATTGTTAGCCTCATCGTAGAAATCACGGACTGCTTGAGAATTGTGCATCATTAAAGGGTCTTAAAGAGTATGAAAACTATAAGAATTAACAAAAGAGATGAATTAGCCACAGCGCAAGCGATGAGTCTTAGCTAAATAGTCGCGTGCGAAGACCGAGCACCCTCCACAGGCGTTGGCAAGCAAAATAATTAGATAAAGCAAGCGAAGTTGGCTCTTAGTTATGCTTATAATCTTGTCATTGACTCCCGTATTAAGTATGGCTACCCCAATCTCAACTCTTTGCGTAGGCTGTGGCTTTAGCCCAGCATATTTAGCTAAAAATTAGGTTTTGCTGGGCTAAAAGCACCAGCCTACATGGGATTGTAATTAGTTGAGAGTGGGGTTATGGCTATTTCTTTTTAAGTAACGCTTTAATGTTGGCCATATATTCGTTGGCCACCTCTTGCGGATCACGCTGTGCTTTTTTCTTTTTGGCATTGGCTGGCCAGTCGAGATGCTCCTCGGGCAGCTCTTCTAAAAAGCGGCTTTGAGTAGTCGTACGCATTTGACCACCGCCACGACGTTGCGCTGCTAAGGTTAAGGTTAGCTCACGGCGAGCACGAGTAATGCCCACATACATCAAGCGCCGCTCTTCTTCGATGGTCTCACCAATAATAGAGTTGCGATGTGGCAACAGCTCCTCTTCAAGCCCCATAATGTAGACAAAGTCAAACTCCAAACCTTTGGCCGCATGCAAGGTCATTAAGTTAACCTTGTTGGTATTTTCCTCTTCTTGCTGCTGCTCCAGCATATCGAGTAATACCAACTTGCGAATGACGGCATCAATGGTCTTGTCATCGTCATCATCGGCACGGTTAATCAAGGCTTGAATACTGGTGTATAACATTTCGATGTTATCGAGACGGTTCTTTTCTTGTTGCGGCGTTTTGGAATCACTGCGCACAAAGTCAATATAGCCGGTCTCATCGATCATCTGACGCACTAACGGCACTGGGTCTGGATGCTGATCCAGCTCACGGGTGTAATGTTCGATAAAGTCGCCAAAGTCTTTAAGCGTGCTATATGCCTTGGTTGGCAGCACATGCGGCAGACCGCCATGCGTACAGGCAGCGAGCAATGACACGCTGTGTTCTTGCGCAAACAGTCCAAGCTTTTCTAAGGTTGCTGGACCCAGACCACGTTTTGGAGTGTTGACGATACGCAAAAAGGCACTGTCATCTTCAGGGTTTAAGATTAAGCGCAAATAACCCATCACATCTTTAATCTCACTGCGCGCGAAGAAAGACTGACCGCCAGAGAGCTTGTAAGGCACTTGTAGCTGACGCAGCTGCGCCTCTAGCATACGTGCTTGGAAGTTACTGCGATACAGTACCGCATATTGCTCCCACTCATTGCCATGACGCAGTTTGTGAGTGACAATCTCTTTGGCAACACGTTCAGACTCGTCATCATCGTTGCGGCAGTTAATAATGCGGATTTTCTCGCCTTGACCTTTATCCGACCATAAGGCTTTTTCGAACAAATGCTCATTGTTCATGATGACCGTGTTGGCTGCACTCAAAATACGGTTGGTTGAGCGATAGTTTTGCTCAAGCTTAATCACTTTTAGTTTCGGGAAGTCTTCTTTAAGTAGTGCCATATTTTCAGGTCTGGCACCGCGCCAAGCGTAGATAGACTGGTCATCGTCACCCACCACCGTAAATCTACCTGTTGGGCCGACAATCAGCTTAATCAGCTCATACTGAGCGGTGTTGGTGTCTTGATACTCATCGACCAATAAGTAACGAATACGGTTTTGCCACTTGTCACGCAGTTGTACATTTTCACGCAAGATTTTGGCTGGCAGCACGATTAAGTCATCAAAGTCCACCGCATTATAAGCACGTAAGTTGCGCTCATATAAAGCATAAAGGGTGGCAAAAATCATATCCTCTGGATCGTCTAAAGTTTCCATCGCCTTTTCTGGCTCGATTAAGTCGTTTTTCCAATCAGAAATAAACTTAATGGCCTTACCCACCAGCTCACGACTTTCTGCGCCAGACAAGTTGTCACGCATCATCAGCTCCATCAATAGGCGCTTACTGTCTTCAGCATCCATGATAGAGAAGTTACCCTTTAAAGGCGTGTGCAATAGCTCATAACGCAAAAACTGTAAACCAAATTGGTGGAAGGTCGAGACGGTCAAGCCACGGGTTTTTTCTTTTGGCAGTAAGGTGGTTACCCGTGCTTTCATCTCACGGGCGGCCTTATTGGTAAAGGTCACTGCGGTAATGCGCTCGGCAGGAATATTGCACTGCTCAATCAGATACGCAATTTTTTGGGTAATCACAGAAGTTTTACCTGAGCCTGCACCCGCTAAAACGAGGAGGGGGCCTGAGACATAGGTCATGGCCTCTTGTTGTTTTGGGTTTAGCTTACTCATGGCACACCTTATATTTTTCTGAGATGGATATTGTATAGTCAAAGAAGTCTAGAATGATTACAAGGCAACCGAGTGTAAGTACTACGCATGTAGGCTTAGCGAGGTTAACACTGTAACCGTTTAATAGTTCGCAGATTATAGTTATAGAAAGGGTATTATAGGAGGTGATACCAAAATCACAACTGCTAAAATGACAATTAATACCGCCAGATAAGAGTAAAGGATGTCATAAAGAAGAAGAATGATAGCAATAGGCTACTAAATGGCAGAAAATTTGTTATCAATCGTCTCTTTTTTACACGCTTTTTGTTACAATAACTATCTGTTGTAAGTTGTAACAAAGTATGACTCAAAGTCTTGTCTAGCTTAGGTTAACAAAAGAAATTTATATGACTTCGGCAAAAGTGCCATCAATATATCGCAAAAAAACGATAATGACTTACTATTTTACAACCATAACCACTAGATATGATCAGTGATAGGGTTTGTTTGTTATAAAGCCAGTCTGTTATAATGCACAGATTACAAGCTTTGTTATCATACCTAAATATGACAGTGAATAACTTCGAAGAATATTCGAATAAATGGGTGTGAGGTTAACATTAACTAGACTCAACTGCGGATTTAATTTTTGGTTTAGCTACATAAGCTTATGGAATAACTCTATAAGCTCTTCTTAGCCGACTATTAAGTCGTATGTTTTTAGTTAAAAAACCTTACCCTTTTTAGGGGTATGTAATATAATAGACTTAGGCGGTTAGGAACCAAGTCAGATTCTAACTGTTTTGATGTCAATAAATAAGCGTAATAATTTATTTTGTTAAAGTTATTTATTGAAATTAAATTACACGCTTTTACCTATGTACTTAAATTAAGTTGAGGATACTATGATTAAACGTCAAGCATTACTATTAGCTGCTCTAGCTGGTCTAAGCATGACATCTGCAATGGCAGAAACCGCTGGTACGTGGACTATTGGTGCTGGTGCAGCTTATGTTGACCCAAAAAGCAACAATGGTGTATTAAGTAATGGTGCTAGAGTAGATGTAGATTCAGATATCAAACCTACTTTGACTGCTGAATATTTTGTCATGAACAATGTTGGTGTTGAGCTACTAGCATCACTTCCATTCCGCCATGACATCGAGTTAAAAAATGCAGACGGTACTCGTTTGACAAATGCTAAAACTCAGTTATTACCACCAACTTTATCATTACAGTACCACTTTGATGGCATTAACCCATATGTAACACCATTTATTGGTGTTGGTGCTAACTATACTTCTTTCTTCAAAGAGCGTTCAGGTATACCTGGTACTAAACTAGACATCAAAAACAAATGGGCAGCTGCTGGCCACGTTGGTTTTGATTTCAACGTTACCCCAACTGAAGCGATTCGTTTAGATGCTCGTTATATCGACCTTAAGCCAGACGTAAGACTAAACGGTCAAAAAGTTGGTAAAGCCGATCTTAAGCCATGGGTATATGGTGTATCTTACGTAAAACGTTTCTAATTGAAACTTAATTTACGAAGACATTGACCAAGGTTAACTGACTTTTATTAAGCTAATTATTGATCACTTTATAAAGCAGTTAATCTTAATAAAAATCCCCGTAATTTAGGTTACGGGGATTTTTTTATGTGCTCGTTTTCTTTATTTTAAATTCAATTTAAACGTTTATTCATTTAAAGAAAGAGCGACTTATTTGGCATTTAATGCATTTAACTGTTTTGCAGCCTCGAGCGCAAAGTAAGTCAAGATACCATCGGCACCAGCGCGGCGGAAGCCTATTAACGACTCTAAGATGACCGCATCTGATAACCAGCCATTTTCAATAGCGGCCATGTGCATCGCATACTCACCAGAGACTTGATAAGCAAAGGTGGGCACACCAAAGGTGTCTTTTACTTCACGGATTAAGTCCAAATAAGGCTGACCTGGCTTAATCATCACCATATCTGCACCTTCATTGATATCCATTGCCACTTCATGCAAGGCTTCCGCACGGTTACCAAAGTCCATCTGATATTGCTTCTTATGTCCGCCTTTTAAGTTACCAGCACTACCAACTGCATCACGGAAGGGGCCATAATAGGCAGAGGCATATTTGGCAGAGTAAGCCATAAGACCAGTGTTCACAAAGCCTTCTTCTTCAAAAGCTTCACGAATGGCCAAAATACGACCATCCATCATGTCACTGGGAGAGATGATGTCTGCGCCAGCACGTGCATGAGCTAAGGCTTGCTTCACCAACACATCAACTGTATCATCATTAACCACATAGCCAGTTTCATCTAGCAGACCGTCTTGTCCGTGTGAAGTATAGGGATCAAGTGCTACGTCTGTCATCACGACCATCTCTGGCACTTCTTTTTTTAGTGCACGTACCGCTCGGCAAGCTAAACCATCTGGATTATAAGCTTCTCTACCATCTTCTGTTTTTAAACTGGCATTAATAACAGGGAAAATATCAACCGTAGTGACACCTTCGGCTAACAATTGTTTGGCATAATCAACCAGTAAGTCAATTGATAAACGTTCAACGCCTGGCATGCTAGGTACTGTCTCACGCTGATTTTCGCCCTCTAAGACGAAAACTGGGGCAATAAGATGCTTGGGCAACAGCTCAACTTCACGCACCATGGCGCGGACATGATCGTGTACACGTAAGCGGCGTAAACGGGTGTGTGGGAAAGTACGATTAAAAGTATAACTCATAATAAATCCTAGAATATATAATAAGTAGGACTTACGCAAAAATACGATTTCAAGGCTTTAAAAGCGGCTGGTTATTATTTATGGAGCGTCTGGCTCTACCTTCAGAGGACTCATAAATGATTACCAGTTGCCATAACATCTACTCGTGCGTAAATCCTAATAAGAATAAAGCTATCTTATATGAAGGTATATTAGGATCTGTTCAGTAGTTAACAGAGCCTAAAGTTAGCCTGCTTTGCGTCAAGGATATGATAAGTTGTCGAAGACGAAGACATTATCAAGGATACGACACGATATACGCATGCATAACTTATAATTTCATTATAACGTAGAATAAGGTATGTTTTGAGTTCAAGAAATGATACAAGTTATAACTAAACATGGATGCGTTGTTTGGTAATGGGTCATATTATTATTGCACGATAATACAAATAGTTTTCGCAAAAGTTGTTATTTTTAGCTTTAAATCAGGACACAGAAATAGAAGATCATTATGAGCGACAACACTATACAGCCTTTGAATCCCCCTACAACTCAGTCAGAAGGCATAAGTCAAGCAAGTACGCAACAAGCCCAACAAATAGATATCAAGCGCCGTAGGCTATTAGCCTTATCTCTATTGGGTATGGGTGGAATGGGACTAGCAACTACGCCATTGCATTCAGCTTTTGCTGCACCTACATCCTCAACTGGTGCTTGTGCACCTGCCATTATCCCGACACGTTTGTTTTCTAGCTCCAACTTAGTTACAGATCAAGGTCGCAGTAGAATGGCATTTAAACGCCTGGCTTGTGCTGGTTTTGATATAAAAAACAAAGAGGTAGTCCAGCGTAAATATATGCGTTTTGGTGGTACAGATACCCAGCGTAGTGATGACTTACAAGATATTGCTAAAGGTATATTTGCCGCACCAAAACTACTATTAGCGATACGTGGTGGTTATGGAGCGATGCGACTGCTTGAGTCAGTAGATTGGCGAAGTTTGGGTCATATAATGCAGCAGCATGGCACTATCTTGGCTGGCTTTAGTGATGTAACAGCCATACAGTGTGCATTATTGGCGCAAGGTAGGATGAGTAGTGTGGCAGCACCGATGTTATATAGTGAGTTTGGTAAAAGTCAGCCAGATAAAGTCAGCTGCCAAGGCTTTGTTGAGGCGCTTACCAACCCTAATTTAAGCATCCAGCTAGGGCAGCAGTCGTCCTCTATCGCAACTGGCAGAACGATCTCAGGAGTACTATGGGGCGGTAATTTAAGTGTTGTTTCTGCTTTGGCAGGCAGTGCTTATCTGCCAAGACCTGATGGTGGAATTGTATTCTTAGAAGAGGTGGGTGAGCAACCATTTCGGATAGAGCGTATGCTTTATAGCTTATATTTAGCAGGAGCGTTTAAAAATCAGCAAGCCATTGTGCTCGGTGCCTTTAGCAGAGTCGGTAAAGATGGCTATGATGGCAATTATGGGTTGGCACAGGTAATGGAGCATTTATCGCAATTGACCAACTTACCAGTATATACCGGCTTGCCCTTTGGGCATGTCGGACGCAAACAAAGCTTTCCGTTAGGTGCCATGTGTCAGTTAACTGCCTCTTCTGCTGGGGTGTCGCTCAACTTTAGTGGCTATCCGGTGATAGAGCCCAACTTGATCTATGCCGATGCGCTGTGGCAGTAGTACATTCAATTAATGATTAGCTAAATACGAACTTAGATTAATCCATAAGCTAAGTATAAATTAAAATTATTTTTTTATTAATAGGCTAATTATTGATGTTATCGCCTTTTTTTTATGGGCTTACTATTGGATTCTCTCTAATCCTTGCAATCGGTGCACAAAATGCCTTCGTGCTTAAACAAGGTTTAAAAAATCAGTACGTTTTTTGGGTCTGTTTAATTTGTGCCCTTTCAGACTCAGCATTAATATATCTAGGTGTAACAGGATTCTCTACGGTCATATCTCAATATCCATATGTCACGGTATTAGCTAAATACTTTGGAGCAATATTCCTACTCTGGTATGGGTTTATCAGCTTTAGAACAGCGTTTCAAGATAAAAGCATCTTAACTCCAAGTGATGTCGAAGAAAGCTCCTTTATTAAAGTAATAGGGGTGTGTCTTGCTTTTACTTGGTTGAACCCACATGTATATTTAGATACCCTAGTTTTAATGGGTTCTATTTCAACCCAATTTACAGGCAATGAATTTGAATTTACTTTAGGCGCTATTTTAGCTTCTTGGTTATTCTTTTTTGCATTAGGTTACGGCTCTCGTTTACTAAGACCTGTATTTGAAAACCCAAAAGCCTGGGATATTTTAGAGTTTATCATTGGTGTAGTTATGTGGGGGATCGCCATAACCTTACTTATGAAAAAAGTTTAATAAGATATAAGTTTTTTCTTAAAAAATAGTTACTTTGTATTGTCTACAAAACATAGACTAAAATAACGATAAAAGAAAATAGCCTAAGCATCCAGAGTAATAATAAAACAATAGAATCAGAGTTCGAGCATACATTAACTAACTAAGATGCCTACATAAGATATAGTGGGACATAGGCGGCATTATAACTATCCCTTTGAATAGCACAGCTCAAACGTAGAGTTTTTTATAAAATACCCATAACCGTAAATACCCCCGAGTAGCTTTGAGGATATCAAAGACTTCGGTGAATACCAACTTCTACATTACATCCTTTTCTATCTTTATTTATCGTTATTTTTGAATCACCTTATCCAAAATAATTTTTGAGTTGATACTCATGATTCCTTTAACTTTATTTAGTTTATTGATGACAAAATTTGAAAACGAATTTAAATCTTCTGTCATGATATACAAAATATAGTTAGATTCGCCGGTGACAATATAAGCATTAATCACTTCTTCAAACATATTAATTTGCTCAAGCATATGTAGATGATCAGTTTCTGTAAGCTGGGACAGTTTAATTTCTACAATCGCAAAAAAATTCATTCCTAATTTTTCGTAGTTAATCTTAGCTTGATACCCTTCAATTACCCCACTCTTTTCCAAAATCTTAACCCGCCGATGGCAAGCTGAAGCGGATAAATTCACTAGCTCAGCCAACTCTTGATTACTTAATCGGGCATTTTGCTTTAAATGCTTTAATATCTTGTGGTCAATCACATCAATTGTCATTGCTGAATATCATCCTAATTTAATAAATATAATTAGAATAATATCCTAATTATGAGCAATATTAAACATGATAATAGGAAGATTGACGAATTATTTAATGCTAGTATTAATTTATAAATCTTTATTATCAAAAGGAGTGAATAATCATGATTACTCAGGAACAATGCCGTGAATGGGATAACGAAGACCCTCTTGCAAAATTTAAAGATGAATTTGTATTGCCTTCTGGTGTCATCTATCTTGATGGTAATTCATTAGGAGCAAAACCTAAAACGGCCCTTGCAAAAGCTGAGCAAGTCATCTCAAAAGAATGGGGGATAGATCTTGTCAATAGCTGGAATAAAGCGGACTGGTGGGGACTAGCGACCCGACTAGGTGATAAGATTGCTCGATTGATGGGTGCCAACCCTAACGAGACGGTGGTTTCAGATTCTACCAGTATCAATTTATTTAAAGTATTGGCAGCGGCTATTAAGCAACAAGCCGAAGTAGCTCCTGATCATAAGGCTATCATTGTCGAAAGAGATGTATTTCCAACCGATATTTATATCGTACAAGGGTTTATTGACTATATTGATCAAGGTTACGAGTTAGTACTGCTTGAAGATCCTAATGACTTGGAAAAAGTGTTGACTGACAATAAGGTAGCAGTGACCGTGTTGTCACACGTGAATTACCGCAACGGTTATCTATACGACATGGAACAATGCAATCAGCTTATCCATAAGCATGGGTCGCTGATAATTTGGGATTTATGCCATTCGATTGGGGCGGTGCCGATGGACCTGAATAAGACAAATAGTGACTTTGCTATTGGCTGTACTTATAAATATCTAAATGGAGGTCCAGGTTCTCCTGCCTTTGCTTGGGTAAATCAAAAGCATCTAAATAAGTTTAGTCAACCTCTTTCTGGTTGGTGGAGTCATAAGCAACCCTTTGCGATGGCAGACAGTTATGAGCCCGCAGAAGGAATACGGCGCTTTTTATGTGGCACTCAAAGCATTGTGTCTATGAGCTTGATTGAATGTGGCTTAGACATCTTCTTGGCTACTACAATGGAAGAGGTACGTAAAAAGTCGCTTAAATTAACCGATTTATTTATGGATTTAGTCGCACAAGAATGTGGGGAATTTGGCTTAGAACTGATTACCCCTAAAGACCACCATTTCCGTGGTAGTCATGTAAGTTTTGAACATAAAGAGGGCTATGCAATTATTCAAGCACTGATTGCCCGTGGTGTGATTGGGGATTATCGTGAGCCTGAAGTCCTAAGATTCGGTATTACGCCTTTATACCTAAGCTATGAAGATATTTGGACAGCGGTGCAAGAGCTTAAGCAGGTTATGCAAAACGAAGAATGGAAAAATGAGAAGTTTCAGGTTCGTGCTGCGGTGACCTAATGCAAAACCTTGTTTAAACCCAAGTGGTGTTCATACAGGGTGAATGCATGACATTAAGTTGTGGGTGAAAACTAAACTAGTAATGGTACATACTTTGCTAATTAAAAATAAGTCAAAGCGGGTGCAACGGTTTGTCCTTGCACCTGAGCCAGAACTTACCCAAGCTTTACTTGATAAAAAGTGGTTGGTATTGTTGGTTTCACTCACTGTTACAGGAAGTTTTCATTTTAAAGGAATAATTATGTCAACCACTGTATCTAACCCTTTGCCTAATAGCCCCAATTCCAAAAAAATTGTTACTGCGGCCATCATCGGCAGTGCTTTAGAGTTTTATGATTTTGTACTCTATGCTTTTTTTGCAGTTTATATTGGTAAAGCTTTTTTCCCTTCTGACGATCCCTTCATCAGCTTGTTGTTGTCATTAGCAGTATTTGGTATTGGATTTATAACGCGTCCACTCGGCAGCATTATCTTAGGTATCGTGGCTGACCGTAAAGGGCGTAAAATTGCCCTGTTACTTACCATTCTTTTTATCACTGTGGGTACCATAGGGTTGGCTTTGACACCTTCTTATGCCAGTATTGGTATTGCTGCTCCGATTATCGTTTTAACCTGTCGTTTATTACAAGGATTTGGGTTAGGGGGTGAAGTTGGCCCCTCTTCGGCCTTTTTAATCGAAAGCGCACCCTCGCATAAACGTGGGTTATTTGGAAGCTGGCAACTAGCGTGTCAAGGTTTTGCAGCCATTATGGCAGGTGCTTTCGGGATAATAATGATATTATCTTTAAATACTGAAGATATGTTCGCTTGGGGTTGGCGGGTACCCTTTTTCTTGACGCTTTTACTGATTCCGATAGCCTTATATTTGCGTAACAACATGGCTGAGACTTTGCATGAAAATGATGTAAATACCTTGTCTTCGCCTACTAACTCCCTTCATTCATCTGATAAAGCTCATCCCTCAAAGACCAAAAAAGCTTACGTCCCTTCGGTTGTTAAAACGGGTGAATTTTGGCGTAAGGTTTTTATAGCATTTTGGGCAATTGCTGGTATCACCGTGCCCCTTTATATCTCTATCTATATGAATACGTATGCGACAACCACTTTGAAGCTGAGTCCTGCCATTTCTATGTCAGCCACACTGGTTTCTGGTATCGCCATATTGATGTTTGCAGTATTAGGCGGTTGGCTTAGCGATAAATTCGGCAGAAAAAACCTCATGTTTTGGCCACGGATTGTCTTAGTCCTTATATCCTTACCCCTTTTTAATTACTTGGTAAATAATATTGGATTGTCATCATTGATGATAACAACCTTTGTTCTGACTGGATTTACGGCATTAAGTGGTGGCGCTTGTTTGGTAGCGGTTCCTGAATTATTTGATAGAAAAATTCGTGCCACAGGGCTTTCTGTCGCCTATGCAGGAGTGGCTATTTTATTTGGTAGCACAACTCAGCCCGCTATTGCTTGGCTTATTGAGTGGACAGGTAGCCCTGTTGCGCCAGCGTGGTATATGATGTTTATCGTTTCATTATCAATCATTGCGGTTTGGTTTATGGAAGAAACTGGCAATAAGCCATTGAAATAACTAAGCCAATAACTAAGCCAATAATGTCACTTAGACAATAACTATGCCATAGCTAAACCAATTACTAAACCAGTAGCTAAACCAATTACTAAACCAATGAAATTTGCACTATTTATTATGTGGAGAATATTATGAACCAACATCCTTTGCTCGTTGAATTAGAGCAAACTGCTGATAAGTTTGCCAAAATCCGTCAGGACATTCACCAACACCCTGAATTGGGCTATGAAGAATTTCGTACCAGTGATTTGGTGGCAAAAAATCTTGAAGCTTGGGGTTACACGGTTACTCGAGGTTTGGGCGGTACAGGCGTGGTCGGTCAATTAAAAAAAGGCGATGGTAGCCGAACTTTAGGGTTGCGAGCCGATATGGATGCTCTACCCTTAACTGAGCTTACGGATTTACCCTACGCCAGCAAGTATGAGGGAAAAATGCACGCTTGCGGTCATGATGGACATACCGCTATGCTATTGGCAGCGGCCGAGTATTTAGCGCTACACGCTGACTTTAATGGCACGCTTAATCTAATATTTCAACCTGCTGAAGAAGGGCTTGCAGGGGCCAAACGTATGATAGATGAGGGCTTGTTTGAAAAATTTCCCTGCGATGCCATATTTGGCATACATAATATGCCAGGCTATAAGCCAGGACAGCTTTGTTTTAATGAACAAGCATTGATGGCATCTGGAGACCGTATCGATGTTACGCTTCATGGCAAAGGTGGCCATGGTGCAATGCCTCATTTGGCAAATGATCCTGTCGTGGCAGGTGCGGCAATTATTATGGGATTGCAGACTATTGTTTCTCGTAATATTGACCCTTTAAAAACGGGCGTGATTACGGTTGGGGAGTTTAAATCAGGTCATACAGATAATGTCATCCCCGATACTGCCGTATTAAAATTAAATGTTCGAAGCTTAGACCCTGACTCACACTCAACATTGTTAGAGCGTATACAGGAGATGGTGAACCATCAAGCAGCTGCTTATGGTGTCACTGCTAGTTTTAACTTTATCACTCATTATCCTGTGCTAATGAATGACGCTGAACAGACTCAATTTGCTTATAAAGTAGCCCAAGAGTTGATTGGAGAAGATAACACACTCACTGATATAAAACCTTTAACGACCAGTGAAGATTTTGCCTTCTTCTTACAAGAAGTACCAGGGTGTTATTTATTTATTGGCAATGGGGATGAAACCACAGGGGGACCTGGTGCTTGCTCAATCCATAACCCAAACTATGATTTTGATGACACTAACATTCCTATCGGCGCTGCTTACTGGGTTTTATTAACCCAAAAGTTTTTAGTATAAGGTTCTCTGTACACGACAAAAAAGCTGACTAAGGACAAGGCATAATAGTAATTTTTTTCACGAACCACACTATGCCAAACCTTAATCAGCTCATAAGTATATTATCGCAAAACCTAACCATGAACAAGGCAAGACCAACCTGTTTAGCCTTAATTATTCTAGCGATCATACAAGTACAAAGCAGTAGCCTTAAACAAATAGCAAGAGGATTTATAAAGCCTGGTTAAAATGGCTAAATAAAGAGCAAATAAAGTTTTGCATTCGCATCACACACAACACCTTGGTACCTAATCATCAGGGTAAATTGGTGCAAGTAAAAACATCATTACCTCATCTATCTCATCATGAAACGTTTATGTTAGCCAGAGTCGTTTGCATGGCGCTAAAGTTCGTCTATTTGCAAGGCGTGATACGGACAATGATTATGTCATTGTGGCGACCAACAATTTATAGCTAAACTCAAATTAAAATACACACTCTGTATTACCTTTGAGGTCGCATTTATTGGTGCGTGGAACGACACCCTACCGATGGTTTTGTGTATTAAAATATAGTATTAGCAATAGAGCCTACGGATGTGGGATTAAGGCTGTACAGCAATACCCTAAAAGACGAAAGCTTAAGAAACAAGGTCGACCCCAGCAAAGTTTGTTTGCTATTGGTTTGGATATCCTGATTGATGGTTTGCGTGCGTATTTCTTTGCTGGTAATCGACGTGTGTTTGAGATTTTGGTAAGTTATTTGTCTCCTAGACCACGACCTTTGAGGCTTTGAGCGTTTTTGTCGTGTATAGAGAAAAAAAGGAGTAATATCTAAATGGATACTAAGACATGGTCTGAAACCCTCAAGCTGAGTATTAAAAAATACTTCCCTAAAAATGAAGAGGATTTTGTTAATAATATTTTCTTAATTCTTCCATTATTAGACATGCTTTCCAATGTAGTTTTTTTTGTCAAGGATGCACAAGCTAGATATAGAGTTGTTAATAAAACACTGGTTAAGCGCTGTGGTTTAGATAGTCATCAACAACTATTGGGTTTAACAACTGAGCAGGTTTTTTTACAGAAAAGAGGGGCTGAATACCTAACTCAGGATTTTAAGGTGTTAAAAAAGGGTGTTGTTATAAAAGATAAGCTTGAACTTCATAGATATGCGTCTGGAAAGATGGGATGGTGTATTACTCATAAGATTCCAATTTATGGGTTAGGTCAAAAAATTATAGCTATGGTTGGGGTCTCTATAGATGTTGATAATGACAATGAAAGAGTATTAAGGAAGCATAACCAACTAGCTATTGTTGAAAGCTATATTAAACATAATATTGATCAAAGGATAAAGGTTTCTTATTTAGCGGAAATAGCTGGTTTAAGTCAATCTCAATTAGAAAGAGTATTTCAGACAGTTTTAAAAATGACCCCAATACAGTTTATTCAAAAAATACGCTTAGAGCATGCTATTAACCTTTTAAGTCAACCAGATCTATCAATTACAAATATTTCATTAAGTTGCGGTTATGCTGATCATAGTGCTTTCAGTCGTCAATTTAAACAACTGACTGGGTTATCGCCAACTTCTTTTAGAACTTCGTATTTATAGTTGTGATAAAATGCCAGTGATAAAAATAATATTTTGAACCAACTGTTCATCTGATGTAGTTTTAAAAAATAGTTAATTTTTTAGCCGTTCTAAGATTTATTCTTGGAGCGGTTTTTTTATTGGGTGTATCTCATTTGACTGTACAATTATTAAGTTGTGCAGAATTCAGCATATTTCAAATGAAAAATATCAAGATATTGTAGTTTTAAAGGGTTAGTCTGTTATTAGTTGCTTTGATTAATAAATATATTGTTCATGGATGAAAGAGAGGATTGATATGTCGTTACCACCCTACAATATAAAAACAATAGATTCACATACTGGGGGTGAGCCCACCCGCATGGTGTATGAAGGTTTTCCAAAGCTTAAAGGGGAGTCTATAAAAGATAAGCTAAGCTATTTTAAGCAGAATTTAGACCATATCAGAAAAAGCATTATTTTGGAGCCGAGAGGCAATGATGTTTTGGTTGGTGCTCTTCTTTGTGAGGCTTCCAATCCGAAAGCAGCAACTGGCGTTATTTTCTTTAATAACTCAGGTTATTTGGGAATGTGTGGTCATGGAAGTATCGGTGTGATTATCTCTCTTGCATATCAGGGAAAAATTCAACCTGGTGAGCACTATCTTGAAACACCTGTGGGTTTAGTAAAAACAGTGTTGCATGAGGATGGTAGTTGCAGTGTGGAAAACGTGCCCTCTTATCGATATGCCAAGCAGGTTGAAGTGACTGTTCCTGGTTTTGGTTCATTGAAAGGTGATGTTGCATGGGGAGGTAATTGGTTTTTTTTAGTTAATGAACACAACCAAAAAATTGCGTCAGAAAACGTTGGTGAACTCACTCAATTTAGTTTGAAAATAAAGAAGGCATTGTCTGACTCAGGTATCACTGGTGAAGGTGGTGCTGAGATTGATCACATTGAGCTTTTTGCAAAAAGTGAAGATGATAATGTGAACAGCAAAAGTTTTGTGCTATGTCCAGGAGCTGCTTATGACAGATCGCCTTGTGGAACCGGTACAAGTGCCAAGCTGGCGTGTTTGGCAGCGGATGGCTCATTGCAAGAAGGGGAGCTATGGGTTCAGCAAAGTGTCATCGGTAGTCTCTTCCAGGCCAGCTACCAAAATGCAAGCTTATCAGTGAAGAAAGAGCAAACACTTCCACCCAATATTGATAATGCAATCATACCGACCATAAGAGGTCGGGCCTATGTTTGTGCAGAAACCGTCTTAATCATTCAACAAAATGATCCTTTTAAATGGGGAATAACTCTGTAGGGATCTACCATAACATCTGCTAATGAGCAGCCTAAAGGTTGATAGTAATTTATGCAGAAAACTCCTCTATTTTGTTAATTTTAAAGTTGAAAAAGAGATGGTTAATAAGACGTATGACATACATATCATAGGCGGTGGAATAATCGGGCTCTGTTCGGCGATTGCACTACAAGAACGCGGTGTGAAAGTTTTACTCATCGAAGCCGAGGAAGTGGGAAAGGGCGCTTCTTATGGGAATGCAGGACACATTGCAACAGAGCAAGTTTTTCCAATTGCTGATGCCAGTGTTTTAAATCAAATACCTGCGATGTTGCTTAACCCAGAAGGTCCATTACGAATAGATTGGAAATATATCCCTCGTTTGTTGCCTTGGGCTTTTCGGCTGTTGCTGAATATGTGCCCCGGCCCTTTTGAAAAGACTCACAAAGCCTTATTGGAAATGAACGCGCACAGTTTGAGCGCTTGGCAAGACTTTGCGAAAAAGTGGGACTTGAATCAATGGGTCAAGGTGGAGGGGTCATTATTGGTTGCCGAGAAAAAACAAAGCTACCAAGAGCTAATCTCGCATGGGAATCGTTTGAATGAGATGGGGGTACAAAACACTCTTGTTGAACAAGAAGAGCTTTTAGCCTGTGAGCCAGCGCTTAATAACAATCAGCTTGGTGCTTTGTTTTTTCCAGACACCGGTCATATCACAAATTTAGATGGGGTTACTGAGCAGCTTGTTAATGAGTTTAGGCAGCTAGGTGGTGATGTGCTCGAACAGTGTCGAGTAATCAATGCAGTTAGTGGTTTGGAAGGGGTTCAGCTAACAACAACACAAGGGAGTATGTTGGCTGACAAGGTTTTGGTATCAACCGGAGCTTACTCTAAAGCTTTGGTAAAACAATTAACAGGTATCTCTGTACCGCTAGATACAGAGCGTGGGTATCATCTCATGCTGCCTCAAGAGAAAGACGTATTTAAGGTACCAGTGTCTAGTATAGACCGTCGTTTTATCATGACACCAATGGAAGGTGGTCTTCGACTTGCAGGGACGGTGGAGTATGCAGGTCTTGAAGCACCGCCAAACATGAATAGAGCAGGCATGTTATTAAAGAATGCTCAAGGAATGTTGAATCACTCTCTCAACTCTGAAAATAGTACTAAGTGGATGGGTTTTAGACCATCAACATCGGACTCTCTTCCCGTAATTGATAGATATGACCGTGTTTTTCTGAATTTTGGTCATCAGCATCTTGGACTTACCCAGGCTGTGACAAGTGCTGAAATTATCACTGCTCTTTATTTTAATGAAGAGCCTCCAGTGAGTAGAAGTCCATATAAGATTGAACGTTTTCAATAAAACTGCTCTCAAGAAGATTTTTGAAATTCTTGAGGGTAAAAACAAATGGTAAGAGCATCTTACTCATTATCTTCAATGTAAATAAGGAATTTAAAAATGAATATAAATGGAATTTTAGTGCCGATCGTGACTCCTTTTGATAACAACGGCAATGTTGATACGGCTGTTTTAACCACCATCGTGAATGCTTTCATTGAGAAAGGAGTGGCAGGTATTGTGGCATGTGGCACAACGGGTGAATATTACACATTTTCACCTGAAGAGCGCGAATTGGTTCTAACGACTATTGCAGAGGCTGTAAAAGGAAAGGTCACGCTAATGGCAGGCATTAATAGTCTTTCAACAGATCATTCTATTGAGCTTGCCGATCAGGCCAAACAGCTTGGTTATGACGGCTTAATGCTATCTGCGAACCCTTATAGCTTGCCGAGTCAAGATGGCGTTATTGCGCACTTCGAAAAAGTGGCAGATGCAAGTAGCTTGCCAATTATTATGTATAACTTTCCTGACAGAGTGGGTGTAAGCCTTGAATTTGACACCGTTGCTCATTTGGCAAAACATCCAAATATTGTCGGCATCAAAGAGAGTAGCGGCGACTTTAGCCATGCGCTTCGCATGATGCAAGCGAACTTCGAGAACTTTGAAGTGGTTTGTGGGTGTGATGATCAGCCAGTAGACTTCTTCTTTTGGGGATCGAAAAGTTGGATTGCTGGCGCAGCGAACGTTTTCCCTGAAGAGCAGGTGAAACTGTTTAATGCGGCTCAAGATGGCAATTGGGATCTAGCGAAGCAAATCATGAGTGATATATATCCAGCGATTCATTCTATGGAATCAGGGAATTATAACCAAAAGGCTAAAGCAGGCTGTTTGAAGGGTACTGTGAATGTTGGCGATGTTCGCCTTCCATTGGTTGCAATGTCAAAAGAAGAAACTGATGAGTTCCTAAGCCTTCTGTCATAAAGCTGGTAATAAAACACGTACTTTCATTTTATATAAGGATATAGAAATGACAAAAACAAAAGAGCAGGTTTTTGAACAAGCAAAAAAGCAGAGCTTATGGGCTGGACATTTAGTTGCATCTGAAAACATCTCTACAGAGGTAATGGATAATTATAGCCCTATAGAAAACAGTGTTATTGGACAGATTGCCAAAGGCAATGAAAAAGATATCGACACTGCTGTTGAAGTGGCTAGAAACGCCTTTGAAAATGGTGCATGGAAGGCCTTATCACCATCTGAGCGCAAAGCTGTTATGAAGCGTTGGTGTGATTTGATGACTGAGCATCTAGAAGAGCTTGCTGCTTTAGATTGTGTTGATGCGGGTAAGCCCATCACGGAATGCTTAAATACAGATATGCCGGCGACTATCGAAACGTTTGAATGGTATGCCGAGGCTGCAGATAAGGTGTTCGGGAAAATATCTCCCACAGGTTCTGATGCCTTAGGTTTGATTGTTGAAGAGCCGATAGGCGTAGTTGGTGTTGTGCTGCCATGGAATTTTCCTGCACAAATGTATGCGTGGAAAGTAGCGCCAGCGTTAATTAGTGGAAACTCAGTGATTGTTAAGCCAGCAGAGCTTACATCACTTTCAGCCTTCAGACTAACAGAACTGGCTTATGAGGCGGGAGTGCCTAGAGAAGCATTGCAATTGGTTTGTGGGCTAGGAGAAGATGTTGGTAGAGCATTAGGCCTACACAACGATGTGGATATGGTTTCGTTCACTGGTTCAACAGAAGTGGGCCGTATGTTTTTACAGTATTCAGCACAAAGCAATTTAAAAGAGATTGTTTTAGAGTGTGGTGGTAAGAGTCCTCAAATCGTATTTGAGGATGCACTCATTAACGCAAATACAGTTGAGCACATCTTGTCAGCCGCTTTTTGGAATATGAGTGAAAACTGTAGCTGTGGATCACGATTATTGGTTCACTCCAGTCAAAAAGACAACCTGCTGTCTATGTTGAAGCAGGAGTTGAAAAACTGGAAGGTGGGATCGCCTTATGATGTCGATGTTTCGATTGGGCCGATGATTGAGGAAACACATTTCAATAAAGTAGTGAGTCACCTGAATACTGCTAAAGAGCAAGGTGCTACCTTGATCGCAGGCGGGCAGATTAAACAAGATATCGGTAGTGGCTGGTATGTAGAACCAACGATCTTTGATGATGTTAGCGCTGATATGACTTTGTTCCAAGAGGAAGTTTTTGGACCAATATTAGCTGTTACTACTTTTGAAACAGAAGAGCAGGCCATCGAGTTGGCCAACCAAACAAAGTACGGACTAGCCGCTTCATTCTATACGCAGAACATTCATAGAGCGTATCGCGTGGCATCTGCTATTAAAGCGGGAACAGTGTCAATTAATGGCTTCTCAGAAGGGGATATTACTACGCCTTTTGGTGGGTATAAGCAGTCAGGTTTTGGTGGACGTGATAATGGACTAGAAGCGTTATCACAATACACGCAAACCAAGACAATTTGGTTGGTTAACTAGATTAAAGACTATGAGAGATCAATACTTGTAGTTCTACTATTATCTTATTAATCACAGCGTTATAGATCAACTAACAAGGAAGTTTAGTTATGGAAAATATTATTAATGCTATTGTTGGGTATATATGGAGTGACGCCTTAGTTTACCTCGCTCTAGGAGTGGGTGTCTATTTTACAATTATGACTCGAGGGGTTCAGTTCCGATATTTTAAGGAAATGATTAATCTTTTATTCGATAAAGATAACTCTAAAGAAGGGATTAGTTCATTCCAAGCATTCTGTATGTCCTTATCAGGACGTATTGGTGTCGGTAATATTGCAGGTGTGGCAACCGCAATCGCTGCAGGTGGCCCAGGCGCTGTATTGTGGATGATTATCATGGGACTGCTTGGCGGTGCCAGTGCTTTTGTTGAGTCTACTCTTGCACAGGTTTATAAGCACAGTGTAGATGACCAGTATCGAGGTGGCTCACCGTTTTATATTGAAAGAGGTCTGAAGCTCAAGCCTTTTGCGATTTTAGTGGCCGTTGTGACTTGTTTGTCCTATGGTGTTTTGGTTCCGGGTGTTCAAGCAAATACCATTGCTGACTCTTTCCAAACAGCATTCAATATTCCACCAAGCATAACTGGTCTACTTATTGTTGTGCTACTAAGTATTATCATTTTCGGTGGTGTAAAAAGAATAGCAAGCTTTGCCGGCAAGGTAGTCCCTCTGATGGCTATTGGCTATATTGGCTTGATGGCTATTGTCCTACTGTTTAACCTAGCCAATATCCCCTCTATGTTAATGCTAATCATCAAAAGTGCATTTGGAATGGATGCGGTATTTGGTGGTATTGTTGGTACGGCTGTTTCTTGGGGTGTTAGACGCGCTGTGTTTTCAAACGTTGCGGGTGCTGGTGAAGCGACATTCAGTTCAGCGGCAGCAGAGGTTTCTCATCCAGCAAAACAGGGTCTTGTTCAAGGTTTTTCAATTTATGTAGACACTGTATTGGTTTGTACAGCTACTGCTCTGATGATACTGTCGACTGGCATGTATAATGTAATCACGCCAGAAGGTGTGACTTTGGTTGAGAACATGCCTGGAATTGCGGCAGGTACTGCATATACTCAGGCGGCTGTCTCTACTGTTTTTGGTTCGTATGGTAGTGGTTTTGTGGCGTTAGCAATTTTCTTATTCGCCTTCACTTGTTTGATTGCTTACTACTATATTGCAGAAACGACACTGGTATACTTGGACAATAAGCTTCGTTATCCTATTCTAAAACCCCTTCTGAAAATTGTTTTCTTAATTGTGTGCTTCTCAGGCAGTATTCAGTCTATTGGCATGATGTGGGCGTTGGGGGATATTGGGTTTGGTAGTATGTGTTACTTAAACTTCGTTGCGATTGTGCTATTAAGTAAAGTGGCATTTAAAGTACTTAAGGACTACGACGAGCAAATGAAGCAAGGCCTAAATCCGGTGTTTGATCCTAGAAAAGCGGGTGTTGAGAATGCCGAATTTTGGATTAAATATAGCGATACATTTGGGCATAAGGATAAGTAAACATCCACGTATTGATGTAGTTTTTTAATGATCCTTGCATCTTATACCTATTCTATAAAATAACCTATCTTCGTCAGACTCATTGAACCTACTATTGTAGCGTTTGCACTCGTGTAGCGTTTGCACTCGCCTTCCTCGATAGGTTTATTTCTAGATTTGGTATTATAGGGGTATTAAAAAATAATATCGTAAAATAGCAGGCAAAGAAAAAGGCTTCCAATTGCTTGGAAGCCTTTTTTCTGTTTTCATCGTTCTATATAATGGTACCCGGAGCCGGACTTGAACCGGCACGATCTTGCGATCGAGGGATTTTAAATCCCTTGTGTCTACCAATTTCACCACCCGGGCAAAACTTTTTAATTTTTAATCTTTTATAAGTAAGTTCTTGGTAGTGAACTCGTTAAGTGCGCGTATATTAGCATAAAAATAATATTCGTCAACACTTTTTTTCTTTAATTTATAAAACGCCTAAGCGTAAATTTGGAGGCTGAGGTCGGAATCGAACCGGCGTCCACGGATTTGCAATCCGCTGCATAACCACTCTGCCACCCAGCCATTTGAGGTCAACTATAATAACAAATAAAAATTAAAATACAAGCCATATTGGCAATATATTTCAAATTTATCTGCCAAACCGCTAAAAATTGAGCAAAAAGTCGCATTTTGACAGTAAGCGACTCGGATTATTGGTGCGTCATGGGGTACAATATAGCCACCGATACTGGATATTATAATCCTATTATTGATTATTCCCTTTAACACCTTTTTAGAATTTAAATATTTAGATTTTAAACATGATGGAGTCCAATATGTCAGATGCTTCAGCAGTACTGCTTGATGGTAAGGCGCTTGCCAAACAAATCGAACAAGACTTAAGCCAGCGCGTGGCGACCTTGATTGAAAAGACAGGGCGTACCCCGATTTTGGCAACGATTTTGGTCGGTGATGATCCTGCCTCAGCCACTTATGTACGCATGAAGGGCAATGCCTGTAAGCGTGTGGGTATGGAGTCAATTAAGGTTGAGATGCCAGCGAGCACCACGACGGATGAGCTGTTGGCCAAGATTGATGAGTTGAATAACAACCCAGATGTGCATGGCATCTTGTTACAGCATCCTGTGCCTGCACAAATTGATGAGCGTGCGTGCTTTGATGCCATTGATTTAAACAAAGACGTGGATGGCGTGACTTCATTAGGCTTTGGACGTATGAGTATGGGTGAGCCAGCGTATGGCTCGTGCACACCACAAGGCATCATGCACCTGCTTGAGCATTACGGCATTGCGCTTGAAGGTAAGCATGCGGTGGTGGTCGGTCGTAGTGCCATTTTGGGCAAGCCGATGGCGCAAATGTTGTTAAATGCCAACTGCACAGTGACGACTTGCCACTCACGTACTCAAAACTTAGCTGAGCATGTGGGCCGTGCAGATATTATTGTGGGTGCGGTCGGTGTGCCTGAGTTGATCAAAAAAGACTGGATTAAGTCTGGTGCTGTGGTGGTGGATGCTGGTTTTCATCCAAGAGATGGTGGCGGTGTCGGTGATGTTGAGCTGACCGGTATTGAGTCGATCGCCTCAGCTTATACGCCTGTACCTGGTGGTGTGGGTCCGATGACGATTAACACCTTGATTCGCCAAACCGTTGAAGCTGCCGAGCAGGCTGCTGAATTAAGTTAGCTGGTTTGCCTATCCTATTTTACTTATTATGTTGAGCGTGGAGGCTATCTTGGGCGTGTAGCTACACGCTCTTTTTTTTACTTCTGACTTAACGGTCGCCAAAAAATAAAGACAACTCATATAGTTAACTGCTTATATAAAGTTAACGCTTTGAGCGATTTTAGGTTTTAAAAGTGAGAAATGGAGGTAGGTATGCAGCCAAAAAGTGATTGGGATAGCAACATTCAGGCATTGGGTGAGTTATTGGTCGATGTTAGCCATTATATTGCATTATTGGTCATCGGTTTTGTGGTGGTATGGGCCGCAGGGACAGAGTTTGTCGGTATTATTCAAAATGGTAAGGCAGCATTAAAAGATATTTTAATGCTGTTTATTTATTTAGAGCTGTTGGCGATGATTGGGATTTATTTTAAAACGCATCGTTTGCCAGTACAGTTCTTGATTTATATTGCTATTACCGCTTTATCACGCCACTTGGTGGTTGATGTACAAGCAGTGTCTGAGACCTTTCATTTATGGTTGCTAGTTACCATTACTGTTTCTATATTTATACTAAGTTTGGCTGTATTTGTGCTGACTTGGACTGCTAATTTGTATGGCAGCCCTGAAGATAGTAATGTATTGCATAAACATCAAAAAAAACCACTATCTAAGCCAGAGAAAGTGATGAAACCAGATGTGGAAGTAAAAAAAGAATAAAATAAAGAAGTCTAGGGCGTGTCTTCGTTTTGAAAATGGTGATAACTATGTTGACAAACACCGAAAATCAGGAGTTATCATTATAGCCAGCCTGACTTTTTAAATTGACGGTATAAAATTGCACAGGTTGTAAAAATAGCCCCTAAAATTACAAAATAAGCATATTCATAGTGCAACTCTGGCATAAAGTCAAAGTTCATGCCATATATGCCAGCTACTGCTGTTGGTACTGCCAAGATACCTGCCCAAGCAGCCAGCTTGCGAACTACCTCGTTTTGCCCCATATTGACCACTGCCAAATAGGTATCCATGGCGACACTGAGCATCTCATTGAGCCCGTTTACCGCATCTAGTGCTCGTAGCAGATGATCGTTGACATCGCGGAAGTACGGCTTGGCTGCATTTGGAAAGGTAGAAACTAGGTCGTCTTTTTTATGATTGATAAAAAAGTTACAAACATCTTGCACAGGCAACATCACGGCACGCATATGTACCAGTTGTGATTTGAGCTTATATAAGCTCTTTAATGTGTCTTGACTGAAGGTGTAGGAGAAGATATTACGCTCTTGCTCACGCAGATACTCACCTAAGCTGTCGGTGATCGGTAAGTAGCTGTCAACCACATAATCGAGTACGGCATGCAATACAAATACAGGGCCCATTGCCATTTTTTCAGGGCGGCGGTGGCAATAAGCACGGACAGGAGCGTAGGAGTTTGAAGCACCCGTACGGATGGTGATGATGTAGTTATTTCCCATAAACATCGAAGTGGTGCCATAGTGAATTTTGTTGTTGGACAAAAAGGCGGTACGTACGACCACGAAAATGGCGTTGTTGCCATAGTTTTCGATTTTGGCACGTTGATTTTCATTAAAGGCATCTTCTAATGCCAGTTCGTGGATATCGAAAGCTTTTTGTACGGTTTGTACGGTTTCCATGCTGGGGTCATATAGACCTAACCAGATAAAGTGGCTTTTATTAGTTAGAGTGCGACTAACAGCATCTAGGCCAATTTTCTCTACAAACTCTCCAGTTTTGCGTGAATAAACACAGCAATTAACCACCTCGTTAATTCCAGAGTGTTCAAAGTCTTCAATACGCTCGGCATCTGGGTCATAGACGGCCATGGTGGAGGAGATGATCTCTTTGGCAGCTTTAGGATCTAGCAATCGAGTATAATCATCATAAATATCGCCAGTCATTTTTGGTTGTTTATTTGCTTTACGTTTTAATTTGCTTGGAATTATCAGCCTTCTTTTGGTTTTTTGGCTTTTTGTATTTTCTGCTGATGTTGGTGTTGCTAGCATTGGCGTTGAGAGGCGTTGGTCTTTGTTATTATTTGCTGTGGTCATGATGTTTTCACAATTGATGGAATATAAATAAATCTTAGGGCTTTAGGTGCTTAAAGCGCATATCGTTGTAAGGTATCGATATCGACTAGCTCAAGCAGACTTTCATGACAAGCGGTGAGTTTAATCTTAGGGGCAACACCGTGATCTAACGCATCTAACCAGCGTAGCGCACAAACACACCAGTAATCACCTGGTTTTAAGCCAGGGAAGCCAAATTGTGGTACAGAGGTGACGAGGTCATTTCCAGTTTTTACCGAAAAGTTTAAAAACTCACTGGTCATTTTTGCACAGACGGTATGCAGGCCAACATCTTGTGGTCCAGTATGACAAAATCCATTGCGATAATAGCCAGTGATCGGATCAAAACAGCAACTGGCCAGCTCTGTGCCAAGTACATTACGTTGATTTAAACTAGGGTTTGGGTGGCGTGATGACATAAATCAGATCTCTTGGTAACAGTTGAGTTTTTCAGGAAATACAAGAATATGGCTGTGACTATATTAGTCCGTTGAGCTATATAACATAACCCTGAACCTAAAATGAAATGGTAACATATCTTATCGATCAAGGCTCAATTCGCTTACGATGCATTGCGCTGTTGTTTGCTCTGTCTTTTCTTTAGGACTTACGTACGAGTAGATATTATGGCAACTGCTAATCATTTATGAGTCCTATGAAGGTAGAGTCAGACGCTCCATAAATAATAATCAATCGCTTTTAAAGCCTTGAAGTCGTATTCTTGCGTAAGTCCTATTCTTGCGTAAGTCCTATTCTTATAATTTTTTCGATGATGGGGTTGTAGGCGTGATCATTTTTGATAAAATTCAAGTGTTTCTCTAGGCGAACGTGGATAGCTATGCTAGACTAAAAAGGTTGTGCTGTTCATTTAATTATTTTGTAAGCTTTCACGATATTGTAAGCTTATAATTTTTAACATACCGTACTAATTACTTACACTTTAACTAACGATTTGGTCATGACTTAGAAATCTGTATAATGAGATGTCACTACCAAACAAGGATTACTTGTGTCTGAAAGTTCTATTTTAGCCCGCAAAAATCGAATTCAATCGTCAAATAAGTTAGCGCAGGTCTCTGATACAGATAACATCTGGCTGCTGCCTGACGGGGTCAGTGATTTATTATCAGAAGAGGCTCAAAAGCAAGAGTGGTTGCGTTATAAGTTGACCCGCTTATTAATTAGCCGAGGTTATGAGCTAATTTGTCCGCCGATGATAGAGTTTACTGAATCACTATTAGGCAATGCCTCAGAAGATCTAAAACGTCAAACCTTTAAAATTATTGACCAGCTGTCAGGGCGATTAATGGGAGTACGTGCTGATATTACGCCACAAATCCTACGTATTGATGCGCATTTAAATAAAATGGGGAGGGCTAATAAGATTGCTCGCTATTGTTATGCTGGTCATGTTATTCGTACCTTGCCAAATGGTTTATTTGGCTCACGTACACCACTACAATTGGGTGCCGAAATCTTCGGTAGCGACAGTCTTGATGCCGATATTGAGCTGATCGATGTGCTATATACCTTATTTGAAAGCCTTAATCTAAAACAGCATTTGCACATTGACATTGGACATGTGGCAATTTTTGCACGTCTAAAAGAGCTGGCTGGATTGTCAGACAGTGATGCAGAGGTACTGATGAATCTTTACGCTAATAAGGCATTGCCAGAGCTACACAGTATTTGTGCTGACTTACCTATGGGTAATGACTTCTACCAGCTTGCCGTACATGGGCATGATATGAACGCATTAAAGCAAGCTTTATCATCGAGTGCGACTCAAGATGCCTCGATCATTAAGGCTGTGCAAGAGGTACAAACCATGGTCGCTCATATAAAGCAGACCTATCAAAGCAATGTCAGTGTTGATATTACCGAGCTTGGCTATCATTATCATACAGGTATCGTATTTAATGCCTATTTTGATAACGAGTCACAGGCGGTGGTCAGAGGCGGTCGCTTTAATGGTGAAGGTTTTAATACGGCTCAACAGGCAGCAGCCATAGCCGAAGAGTTACCATCACGAAGTGCGACAGGTTTTAGTTTGGAAGTGACACGCTTACAGCGCTTTATTAGTTTGAATGAATCGAAGCTGGTGTTGGTGCGTTTTGCAGATATGCAAGGGGTACGTGCAGATAACAATGCGAAGCTGGCAAAAGATTTGGACAACAAAGTGGCAGAGTTGCGTGACTTAGGTCACAAAGTGGTGCGTCCGTTAAGCGAGCTGGATGTACCTCACAATGTGACCCATTATTTGGTTTTAGAAGATGGTGAGTGGGTTTTAAACGCTGTATAAGCCGTCATACTAGGCTTAACTTAAGCGAGAAGTGAGCACTAAACTTTAAGTGAGCGCTAAGCTTAATTAAAGTCAATGACAATGTTTAGCTAGATCTAACTAGGTTTAGCAAGGTCTAACCAGGTTTAAGCAGCAACAAGCCTAAAAACAGCCTAAAAAATGCGCCACCAATGACGCAATTTAACTTTTACAGTTCAATACAAGTGGTTAAGGATTTGTTATGGGAAAGAATGTCGTAGTACTAGGTAGCCAATGGGGCGATGAAGGTAAAGGCAAGATTGTTGACTTGCTCACCGAAAAAGCATCTGCTGTTGCTCGCTTTCAAGGCGGTCATAATGCGGGTCATACGCTCGTGGTTGATGGCAAAAAAACGGTTCTACATTTAATTCCATCAGGTATTTTGCGTGATGATGTGACTTGCTTTATTGGTAATGGCGTGGTGCTGTCACCTGAAGCCTTATTGGTAGAAATGAAAGAGCTTGAAGATAACAGGGTGCCAGTGCGTGAGCGCCTAAGAATCTCACCAAATTGTCCATTGATCTTACCTTACCATATCGCACTAGACCAAGCACGTGAAGCAAAACGTGGCACAGGAAAAATTGGCACAACAGGTCGTGGTATTGGCCCAGCTTATGAAGATAAAGTGGCACGCCGTGCGATTAAGCTTGCCGACTTATTCCGTGATGACTTAGAGGAGAAGTTACGTAACTTAATCGACTATCATAACTTCCAGTTAACTCAGTACTACAAAGTAGACGGCATCGACTTTGATGAGACGTTTGCGTTATGCCAACAGTGGCGTGATGAGCTAAAAGACTTGGTGTCTGATGTGACTGAAGAGCTAAATCAGTTGCGCTTGGCTGGCAAAAACTTGATGTTTGAGGGTGCTCAAGGTACATTACTGGATATCGATCATGGTACGTATCCGTTTGTGACCAGCTCTAGCGTGACCGCTGGTGGGGTGTCTACGGGTACAGGTATTGGCCCTTTATACCTAGACTATGTGCTTGGTATTACCAAAGCTTACACCACACGTGTCGGTAGCGGCCCATTCCCAACCGAGCTATTTGATGATGTCGGTGCACACTTGGCCAAAGTCGGTCATGAGTTTGGTGCGACCACAGGCCGTGCTCGTCGCTGTGGGTGGTTTGACGCTGAAGCGTTACGCCGCGCTGTGGTATTAAACTCCCTATCTGGTATTTGTCTGACCAAGCTGGATGTTCTTGATGGTCTAGACGAAATTCGTATTGGTGTCGGCTATGACATCCCTGAGTCAGAGGTAGCAGCTGCCCATGATGGCGAGTTTTACGAAACCGTCACGCCTAAGTACGAAACATTACCAGGCTGGAAAGGCTCAACCGTTGGTATCACTAAATATGACGATTTACCAGAAGAAGCCAAAGCGTATATCAAGCGCATTGAGCAGTTAATCGACTGCCCAGTAGACATTATTTCTACCGGTCCAGATCGTGATGAAACCATCGTATTGCGTGACCCGTATGATGCTTAATCTGCTTGGCTGATTGGATAAGTGTTTGATTCATTCAAGCTAGTTTTTATTGATAAATAAAAGCCAAAACCCTAGGCTAGATGACCTAGGGTTTTTTTATAAGTTTTTTTGAGGCTTATATTCATACTCAACAGGTGACAAACCTATGTTGCAACTGACCTTTTTAGGCACCTCAGCCGGTATTCCCACCAAGCACCGTAATGTGACGGCGTTGGCGGTTGAATGCATCAATCCCTTTGCTTCCAAGCGTAGCCAGCAAAGCGGCAGCAAAAAGCCTTGGCTGTTAATCGATTGTGGCGAAGCAACTCAGCATCAGCTGTTACATACCAAGCTGAGCGGTCAGCAGTTGGCAGCGATTTGTATTACCCATGTGCACGGTGATCATTGTTATGGTCTGCCAGGGCTTCTGGCCAGTCTGGCAATGGTCGGACGTACTGAGCCGTTGACTATTATTGCTCCGAAAGCTATTGAGCAGTTTATGAGTGTGATACAGCAAACCACCGAGCTGTATTTGTCATATACAATCAATTATATTGCCACTGAGACTCTGGTTGCTGAAACAGGTGAGTCTAATCAGCCTGTATTACTAGATTTATCAGCCACTCATCAGCTTCAAATTGAGGTGACCAAGCTGTCGCATCGTGTTGATTCTTACGGCTTTAGTCTAACTCAATATGTCAAAACCATTGCGCTAGATAAAGATAAATTGCTGGCCTCTGGTATCGAGCCGAGTCCAATTTGGGGGCAACTGCAAGCAGGGAGGGATGTGGTGACCGAAGAAGGGCAAAGATTAGCTTCGGTTGATTTTACCCTGCGCAAACAGCAGCAGCTTAAATTAGTGGTGGCTGGTGACAATAACCGTCCTGAGTTATTACAACAAGCGGTGCAGGGTGCAAGCTTGCTGGTTCATGAGGCCACTTATACTCAAGCGGTGGCGGATAAAATTGCCTTGCGTGCTGATGGCTTTGACCCGATGCACACAACCGCAAAAAGTGTGGCACAGTTTGCGCAAGCGGTTAATTTGCCATACTTAATCGTAACGCATTTTAGCGCCCGTTATCAGCCTTATGATGACCCAGATAGCAAGGTTTCCAATATGGCTGATATTCGTCAAGAAGTTGAGCAGTTTTATCAGGGCAATATATGGCTGGCACGTGATTTTGCGCAGTTTGAGGTCAGTGCAGATGGAGTACAAGCCAGTGACCATCCAGCCGTTTAGAGTTTAATTTAAATTATCTTGATTTAGCAACTGTTGACCGACCCAGTGTCTTGCAAACTGATACGCCACACGCCCCGAGCGACCACCTCGAGTGGAAGCCCACATCAGTGCCTGCCCACGTACGGTGTCATCATAGGTCACATCTTGCGCTTGTAAATAATGCGCCACAATATTGAGATAAGTCTCTTGATTCATCGGATAGAAAGACAACCACAGCCCAAAGCGATCTGATAAAGAAACCGTTTCATCAATGGTTTCATACGGATTGACCTCATCGGTCTGGCCGTCATAGATATTGACATTATCTTTCATTAACTGTGGCAGCAAATGACGTCGATTACTGGTCGCATACACCAACAGCTTATCTTGCTCAGAGTCTAATGCGCCATCGAGTACACTTTTTAGGGTGCGATAATTCTCATCTTGCCCATTAAATGCCAAGTCATCGCAATAAACGATATAACGAACTCCTGCATTCGTAGGTAACTCACTAATCGCATGACGAATCTTATCTAGCATTTGTAAGTCATCACGTGCCACCTCGATCATACGCAAACCGTCAGCTTGAAACTCATTCAATAACGCTCGAATTAAAGATGATTTTCCCGCACCTCGAGTGCCTGTCATCAGTACATGGTTAGCTGGATATCCTACCAAAAATTGACGAGTATTTTGCACAATTTTAGACTTTTGGGTGTCAATGCCAATAAGGTCATCTAAGCTCAGCAAAGAACTCACTGCTATCGGCTCTAATCGACCTTGATGACCACCAATCCAGCGATAGGCGACTTGATAGGGGTCAAGTTTGACTTTTGGCGTGATCTGTTGCTTTAGATAGTCTCGCAGCAACTCTGCCAACTCATTATCTAGGCTCAAGTTATTCACTGTACTATTGTTAATACCGTTAATATCATTAATTTGATTGCTATTTTTATTAACATTTGACATTGAGAGCGCCATCCACACATTAAAATTAAAAAATACAGCAAAAATAGTGCCAGTAACCTTTGATAAAAGCAAGCTTATGATAAAAGCAAGCATACGAAAAGTTAAGTATGCTAAAAGTAGGTATTGTACTTACAGATCCTAAGCTAAGGTTGGTGAGTTTTTACCGTACCTCTTTTTGTATTACCTTCCTTCCTAAAAATCTAACAACAACTTGATAACGCTTTGTATCATTGTTTGATGCGAGCTTTTGGTAATATAAATTGATATAAGATTCTGTTTTATAGCTTATGACTTAAAACAGCCCCTGAGCTAACAATTAAAAAACCAATTAAGGAGTTATTATGAGCGACAACAAACCTTTAAATATCGCTTTAATTATAGGTAGTTTACGCAAAGAGTCTATCAACCGAGCTTTTGCTGAATATATGGTATCGCAAATGCCTGAGCATGTGACTGTGACTGAGTGTCAAATCGATGATCTGCCTTTGTACAATGAAGATATAGATACGGACACAGCGCCAGAAAGTTATACTCGTATTCGCAACCAAGTTGGAGAGGCGGATGCCTTGTTGATTGTTTCACCTGAGTATAATCGCAGTATTCCAGGAGGACTAAAAAACGCGATGGATATTTTGTCACGTCCAAAGGATGGCTCTGTGCTCAACAATATCAAGGTGGCCTTTGTGACCGCTTCACCTGGAACCTATGGTGGTAGGAGTTGTGGTTTTGACTTACGAAAAATCATGCTACCTTTTGCAGCTCAAGTTTTATTAGCCCCCGAAGTATATTTGAGTCATGCTACCGATGCCTTAGGTGAGGATAACAAGGTCAGCAGTGAACGCACCCAACAGTATTTACAAAAATTTGTGGATGCTTTTGTTGAGTTTGTAGAAGATTAAGGATACAGTTAGACTTGACAGCGCATTTATTTTCACATTTTAGCTTTAGGCTTTGTAGCTTTTGTTTTGCGGTTTTGACTTAGAGTCGCTAGGTGTGAAACCTATTAATGTGCATTGCCTAAAATGTGCATTGCCTAAAATATAGTCTCTGTCAGTTCCGTAAATGAATTCTATACAGCGCCTAACTCTACTTGTCAATTCTATACTAGTTCCAAGCCATATTAAAAAACTTTTAGATAAATAACTGTTGAGCAATGCTATGCCCCAATCTTCTCAGCCAATAATAACCTCACTATTAGATAATGACTTGTACAAATTTACTATGCTACAAGCCATGTTGCATCAATTTCCAAGCACCCATGGTGTTTATCGTTTTCGCTGTCGCAACTATAAAGATACTGCATATCCGTTGGCAGATATTAAGCAGGACTTGGAGGCGCAATTAGATTATCTATGCCAGCTTAGCTTTACCCAAGATGAGCTAGATTATTTAAGTAGTCTTCGCTTTATTCGCTCTGATTTTGTTGATTATTTGGAGCTGTTTAAGTTAAAACGTCGCCATATTAAGGTAAGTATAGATCATAAAAATCGGCTGAGTATAGATATTGAAGGCCCAATGATTCAGGCGATGTTTTTTGAGATTTTTGTATTAGCCATTGTTAATGAGCTATATTATAGGCGGTTAACCACTCCTGCAGTATTAAAAGAAGGGGAAGCAAGGCTACAAGATAAAGTGGCATTGTTGCAAGAATATACGTTAAAACAGCAAAGAGGGCAGCCTCCTTTTATTGTGGCTGATTTTGGTACTCGCCGACGCTTTAGTAAGAATTGGCATTCTCATGTTGTTGAGACATTGCATCGAGCTGCACCAAGTATTCTGCGTGGTACTTCCAATGTGTATTTGGCAAAAAAATTAAAAATAACACCGATTGGAACGATGGCGCATGAGTTTATGCAAGCATTTCAGGCGCTTGATGTGCGTCTGCGCGATTCTCAAAAAGCAGCCCTTGAAGCTTGGGTACATGAGTATCGAGGTGATTTGGGTATCGCCTTAACTGATGTGGTTGGTATGGATGCTTTTTTACGAGATTTTGATTTGTACTTTGCAAAACTATTTGATGGTTTACGCCATGACAGTGGTGACCCTTATGTATGGGGCGATAAGGCCATTGCACATTATAAAAAATTAAAAATAGATCCAAAAACTAAGATTTTGACCTTTAGTGATGGATTAAGTCTAGATAAAGCATGGCAACTACATCAATATTTTAAAGATCGCATTCAAACTAGCTTCGGGGTAGGCACCAATCTAAGCAATGATATGGGGCTAACTCAGCTTAATATTGTGTTGAAGCTGGTGGAGTGTAATGGACAGCCAGTAGCGAAGTTATCTGATAGCCCCGGAAAAACAATGATCCAAAATGACACTTATTTGGCGTATTTACGTCAAGTATTTGAAATTGATGAATAATTGTTGTCAGCAAAATATTTGTGAGCAAGACGCTAGACTGTCAATCAAACACTAGAGTGATGTTAGAATGAGGAATTGGGTTGCTGTAAAAACTTAACTTCTTCTGTGCTTGACTTGCGTCCTAATACGGCATTACGGTGTGGATAGCGGCCAAATTTATCAATAATTTGTTTGTGTCTAATCTCAAAGTCTAGTGCTGTCGCATCGCCTAACTGTTCAAATAATATCAAGGCTTGCTCATGAATTTTGGCAGATTCAGAGTGCATAAAAGGCATGATGGCAAACATCTGTTGCTTTTGACTAAGCTTTGAGTAGTCAGGATGTTGAATAATCTGCTGCGCTAATACCAGAGCCATCCCATCTTGAGCAAAAGCTTGGGCAGAGTTACGATATAGATTACGTGAGAACTGATCTAGTACGATAATCTCAGCCAATGCGCCTTCTACTGTGTTGCGCCAATGCGCACACTCACCCGCTGTGGCAGCCTGTAATGTCTCACCAAATTGAGTTTTAATTTTAGCATCAAAGGAATCTTCTTTAGCAAACCAATAAGGTTGATTGGCCGTATCAAACCAAAAGTCGAGAACCTGCTGAGCTTCTGTGGTAACTGGAACTGAGGCTGGAGGGGATAGCTTGTTTGTATGTTGGTTATTTTGTTGTGACATAGAATATCCTCTTTTTTATCATGCGCTTTTTTTATTATAATGTGGTACTTAACAAAAGGTAATGATTTGCAGGGTTAAAAGTACTAGATTACAGTGGATTTTATTACCTTTAAAATAAGGTATACTAAGGGCTTTATCTGGGACTGTATAGAATGCATTTATTAGTTCCGTAAATAATTATATACAGTCCGTAATACTTGTAATAGACTCGTTTGAGGTATTGTTTTAACTTTCAAAAGCACATGTTTAAAATGGCTACCTAGTATAAATTAACTGGTGTAAGTATTTGATGCAAGCCGATAAGGGAAGATAAAGATAGTTTGAATGGATATTAATAACGTGTCAAAATTCATCAGGAAAAAACATTATGACAAAATCAAAAAAACTCGCTGCTGAGTTCTTAGGCACTATGTGGTTAGTACTAGGCGGTTGTGGTAGTGCAGTATTTGCTGCAAACTTTGGTGGCGATGGCAACCCTTTAGGCATTGGCTTTGTTGGGGTTGCGCTGGCCTTCGGTTTAACGGTATTGACAGGGGCTTATGCCTTTGGTCATATTTCAGGTGGCCACTTTAACCCAGCTGTTAGTATTGGGCTTATGGTCGGTAAGCGTTTCCCGGCTGCTGAATTACCAGGCTATATTATTGCTCAAGTAGTTGGTGGTGCATTTGGTGCTTTTATTATCTATTTGATTGCCAGTGGTCAAGCTGGATTTGCAATTGATGCTACCAGCGCAGGGGCGTTTGCTACTAATGGCTTTGGAGAGTTTTCGCCAGGCGGCTATAATTTGGTTGCCGCTTTTATTGCTGAGGTAGTATTAACCGCTGTATTTTTGCTGATTATTATGGGCTCAACCCATCACCGTGCTCCGATTGGCTTCGCACCTATTGCCATTGGTCTGGGCTTAACTTTGATTCATTTAATCAGTATTCCTATTACTAATACCTCTGTTAATCCAGCTCGTTCAACAGCAGTGGCTTTATTTGTTGGTGGCGAGTCACTGTCGCAGCTGTGGCTATTTTGGATAGCACCTATTTTTGGTGCGGCACTTGGTGGTGCTCTTTATGCCTGGCTAGGTCATGAGGGTCCTGATATTACAGGTGGAGTGTCGATGGAGAAGAAGATTGGTTAGAATTTAAGACAGCTTTTATCAAGTCATTTATCTTTTGATATGAGTAATATCTTACTCAAACCAGATCGGCAATATGTTGGTCTGGTTTTTTTATCCATACTGCTTGACTTTTTCTTGTTGAGTGTAACTCCTTGTATGTAGTTGTAATAGCCTTCTCTTTTAGCCTACTTTATGCTTATAATAACTTGTGGTTATAATGAGATACAATGTTTCATTAATAGTTGCAGATGTATTCAATTTAGATTAAGTGCTATTAACAGGAAGGTTAATAGATAGATTATACATAGACTCAAGGAAGAGATGACCATGTCACAAGAGTTACAAGATTTATTACAGCAGCGCTATCCAAATGCTGCATCTCGCCATACACCTTTGTTACTAAGTCATGATATCGGCCCTAAAGAATCACCACTAATCGAAGAGACTATTGGTGATTATTTTGATCGCATTGCCAACCGTTATTCTGATAAAGAGGCCTTGGTCTCATGTCATCAAAATATCCGCCTAAGCTACCAACAGTTGCAGCAACAAGCCAATCAGCTGGCAAGTAGTATGATTAATATGGGACTTGAAAAGGGAGATCGTGTTGGCATTTGGTCACACAACAGTGCTGAGTGGCTATTAATGCAATTAGCAACTGCAAAAGCGGGCATTATCTTGGTTAATATTAACCCAGCTTATCGTATCTCAGAGTTGCAATATGCGTTAAATAAAGTTGATTGCAAAGTACTGGTATTTATGCGTCACTTTAAAACCAGCGATTATGTACAAATGATTCAGCAGATGGCACCAGAGATTTGTCATCAACAATATCAGTGCTTAGAATTAATTGGACTGCCCAATTTAAAGCGGGTGATTTGGATAGATGCACCCAATAGTACAGAACACTTTGGCTTTATGCAGCCCTTCTCAGAGTGGATGGCCGAGGGTGACGCGAATGATCCAAAACTGGTAGAGCGTGCGAGGCAACTAACTGCTGATGATCCGATTAATATTCAATTTACTAGTGGTACCACAGGGACGCCAAAAGGTGCGACATTAACCCACAAAAATTTATTAAATAACGCTTATCACTTGGGTGAAACTCTGTGCTTAACTCCAGTAGATAAACTATGCTTACCGTTGCCACTGTATCATTGTTTTGCGATGGTGTTGGGTAATTTGACCTTTTTAATGCATGCTGCGGCTGTGGTTTATCCAAGTACTAGCTTTGAGCCGCTAGCGGTGTTGCAAGCCATAGATGCCGAAAAGTGTACGGCTTTGCATGCAGTACCAAGTATGTTCTTGGCGATTTTAAACCATCCTGACTTTGCACAATATGATGTTAGTAGCTTGCGTACAGGCGTCTCTGGGGGCTCTAGTTGTCCAAGAGAGTTAATGCAGCGCATTATCAATGATATGCATATGCAGCAATTAACCATTGCTTATGGGATGACAGAAACCAGTCCTAAATCGACCCAAACCTTGCCCACAACGTCATTTGAAAAGCGCATCTCAACGGTGGGCTTAGTGCAACCACATCTTGAGGTTAAGGTGGTTGATCCTCGTACTGGTGACACTTTACCTATTGGTGAGGTTGGAGAGGTATTAACCAAGGGTTATGCAGTAATGGCAGGTTATTGGAACGATCCAGTTAAGACCGCAGAAGCTGTGGTGGATGGCTGGATGCATACTGGAGACTTAGGCACAATGGATGAGGAGGGCTATATTACTATTGTTGGTCGTAGTAAGGATATGATTATCCGAGGTGGAGAAAATATTTATCCCATTGAGGTCGAAAACTTTTTATACACCCATCCTAAAATTGCCGATGTGCAAATTGTGGGGGTACCAGATGCGCACTATGGTGAGGTATTGGCGGCTTGGATTATACCGAATAAAGGAGAGCAACTTACCGAGCAAGAGGTACGTGACTTTTGCTATAACCAGATAGCGCACTTTAAAATTCCAACCTATATTCGTTTTGTTGAGCACTATCCGATGACAGTCACTGGAAAAATACAGAAGTTTAAAATTGTTGAGGCTATGAAGGAGGAGTTAGGCATTGTTGCTTAGTTTTTTTTGACTTAGCTTTATAGTTGTAATGTTCAAGGCTAAGTTTACAGTTCATAAACTATTAATACCAATGTGTACGATGGTTTACATTTAAAAGTTAAAGGCTATGTTAAAATCAAGGCAACGAGAGTTAATTAAAGCAACAATAATTAGAATCGTAAATGAAAGAATTAGAATCGTAAATGAAAGTGCAAATTAGAACTTCATCAACCCTAATAAGTTTGGAGGCGTTATGAGTAAATTAACACTGACCAGTAAAAATCGCTGCTTTAATGGTGAGCAGCACTATTACACTCATCAGTCGAGCACTACCAATTCTGAGATGAGCTTTAGTATTTATTTACCCGATGAGGCGCTTGCTGGCAACAGTTGTCCAGCGATTATGTATTTATCTGGCTTAACTTGTAGCCCAGATAACGTTACCCACAAAGCTCATGCTCAGCAAAAATGCAGCGAGCTTGGGATGGTTTTTATTGCGCCAGACACTTCTCCAAAAGGAGATGATATCGCTGATGATGAACGTTACTTTGTCGGTCAAGGGGCTAGCTATTATGTCGATGCAACACAAGTACCTTGGTCAGAGCATTTTAATATGCACAGCTATATCATAGATGAGTTGTATAATTTATTGCGTGAGCAGTTCGCAATTAGCAGTGTGGGTATTACTGGGCATTCTATGGGCGGTCATGGGGCGCTGATGTTTGGCTTTAAATATCCAGGCAAGTTTGTTAGTGTGTCAGCGATTGCGCCTGTGTGTGTCGCAAGCGAATCAGAGTGGGGGCAGGCTGCCTTTGCCGAGTACTTTGGTGCTGACTCTAACCAAGGTGATAGCGCTTGGTCACAGTATGACGCGGTGACAGCAGTTGAGGATGCTGGCAAGCTGTATCCTTCAATATTGGTAGATCAAGGCGGTGCTGATGACTTTTATCTGCAAGGTTATTTGCGTCCAGAAACGCTACAACAGGTGTGCCAGAAAGTCGAGCAGCCGTTAACCTTGCGTTACCATGCTGGCTATGATCATGGCTATTACTATGTCCAAACCGTTATCGAAGATCATATCGAGCACCATTACAATGCGGCAATGTCTTTAGGTTAAGATAAAGCGTTTAGCCGCTGTGATAATTGTTATAATAGTCTTAGTTCTTTATCCCTTTAAATCAAAACTTAAATCAAAAAAAGAGTTTGACTATGAGCCGTACACAGCAAGCAGCCACCAAGTCCAATTACTTAATCGCTCCCTCTATTTTATCTGCCGACTTTGCTCGTCTAGGTGAAGAGGTGGATGCGGTATTGGCTGCTGGAGCAGATGTTATCCATTTTGACGTGATGGATAATCATTATGTGCCCAATTTAACTTTTGGTAGCATGATATGTAAGGCATTGCGCGATTATGGCATTGAGGCACCTATTGACGTGCATTTGATGGTAACGCCAGTCGATAGCATGATTGAGCAGTTTTTAGAAGCTGGTGCGAGTATTATTACCTTTCATCCAGAGGCCAGCTTGCATGTGGATCGTTCCTTGCAGATGATCAAAGATGGTGGCGCTGAGTGTGGCTTGGTATTAAATCCAGCCACGCCTTTGCACCATCTTGATTATGTAATGGATAAGGTTGATCAAATCTTACTGATGAGTGTGAACCCAGGCTTTGGCGGTCAGTCCTTTATTGACGGTACACTTGAGAAAGTCAGGCAAGTGCGTCAGCGCATTGATGCCAGCGGTCGAGACATCCGTTTGGAAGTCGATGGCGGTGTCAAAGCCAATAATATCAAAGCCATTGCCGAAGCGGGCGCGGATATGTTTGTCGCTGGTTCCGCTATTTTTAATCAGCCAGATTACAAGCAGGCCATTGATGCGATGCGCCATGAGTTAAGCCTTGTGGGTGCAACCCAAGTTTAGTCGATAATAAGTGATGTTATGAGTAATAATAATTTAGAGCAACAGGCAAGCCCAAAAAACTCGCCAAGCTTAATTCCCAAAGGCGTCACCATTGGCTTGGCTCTGTTTGCATTGGTGTTAAGCTTGGCAGGTTATGTGTTTCGCTTACTGGCTGGTGATCCGTTGGCGGATGTTATCCGTCATGCGTCAGTGTTAGTGCCTTTGTTTGTGGTCGTTATCCCTGTCGGCTTTTGGCTGGGTTCAGTTATTATGAATAAAGTCAAAGGCATGCACATCCAACGCCGTAATGCGTTAACCCTAGGCTGGCTAATTTCTTGTGTCACCATGCTGTGGTTTATGGGTGCATACAGCTAGTTTCGTTACGTTAACAGCAGCCTGTTGCTACAACTAAAAAAGGAACCAATTTGTCCCTATTTGATCGCCATTCATTTTATTATCCGTATCCACAAAATATCCCTAAAGGCTTAATTAAAGCGTTAGTCATTGCTTGTTTACTGATGGGGTTGTCTGGCTTACGTCACGCCCCAGGTTGGCAAGGCTGGCTGGCTGTCTTTGAGCAATGGCTGTTGATGCTGATTATTTTTCCTTGCGCCACTGCTGTGGTGGCGGTACCGTTTAAATATCGAGATCCAAGCTTTGAGCTAAAGAACGCTTATTATTTAGGTATGTTTGTGGCATTGCTTTTTACCCTTGCCAAATTGCGTTATTGGCGCTAAATCAATCGCTAAATTGTTTTTTTAGCGCTTGCTTATATTCGGTTTTTTTAGCAATATATTTAGGACTTACGCACGAGTGGATATAATGGCAACTGCAAATCATTTATGAATCCTCTGAAGGTAGAGTCAGACGCTCCATAAATAATAACCAGTCGCTTTTAAAGCCTTGAAACCGTATTTTTGCGTAAGTCCTAATATTTTGTTGTAGTAAGTTGTTGCAACTCATTGCAACAATTCAGGCTTGAAATTAAGCATCAAAGCGTCCATTGTAATAGATACACAAGCCAATTCGAGGTAAAATAAGTATGGTGTTTGATTCTAAAAAAGATAAGTTTGACACTGAAATGGACACAGAAACCAGTGAGCGCCGTACGCGTCAAAGCTCGGGATTTGTACAAGAGACTGTGCTTGAGCTGGTTGAAAATGATCAAGGTCAAATTGTACTACGTGATGCAGCGGATACAGATGAGCCGCTAGTTACTATTGATTTTTCAAGTAAAGTAAAAGACATACTAGGTAGTGATGCCCAATTCATTGGACATAAGATGATTCATGCTGCTATCCAAGAAGTAATGCAGCGTCAAGTCAGTCTCTGGCATGCCAATGTCTTTGATGAAGAGCCAGAGCACTTTAGCTAGAATTTTTTGAGCTAAACTTTATTAGCTACTAAATTTTATTAGCTTCTAAACTTTATTAGTTACTTTGGTAATAGTCAATAGTGACTGCTAATTAAGTTATACCTTTTCTAAAAAACAACCTATCTTTGTCAAACTCGTTGAACCTACTGTATGTAGCGTTTGTACTCGTTTTCCTCGATAGCTTAATTTTTAGATTTGGTATTAAATCTAACAGCTAATCTAATAAAAAATCAGCAAACAAAAAGAAAGAGGCTGGTTATCACTGATAACCGGCCTCTTTCTTTGTTCTAAAACCAAAAAGCTTCTAAAATTAATAAGCTTTTAAAGTGAATAAGCGATACGCTTACTCAGTAATAAATTACTTGATTTTAGCTTCTTTGAAGATTACATGCTTGCGTACTTTAGGATCAAACTTTTTGATCTCCATTTTGCCAGGCATAGTACGTTTGTTTTTGGTAGTGGTGTAGAAGTAACCAGTACCTGCAGTAGATACCAACTTGATCTTGTCTCTCATGATGCTTTCCTATTAAATTATAAAAGTAAGAGGCTGTAATAATTAATGAATGACAGCCATCTTGTTAGCCGATTAGATGACTATACTTTTTCACCTTTGGCACGTAAATCAGCAAGCACTTTATCAATGCCATGCTTATCAATAATACGCAAACCTTTAGTAGAAACGCGAAGACGGACAAAACGGTTTTCTGACTCTACCCAAAAACGATGGTTATGTAGATTTGGTAAAAAGCGACGACGGGTTCTGTTCAGCGCATGCGAAACATTGTTACCCACCTGAGGGCGCTTTCCTGTCACTTGACATACTCGAGACATGACGGACTCCTAATAAAGTTGTAAGGCATCAGTTGTGGCATGTAAATCATGCCAGAATAATAGATTGCCTTAACTACTCAAGATAACGAATCACAATGCGGTTATGGACACATAGGACTGAAACTTGAATAAAATGTTAACAGAAAATTATTGGCCAGCCCTTTAATCGCCACAACAAATAAAGGGGAACCATGATAAAATTTTTAAGGGCGTATTTATACCACAGAAATGGTATTTTTTCAAATCAATTATCCCGCTATTATCGCACAACTTAGCGCAAACGTTAAGTAAAAACCGATAAATAATAACAAAGCTCACAACTTAGCCCACAGCGACCGCTAAAAATGGGTTGTTTTTTAATTGAGATGTTAATTATAGGCTACAGCTACAGCACCAGCTAGCCAATGAAGGCAGTTCTAACTTCTTCTACTATCTTGCTTGGCTAAATCAAAAATCCCCCTTTGAAAAGGGGAACTTGTAATCTTTGAAGATTATTGCATGGTTGGAGGTGGTTTTTTTACAAGCGACTGCGTATAACACTCTCAATATGACTAATGACATCAATGGTCTGTGTCAATATTCGCTTATTTTTATATCGTAGCGTTAACAAGCCGATATCTTGTAAACAATTATCTCGGTTAATATCTGCTTCTAACCCTTGTTTTGTGTAGTGTTGATGGCCATCACATTCTATGATCAGTTTGGCGGATGGGCAGTAAAAGTCAACAATAAAATTAAGTATTGGACGTTGGCGATAAAACTGTGCCTTTGCTATTTGTTTTTTACGTAGTTTTGACCACAATAGGCGCTCAGCATCAGTTTGATTACTACGTAATGTCCGTGCTGGCAGTTTTAAATTATTATTGTACTTTGGCATAAAAATCCTTTTTTAAGCTAAGTCTGGTCTTGTGAGCATAAAATACCCCTAAATTCTGATAAGGGGGACTTGCGACCTTTGCATATACTTCGCAAGATAGCTCCCTTCCTTTTCCAAAGGAAGGGTTGGGGATGGATTTTTGTTGTTAGCTTGTTAGCCAGAGGGTTTTGTTAAGCATTAACTAGCCTGCTATGAGCATCTCAAGTACGAACTTACTACCGATAAAGCCGATTGCCAATAAGATAAATGCCAAAATAGTCATGTTCGCTGCTCGGCGACCACGCCAGCCATATTTCCAGTGACCGACCAATAGCGCACCAAATAACAGCCAAGAAATAACGCTAAATACTGTCTTATGAACGATGTGCTGCCCCAATAGATCATTGACATAAACAAATCCAACTGCCAGTGCAATCGTTAGGATAGTAAATCCAACCAAAATCATATCAAATAACAGCGATTCCATACTTTGCAGAGATGGTAGTTTATCAACCCAGACTCGGTGATTGGATTTACGTTTGAGCTCTCGAATCTGAAACCGGACAATAAGCGCTTGCAACGCTGCCATCAACAGCATACAGTAAGCGGCAATGGATAATATAATATGCAGCTCAAGACCAGCGCTGATATCTGGCAATGGCGCATAAGGAGCGATGCCAAAGTAACCAAGGCTTAATCCAATCATGGCTAAAGGTGTCGCAAAAATACCGAGGCTTAATACAGGGCGGTAAAAGCTAAACATGACATAAAATAGGGTAAAATAAAAACAAATCAGGCTGGCTGTGTTAAATAGGTTAAAATTAAGGCCATACAAGGTATAGATATTTGGATATAAACAGATAGCATGGGCGACTAAAGCGACCAATAGCATGCCAATAGTGAAGCCCTTGGCAATGGGCTTCATCCTAAGTAGTGCCCAGATAAGATGAAAGCTAACCAGGGCGTAAGCGATCAGTGCGATGAGGTATGCGAGCAACACGGTGATTTGATCCCCAAATAAATCGAGTTAACAGATTAGGCCGTATAATGTCTGATATGCTATTCTGTAAAGCTAATCTTGACCTGTGATAGGCTTGTGTGCTGCTAGAGTTAAAAGATACTTATGGACAGTCAGTCTCTAATCTGTCAAAAATCGTTTTTTATCAACGTTTAGCAATACTGCCTACTGATAGATAAAACAGTGTAATAGATAGAACAGCGACAGCACTAGCGATGGTAAAATCACAGACAATAAAAGCCTAAGATGCTAATTTAACATAGAATGACTCTTATTTGCGATTGTTATTGATGCTTATGTGATATTTAAGCTTTATCATTTTGTGTAGAGCGATAATAGCGGACTTGACATTGTCTACGGACAACCGATTTAATTAACCAACTCATTTAATTAACTAACTAACGAAAGATTGAGAAGCCTTTATGTTTGATACTTTAACCGAACGACTTTCTGGCAGCCTGCGTAAGATTTCAGGCACAGGTCAATTAACCGAAGATAATATTAAAGATACGTTGCGTGAAGTGCGTATGGCACTGCTTGAAGCCGATGTGGCGTTACCGATCACTCGTGACTTTGTGAAGCGTGTTAAAGAAAAGGCGCTGGGTCAAGAAGTACTAAAAGAATTGGCACCAGGTCAAGCCTTCGTCAAAATCGTCTATGACGAACTAACAGAAATGATGGGCAGTGCCAATCAGCAGCTTGAAATGACAGGTAAGCCGCCGATTGTCTATTTACTCGCTGGTTTGCAAGGTGCAGGTAAGACGACCACTGCTGGTAAGCTTGCTAAGTACTTGCAAGAGCGTCACAAAAAGAAGGTCATGTTGGTCTCAGCTGACGTCTATCGCCCTGCTGCAATCAAGCAGCTAGAGCAGGTAGCAGGTCAGGTCAACGCTAAGTTTGTCAACTCAAGCACAGACGAAAATCCAATCGATATTGCCAAACGAGCCATTGAAGAAGCTAAAATTCAATATCAAGATATCTTGATCATCGATACCGCTGGTCGCCTACATATCGATGAAGAGATGATGGATGAGATTAAGGCGCTAACCGCTGCTGCCAATCCGTCAGAAACTCTGTTCGTTGTTGACTCGATGACCGGTCAAGATGCGGCCAACACTGCCAAAGCCTTTAATGACGCCTTGCCTTTAACCGGTGTCATCTTGACCAAGACTGACGGTGATGCGCGTGGTGGTGCTGCGCTATCGGTACGTGCCATTACAGAGAAGCCGATTAAATTCTTAGGCCGTGGTGAGAAGCTTGATGCACTTGAGCCGTTCCATCCTGAGCGTATTGCGCAACGTATCTTGGGCATGGGTGACGTCTTAAGTTTGGTTGAAGAAGTCGAGCAAAAGATTGACCGCGATAAAGCCGAAAAAATGGCGAAAAAAATCCAAAAAGGCGGTGATTTTGACCTTGAGGATTTGCTAACCCAGTTCCAACAAATGAAAAATATGGGCGGCATGGCTGGCTTCTTAGATAAGATGCCAGGCATGAGTGGTGCAGGTGTCAAAGAGGCACTAGAAGAAGCTAAGCCAGAAGAAAAAGTAAAAGAGATGGAAGCGCTGATCAACTCGATGACCCCTTATGAGCGCAAAAACCCAGATAAGATTAACCCAAGCCGTAAGCGCCGTATTGCCGCTGGCTCTGGTAAACAGGTTCAAGACATTAACCGTCTGCTTAAACAGCATAAGCAAATGGCAAAAATGATGAAAATGTTGTCTAAGCCAGAAGGTTTGGGCAAAATGATGAAAGCAGTCCAAAGCCTAACTGGTATGGGGGGCGGCGCAGGTGGCGGTGGTCCACTGTTTGGTGGTGGTGCTAAACCTGCTGGCAAAAAAGGTGCTGGTGCTATGCCTCCATTTGGTTTAGATCCAAACAATATGCCTAGCAAAGAAGATATGGAGCGCCAAATGAAAGATTTGGAAAAACAGCTGCCACCTGATTTTAAGAAGCGTTTTTAATCTAAACCGATAAATATTGAATATTGATAGGTTATAAAAACAAAAAGCTAAGCCAGACACTGGCTTAGCTTTTTTAGTTTAACTAAACCATAATCAATTACTGAGTATAACTCTTATAAATATTTCTTCCTAGCAGTTCAATTTACTTTGCTTTATCTCTGCCTACAAAGAAGTTCGCAACCAGTGCTCCGCTGAAGTTATGCCAAACACTAAATACCGCACTCGGTAAACTGGCGGCAGGATTAAAGTAAGTAGCAGCCAGAGCCGCACCCAATCCAGAGTTTTGCATACCCACCTCAACCATAATCGCACGGCGCTGAGCTTCACTAAAGCCGCTAATACGAGCAATCAAATAACCCAAGGTATAACCGATACAGTTGTGTAGGGCCACTACGATAAACACCAACACGCCACTGGTTAGAATAGTTTCTCTAGAGGCAGCAACCACTGCAGCTATGATTATGGCAATACCAACCACTGAGACTATGGGTAAGATATCGTTGGCAATTTGAACTTTTTTACCCAATAGCTTATTGAATAATAGACCTAGTATGATGGGAATAATGACCATTTTGGTGATGGATATCATCATGCTGGCAAGGTCTATTTCGATTAATTGTCCGGCAAATACTTTAAGTAGAATAGGAGTGAGTATGGGGGCAAGTAAAGTTGAAATTGCTGTAATGGAGACACTTAATGCCACATCTCCTTTGGCTAAAAAAGTAATAACATTGCTAGAAGTGCCACCAGGACAACAACCTACTAATATCAAACCAACGGCAACTAGGGGATCAAGATGGAATATTACCGTCAGTAAATAGGCAATTAACGGCATTAGGGTAAACTGGGCTAATAGTCCAACCACTACCAATTTAGGACGCTTTACTATTTCAGCAAAGTCAGATGTTTTCAGCGTAATTCCCATTCCAAACATAATTATGCCAAGTATAGGCACAATAAACTTAGATAATGAAGCAAAAAATTCAGGAAAAATAAACCCTAATATAGCGCTTACCAATGCCCATATGGCAAACGTTTTTCCTATCCATTGTGAGGCTTTGACTATTGCTTGCATGTACTAACTCCTGTCCTTTGGTTAATAGATTCTAATTAGAAGTATAAAAGTATCATATACACTTAATGAGAATCATAAAAGTTAATTATATTTCAATTAACCAAACCAACAGTTATGTGTCGGATTTAGGAGTTTTATTATCTGTGGGATTTGCCATCTTTCAAATATGCCAGTAATGATATGTATAAATTTAAGTCATTCAAGCCCCCCTATAAGGTATATCTTTTTTCTTTAGTATTTGACTTATATAACTCACCGAAAGTTTCGCGATGAACCAAATGCCAACCAATGATAAGTGCAGTAATACCTATAATAGAAAGGTATATAGCAGGAGCAAAACTAACATAATCGGTTAATTTAAATAGAAGAAAAGGTAGAGCAGCGCCTAGCAAAGCTGAAATACAATTATAAGTTACCGAAACTGATAACAGACGGATATTAGTTGGGAATAGCTGGACAAAGATAGCGGTACACAAGCCTATCATCCCTGTGCAGAACCCTACTAAACCATACATGGCTAGCGTAAACACCCCTTCACCGTTGATAAGATAGGCATAAAATATCCATACCTGAAGTGTTAAGGCCAGTGACGCTAACATAAAGGTTTTTGCTGTGCCTATTTTATCGGCTAAGATGCCATAAAATATACAACCAACAATCTGTGTTACTAATGCAAACAGGCTTGCAAATGTTGCGAAATTCGGTTGCGTATAGAACTTCAAAGCAATTAACTTTGGTAGTAATATCATTACCACCATGATTAAGCTTGCTCTGACAAATGAGATTGCACAGGATAAAAACGTTGCAGAGGCTATATTGCTAAAAGAATTAACCGTTAAAAGGTCAGGGTTATCCTGTAGCTTTTTTTGATGATTGACATATACAGGGGTTTCTCTGACATGATGCCACATTAACAGAATTAAACCACTCATCACTCCCCCCATTACAGCTGGAATACGCCAACCATAATCGAGTAAAGCTTGTAACTCGAAAGTACCAACCAATACTTTAGCAAAAATCACTGAAATTACTGAGCCAAATATTCCCCCTGCCACTGCCAAACTACAGTAAGTGGCAAGCTTAGTTTGTTTGGTATGTTCTGCTACAAATACCCAACTCAGAGGAGCATGAGCCCCAAAAGCGATACCTTGTAGCATACGAATAAACACAAACAGTATTGGGGCAATTATGCCTACTTGTGCATAAGTGGGTAAGAAAGCAGTCAGTAGGGTAGTTGCAGACAGTAAGCCGATACTAATCAAAAATGCTGGCTTACGGCCTTTTATATCTCCGTAACGACCTATAAGAATTGCACCTAGAGGCCTAGATAAAAAACCAACGCTCATCAAGCCAATTATTTTTAATTGGGTGACCAGCGCATTATCACTACTTGGAAAAAATACGGAACTTATGACGTCTGCAATATGTAAGTAGATTAAAAAGTCAAAAGCTGCTAGCGCATAGCTCAAGCAAACAAAAATAATTTGATAATTAAAATTTATCTTACTTAAGTAAGACTCACTTCGATTACCGGTATTATTATTAGGGAAAGCAGCTTTTGTCATAACAACCTTTTTTAAGGAGGAGAAGAAGTATTTTATAAATTGTATATGGAGCTTATGTTTTAGTTTATCTAAAAGTTAACAAGTGTAATTTTTAGTATACAGCTATTTAATGACAAAATACTTAAAATTATTTTTTATTTTGAATTGAGTATATATCTTTATAGTTTGTGGATAAATCATCAGCAATTGGCTGAACTGTTAGATCGTATTGACTTCGACTTAATATTGTAGTTGAACTTAGTAATAATAAGAGGTGAGGGTTGCTGCAACAAGATTTTTAAACATACTTTATAGTTAAATTTGTCCTATACTTTTATTCTACATTGGCTATAATGATAAGTTTTAACCTGTGACATGTCATTAATACTAAAACATTTTTTCAATTAACAGATAACTTCAAATCACTACAATAGTACTTGGGTATTAAGCTCACTACGCCCAATCTAGTCGTATATACGCTTGCTTGTAACACTTTTAATATTAATTAAATATAGGAAAAAATCATGACAAGTTCTCAGCAAAGAGCTGAATTACAACGCCGTATTTGGCAAATCGCTAATGACGTCCGTGGCTCAGTTGATGGCTGGGATTTTAAACAGTATGTGTTGGGAACACTATTTTACCGCTTTATAAGCGAAAACTTTAGCCAATACATAGAGGCAGGTGATGATAGCGTTAACTACGCTAGTATGACAGATGAGCAAATTGATGCAGCAGGTATCAAAGACGATGCCATTAAGACCAAAGGCTATTTTATCTATCCAAGCCAGCTATTTGAGAATATGGTGGCGACTGCCAATACTAATGACGCATTAAATACTGATTTAAAAGCTATTTTTAATGATATTGAAAGCTCTGCCAACGGCTATCCGTCAGAAGATGATATCAAAGGCTTATTTGCTGATTTTGATACCACCTCTAATCGTTTGGGTAATACAGTAGCGGATAAAAACAAACGCTTAGCGGCTGTGCTAAAAGGGGTAGCAGATCTAGATTTTGGGCATTTTGGGGATAGTCAAATTGACTTGTTTGGCGATGCTTATGAGTTTTTAATCTCAAATTATGCTGCTAATGCAGGTAAGTCTGGTGGTGAGTTTTTTACGCCACAAAGTGTGTCGCGTTTGATAGCTAAGCTTGCCTTGCATGGTCAATCAAATGTTAACAAGATTTATGATCCAGCATCAGGTTCAGGCTCACTGCTGTTGCAAGCCAAAAAGCAGTTTGACGAGCATATCATTGAAGATGGGTTTTTTGGGCAAGAGATTAACCACACTACCTATAACTTATCGCGTATGAATATGTTTTTGCACAATGTGAATTACGATAAGTTTAATATTGCTTTGGGTGATACGTTGATTAATCCTAAGTTTGGTGATGATAAGCCGTTTGATGCTATCGTGTCTAATCCACCGTATTCGGTAAAATGGATAGGTAGTGATGACCCGACGCTGATTAATGATGACCGCTATGCCCCTGCTGGCGTGCTTGCTCCGAAATCCAAAGCGGATTTTGCTTTTGTGCTACATGCATTGAGTTATCTTTCTAGTAAGGGGCGAGCGGCGATTGTTTGTTTTCCAGGGATATTCTACCGTGGTGGTGCGGAGAAAAAAATCCGCCAGTATTTGGTCGATAATAACTATGTAGAAACGGTGATATCGCTGGCACCAAACTTGTTTTTTGGTACATCTATTGCGGTAAATATATTGGTGTTATCGAAGCATAAAACGGACACTACCACCCAGTTTATTGATGCCAGTAAGTTCTTCAAAAAGGCTACCAATAACAATGAGCTGACCGATGCCCATATTGAGCAGATTATGACGCTATTTGCGGATAAAAAGGCTGTGGATTATCAAGCTATTAATGTTGAAAATAGTGAGATTGCTGATAACGACTATAATTTATCGGTAAGTGCTTATGTTGAGGCAGAGGATACCCGAGAGGTGATAGATATTGATGAGCTTAATGCCGAGATAAAGAAAACGGTGGCGAATATTGATAGGTTACGTCATGAAATTGATGCAATAGTGGCGGAGATTGAGGCATGAGTCAGTTAGCGTTTATGCAAAAGCTGTTGCAAGGGGTTGAGGTTGAGTGGAAACCGTTGGGGGAGGTGACGAAATATGAGCAGCCTACTAAATATCGCGTGCAGTCAACCGATTACGATGACTCTTTTGCTACTCCCGTTTTAACTGCCGGAAAAACTTTTATATTAGGATTTACAGATGAAATCGATGGTATTTATAAGGCGAAAGTAAGTCCTGTGATAATTTTTGATGATTTTACTACCGCTAATAAATGGGTGGATTTTGACTTTAAGGTTAAGTCATCTGCAATGAAGATAATAACGTCATCTGATAACTCAAACTATTCGCTTAGATATATTTATCATTGGTTAAATACATTACCTAGTGGGCTTATTGAGGGTGATCATAAACGTCAATGGATTAGTAATTATAGTAATAAAAGAATCCCAATCCCACCACTACCTATTCAAGAAGAAATTGTACGAATTTTAGACACACTGACCTCTCTCACCACTGAGCTCACCACTGAGCTCACCACTGAGAATATCATACGTAGCAAACAATACAAGTATTATCGTGATAAATTATTAAATTTTTCTGATAAAGAGGTTGAGTGGAAGACGTTGGGTGAGGTGGGTGAGTTGGTTCGTGGTAGTGGTTTACCAAAATCAGATTTTACAGATTCTGGTATTCCTGCTATTCATTATGGGCAAATTTATACTTATTATGGTACTTTCACCATTGAAACTATATCTTTTGTATCAGAAGAAACTGCTAAAAAGTTGAAAAAAGTAGATACAGGTGATGTCGTTGTAACTAATACCAGTGAGAACTTTGAGGATGTTGGAAAAGCGTTGGTTTATTTAGGAAAGGAACAGGCTGTTACAGGTGGGCATGCAACCATTTTTAAACCGAAAAAAGAAATCATTTTAAGTAAATATTTTGCATACTTCACTCAAACCAGCTTTTTTACAAAAGAGAAAAGAAAGTACGCAAAAGGCACTAAAGTTATTGATGTTTCAGCTAGTGATATGGCGAAAATCAATATCCCAATCCCCCCACTAGAAGAGCAAGCCCGTATTGTCGCTATCTTAGATAAATTCGATACCTTAACAAACTCTATTACTGAAGGGTTACCCCGTGAGATTGAGTTACGCCAAAAGCAATACGAATATTATCGCGATTTGTTGTTGAGCTTTGAGAAGTAGGGTATCGGCTTGCGCACCCTATAAACGCAATGTTTAAAGGTGCTTAGAAAGCACCCTACCGCAAAATTTTGCCAATAAAAATAATAAACTTAAATAAAACACTTTAAGGACAAAGTTTATGCCAAAATCCAAGCTAAATCAGCTTAGCATTCAAGACCAAACCAGTGAGTTTTTACTCTATACTGCACCCAATGGCAAAATCAAAGTTGAGGTTTTACTTGGTAACGAAACAATTTGGCTAACCCAAGAGCGAATGGCTGAGCTTTTTGCGGTTGATCGTACCACTATCTCTAGGCATTTAAAGAATATATTTAACACTAATGAATTGCAAGAAGCAGTGGTATGTGCAGAAATTGCACATACCACTCCTCACGGTGCAATAGCAGGAAAAACGCAGACAAAACAAGTCAAGTATTACAATTTGGATGCCATTATCTCAGTTGGTTATCGGGTTAATTCAGCACAAGCCACCCAGTTTCGTATTTGGGCAACGCAATTAATCAAAGAATACATCATCAAAGGCTTTGCTATGGATGATGAGCGTTTAAAAAATGGGCGTTATTTTGGTAAAGATTATTTTAAAGAATTATTAGAACGGGTTCGATCTATTCGAGCCAGTGAAAGACGGATATATCAACAAATTACCGATATTTTTGCCGAATGTAGCATTGATTATGACCCAAAATCCGAAACTACTCGCCTTTTTTATGCCAATGTACAAGACAAATTTCACTTTGCCATTACAGGGCATACCTCTGCGGAAATTATTTCCTTAAAAGCAGACGCTAGCAAGCCCTTAATGGGTATGAGTACTTATAAAAATGCACCAAGTGGAAGGGTGCTAAAATCTGACACCGTAATTGCCAAAAACTACTTAACTGAAAAAGAGATTAAGCAATTAGAACGGCTAATCTCTTCTTTTTTTGATTATATTGAAGGCGTTATTGAGCGTAGAAATACATTTACCATGCAAGCATTTGCTGAGAGTGTGGACAAGTTTTTAGACTTTAATGAATATAAAATCTTGGAAGGCTATGGCAAAGTAAAACGCAATACCGCTAAGAAAAAAGCCTATATGGAATATGAGCAATTTAATAAACAACAAAAAATAGAGTCTGATTTTGACCGCGAAATAAAAAAACTACTGCACAACAAAGAGCCTAAACAATGATTGACTACACCAAAACCATTGCAGAATCTAATAACTTTATCATATTAGATAAATATACTAAGCAGCATCAAGTCAGCGAGTCCTATCAAAGTGAATACGACTTAGAAAATGACTTTATTGCCGACCTAGAAAAGCAAGGCTATGAATATGTGAAGGGGCTAAATAGCAACGACAAAATGCTGGCAAATGTGCGTCAGCAACTGCAAACCCTAAACAATATGAGCTTTAGCGATGCAGAATGGCAACGCTTTGTCGCAGAGTATCTCGACAAACCTAATGATAGCCTCATCGACAAAACTCGTAAAATCCATGACGACTATGTATATGACTTTGTCTTTGATGATGGGCATATCCAAAACATTCACTTACTAGATAAAAAAGTGACTGCACGCAACAAAGTACAAGTCATCAAGCAGTTTACACAAAAAGGAACACAAAAAAATCGCTATGATGTCACTATTTTGGTGAATGGCTTACCACTGGTGCAAGTGGAGTTAAAAAAACGTGGTGTTGCCATTCGAGAAGCCTTTAACCAAGTGCATCGATATAGCAAAGAGAGCTTTAATAGCGATAATTCTTTATATAAATTTTTGCAAATATTTGTGATCTCTAATGGCACAGATACCCGCTACTTTGCCAACACCACCAAGCGTGACAAAAACAGCTTTGACTTTACCATGAACTGGGCAAAGTCGGATAACTCATTGATTAAAGACTTAAAAGACTTTACCGCTACTTTTTTTGAAAAAACCACCTTGCTCAGCGTGTTACTCAAATATTCGGTATTTGATGTCAACGATACCCTGCTCATCATGCGACCCTATCAAATAGCCGCTACCGAACGTATTTTGTGGAAAATAAACAGTGCTTACCAGACCAAAAACTGGGGCAAGTTAGAAAGTGGTGGCTTTGTATGGCATACCACAGGCTCTGGTAAAACTTTGACCAGCTTTAAAGCGGCTCGTATGGCAACCGAGCTTGAGTTTATTGATAAAGTTTTTTTTGTGGTGGATCGTAAAGATTTGGACTACCAAACCATGAAGGAGTATCAAAGGTTTTCACCTGATAGTGTCAATGGTTCAGACAGCACAGCAGGGTTAAAGCGAAATCTTACAAAAGATGATAATAAAATCATTGTCACCACCATTCAAAAGCTTAATAACCTTATGAAAAGTGAAAATGACCTGCCTGCTTATAACCAGCAAGTGGTTTTTATTTTTGATGAATGCCATCGTTCGCAATTTGGTGAAGCACAAAAAAACCTACAAAGAAAGTTTAAAAAATACTATCAGTTTGGATTTACAGGTACACCAATTTTTGCTGAAAATGCGTTAGGGGCAGATACTACTGCGAGTGTGTTTGGTCGTGAGCTACATTCATATGTTATCACCGATGCGATCCGTGATGAAAAAGTACTCAAGTTTAAGGTGGACTACAACGATGTACGCCCACAGTTTAAAGTCATCGAAAACAAAACCGATGAAAAGGAGCTTACTGCATTAGAAACCAAACAAGCATTGCTACACCCTGAGCGTATCAAAGAAATATCGCAATATATTTTAAATAACTTTCATCAAAAAACGCATCGGTTGCAAGTAGGGGCGAAAGGCTTTAATGCGATGTTTGCCGTCAGTAGTGTCGATGCTGCTAAGCTGTATTATGAGACACTGAAAAACTTACAAAAACACAGTAGCAAGCCGTTAAAAATCGCCACCATATTTTCTTATAGTGCCAATGAAATGCAAGATGCAGTGGGTGATATTGCTGATGAAACCTTTGAACCAACGGCTATGGATAGTAGTGCCAAAGAATTTTTGAGCTTAGCAATTAATGACTATAATGCTTACTTTAACACCAACTATACTGTGGAGAGTAAGGCATTTCAAAACTATTATCGTGATTTGGCAAAACGAGTTAAAAATCAAGACATAGATTTATTGATTGTGGTCGGTATGTTTTTAACAGGCTTTGATGCCCCAACTTTAAATACCTTATTTGTGGATAAAAACCTACGTTATCACGGCTTGCTGCAAGCATTCTCACGCACCAACCGTATTTATAACGCTACCAAAACTTTTGGTAATATCGTCACTTTTCGTAACTTAGAAAAAGCCACCATAGATGCTATTAGACTATTTGGTAATCAAAATACCAAAAATGTCGTGCTGGAAAAAAGCTACAAAGAATATATGGAAGGCTTTAGTGACATCGTCACAGGTGAAGCAAGACGTGGTTATGTTGATGTGGTTAATGAGCTACAAACTCACTTTGCTAACCCAGATGAGATAGTGACCGAAAAAGACAAAAAAGAATTTGTAAAATTATTTGGCGAATATTTACGTGTTGAAAATATACTACAAAACTATGATGAATTTGCTGGCTTGCAGGCGTTACAACAGGTGGATATGGCAGACCCTGAAGCTGTCGCTGAATTTAAAGAAAAATATTATCTCACTGATGATGACATTGAGGTAATGCAAGCTATCGATATACCAAGTCAGCGAATGATTCAAGATTATCGCTCTACTTATAACGATATTCGTGATTGGTTGCATCGTGAGAAGTCTGCCGAAGCAAGTCAAAATAGCACTATTGATTGGAATGATGTTGTATTTGAAGTGGATTTATTAAAATCGCAAGAGATTAATCTGGACTATATTCTTGAGCTGATTTTTGAACACAATAAGAAAATGAAAAACAAATCTGCTTTGGTAGAAGAGATACGCCGTACTATCCGAGCCAGTATCGGCAATCGAGCCAAAGAAAGCTTGATAGTCGATTTTATCAATCATACAAATTTGGATGAGATTCAAGATAAAGCAAGCATCATTGAAGCATTTTTCACCTTTGCACAACAACAGCAAAAACGTGAAGCACAAGCGTTGATTGCAGAAGAAAACTTAAATGCAGAGGCAGCCAAACGCTATATTCTTACTTCTTTAAAACGCCAATATGCCAGTGAAAATGGTACAGATCTTAACGAGATTTTACCCAAAATGAGCCCGCTAAATCCGCAGTATCTAACTAAGAAGCAAAGCGTGTTTGAAAAGATTGCCAAATTTGTGGATAAGTTTAAAGGAGTGGGTGGTCAGTTGTAGTCGTGGTGGAGTTGGTTTAGTTAGTATCGCTTGCTTGCTCTCTTTGCTGTATCTTGGCATCTTTGTTCCTTGTTGCCCCCATTTAGTTTATTCTTAGGGGGTGACAACTATCCTGACTCAGGGGGCATTCATTAGATAGACGTAAGATTTTTTTCTATATGTGTCTGATGAAGTATCTAGTAAGTATTATCAACCCAAGGCCAAGGGCTTCATGGTATAAGCGAGCTGATACCTTTTCTGAAAAATAACCTATCTTTGTCAAACTCGCTAAACCTACTACTTGTAGCGTTTGCACTCTTTTTCCTCGATATCTTAATTTTCAGATTTGGTATGAATTGCATTTACAGAGTTTCCCAACACCCAAAAATAATGCTATTTCTATGAAAGATATGGGCTTTGAAAGCTGGGACTACTGGAGTTTTTAAAAGACAATAGAAAACCGCCACATTTCCTAATTCAATGTTACCAGAGAGATTAGGTAGAGGTGGCGGTGCTGTTGCGGTCTATTATAGTTAATGACAGGGGTGTAAACTAGCTTTATTTAGTAATTGCTAAATTTGAACAACAAACACCTAAGCCAAATTCGGATTCAACCACTTCTCAGCAGTATTAATATCCCAATCCTTCCGTTTGGCATAGTCCTCTAACTGATCACGTCCAATCTTACCGACATTAAAATACACACTTTCTGGATGCGAGTAATAGAAGCCGCTCACCGAAGAGGCTGGCCACATTGCATAGCTCTCGGTGAGATAAGTGCCAATCGCATTGGTAGTGTCTAACCAATCAAACAATTTACCTTTTTCGGTATGCTCAGGGCAGGCAGGGTAGCCGGGTGCTGGGCGAATACCGACATATTTTTCTTTAATCAGCTCTTCGTTGGTCAATTGCTCTTGTGGCTGATAACCCCAGTATTTGGTACGGATAAGCTCGTGTAAGTGCTCGGCAAAGGCTTCTGCTAGGCGGTCGCACAGGGCTTGCACCATAATGGCGTTATAGTCATCGCCAGCTTCTTTGTAGCTGTCTGACAGCTCTTGTGCGCCCACGATAGAGACGGTGAAGCCACCAAGATAGTCGGTATGTGTATCAGAAGGTGAGATAAAGTCAGCCAAGCTGTAATTTGGCTTACCACTGGCTTTGTCCGATTGCTGACGTAGGTGCTCAAACACATGCGTGGGCTGTCCGCCGTCATTAGGGGCTTTGTCATAGACAGTGATGGTATCGTGATCGGTACGCTTGGCAGGCATGATTTTAAACACCCCTTTAGGCGTGACCAATTGCTCATCAATTAACTTTTGAAGCAGCTCTTTGGCATTGGCAAACAGGTCTTTGGCTTCTTTACCGACCACTTCATCGTCAAAGATTTTAGGATACTTACCGACCAACCCCCAAGAGATAAAAAATGGTGTCCAGTCAATGTAAGGGATTAGGTTGTCAATAGGGTAGTTGTCTAGGATGACTTGACCAAGCTCGTTTGGTGTCGGTGGCGTATAGTTGTCCCAATCAAATTTGAAGCCTTGTTCGATTGACTCTGCATAGCTCAGTTTCGCCGCTTTTGGTTTGCGATTTGCTAAGCGTTCACGTACTTTTTCGTATTCTTCACGCGTTTCACGGATCAGATCAACTCGGTGTTCTTTGGATAATAACTTGGTTACTACACCCACAGAGCGTGAGGCGTCAGCAACGTAGATGACCGCATCGTTTTGATAATGGGGTTCAATCTTAACCGCTGTATGCGCTTTGGAAGTTGTCGCACCGCCAATCATTAAGGGTAGATTCATGCCACGTTCTTGCATCTGCTTGGCAACATAAACCATTTCATCAAGGCTTGGGGTAATAAGACCTGATAGACCAATGATATCGGCTTTTTCGGCAATGGCAGTATCTAGGATTTTGTCACAAGGCACCATAACGCCTAAGTCAACCACGTCATAGCCGTTACAACCGAGCACTACGCCGACGATGTTTTTACCAATGTCGTGTACGTCGCCTTTTACCGTCGCCATGACTACTTTACCTTTGACCTCACCTTCGACTTTTTCGACTTCGATGTAAGGGTTTAACACTGCTACGGCACGTTTCATGACTCGGGCGGATTTGACCACTTGCGGTAAGAACATTTTACCTGCACCAAATAAGTCGCCGACCACGTTCATACCATCCATTAAGGGGCCTTCAATCACGTGCAGTGGTTTTGGGTATTTTTGACGGGCCTCTTCGGTGTCTTCATCGATATAAGTGGTAATGCCTTTGACGAGTGCATGTTCGATGCGTTTTTCTACCGATTGTTCACGCCATGAGAGGTCAACGCTACCATCGTTTTTCTTACCGCCAGCCACATAGCCTTCAGCCACAGTCATCAGGCGCTCGGTCGCATCTTGACCACTTTCACCCTGATTGCGATTAAGCATCACATCTTCAATCGCTTCACGTGCGTCTTTCGGAATCTCGTCATAAACCTCAAGCATCGCAGGGTTGACGATACCCATGGTCAGACCTGCTTTGATGGCGTGATATAAGAAGACGGCATTAATGGCTTCACGGATGGGATTGCCTCGGAAACTAAAGGAGACGTTGGATACCCCGCCTGATACCATGGCGTGCGGTAAGTTTTCAGCAATCCATTTGGTGGCATTAATAAAGTCAGCGCCATAGTTGTTGTGCTCAGGGATACCAGTTGCCACCGCAAAGATATTGGGGTCAAAGATAATGTCTTCGGCAGGGAAGCCGACTTCATCGACTAAAATGTCATAGCTACGTTTACATATCTCGATCTTGCGCTCATAGGTATCTGCCTGACCGTCTTCATCAAACGCCATGACAATGACTGCCGCACCGTAGCGCATACACAGTTTGGCATGCTCAACAAACACATCATAGCCTTCTTTTAGCGAGATGGAGTTGACCACGGCTTTGCCTTGGGTTCGTTTTAGTCCTTCTTCAATGATGCTCCATTTTGAAGAGTCAATCATTAACGGCACACGGCTAATATCTGGCTCACCTGCAACAAGGTTTAAGAAGTGAATCATTGCCCCTTCGGAATCGAGCATGCCTTCATCCATGTTGATATCAACGATTTGAGCACCGCCATCGACTTGGTTGCGTGCCACATCTAGGGCTTCGGTAAACTCACCAGTTTTAATTAAGCGTAAGAATTTCTTAGAGCCAGTAACATTGGTACGCTCACCGACGTTGACAAAAAGGCTGTCTTTGGTGATATTAAACGGTTCAAGTCCTGACAGTCGGCAGGCTGGCGCAATAGTTGGAATTTTGCGAGGAGGGTATTTCTGCATTACATCAGCAATGGCTTTAATGTGCTCAGGGCGTGTACCGCAGCAGCCACCAACAATATTAAGAATCCCTGACTTACCAAAGCCATCAAGTAGGGCGGCAGTTTCTTCAGGGGTTTCATCATATTCACCAAACTCATTGGGCAAGCCTGCGTTTGGATGGGCTGAAATATAGGTATCGGCGATATCTGATAAGGTCTGAATGTGTGGTTTTAACGCATCCGCGCCCAAAGCACAGTTGAAACCAACGGATAACGGCTTGGCATGGCGAATTGAGTTATAAAACGCTTCGGCAGTTTGACCAGATAAGGTACGCCCTGAAGCATCGGTAATGGTGCCTGATATCATGATTGGTAATTCAAAGCCGATGGTATCAAAGACACCAGTGATGGCAAAAATAGCAGCCTTAGCATTTAGCGTATCAAAAATAGTCTCGACCAATATAAGGTCTACGCCCCCTTCGATTAGCGCAAATAATGCTTCGGTATAGTTGTCTACCAATTCATCAAAGGTGACATTTCGATAGGCAGGATCATTCACATCAGGTGACAGTGAGCAGGTACGAGAGGTTGGTCCAATGACACCAGCGACAAAGCGTGGCTTATCAGGAGTTTTGGCAGTAAACTCATCTGCTGCTTCACGAGCAAGACGAGCCGCTTCACGGTTAATCTCTGGCACTAGATGCTGCATGTCATAATCTGACATGGATATTTGAGTCGCATTAAAGGTGTTGGTCTCAATGATATCAGCACCAGCTGTTAAGTGGTCGTTATGGATGGTTTTAATGATATCAGGCTGGGTGAGTACCAATAAGTCATTGTTGCCTTGCACATCTTGATGAAAGTCAGCAAAGCGTTCACCACGATAATCGGATTCTTGCAGCTTAAAGGTCTGAATTTGAGTACCCATTGCGCCATCAAGGAACAAGATTCGGTTATCTAACAGCTCAGTAATGCGCTCACGAGCAGTAAGCTGTTGTTGCTTATAAGGGAAATCAGCTGGTGGTACTAGATTGAAGTTATCGGGGTTATGTTCTTTTTTTAAAGGTGTTTCTGAGTTGGTTTTGGGGGTATTGTGTTCAGGATGAGAGCAGGTGGCCATAGTGCTGTCTTATTTTTTTACAGTTATAGTCAATAAAATCAGGGGCAACAGTGCGCTTAGGGATGACTGTTAGCTATAACTTTGACTAATAGGTGAATAAAGTGTGATAAAAGTGTGATAGCGATTGAATGTTTGCTAGTGTAGCATAAGTTGTCGTTAAGTTATTATAATCAGAAGCTATTATAGCTATCTTATGTGGTTATAGAATAAGGAAGTTTTTATGAAAAAAGGTGATAGTGCTTTTTCTCAAGGTTTTGCTGCATTAACATTTTGGGGATTGTTAACTGGTGTTTTACTGATAAATGTAGGATGCCAAACTACGGTATCATCCCAAACGAGTAGCCATCAGGGATCCGTTCCAAGCCTTAAAAATCAGGTTAAAAATCAAAGTGTTGAAACTCAATCGACAAGCACAGGCGCTATGGTGTATAACCGTCTGCCTGAGCAACACTCAGCTAGATCACAAGCCACCACTGCTTTGATGTTAGCACCAGTCAACACTCAGTACCAGGGGTTAAAAGCATTGGATATGGCCAAACAAAATCCAGATTTATCAATATTGGTTGAGGCAGTTGATGCGGCAGGCATTGGTACCATGTTAAGGTTTGCTGGAGATCGCTATACTATTTTTGCACCTAACAATGCTGCTTTTGCCAAGCTGTTTCGTGAAACAACTTTGACTAAGCAAAGTTTGCTTGCGAATAAGGGGCTATTAAGGGCATTATTGGCGTATCATGTGGTTAAGTCTGATCAACCCATGACAGTATCACAGCTGCCTAGCGGTCGGTTGCAAGCATTAAGTAAGCGAACTTTCCAAGTGACGCCAGATGCGACTTTAATTGATGGTAAAGGACGTACAGCACATATTATTCAGCCCAATATCGCCACAGGCAATGGTATGGTGCATGAGATTGATATTGTGATGTTTCCTGCTAACTAGAGGCCACTATTATATAGGCAGGCAGGTGTTATATAGGCAGGCAGGGGTATGCACTATATAGATTGTAGCCAAATATCAAAAAGTCCGTCAGTTTAACTGACGGACTTTTTTTGTGTTTAAGTAAAAGCTACTAAAAGCCAGTTGTTATATATTATATAAGTTAGCTGTCTTGAGGATTTTGTTGGTCTTTTTTCAAGTTTTCTTGATGACGCTCTTCCCAGTAAGTGGCACCTTTGATACCAAACTTGGCAGGGTCGAAAACAAATCTCTTATAGCTTGTACCGCCACCTGCTTTTAACTGAGCTTCGTAGTCTTTTAGAATCTCAAGTGCAGGACGGGCTACGAAGAAGACAATAATAATACCAACGATGTTTAACCATGCCATTAAGCCAACACCAACATCGCCTAAGCCCCAGATGAAACCTGCGGTATTAATGCCACCGTATGCAACCATGATCATGATCACTACTTTGACAATAAACAGACCAGTTTTACTTGCACCACGTCCCATAAAGCGTGTCAAATATGAGATATTAACTTCAGCAATATAGTAGTAGGCCAAGATGGTGGTAAAGGCGAAGAAGAATACTGCAACCGCGATGAACGAGTCACCAAAGGTACCGTATACAGATTGCATTGCCATTTGCGTAAACGATGGCGAGTTAATTTCAACATCAGCAGCTACGTTACGGACAATGAATTCACCATCTGGCAAAGTGCCTTGGATGTTGTACATCTTGGTCGACAAAATCATAAACGCAGTAGCAGAACACACCAATAAGGTATCAACATATACCGAGAATGCCTGCACCAAACCTTGCTGTGAAGGATGGTCAACGGCAGCAGCAGCGGCTGCGTGAGGGCCTGTACCCTGACCTGCTTCGTTAGAGTAAACGCCACGTTTTACACCCCAACCAATCGCAGCACCAAAACCTGCTTGAGCGGTAAAGGCATCACCAACAATCATACCAAAGACCTCAGGAATCATCTCATAGTTGGCAAACATGATCAGTAGCGCTAATACAATATAGCCTAACGCCATAAAGGGAACAGCGTATTCTGTAAAGCGGGCAATACGCTTAATACCACCAAAGATGATAAAGCCTAAGATAACTAGAATCACGCCCAAAGCGATCAGACGCACACTGCCAGTCTCGACCCCCATAACTGTCATGGCAGTGCCTTCACCGGCAACTTCTGCAACTGCGTTAATCACACCGTTAGCTTGCACACCAGGTAAGAACACTCCACAAGCGATAATGGATGAGATGGCAAAAAGAATACCGTACCACTTTTGTCCCAGTGCCTTTTCAAAGTAGTACGCTGGGCCACCACGGTATTCACCGGTGAGGACGTCACGTTCTTTGTAAATTTGACCTAGCGTTGATTCAACGTAAGCAGTTGAGGCGCCCAAAAAGGCCACAACCCACATCCAAAATACCGCACCAGGACCACCAAAACCGATGGCAGCGGCAACACCAGCGATATTACCCATACCAACACGACCGGCTAGGGATACCGCTAACGCCTGAAAGGAGGAGATGCCATCATTGTCTGGTTTGCCTTTAAACAGTAGGCGTAACATCTCTTTAAAGAGGCGAACTTGTACAAAGCGAGTTAAAATTGAGTAAAAAAGACCTGCACCTAAGCACAGATAGATAAGAGCTGGACTCCAAATGATGGAGTTTAAAAAGCTAACAATGCCTTCCATAGTGTATTCCTATTATAAATAAACATATAGCGTCCTAGCGGATACCAGTTTATTGCAAAGTTCTAACGCCATGTACAGCACTTATTAAATTAAGCACTTATTTTTAATTAATAGAGCAACACGTATAATACGTATAAAAAGGCGATCAATTAGATAAGTACAAACATGACAGGCGGCGGTGATAACTGTAAGCGTATTTGGCTAAATGTTACGCAAACGTATGCCTTAGTAATTGCAATTTGCCATAAAAAAGAAGAAATTACCAGATTATTTTTTTGTCATGTCGGTTTTTTTATTAGGGTGTGTTGAACATTCACCACAGGTGCTCAATAGAAGCCTAGGTTTAAAGAAAATTTCATTTTTGTGTAAAAACAGGCTAGATTTGCGTTACTTTGTGTTGTTGAGTTGGTCAATATCTAGATATTAATTGCATTAATCACCTTGATTAAGCCAAATTTATCTCAATTTTTCCTACGAAGATGAAGGTTCAACAGACCCTGATAAAAACCACTTTTTTACGTATTTTTGGTCACAAAAAAAGTTTATTTTACCCTGTCAAAAGAGGTTGTAATTAAGTAACAACTGATTGTAATCACTGTGCTTTACCCCCATAGCAACGTAAAATTAAGATAATAGATGTTCATACTCATAATAGGTGGCTCAGTTACGCTTATGGCTAAGTTTATGCTTATGAATTAGTTTACTAAAGCTAAATAACTGTTAATATAGCTGCCTATACATCCCTCTTTATACTCATTAAAATAAAAGTTTTGGAGTAATCATGTCACGTCAATCAATCTTAAAGCCATTATTACTGTCTGTGGTGCTTAGTAGCTCAGCCGTTGGCCTTTCTGGGTGTGGTTATAATACCTTGCAAGCGCAAGATGAGCAGGTGGCCGCTGCTTGGTCAGAGGTGGTGAACCAATACCAACGCCGTGCTGACTTGGTACCAAACTTAGTTGAAGTGGTCAAGCAGTATGCCAATCATGAGCAAGAAGTGTTGACCGATGTTGCTGAAGCACGTTCACGCGCTGGTAGCGTTCAGTTAACTCCTGAGGCACTGAATGACCCACAAGCAATGGAAAACTATCAAGCTGCACAGGCGCAGATGACCAGTGCGTTGTCACGCTTAATGGCGGTATCTGAGCGTTATCCAGACCTCAAAGCGGATCAGCGCTTTGCTGACTTACAAGCTCAGCTTGAAGGTACCGAAAACCGCATCACTGTGGCACGCAATCGCTACATTCAAGAAGTGCAGACTTATAATACCACTGTGCGCCAGTTCCCAACCAACTTAACCGCTAAGGTATTTGGTTTGGACGCCAAGCCTAACTTTAGTGTGGATAATGAAAAAGAGATTTCAACTGCGCCAAAGGTTGATTTTGGTGATTAGTGATAGGCGCTCAACCAGTCGCTTTAATCTAATAGCTTTAACTTAATATAAATGTGGTGATGATGCAGATGCAAAGGTTAAAACATAGCTTATCCGTGACGTTACTTTTAGCAGCCAGTGTGCTTACCCCAACTGCCAGCTTGGCGGTAGAAGACACAGCATCATCGCAGCAGATAAATAGCCAAACTCAACAAATGGTAGATCCAAGCGTTGAGGATATGATAGCCATTACCCGATCTGCTCAACAAAATGAAGCCATTAATGATGCGGTGCTGGGTAATGAGGCGATTCGAGAAGCGCTTCCTAACCCCGATATCGGTATTGCCACTGCGGAGGATGCGCCAGAAGCCAGTGCTCAGTCTTCTGGGGCCTCTGGTCAAGCCCAGCCCCGTCAATCCAGTGCGCAAGCGGTAGAAAGTGACAAGCTGATTTTAAACTCGCCTGTGGTTGATCAGGCCAATATATTTTCGCCACAAGAAAATCAGATATTAAGCCAAAGACTGCGCCATATTTATCAACAAGGCTTGGCACAAGCAGCACTAGTAACTGTACCCACTACCAATGGGATGAATATCTTTCAATATAGCATGCAGGTGGCTGACCGATGGAAGTTGGGTAATAAAGACACAGATGATGGCTTGCTTATCCTTGTCGCTGTTAATGATCGTAATGTCTACATCTTATCTGGTTATGGACTCGAAGGTGTACTGCCTGATGCTGCACTAAAGCGTATTATTGATGAGCAAATTACGCCTTCATTTAAGCAAGGCGATTATGCGGGTGGTTTGATACGTGGTATCAATCAAATCGAAACCCGCTTGCAGACCGATCCAGAGATATTGGCGCAGTCTGATGCCTTAGCCAAAGAGCGCAGTCAAGCACAAATGGATGCCGATGCGCCCTCATTATTTGGTACTTTCTTAATAGCCTTAATTTTTGGTTTGTTTTTGACCTCAGTATTTGGGCGTATTTTAGGCTCTTTGGTGGCGACAGGTGGCTTTGTGGTGATGTCGTTGTCCAGTGGCTCTGGACTGATTGCCACTTTGTTTTTAGCGGTGTTTTTGTGGCTGTTTTTGATATCACGTGGCGGTGGTAGCAGCGGTCGAGGTGGCCGAGGCGGTGGTGGCCGTGTGGTGGTCTTCCCAAGTAGTGGTGGCGGCTTTGGTGGCGGTGGTTTTGGAGGTGGCGGCTTCGGCGGCGGTGGTTTTGGTGGCGGCGGCGGTGGCTTCGGTGGTGGTGGCGCTGGCGGATCTTGGTAAGATATAAGCTAACTGGTAGCCAGCATCTCCAACTAACGCAACAACACTATTACACTGTATTTAATGTTTTATTTTTAATAGTTTTAATAATAGCTTTTAATAGTCTTTTTACGTTCCATTTTAACGTCCTATTTTGAGGTATAACAAGATGCAACACCCCCCTGTGCAACCACCTTCTAAGTCAGATGCCTCAGTAGGACATCCAAATGTGGCAGAGGGTCATGTCGTTGTCAGTCAGCCAAGCTTTGCCAGGTTATGGCGCCAAGCAATATTTATTCCAATATTACACAATCGCTGGCTCACAGAGACAGTGATGCAGCGTCTGACACAGCAGGTTGGTAAGGCAGAAAAAGGTCATCGTGGCGAGGTATTTTTGGTCATTGAAAATCACTTGCCCATCCATCAAGCCTACCGTGTTGGCAGCCGTGAGCGGGCGATTGACTTATTTAGTAACTATCGGGTTTGGGACACGGAAGAGAACACTGGGGTATTGGTGTATGTCAATATCTGTGAGCACAGCCTTGAAATAGTCGCTGACCGTGGCATCAATGCCCATGTTAGCCCAACTGTCTGGCGTGCTATGTGCGATAAGGCGCTGGCTGGTATGGCGAAGGGTAAGATGGAACAAAGTTTGACCGATTTGTTGGCCGAAATTGGATTGTTATTAAGACGCCATTATTACTTAGAAGATGATCCAGCAGGCAATGAGCTGTCAGATACCGTGGTGTTCCTAAGATAATGGCGTTTTGGCTGTAACTATTATAGCTAATAAGTTTTTATAGCTAATACCCCACTCTCAACTTAAAATGCAGGCTGTGATTTATGCGGGATTTAGCTCCCTTCCTTTTCCTGTTAGCCAAGCACAGCTTGACTCTTGCGAAGCTAAAAAGCTCCCCCAGAGCTTTTATTAACGCTTCTCAGGGCTGGGGATGGATTTTCGGTAAACATCACTAAAATCCCCCTAAATCCTCCTTTGAAAAAGGGGGACTTCCATCCTTGTCGATATTTTGTAACAAATGAGCTATACAGATACTGTCAATAAACCAATTATTGATGTTGCCAACTATTCTTGTTGAGATTGACGTAGCTAATGGGCTTTTATTCGTGATACAAGCTGATGAGTTACAAAGCGTCTACCAGCTTTGGCAGTATTTCACCTGCTTTACCGGCCAACTCGACATCGACCAGTGGGTTTTGGGTTGGGTTTAAATTAACCTCAATAATGGCAGCACCTTGCTGTTTTGCCACTTGCAGTAAGCCAGCAGCAGGATACACCAAGCTAGAGGTACCAATACTAATAAACACATCACAGTCATTGACTGCGTGTTCTGCATAGCGCCACTCTTGTTGTGGTAGCATCTCACCGAACCACACAATATCTGGACGAATCAAACCCTCGCAGTGCGGGCAGTGCAGAAGCGAGTCTTGGCTATAATCCACTGGTTCTGTATATGGGGAGTCACAGCCACTGCATTTATTGCGCCACAGATGCCCGTGCAAATGTGTCACCTTGCTGCCAGCTTGCTCATGTAGGTCGTCGACATTTTGAGTGATGAGCGCCAAGGTTTTATGTTCGGTTTCTGCCCATTGTTGTAGTTTGAATAGGGCGTGATGTGCAGGATTAGGCTGCTTGTCTTTTACTAAGTTGCGACGCCATTGATACCATGACCACACCATTTGTGGGTTGCGCTCGAAGGCATCAATACTGGCCAAATCTTCAGCACGGTAGTTTTCCCAAAGTCCAGTTTGCTTGTCACGAAAAGTTGGAATACCACTTTCTGCCGATATACCAGCACCAGTAAGGATGCAGATGCTTTTGGCTTGGGTCAGCAAATCAGCCGCTTGTGTTAATTCAGCTAAGGCGGTCATATCAGACATAAGTCAATCTCCTTCTTACTATCCTTCTTTTTTGTATGCTTGAATCTTTGTTGGTGACCTTTTTTATGTGGATTAGGGTCGTTAACTTTCTTTATGGTAAGGTTATGACGATACATATCAGTATGGTAGATTGTAGCGCATAATACAAGATGAGCTAGGGCAGCGGCTGGTATCAGAGTCGCCATATTAACTTTATGTTGAATTCGGTACACTATTAAAATAGGCACATTTAAAATAGGCACATTATTGAAATAGGCACGTATTTATTGAGCGTGCACATATTGGAGTAATTATGAATCAGATGATAAGTGGACCTGTGCTACTATTGGCATTGGGTCTGGTGATAATGGTGCTGTTCGCAATTGCGTATTTCAAAAAGCCAAAAACAGGTGCCGCTACCAAAACAAGCTACAAAGTGAAGGGTAACAAAGCAAAAGTTACCAAGGCGAACCAGTCACTGTTTAAAAGCAAGCCTGGCGCTTTTAACACCACATCTAACAGTCAAAGCTCACGCCAAATTTCAAGATTAAAAAAACGGATAGAGAGCCATTTTCCGCAGTTTGTTGCTATTGCTCGTGACAATCACTTGGTGCTAGAGCGTGCTGACCAAAAAGTGGCCATGTTGACAATAGATGCTCAAGCCACCTTAGGGCGTCGTCGTCTTGGCGAAGTGGCAGTGATTAATTTTCATAATTTACCCAGCGTTGAAGAGTTACGCATTGAGCTAAGCGGCGTGTAAATAAGCTATCGGGCTGATTGGCGCCGTAAAGATTATTAACCAAATTATTATAGGCTTAAATCATGATGCAGTGGCAAGACGAGAAAAGCGTAGAAGATGTCATATTAAGAGAGCAAAATCGGCCAGATACTGGTTTTTTGTCTTGGTCAAACTATATCAAGCAACACAAAGATGATGCGCCGCTGCGTTATGAAGTAGCGCAACAGTTTTTGCCGTGGCCCTTGGGATTTAAAGAGTCGGTATTGGCTCTGCGGGCTATGATACGTGGGCAGAAAAAGCAGCAGGGCGATTACCAAAGGTTATTATGGCGTCTATATCAGTTAGCTGCTTGGGAGTCTTTTTATCCTAAACAATCCGATCGGGTGGGTGAGCCTGGTTTTAAAGTATTTGTACAGTTTCCTGGTGCAAAGGTTACTGGCTTAGAGATGGATTATCGGCAGCTAGGTTATCAGCAGTTAAAACTGTTGACCAAAACTGATGCCAAAATGTTGGTTGCGCTGTATGGTGAGCCACAGGCACATTCGACTTTATATGACTTGTATCCACAGGTGTGGGCTGAAGCCGAAGACTGGTATTTGGCACATTTTAGCAAAGAAGCAGTCGACTCTACGAAACCAGAATATTCAGCTCAACCCAGCCAATTCTCATCTGCTGCTGGTATCAGTAGTGCTGCCAAAAAATATACAGCGGATGGACAGCTTGTCCCTATCTTTTGGAGCCGTGATAAAAAGATGCAAAAGCAAATGCTTTATATTGAAAGCGCCACAAAAGCAACGAAAGTCTCCTCTAAACCTTTTGCAAAACTAAAAAATAACAAACTTATGGCAAGGGTTCGACAAATATTGGCTGATATTAAGCCAAGGCAGCTGTTCGCAACCATTCAAGCAGGTATGGGGAGAGGTTAAGTTTGTAGTTAAAAACTAACGGGTTGCTGTATTTGCAATATTTATAATAATCAATATTTATAAGAATAAAGGCGGAGTTTTTAAAAAGATAGAGCAGGCAAGCGTTGCGTTACGAAAAGGAGTGTCATATAGAAAGTGCGCTCGGCGGGGATCGAACCCACGACCCTCGGCTTCGGAAACCGATACTCTATCCAACTGAGCTACGAGCGCATATAAGATTTTGTTGCTGTGGTTTTAGGCGAATTAGTTTAACAAAAATTGGCGTAAAAACCAATGTATAAAAGAGTAGTGCCGAAAAACTAATTATTGAGTAGCTAATTATTGAGTAGAAGATAGCGACAGAGATTAGATAGCTCTACAAATTTGATAGCATAAAAAGCAGAAAACTATAAATAAAAGCCATAAACAATAGGAAATATCTGGACGGTTAATGCTATGATAATTCACCTAAAAGTGGCATATAATAGTGAATTGTCGTTATAGTCATCATTGAAACATGGCATTTAACCCTGTTTTTCCCTTATAATACTATGGAAAAGAAATTCTTACTGATTTATTGTTTATCTATTAAAAACTGATACATTAAAGTTAATATGTTTATAGTTCGTTTAATGTTAATGCGTTAAGCATGACTGTTTTCAACACAGAGACGTTAACGAACTGATACACTAAAATAATTTAATCAATCACACACAACGGTAACGGTTGGTCTAGCTTTTATTATTTTGCCATGACTGCTTTTATCAGTTGTTCCACAAAGAGATTGTGACGCATGAAAAAAATCGTGATGTTATCCGCCGCCGCCATTCTTGGTCTTTCAGGTATTACCTTAAGCCAAGCTGAAGACGTCATTGATACGACAGAGGAAGTAGTTGCTGCTGAAGCTGAAGCGACTGATGCTGATGCCGCAGAAGAAACTGCTGCAGCCCCTGCGCCAGCTGTGGAAGAAGAGCCTATTCCTGAAGACTCACCACAAGTGAAAAAGCTCATTGCTTTATATCCTAAGCTAGTAGAGCGTATCCAGCCTTATGGTAAGGTTTGTTTTGAAGGCGATACCAATTGTGATATTACATTAACCGCTTCTGCTGGTGCTTCTGCTGATGGTGAGCCACGTGATGGTAAGGCTGTTTATGACGCTATTTGTCATACCTGTCATGCGGCTGGTATTGCTGGTGCGCCAAAAGTGGGTGATGCGGGTGCTTGGGGCCCACGTATTGCACAAGGTACAGCAACTCTTTATGATCATGCCATCAATGGTTTAAATGCGATGCCTGCCAGAGGTGGTGCGGATATTCCAGATGAAGAAGTTCAAAACGCTGTTGACTATATGGTCGGTGAATCTAGTTAAACTGGTGTTAGCTAAGTTAAATTTAATATAAATCAAGTGAGATTTGATTGGCAACTACTGACAGTAATATGTGAGTTAGTTGTTATTATTGCTTGTTATTTGCTTGATTTAACTTATTAATTCTTAATTAATTAAGGCTTTATAGTTTTTATATCGCTTATTTTATTATTGATTGATACCCCAATCTCAACTCTTTGCGTAGGCTGTGGCTTTAGCCCAGCATATTTAGCTAAAAATTAGGTTTTGCTGGGCTAAAAGCACCAGCCTACATGGGATTGTAATTAGTTGAGAGTGGGGTATTGATATAAACAGTGATTTAATAGCGATAAACTAGTAACAGCGACAAACCAACAGTAACAAAGAACGCTTACCACACAGGTGAGCGTTTTTTCGTTTGGCTATTTTGACTGAGCTTTAAAATTCATTTTAGTTTTTAATAGTGAGACCTAACTTGGGTTTAATTATTAAATTTTGCTACCATATAGTAGGGGTATGAAGATTAGTAGGGGTATGAAGATAAAGAACCTTAAAATCTGCGCTTTAATCCAACACCTAAAACTTAATAACTGTTAACTGTGATTTTATGACTAATTTAACGCCTGCATTACAAGTAAAGAACCTGACCAAAACTTATAGTAATGGCTTTACTGCTTTAAAAAATGTCAATCTAACCGTACCTCAGGGCGGTTTTTTTGCTTTGCTTGGTCCCAATGGCGCAGGGAAATCAACCATGATTGGCATTATTAGCTCGCTATTTAAACCAACTGAAGGTAGTGTCAAAATCTTTGGTACAGATTTATTACAAAATCCATCAGTTGCCAAGCAATATCTAGGTATCGTGCCACAAGAGTTTAACTTCAATCAGTTTGAGAAAGTGGAAGATATTTTAATTAATCAAGCAGGATACTTTGGTATTTCAGCAAAAGAGTCTAAGCCACGTGCCAAAAAGCTATTAACTGCTTTAGGTCTATGGGACAAGCGCAATAATAAAGCGCGTGAGCTGTCTGGTGGTATGAAACGGCGGCTGATGATTGCTAGAGCATTGATTCATAAGCCTAGATTGTTAATCCTTGATGAGCCAACCGCTGGGGTGGATATTGAGTTGCGTCGTTCTATGTGGGACTTTATGCAGCAGATTAATACAGAAGAAAACACCACCATCATCCTAACTACCCACTATTTAGAAGAAGCTGAGCAGTTGTGTCGCTATATCGCTATTTTAGATCATGGTGAAATTCGTATTAATACCGAGATGAAGGACTTGTTGTCAAAGCTGTCCATTGAAACCTTTGTATTGGATATGGCTAAGCCGATAAATGAGCCGATTCGGATAGAAGGTGTAACGGCGGTATCTCAGCCAGATGCCCAGACGCTAGAAGTCACACTGAGCGAAGGTGAGTCATTGAATCAGGTATTTACTCAGTTATCAGCACAGGGGATTGAGATATCCAGTATGCGTAATAAAGCCAACCGTTTAGAGGAGCTGTTTATGCGCTTGGTCGAGCAAGGGATAGAGACAGAAGATAGTATGGCGGAGGCAGGGTTATGAGTAATAGTGGTGCAAATAATATAACAGAAAATCGTATTGACGATGGTATGAGTGTGACACAAAAGTGGATCGCTTTTCGTACGATTGTCGTTAAAGAAATACGCCGTATTTTACGTATTTGGCCACAAACCTTACTGCCACCTGTGATTACCATGAGTTTGTATTTTGTTATCTTCGGTAAGATGATTGGCTCACGGGTTGGTGAGATGGGTGGTGTGCCTTATATGCAGTTTATTGTACCAGGCTTGATCATGATGTCAGTCATTACCAATAGCTACTCAAACGTAGTATCAAGTTTTTTTAGTGCTAAGTTTACCTCTAGTATTGAGGAGTTATTAGTCTCGCCAGTATCTAAACATTCTATCTTGATGGGATATATCAGTGGCGGTATTTTTCGAGGCTTGATGATAGCTATTATTGTCTCTTTAGTGGCGCAGTTTTTTACCCGATTGGGCGTTGAGCACTTTTTTGTGATGTTATTTACAGTGCTGGGTACGTCAATATTATTTTCACTGGGCGGTTTTATTAATGCGGTGTTTGCCCGCTCATTTGATGATATCTCTATCATTCCAAGCTTTGTGTTGACGCCTTTGACTTACTTGGGTGGGGTGTTTTATTCGTTAGAAAATCTGTCTGAGTTTTGGCAAAACGTGTCGTTGTTAAATCCAATTGTGTATATGGTCAACTCTTTTCGTTATGGCATTTTGGGCTATTCGGATGTCAATGTGTGGTATTCAATGTTGGCAATATTTATTTTTTGCATCATCTTTTATGTGATTGCTTACCGCTTATTGGATAATGGTTCACGCCTAAGGTTGTAAATTAGCAATAACAGATTATCAGTCACTAATCAGAAACTACCAACGATACAAGAGCATATATACAAGACACGCCCTAGTAAAGATTACAAAGAATAGAACCTATAAGCGTAAAGACCATAACGATTAAAGATAAGATAAATAGGAAAAATTATGAGCATACATGGCGTATTAGGGGAGATCACCAGCTATCCAAAAACCTATCAGCCCGATACTTTATTTGCCATCGAACGTAAACTAGGACGTGATGCCATTGGCTGGCAAGCGGATAAATTAGCAGTCGGTATGGATTGGTGGCATGCATTTGAAGTGTCTTGGCTGACAGAGCAAGGTATCTCACAGGTGGCGATTGCTCGATTTGGTATTCCAGCCAGATCACCCTATATTGTTGAGTCTAAGTCATTAAAGCTGTATCTCAATAGTCTAAACTTCACTGAGTTTGCCAGTTGGCAAGCGGTAATAGACACCATCACCAGCAACTTGTCTGCTTGCGTGGGTGCTCCTGTAACCGTTGAATTATTTGAGCTAGATGCATTGACACAAGCTACTGATAGCACAAGTGGATTGCTGATATCACAGCCAACAGGGCAGTGCATTGATCAGGCGCTAGAAGGCTCAGGCAAAATTGAGCTACTGGCAGATCCAGATGCCAGCTTGTTACAGCCATTAAGTTCTGTTGATTTAGAGCATCTTAAATCAGCTGATTTAGTGGCGCAAGGTGGGGTGCAACAACAGTTTTATTCTAATTTGCTGCGCAGTAACTGCCCAGTCACAAATCAACCCGATTGGGGCACTTTGGCCATTGATATGGTCAGTGAAGAAGGGGTGGATGCAGGTAGCTTGCTGCGTTATATTTTAAGTTATCGTCAGCATAATGGCTTTCATGAGCAGTGTGTGGAGCAAGTCTTTGCTGATCTTAGCCAACGATTTAACCCTAAAAAGTTGATGGTGCGTGCTTGGTATACACGCCGTGGCGGTATTGATATCAACCCTTGCCGAGTGAGCGCTATTGAACTATTGCCAAAGCCAAGCCGGTTGGTACGTCAGTAGTATTCGCACTATAACCTGATAAATCGCTGTACAACTAATCGCTGCACAACAAGCAGCAAAAAATAGCAATCCACACTCTAAGACACCCTATCTAAATGAGGCTTTGCCAGCTAAAGAGTATTGAGTTTAATACTAAAACTGGCATTGATGACTTTAGGTAGGGTATCTTATTAATATAATTTTATTGACAACTCGGATAAAACATTGGATTATAAGATTTTGATTAGTCAGTTAATCAGCTCTATCGAGCCAGTTAACTTAAAGTAGCAACTATTGCAGGCTTACCGTCTGCTTTAGGGTAGTTATTTTAAATGTGATGGGTAACGCAATTAGATAGCAAAGACTATTTTGTAATTGTAATGCTCAGGGACTTATCGGTCTACAGTGACTAAGTATTCAATCTTGCCTTAATGTAATAGCAATCGCTTTAATTGAACATAGATTGAAAAGTAATAATTTATACTCTTTGATCAAAGTATTAAACATAATACCAAAACAAAAGATATGAATTACTTGCTTATTTAATTTGATTTTTTTGTGAGCTTGCATTGCCTACTTTGCAATCTAACTATTTTGCATTGTAATCTAAGTAATCTAAGCTTTATGGGTTGCAAAATACCAAAAAACACACTAATCTTATTAAATTCTTAATGCTAGTCTAGCAATCATCTCACTGTCCGTTTTAAGTTCCATATCACATGGCAAAAGCCTTATGATATTTTTTGTCATGTCTGGATGGTTATTAAATTATCTGGAAAAAACTGATAAAAAAAGCTTAAAATGATAAGTTATTGGTTTTTAAATCAAACTCGTTGGTTTCAATGAAAGAAAGCAAGACAACCAAGTTTAAAAGCTTTTGGGTACAAAACAGATCCAAAATGAGCTTTTAAATTACATCCCGCAATGAATAAAGGTGATGACAGTGACCGAAACAACCCAAAGCCCTAATATGACAGGGCACACCCAAACAGCGCACGCTGCCATTAATTTTGGAAAAAAGCGTGAACTTCTAGAAAATGGCGATGGGCCAATCATGCTCTCCGGTGGCGAAATGCTCGTCCAGTCTTTAATTGATGAAGGCGTGGAGTATATTTTTGGTTATCCAGGTGGTGCTGTATTGCACATTTACGACGCCATATTTAAGCAAGATACTATTGAGCACTTATTAGTGCGTCACGAGCAAGCAGCAGGTCATATGGCAGATGCATATTCACGCCGTACAGGTAAGCCAGGTGTAGTATTGGCAACCTCAGGTCCAGGTGCAACAAACACAGTAACTGCTATTGCTACTGCTTTTATGGACTCAATTCCTATGGTTGTTATCTCAGGTCAGGTACCAAAATACCTGATTGGTGATGATGCATTCCAAGAAACAGATATGGTCGGGGTGTCACGTCCCATTGTTAAGCACAGCTTTCAGGTGCGCCATGCCAGTGAAATCCCAGAAATTGTCAAAAAAGCTTTTTATATTGCTCAGTCAGGTCGTCCCGGTCCTGTGGTCATCGATATTCCCAAAGACACCACAGCGCCACATGAAAAGTATGAGTATAACTATCCTGATACAGTAAATATTCGCTCATATCAACCGTCAGTAAAGGGTCACAATGGCCAAGTCAAAAAGGCAGTAGATGCGTTATTAGCTGCAAAACGTCCAGTGTTATATTCAGGCGGCGGTGTCATTTTGGGTAATGCCCATAAAGAGCTAACCGCATTAGCACACAAGTTAAACTTACCAGTGACAAACACCCTGATGGGGTTAGGGGCTTTTCCTGGTTCAGATCGCCAGTTTATCGGTATGTTAGGGATGCATGGAACCTATGAGGCCAATATGACTATGCATCATGCTGATGTGATTTTGGCAATAGGCGCTCGTTTTGATGACCGAGTGACCAACAATGTACAGAAGTTTTGCCCGAATGCAACGATTATTCATATTGATATAGATCCAGCATCTATTTCAAAAACCATCATGGCCGATATTCCTATTGTTGGTGATGTTAAGTCAGTATTAACTGACATGCTTGAGCTGCTACAAGGTGATGATAAACAGCTAGATCAGCCAGCACTTCAAGACTGGTGGTCACAAATCAATGAATGGCGCAAGCGTCATGGTCTGCGCTATGATACCAGTACTGAGCATGGCATGAAGCCGCAAGCTGTGGTCGAAAAGCTATATGAGCTGACCTCAGGAAAAGCAATTATTACCAGTGATGTTGGTCAACACCAGATGTTTGCTGCGTTATACTACAAATATGATGAGCCACGTCAGTGGTTAAACTCAGGTGGTCTGGGTACTATGGGTGTCGGCCTGCCCTATGCAATGGCTGCCAAATTGGTTGAGCCTGAGCGTGATGTAGTGTGTATTACGGGTGAGGGTTCAATTCAGATGAATATTCAAGAGCTTTCTACTTGCTTCCAGTATGGGTTGCCTGTAAAAATCTTGTGTTTAAATAATGCCCAATTGGGTATGGTAAAACAGTGGCAAGATATGTTGTATGATGGCCGTCATGCTTCGTCATATATGGAGTCGCTACCAGACTTTGTGAAGCTTGCTGAAAGTTATGGCCATGTCGGGGTGAAAATAACAGATCCTGAAAAGCTTGATGAGCAGCTGGCTGAAGCCCTAGCTATGAAAGACAAGCTGGTATTTATCGATGTGTACGTAGATCGTCATGAGCATGTATATCCTATGCAAGTTGCCGGTCAGTCTATGCGTGATATGTGGTTATCTAAGGGGGAGCGTACCTAATGCAACAACATCTAATCTCTGTACTAATGGAAAACGAAGCTGGGTCGCTATCTCGTGTGGTCGGTTTATTTTCGCAGCGTGGTTATAATATTGAAACCTTAAACGTTGCACCAACGGAAGATGAAACTATTTCCCGTTTGACCTTGACCACCAATGCCAGTCGTGAAAAAATTGAACAAATTACTAAGCATTTGCATAAGTTGATTGAAGTCGTTAAAGTTATCGACCTGACTGACAATCCTCACGTTGAGCGTGAGCTTATGTTGATTAAAGTTCGGGCGACAGGTAGTGCTCGTTCTGAAGTCAAGCGTAATGCTGATATTTTCCGCGCCCATATCGTTGATGTAACTGCTAATTTGTACACCATCCAGATTGTTGGTGATGGCGCAAAATTAGATGGTTTTATTGACGTTATTGGTCGTGATCGTATTTTAGAAGTGGTACGTTCTGGGATTATTGGTATTTTACGTGGTGATCGTACGCTTAGCATTTAAGGTTAATCTGCTAATTGATCCAATTGTTGTTATATCTCAAGGTTGACTATCAACATAAACTATCCATTATTTTCAAAACTTAGCGTATTGAAAGTATTTAAAAAATTATTGAAAAGGATTAAATTATGAACGTTTATTACGATAAAGATTGTGACTTATCAATCATCCAAGGCAAAAAAGTAGCCATTATCGGATACGGTTCGCAAGGCCATGCTCATGCATTGAACTTACAAGATTCAGGTGTTGATGTGATTGTCGGTTTACGTGCTGGCTCAGGTTCATGGAAAAAAGCAGAAAATGCTGGTCTAAAAGTATCTGAAGTAGCTGATGCGGTGCAAGCAGCTGACGTAGTGATGATTCTAACCCCAGATGAGTTCCAAAAATCTTTATATGAAGACGTGATTGAGCCAAACATTAAAGAAGGTGCTACGCTTGCTTTTGCTCACGGTTTTGCAATTCATTACAACCAAGTTGTACCACGCAAAGACTTAGACGTCATCATGGTTGCACCAAAAGCGCCAGGTCACACAGTACGTTCAGAGTTTGTTAAAGGTGGTGGTATTCCAGATCTTATCGCTGTGTATCAAGACGCGTCTGGTCAAGCCAAACAAGTGGCACTATCATATGCCGCTGGTGTTGGTGGTGGTCGCTCTGGTATTATCGAAACCACGTTCAAAGATGAAACAGAAACCGACCTATTTGGTGAGCAAGCCGTCTTATGTGGTGGCGCAGTAGAACTGGTTAAAATGGGCTTTGAAACTCTAACTGAAGCTGGTTATGCCCCAGAAATGGCCTATTTTGAGTGTTTACACGAGTTAAAGCTTATCGTTGATTTGATGTATGAAGGCGGTATTGCTGATATGAACTACTCAATCAGTAATAACGCTGAATACGGTGAATATGTCACTGGTACAGAAGTAATCAATGAGCAATCACGTGAAGCAATGCGCAATGCACTAAAACGCATTCAATCTGGCGAATATGCTAAGATGTTCATTGCAGAGGGCGCAGCCAACTATCCATCAATGACAGCACGTCGTCGTAACAACGCTGATCATGAAATTGAAAAAACAGGTGCTAAGCTACGTGCAATGATGCCTTGGATTGGTGGTAATAAAATCATCGATAAAGAGAAAAACTAATTTAAAACCAATAGAATGAATAGATAGGTTTTAAGTTGTTTTTAGAATGACTAGCCCATATGTCCCTGACATGTGGGCTTTGTCTTTTTGCAGATTGACTTTAAATAAGCAGCTTTTGCTCTTTTTATTGGTTGTGTCTTTAGCTTATTTGTTGAAAAAAACTAATAAAGGTGGCAAGTTCTCCTTTTTCAGTTTAGAAAATCATAGATTTTCTCTTGCGTCGGGGCAAAGCAGTGCTTTGCTTTATCCCTCCTCAGGGATTTAGGGGGATTTTACGATACTTATTAAAAATCCATCCTCAACCTTGAGAAGCTTTGCTAACAGAGGAAGGAAGGGAGTCAAACCTTACATAAGCCAAAGCCTATATTTTCAGTTGAGATTGACGTACTTAATATTAGATATTACACATAGGAAAAAATAATAAATGGTTACCCAATGGCTTGCTCGTATTGATTCGCAAATAATATTCGTCGTGCTTAGTGCACTGGTTGCCATCTTAATTTGGGCAGAAGGGCAAATGCTCAAAACAACCAATGGAAGAATACCCAAAACTACTTTTTTTAAATTTTGCGCCATTATTGACTTTCTTTGGGTTCCTATCTCAATTATCTCGATGTATTTGTTAGATATGGATGGCATCTATTTGGTCGTCCCCATTGCCTATCAGATCTATGCTGTCGCTGGTTGGATTTATAGCAACCGATTAATTAAGCGTAAAGGCATACCAGATATAGAAAAGTTTGAGGTGTCTTTGTCTTATATTGCTTATTGCCAATCTTTTGCAATTGTGTTTTTTGTCTTGTGTCTCTCAGTCGCCACTTATGGCATAATTTTGTCAGAATCTATGGCTGGATAGCTAAAAGATGAAGATCGGTATCAAATTTTGAAAACAGTTACATCAAAACAACCAAAAGTACAGATATAATTAGGACATGAGATACAAAGCTGTTATACTAGCCATTAGTAAGTAAGTTACTTTTTGAATGGATAGCATAGCTACTGATTCAAACATGACTGCATTTTATGGTAGTGGTGTATAAAGTATCTGTTTATTAGAGTGAAGATTAGTTCACATTCTAATCAATAATACTCGATTTACGCTTTCTACAGGCACATCCGCTACAACCGTAGTACGTGCCTAATAAAAGCATCATGACTATAGTTAAATCATTTTTTATTAGGAAAAGTTATGTCAGAACGTGTACAAGGTACTGTTAAGTGGTTCAACGAAGCAAAAGGTTTTGGTTTCATCGCACAAGATGATGGCGGTCAAGACGTATTTGCTCATTACAGTGCTATTCAAGGCAGCGGCTTTAAAACCCTTGCTGAAGGTCAAAAAGTTACTTTTGTACTAGGCCAAGGCCAAAAAGGTCCACAAGCTGAGCAAATAGAAACAGCTGAATAGTTTGGTGATAAGCTTTGACTGACTAAGTAGTATCTGTCATCTATAATAGGTGAAAGAGTCAAAGAATTATAAAAGACAACCCTCTAAAGAAGGTTGTCTTTTTTTTGATTTAGCTTTCAACTACAATAAACAGTCAACTACAATAAACAGTCAACTACAATAAACAGTCAATTACAATAAACAGTCAATTACAATAAGCAATCAACTACAATAGACGCTGACATGACAATAATTTCAGCAACATAGCCGATTTTTAGACTAGGTATAAATTTATGACCCTTTATTCACGCCAGAAGCTTGACCTTATAAAGCTGCTCACGCAATATAGTGGCGTTTGATAATAAATCTTTATTTATAGTCAATTAATGGCAAACTAAAAGATTGCTATATCAGCATAGTATAAAATAAACATAAAGTTATTTTTTTTGTAAAGAAATGGGGAAAATTGATTAACTTAAATATCTTTCAGTTAATTAAATCCTACAAATTGTTATATAAATTAGTGCATATATTGGCTAAGATATATAAGAATGACTTGTAACCTGCTGTGTCGCTGTTCGAAGATACGATAAGCAGACGGCATATAATTATTAACTCTAATAACTCATAACATTAATAAACGAGGAACGTATGAAAGCATTAGTCGCTGTTAAACGTGTGATTGACTATAACGTAAAAGTACGCGTTAAAGCTGATAACTCTGCAGTAGATCTTAGTAATACTAAGATGTCAATTAACCCATTTTGTGAAATTGCAGTTGAAGAAGCAGTACGCTTAAAAGAAGCAGGCGTTGTTGATGAAGTTATCATTGCATCAATTGGTCCAAAAGAAGCACAAGAGCAAATCCGTGCTGCCCTAGCGCTAGGCGCCGACCGTGGTATCTTGGTTCAAACTGATGACAAAGCTTATCCGTTACAAGTTGCAAAAATTTTAAAAGCAATTGCTGAACAAGAAGGTACAGACATTGTACTATTAGGTAAGCAAGCTATTGATGATGATAATAACCAAACAGGCCAGATGCTCGCCGCTTTAATGGGTGCTGGTCAAGGTACATTTGCTTCTGAAGTAAAAGTAGAAGGCGACAAAGTTAATGTTACCCGTGAGATCGACGGTGGTTTGCAGACAGTAGCACTGACTCTACCAGCCATCATTACCACAGACTTACGCCTAAACGAACCGCGTTACGCTAAGTTGCCAAACATCATGAAAGCGAAGAAAAAGCCACTTGATGAAAAAACACCAGCAGATTATGGTGTAGAGATGGCGTCTAAGCAAGAGATCTTGAAAGTAACACCACCTGCTGAGCGTTCAGCTGGCGTTAAAGTTGGTTCAGTTGATGAGCTAATCGACAAACTTAAAAATGAAGCAAAAGTTATTTAATAACCCAAATAATTAATAACTAAATAGATATATTTCTTTTTAAGTTACAACCAATCGTTACCATATCATCTCAATATATAAAAATATTAGAAAGGATAATAATCTCATGGCAATTTTAGTATATGCAGAACATGACAATGTCGAGCTTAAAAAAGCGACTTTAAACGCAGTAACTGCAGCAACACAGCTAGGCGATGATGTTCATATTTTGGTTGCGGGCGCAGAATGCCATCCCGTTTCTGAGCAAGCGGCAAAAGTTGCAGGCGTTACCAAAGTAATTTGTGTCGATAACGCAGCCTATAAAGATCAGTTAGCAGAAAATGTTTCTTTATTAGTAAAAGACTTGGCTGGTGATTACAGCCACATCGTAGCGCCTGCAACCAGTAATGGTAAAAACTTTTTACCACGCGTCGCTGCACTACTAGATGTTAGTATGATTTCTGAAATTACAAAAGTTATAGATGCTAACACGTTTGAGCGTCCTATTTATGCAGGTAACGCAACTGCAACAGTTAAGACTAGTGAAGATAAAGTGCTAGTTACTGTACGTGCAACAGCCTTTGACCCAGCGGCAGCAGAAGGTGGCTCTGCAACGATCGAAGAAAAAGAAGATGTGCAAGATGCAGGCACTTCAAGCTTCGTTGGTGAAGAGTTAGCCTCTTCAGATCGTCCTGAATTAACTTCTGCAGAAATCGTAGTCTCAGGTGGTCGCGCACTAGCTAATAGTGAAAACTTCACGACAATTATCGAGCCTCTAGCTGATAAATTAGGTGCAGCTATCGGTGCTTCACGTGCCGCAGTTGACGCAGGCTATGTACCAAACGATATGCAGGTTGGTCAAACTGGTAAAATCGTTGCTCCTAACTTATACATTGCAGTTGGTATCTCAGGTGCCATCCAGCATTTAGCGGGTATGAAAGACTCTAAAGTGATTGTTGCTATCAACAATGATCCAGAAGCACCAATTGCAAGCGTTGCTGATTACTTCTTAGAAGCTGACTTATATGACGCTGTACCAGAATTAACCAGCAAGCTGTAAATTGGCGCTAACGAAATATAGTTGCTATAAATTGATGCTGATAAGTGGTATAAGTTTAGACAACATCAATTATGGTAGCCGTTTACGCTAATTGTTTATGCTATTAAAATAAAAGCCCTCATTTGTAATAGTGGGGGCTTTTTTTATTGGTATTTATAGATAAAATGAGGCAAGATTGTCTTATACCTTTTCTGAAAAACAACCTATCAACCTATCTTAGTCAAATTCGCTAAACTTACTGCATGTAGGGTTTGCATTGTCGTGTTTGCACTCGTTTTCCTTGATATCTTAATTTTCAGATTTGGTATTAATCAAGGCGATACGTGTTTGTAATATCTAGATATTGACAAGTTAAATCTCTTACATGGTTCACAAATAGCAGCTTATGAAAAATAATAAATATCTAGCGGTAGTAAATACATCATATCAAACGCAAGATAGCCAGTGTATTAAAGAGATTGCAGACATTGAGTGTTTGTTGCAGTCGGCAGATAGCTGGGACGCACAGGTTATTTACGAGCTGTTACAACAAGATATCAATCATTGTTGGGTCGTAGTTATTGACAGTCAGCAAAACCAACAAGAGTTCAACTATTACAAATTATATAGTGGAAATTTGCATAACAAGACAGCACAGGTGGTGGCTTATTGTCTGTTTAGCACAGTGTTTGAGGTAACAGAAATTTTAAGAATAGGTACGCATCCAGACTATCAACGCCAAGGTCTAGCAAAGCAATTATTAACCCAGTTGATAGCGCAGATGCCAGAGATGCAACTAGAGCGTATTTTACTAGAAGTACGATCCGACAATATACCAGCGATTGCTTTATATCAAAATCTAGGATTTGTTATTATTCATACTAGAAAGGCCTATTATATCAACCCTGTCTGTGATGCCTTAATTATGGAATATCAACTAGATACTCAGAGTTAGAGATATATGAAGGGTGTATCTATATTATTGGCTTAGTGCTTCTTAGGTGATAATTATTATTGCCTTATATCTCTGCTCTAAAGGATAGGGTTTTACAGCTTAATGATAAAATAAAATGTGCGTCACAGCGTAACATCAGCTAGGTAGTTCAGCTAAATAGATAAGATATCAGATATTAGCTTCCATTGATGGATTGGTTTAAAAAGCTTGACCCTCACAACCAATACAGTTAGTCTGTGATGATGAAGCAAATCCCAACTGTAATCATAACGGCAAATGTCCTAAATACAGAAAAAACGCTAAATCTGAGTTATTAGAAGCAATAGTTTTTTTTGAAAATGGTAACAGTTATGCCAGCAGTATATAAAGTAAGCTAAGGCATAAAAATAAGATAGAAATTAAGAGTAGTTAAGGATGACTTATGACTTCATATTACCAATTTATTATACGAGAAGCCCAATCAGATGGCAGTGTTATTGCTCACTATAAGCCTACACCACATGCGCAAGGAGCGTGGAATGAGCATGAACAGCATATGGCACCAGCTACTGGAATTTTAACACATGAGATTATCAAATTTGCACCGCAGCAGAATTTACGCTTAGCTCGTTTAAGTCTTGATATATTAGGATTAATCCCTCTTGATGAGTTTAGTATTACTATTCGTATGATTAGACCAGGTAAAACCATTGAATTGGTTGAGGCAGTGATGAGTAGCGGTAGTCGAGAGTGTATTATTGCCCGTGCTTGGCGATTATTAACCCAAGATACAACCGCTATTTTTGGTCTTGAAGACACGCCTTTGACACACTCACCTAAGCATTTTAATCAGTGGCAAGGCCTAAAAGCATGGCCAGGAGGTTTTATCAAAAGTATTTCAGTGGTAGCAGACCCACAGCGGCGTCCAGGTAAAGGCGTGGTATGGCTAAGCAGTGATTTACAGATGGTCTCTGGTGAGCATACGTCAGATGTGGTACGTCTTATGGGGTTGGTAGATACGGCTAATGGCGTGGTACCTCGTCAAGGACTGAAACTAAATGAGACACAATGGGCGTTTCCTAATACCGATTTGCAAATTCATTTGCACCGCTTACCACAAGGGAAGTGGCTGGGTATTGAGGCGGTGCAGCAATATGGTACAGATGGTATTGGATTGACCAGTGCTATTTTGCATGATACTCAAGGTCCGTTTGGGCGTAGTGAGCAGATATTGACGTTACGTGCCATACCCAAATAGTACTTGAGATCATTGACTTAATGCCAAAGTAATGACCGTCCTAAATATACCAAATTTAATTAATGATACCTTTCTAAGGGCGGCCTACAGTGATTAAGTTTCATTGAATCTAATCTTGACGGTGACTAAGATTTATCACGGACTAATTTATAGTTTAAAAACTCTGTAATGCCTAATTTACCAAGCTCACGACCAAAGCCAGAACGTTTGACACCACCAAACGGAGTATTAGCTTCACTTCCTGATGGAGCATTAATCGTGACCATACCCACCTCAAGCTCATTAGCAATCTTATTCGCCAAGGCTTCACTAGTTGTATGAACCGCAGCCCCAAGTCCAAAGGGCACATCATTGGCTAATCGAATGGCTTCTTCCACAGTTGCCACTTTATAGATCACCGCAACAGGACCAAATAACTCTTGTTGATAGACGGGCATGTCACTAGTGACACCGGTCAGGACAGTAGGCTTGAACCATGCTCCAGGCTGACTATCTTGGTAACCGCCCTCAACCAATACTGTAGCACCTGCATTGACTGCACCGTTAAGCTGTTTTTGTAGATTTTTAGCAGCCTCAATAGAAGAAAGTGGTCCCATTTTGGTATCTTTTTGCATGGGGTCTTGAGGCGTCATTTGCTTGACCTTTTTGGTGAATTTTTCAACAAAACTATCATAGATAGCGTCAAGAACAATGATACGTTTGGCGGCATTACACGCCTGCCCCGCATTGCCAAAACGACCATCGATAGCGTGTTTAACGGCCTTATCTAAATCAGCATCATCAAGGACGATAAATGGATCTGACCCTCCAAGCTCAAGAACTACTTTTTTAAGGGCGCTACTGGCGATTTGAGCGACAGCTTGACCTGCTTTTTCAGAGCCAGTTAACGACACGCCCTGTACGCGTGGGTCTCTAATGATGTCAGCGGCTTGATCATTCGTGGCAAAAATATTGTTATAAACCCCACTAGGGAGACCAGCTTCGGCAAATAAGGTCTGTATGGCGTCAGCAGTTTCGGGGCACTGAGGAGCATGCTTTAATATAATCGTGTTCCCTGCCATAATATTTGGAGCAACAAAACGTGCTACTTGATAGTGGGGGTAATTCCAAGGCATGATACCAAGTAATACCCCAATAGGATGCTTCTCTACCCGAGCCTTACCTTTGTCAACGTCAATTGTGTCTGGTCTTAATAACTCGGGTCCTTTATCAGCATAATATCTAAAAATCTCGGCGACAAAGGATAGCTCTCCTTTAGCTTGTGTTATTGGTTTTCCCATTTCACGGGTAACTATGGCGGCTAACTCGTCAATTTGCTCAAGATATTTGTCAGCAATACGGTGCAATATTTGACGGCGCTCATCGATGGGCGTGTTCTTCCAAGCTTTATAAGCTTTATTGGCTTGCTGTAATGTGTTTTTAACATCCGCTTGACTGGCAGTGGTAAAAGTCTTTTCAATCTCTCCAGTAGCTGGGTTAGTTACTTTATAGATGATATCAGTAGTCATTATAATATTCCTTTTTTACTGGTTTCATAGTTTATAGACAGCGAATATACTTTTATTAATCAATATAGATAACTTCCTCAATATCAATTAGTAAGATGATATAGGAAGTAATGCACAGATTATCCTAACATAGTACATTGTCTCCTATTTCATAAGGGGCTAACATTAGTAATGAAAGCGCCTTATGACATATTTACCTATCCTTTATTCTATATTAAATAAACCTTACGCCATCATAAATCCTAAGGCAACAAAGCTAGTTATCGCTAGCACAGCACCTAGTAACGCATAAGGGAACTGAGTGAAAGCATGCTGCATAGGCGTACAACCTGCTCCTTGAGCTGCTAATAAAGAAGAGTCACTAAAGAAACAAGCATGGCTACCAAATGACGAGGCAGATAATAAGGCACCGATGACCAGTGGCGTACTAACTCCTAACGCATCTGCAACTGGAAACACAATCGGCATGGCAAGTACATATAAACCCCAACTTGACGACGTTGCAAACGTTAAAAATGCCATGACCACAAAAATAACAGCAGGGAAGGTAGTCAAAGTCATATAAGGGGTGATGGCTTGAATGATATAAGGGGTCATGCCCAATTCATCATTGATTGCTTTTAAAAAGAAACCTCCAATTACCGTAGATAAAGGATACAACATCACTTTAAAGCCATTGAATATAGATTCAATTTGAGTCTCAAAACTTAATAAACCTTGAATCCAATATAGAATGACAGTAACAAAGCAGGTCAAGATAGCGCCTTTTAATAAATCTACTTCAAAATAAACTGTTGATGCAATCAGAAGAATCATTGGAATAGCAAAATTGATAATATTGGCTTTAAACGACAGCTTGCGTTTAGCTTTTACATTTGAGACCAAATCTTTATCCATAAAATCTGGTGGAATTGGTTCACCGGCTTGAGCCCTTGCCTCGGCCTTTTTCATTGGTCCCCAATTTCCTAAGACACCAAAAGCAACTAAAAATACGATAATCAAAGCTAACCAAGCATAAGCCATATAAGGAATGGCACTGATGTACAAGCTCATCCCGCCACCTTCACCGGCAACGCCGTTCTCCTCCAAAAGACCAGCGAAGTAAACTGCCCAAGTTGAAATAGGCACGATGACGCACATCGGTGCTGCGGTAGAGTCGACAATATAGGCCAGCTTTTCACGGGATACTTGATAGTGATCGGTTAGTTTTTTTACTGAGGTAGAAACGGCCAAACAATTTAAGTAATCATCAATGAACACTACTACACCAAGAAAAGCAGTAGCTACTAGCGATTGCCGTCTAGATTTAATAATACCTTTTAACCAATCACTAAAGCCACTTAAGCAACCACTGGTTTCAAGCAATTGAATCAAACCGCCCATAAAACCACAGACTAAGATAATCCATATAATAGTCTCATTGCCTAGAACAGTAGACAGATTATTTGCAAAGGGGTCAATTAAATTAAAAGGATTAAGCATCACTAAACCGGCAATACAACCTGCGATCATAGATTCAAAAGGACGTCGAGAAATAATGGCTGTAACTAGTACCAGTAAAGTTGGAAGAAGGGAGTATAGTCCCCAAGAACCTGAGTCTCGATGAAAATACGAGAGGGTTGCAAATGCCACATAGATAGCAATACCTACCAGCAAAGTAAGAAACAGCCGTTTATTATCATATTGCTCTGAAATAGCTTGGTTTAGCTTCATATTCATTTATACATTCCTTATATAATGATGGGTGTCTTAACCCCTCGATGACACCACTAGTTGTGGCTTTTTGATTCGGTATAGCTTCTGAAGCTAGTAATGTAAATCCTTTACATTCGTTGAAAATAATTAAAGCTGAGGTTATTCATTTGCTTTGAGCGACTTCATCTCTGTTGTTCAATAATATTCTCAGTTACAAGCTCCTAGTAAAATTACGATGGTCTATAGCCCAGTTTTATCTTTAAGGGCATACCACCATGAGCCCATAACAGAGTAGGGCACTCTTAAAGATCTTCCTCCAGGGAAGGGTATCCATGGTACTTTGGCAAAGGTATCAAATTCTTTAGTCTTACCATTGATAGCGTCTGCTAAAATTTGACCAAACAAATGAGATCCAGTTACCCCATGACCACTATAGCCATGCGCAAATAACACCCGATCGTGTAACTGCCCCATTTGCGGTACTCTTGAAAATGATAGTGCGAAGTTACCACTCCAAGCATAATCCACTTGCACATCACGCAATTGTGGAAATATTTTAATCATATTAGGGCGAATTTTTGCCTTAATATCAGCAGGGTCTTGACCACCATAAACACTACCACCACCAAACAACATACGTTTATCAGCAGAAAGACGGTAATAATCCAAGATATAACGCATATCTTCCACACAGACATCACTAGGAATAAGCTCATCTGCAAGCTCTCCTAAAGGTTCTGTCGCAATAATTTGGGTAGAGACAGGCATAATACGATCAGTGAGCTTTGGAATGACTTTGTTTAGATAGGCATTGCCGCATAAGACGATTTTTTGGCAAGTAACAGTACCGAATTCGGTAATAACTTTTGCGCCTGTATCACTATATTCAATATCAACCACCAGCGTATTTTCATAGATAGTACCGCCATTTTTCTCGATGGCTGCCGCTTCACCTAGGGCCAAATTTAGGGGGTGAATATGACCACCGGAATGATCTATCATGCCCCCGATATAAGCATCTGTGTTGACATACTGTTGAATACCCTGTTTATCGAGTATTTCACGCTCATGCATACCATGGCTTTCCCACAGTTCATGAGTATCTATCAAGTCGTTCATTTGGCTAGTATTAAATGCTGCAAAGATATTTTTTTCTTTAAGATCACATTGGATATTGTAATCGGCAATAAAACGGCGGATGATTTTATTGCCTCTTGTGACCAGCTGTCCGACAAAGTCAGCCGTGGAATCTCCATAAGATTTTTTAATCTTTTGTAAACTGGCATTTAAGCCATTAACTATTTGACCCCCATTGCGTCCCGATGCTCCCCAACCGATTTGCGCGCCTTCAAGCAACACAACATCATGATCAGTTTCGGTTAGGTGTAACGCTGTTGATAACCCACTATATCCACCACCCACAATACATGTCTCGCAGTTTATGTCCTGCTTTAGTGTAGGGCGATCAGGCTTGGGATTACGACTGGCAGCGTAGTAACTATCTGGATATTGACCTTGATCTGAATAATGCGGAATATTACGTTTATTGTTAGTCATAATTAAACATCCTGTAAGTAGGTTAAATATTCAAGGTTAGTGACTTGCATGGCAAAGCGTTTCGCTTCTTGTTTTTTTACATCTATTAATAAGTCTATCAATTGCATAGGGAATAAGGACTCAATAACATCACTACTTTCAAACTCACGAATTGCGGAAAACCAGTCCATAGGTAAAGTACTAAGGTTTTCAATATTATAGGTAATATTGTTGATAGGTTCAGGAGCTTCTAGTTTGTTTTCGATGCCATAAAGCATGCCAGCGAGTACTGCACTACAAACTAGGTAAGGGTTGGCATCTGCTCCTGAAACTCGATGTTCAATTCGACGAGCTTTAGGGTCACCGCCAGGGATCCGCACTGCAGCAGTTCGGTTTTCATAACCCCATGAGATATTGTTAGGGGCTAAGGTACCAGGGGTGTATCGACGATAAGAGTTGACGTGGGGGGCGAATAATAAGGTGCAGTCAGACATAGTGGCCAATAGCCCTGCAACCGCATTATTTAATAGGTCCGATCCTTCCTCAGTATCATTGTCAAAGACATTATTGCCCGCTTCATCGAGTAGGCTGCAATGAACATGGAAGCCGTTTCCAGATTGGGTACCATAAGGTTTGGCCATGAAGGTCGCTGTAAATCCACGGTTGGCAGCAACGGACTTAACGATTTGTTTGAATAAAACTGCATCATCGGCAGCCTTAAGAGGGTCATTTACATGAAGTAGATTAATTTCAAATTGACCACAACCATTTTCTGCAAGAGCCGCATCGACTGGGATGTTTAACTTACGACACTCATCGTAAACCTCATCCAAAAACTCATCAAACTGCAATAAATCATTAATACTCAAGATTGAAGTCTTGTTCAGTCTTAAACCATTCTTGGGTCGAATAGGGGGCTTAGGTGTCTTGCCCTCAGTATAATCCACCAAATAAAATTCTAATTCCGTGGCCATAACTGGGGTTAAACCGAGCTCTTTAAATTGCTGACTAATATGAGATAAAACGTGACGAGGGTCACCATAATAAGGGTTATTGTCTTCATCGTATAACCAAACGGGTAATAATGAGGACGATTTACTGGTATTAATGAGATTAAAGGCTTCCCGACCAGTAGGCACGGCTATGGCATCGATGTCACCATTAGATTGAGAAGATTCGATCACGTCTGCCCCCCAAATATCCACTCCCAATATAGAAAGTGGTAAGCGAACCCCTGCTTTTACAGCCTTAGATAACTGATTATGAGGAATTCTCTTACCACGCATTAAGCCATTTATGTCACAGGCTGCTATATAGACATATTCTATTTGAGAGTTTGATGAGGGGTTGTTATTGAGCTTCGAGACAGTCACTTCAGGTGATACTACTGAGTGTGCGCTTGAAATATTATTAATAGTTTCCATTGCAATACATCCTTGATACTTCGTCCTAGTGAGGAGGTTAAGTAATAGATAATAAGAAATTAATTAAGATTTACTTACTACCTGACCTCAAATTCAATATAAGGGTGAAATATATAGTTGTCAAATACTATCTTAAAAATAATAAAATGAGTGATATATAACTCATTATGCTAAGACTATGCCATTTTGAAATATATATTTTACATTCTTTAATTTGAATGCTATTTTTAGTATAGGATGAGTAAAGCACCGTCTTGGTTAACCTAAATCGCTAAGATATACTTAAGTTTTGCTCCTTTGTGGTGCAATAGGGAATCAAAATAGTTCAACGTGGCCGCTGTCTTTTATTTCATGTTAATAATAATTAAGTTTTTAATAAGGATGTTAGTATGACAAGTTCTAAGCCAGTTATTGGGATTGTGTGTTGCCATAAAATAGTGGATAACCAGCCCTCGCAAAATGTTTATGAAAAATACACCAACGCCATACACCACTACGGTGGCACCCCCATTTTGTTACCACATGTCATCGTAGAAGAAGATAGCTTTGAACCTGTAATGTCGATGCTGGATGGTATCTTGTTAACGGGCAGTTATAGCAATGTCGCCCCAGCACGATACAAAGCCACCCATAAGGAATTAAAGCAAGACTTAACTCGCGATGAGTTAAGCTTTAAGTTATTGGATTATGCAAAAAATAAGCAATTGCCTTTGTTGGCTATATGCCGCGGCTTGCAAGAGATGAATGTCTATTTTGGAGGTACGTTGCATCCAGACTGGAGAGAGGTAGGGTGTTATTTTGAACAACACCTTGAAGACAGTAATGCTCCCCTAGAAGTTCAATATCAACCCATACATGATGTTATTATTAATGGAGGAGGTCACCTATCCTCCTTTAATAACAAATGGAAAGTCAATTCTTTGCATAAGCAGTGTATCAATAAAGTAGGTGAGGATTTATTTGTAGAAGCCACTGCACCTGATACTTTAATTGAAGCCATAAGCCTACCAAAACATCCTTTTTTACTAGGAGTTCAATGGCATCCAGAAGCTGATTATGCTAAAGATGAAATGTCTAAGTATCTATTTTCAGGATTAATTAAGCATGCAAAACAAGCCAGAAGCATCAAGGGATAAAGCTGAAATCTCAACAGAGTCCATTAAACAAGGCATCGATCCTTCTATTGGCGATAAAATCAATCAATTACGGTTATCAAAGGGGTTTTCTCAGCGTAAGTTAGCAAAGCTTGCAGGTCTTACAAATACTGCAATTAGCTCTATTGAGCGCAATAAAGTCAGTCCAGCGGTCAATACATTAGCCGCTATACTTGAGGTACTAGGCTCTAATCTAAATACTTTTTTTAGTGATGATTGGGGACAGACCAAGGCTCAGGTAGTCGTCTCTCAAGACCAGTTAATTGAGCTAAGTGATCCCAAAAAAAATGGGGTGTCATTAAAGCAAGTTTACAACTTTGCACCTACTAGAAATCTTGGATTTTTAATAGAAACTTATCAGCCCAATAGCTCTACAGAAGAAAAAATTACTCACGAAGGAGAGGAGATAGGTACGGTTATTGAAGGAAAAATATTGATTCATATTAATAAAAATTCATATTTATTAAAACAAGGTGATAGCTATGTGATTGATACCAGTCAGCCACACACCTTTATTAACCCGACTTCTAACATTACTCGTATCGTCAGTGCCCATACCCCAGCAACCTATTAATCAAATTTAGGAATAATAGCACTCTATACAAAGGATTGTTAATCATGAAAATTTATAGTCATAGAGACAATAACACGCATCAACCGCTCCCTTATTTCTCATATGGGCAAATGCGTGAGCCGCTTGAAATACCACAAAGATTAGAGGAGCTACTTAAGGCTCCTAAAGCACTAGGGCTTGACGTAATTAATGCCAAGGATTTGGGTATAAATCCAATTTTAGAGGTACATGATTACGGTTATGTCGAGTTTTTAAAAAATGGCTATGAAGAGTGGAAGGCGGTAGAAGAAGATCTTGGCGCTCAAGTACAGACTGGCATATATGTACCCGATAATAATCCTGGTTTAGGTATCATGGCCAAAGCGGCCAAGTATCAAGCAGATGATAGTGCGCCGTTCGGAGAAGGATCATGGAACACCATATATTGGTCAGCACAGACGGCTCTAGCAGCAGCCGATGCATTACTCAATGATAAGTCGAATCAAAGTGCTATTCAGGTATGTTTATCACGGCCACCTGGACACCATGCTGGTAAGAAGAGCGCTGGTGGTTTTTGCTATCTTAATAATGGCGCCATTATTGCTCAATATCTGCGCCAAAAATATGCAAAAATAGCCATTATTGATACTGATATGCACCACGGGCAAGGGGTGCAGGAAATATTCTATGATCGTAAAGATGTGCTTTATACGTCCGTACACGGTTCGCCAATTAATTTTTATCCAGCGGTAACAGGACATGAGTTTGAAAAAGGTGAGGGGGAAGGTTATGGCTTTAATTTAAACTTCCCTATGCCGCATGGAGCTAGCGAAGAAACTTTTTTTAAGCATGTTGATCAATCAATTGATGCAGTCAAGCTTTACAATCCAGATGTGGTGATACATATACTAGGCTTTGATGTATTTGAAGAGGATCCAGAAGCTCGGTGTGCTGTTAGCACCAAAGGCTTTGAAGTATTAGCTCAAAACATGAAAGCCATTGATAAATCCCTTATTGTGCTGGTGGAAGGCGGTTATACTGTGGATAAGTTAAATATTAATCTGCAATCTTTCTTAAAAGGGCTGATGACCTAGTTTTGTTTATCTAATTTTGTTCATCACTCTATATAGCATTCACTGTATAGAAGTTAAACCAGTCAAAATTTGACTGGTTTTATTTATAAATAAAATTTATCGTTGAAATATAGCAACTGACTGGTTGAAAAATTCAGACCTCGCCCCTATTAGTTAGTAAAGTAACCTAAAGGGATAGCATACAAAACAGACAATGCTAATCCAAAAGATCACTAATCCAAAAAAACACCAATAACTAAACCAATAATCACAGAGGATACTATGAGCGAAAATCAAAACACCACACAACACGTCTTTGAGGCGGAGGTTGCCCAGTTACTACATTTAGTAACCCATTCACTGTATTCTAACTCTGATATTTTTGTGCGTGAGCTAGTGTCAAATGCCTCTGATGCTTGCGACAAATTGCGCTTTGAAGCCACCTCCGATGACAGTCTATATGAAGACGATGGTGAGCTGAAAGTACGTATCGATATTGATACAGATGCCAAAACCATAACCTTTATTGATAACGGTATTGGTATGAACGAAGCCGATGCGATTGAAAACCTAGGTACGATTGCCAAATCGGGTACCAAAGCATTCTTAGAGCAGTTGTCGGATGCCCAAAAACAAGACGGTCAGCTTATTGGTCAGTTTGGTGTAGGCTTTTACTCAGGTTTTATTGTCGCAGACACAATTACGGTAGAGTCCCGCAAAGCAGGCGAGCCAGCAGATAAAGGTGTACGCTGGGTGTCTGATGGCAGTGGTCAGTTCACTACCGAAATTATTACCAAAGAAAGCCGTGGTACGGCCATTACGCTACATCTAAAAGAAGAGTTTATTGAAGGTGAAGATAACTACTTAGACCGTAATAAGATAAAACGTCTGGTAAATAAATACTCAGACCACATCAGCTTGCCGATTCAAATGCGTAAAGAAGTGTGGCAAGAAGATGTAAAAGAAGACGGTGATGATAGTGAGACACCAGTAGGTGGTCAAATGGTTGTTACTGATGAGTGGGAGACTGTCAACACTGCAAGTGCGTTGTGGACACGCTCAAGCTCTGAGATTGAAGACGAAGAATATAAAGAGTTTTACAAAAATATTAGCTATGACTTTGAAGATCCCTTAGCGTGGACGCATAATCGTGTTGAAGGTCGTGTGCAATATACACAGCTACTGTATATCCCTAAAAAAGCGCCTTTTGACTTATATGCCCGTGAGCAACAACACGGCTTAAAACTATACGTTAAACGTGTGTTTATCATGGATGATGCCGAGCAACTATTACCCATGTATTTGCGCTTTGTAAAAGGTATTATCGACTCTGCTGATTTACCATTAAACGTCAGCCGTGAGCTTTTACAAGAGTCACGTGATGTGAAGTCTATCCGTGATGGTAACGCACGCCGTATATTAACGCTACTTGCCAGCTTGGCCAATAGTGAAGATAGCGACAAGCAAGAGAAGTTCAAGCAATTCTATGCTGAGTTTGGTGATGTGATTAAAGAAGGTCTTGGCGAGGACATGAGTAACCAAGAGCGCATTGCCAAACTACTTCGTTATGCAACCAGTACTCATGACGGCTTAGAAACCAGTTTCGCTGATTACAAAGAGCGTATGAAAGAGGGTCAAAAGGCCATCTACTATCTGACTGCTGAAAGCTTGGCGGCAGCCAAGAATAGCCCACAGCTTGAGCTATTTAAGAAAAAAGGCATCGAAGTTATCTTGATGACCAGCCGTGTAGATGAATGGGCGATGAACTTCCTACATGAGTACGATGGCACACCACTTCAAAACATCGCCAAAGGTGCTGTGGACTTAGGTGACTTACAGGACGAAGAAGAAAAAGAAGAAGCTAAAAAAGCGGAAGAAAGCTTAAAGCCTGTGGTTGATAAGCTAAAAGCTGCTCTAGGCGATCGTGCAAAAGATGTACAAGTATCGACTCGCTTGGTAGATAGCCCTGCGTGTCTGGTTGTGGGTGAAGGCGAGTTGACACCACAGATGGTACAGATGCTAAAGCAAATGGGTCAAGATGTGCCAGATATTAAGCCAACGCTTGAGGTTAACCCTAACCATCCTCTGATTCAAAAGCTTGAGTCTAGTGAGCAGTTTGACGACCTTGCGCAAGTTATCTTTGATCAAGCGTTACTTGCTGAAGGCGGTCAGCTTGATGATCCAGCAGGGTATCTAAAACGGGTTAATGATTTGTTGTTGAAGTAAAAAAAGCCCCTCCCTTCTTTTTGAAAGGTGAGAGCCATTAATTTAAAGGTGAGAGCCATTAAAAAATTGTACTGCAATTTTAGGCTCGCAAGAAAAATGCTTTAAATAGCATTTCTAATTTAGGGGGGGTGGCTATTTAGTAGGGTGTGCCATGCGCACCAAACAAAATAATACCTTTTCTAAAAAATAACCTATCTTTGTCAAACTCGTTGAACCTACTATATGTAGCGTTTGCACTCGTTTTCCTCGATAGCTTAATTTTTAGATTTGGTATAAAACGTTTTATTAAACAAAAGGACTCCATATCAATGAGTCCTTTTTTTTGGTTATGATATGGCTAATATATCTGTAAGAACACGATGTTACCGCTAGCCCTGATAGAAGTGGAAGCTTGGTGGCTTGTGGGGCATACAGCATCTTACCATTTAGAAAATCTCAGATTTTCTTTTGCGTCGGGATGAGTGTCCCCCAGACACTCATTTAATCCCTCCTCAGGTCGCTTGAATAATGGAACGCCTCTGTGTTTAGATGCTGTGCCCCACAGGCAATCAACTACAAGCGGATAGCAGGATTAGCTCCAAAAACAGTTAATTGAGCCACTCAAAATTGATATCTTAATCTAATAATAATTCTTCTAGTATACGCTCATATATCTGCGCCAGTTTACCCAAGTCATCAACTTCTACTTTTTCATCAACTTGGTGAATGGTCGCATTGCGGACACCAAGTTCAACCACTTGAGCACCAGTGGGGGCAATAAAGCGACCATCAGAAGTACCGCCTGAAGTTGATAACTGAGTATCAATGCCAGTTACTTCTTTGACGGCTATCTTACACGCATCAACTAATTTACCTTCAGCGGTTAAAAACGGATTGCCAGACAGTTTCCATTGAATGTCATAACTGGCATCACTAGTTGCAAAGTGCTTATCTAATATTTCATGGGTTTTGGCACGTAGCTCTGCTTCAGTGGTTTCGGTGGAGAATCTAAAATTAAACTCCACTTCTACCGTTTCAGGAATGACGTTGTTTGCGCCGGTACCGCCATTAATATTAGAGATTTGCATGGAGGTCGCAGGGAAGAAGTCATTGCCTTTATCCCATTCGGTGATGCTAAATTCAGCCAAAGCAGGTAATAAGGCATGAATTGGATTGACCGCCAAATGTGGGTAGGCGACATGACCTTGTTTGCCTGTTACAGTGAGTACGCCACCTAATGAGCCACGGCGTCCATTTTTGATGATATCGCCTAGAGTGTCTGTGCTTGAAGGTTCGCCTACCAAACAATAGGTGATTTTTTCATTGCGGGCTTGTAAAGTTTCAACTACTTTCACGGTGCCATTTATAGAGGGTCCTTCTTCATCGGATGTGATGAGCATGGCAATCGAGCCGTTATGGTTAGGATGATTTTTGACAAAATTTTCAGCCGCAATGGTGAAAGCTGCGATACCTGTTTTCATATCTGCAGCACCACGCCCCCATAAATAGCCCTCTTTTATGGTTGGTTCAAAGGGTGGGGTTGTCCAGTTGTCAGGATTGCCTGTTGGGACGACGTCGGTATGACCAGCGAAGCAGATGAGAGGTTCGCTGTCACCACGTCGTAGCCATAAATTTTTGACCTCAACATTGCTTTTATCGTAAGTGCCAGCTACCGCTGCTTTATCGCCAAAATACATAAATTCTGCTTTGAATCCAAGTGGTTGTAGGCGATTTACCAATACGTCTTGGCAGCCTTTATCATGAGGTGTTACCGAATCACGGCGCATTAGTTCGATACTGAGGTCTAAGGTGTTTTGTTGATGGTTTGTCGTGGCGTGGTGGGTCGTGTTGTTGACAGTGTTATTAGCGCTCATAAGTTTCTCGAATAAAATTAATAAAAAAATGTGACTCTGATGATTAAGATAGTGATGAGGGTAAGCTTCGGTTAAGCCTATTTCCAATAAGGTTTTATGGGTCAGCGCTTAATACGACATCATCATGGCGTAACCAAGTAGCAATAGAATAGCGTTGGCGATGGGCTATCTCTACCTGGTGCTTTAAGTTGCTATTAAAGAGAACTAAGCGGTTGGCCTTAGGCGTGAGTTTGTGAAGTTGATCGTGGTTATCTATTAAGGATAGCTCACCACCGTCATCTGGTTTCCAGTCATCATTGAGATAAAAAACGGCTGAGATAACCCGCTCATCTCGTCCAGCTGGATTGTCTGTATGCCATTGATAGCCAAATCCTGGTGGGTAGCAGGCATAGTGGGCTTCACTGTGGCGTATGGCGGCGAACAAGGTGCGGTTAAACAGTTGCGCTAACTGATTGATGCTTTGTAGGTAGTAAAATCCTGCAAAAAAGTCTTGTGTAATCCAGCGAATGCGATCTCCTCGAATGTCCGCTTTGCGTATCCCTTGGGCAAGCTTGGCATCACGATATTCGACAAAGCCACTTTCAGCTTGTAAAGCGAGTAGTGCGGTAGGGCTATACACATTATCAAGTACGATAAATCCACTGTTAACCAAGTCATCTAGTCGTTTGTCATCGACAATATCAGTCCAGCTTACCTTAAAGTCTGATGCTTGCAATATTTGCTGTGTTTGCGATGGGTTTATGGTGATTGTAAGTGAGTGCTTCTTTTCATCGACTAAGCTGAAGCTGGTATCAGGTGGTAACTGCTGTAATACTAACTTAGCCTTTTTTTTGGCTAGATCTAAAATAGAGGGTATTAGAGGGGGCGGTATTGCCACTGAGATAGGGTCTTTGGGTGAAGATAGTGTGGGGGTGGTATTGCTGTCAATTGCGTTGTTTTGGGATAAGGTGTCTTCGATTAAGTGTCTTGTAACGGCTGTATGAATGACTTTAGTCATTGGTGAAATCTCTTAGTTAGTGACTAAGCTTACGAGGAGGGTAGCTATTTAACTATAATGTAACCTCACTCTCAGCTTATTACAATCCAATATGGCTTGGTGCTTTTAGCCCAATGAAACGTATTTTTTAATCAAATATTTTTTAATCAAATATGCTGGGCTAAAGCCACAGCCTACGCAAAGAGTTGAGAGTGAGGTAATATACTCATTTAAAACCAGCAATATACTTATTTTAAACCAGTAATATACTTATTTTAAACCAGCTTATGCTACCATAGATACCAGTTTCAGTAACTATATTTAATTTGCAGTTAGTTATCAATATTTAATTATCAAATACTTTATCACAATACAAGCCTTATTATGAATTATAAACACGCCTATCACGCCGGTAACTTTGCTGACGTTGCAAAACACATACTACTTATCCAACTGCTTAATCAAATGAGCAAAAAAGGCAAACCATTCTACGCTTTAGATGCTTATGGTGGTCGTGGTCTATACTCGCTTATGAGTGAGGAAGCGATCAAGACAGGTGAAGCAAAAAGTGGTGTACAACAAATTTTGGATGCAGAGGTGAGTGAGGCGCCAGACGCCGTTCGCCAATACGTTGAGGATATTCATCAAGCAAAGCAAACTTATGATAAGCATGTCTATCCAGGATCTCCTTGGTGGATGGCTCATCATGTCGAGAAGCATCCAGATCTGAATATACGAGCTGAAGCGTTTGAGTTTAAAAATAGTGAGTATGATGCGCTCAACTATCAATTATACAAATTACCTATTGGCATTCATAACCGAGATGCGTTTGAAGGTATTCCAGCTGTTATCCCTCCAGTTGAGCGTCGTGGTCTTGTTTTGATCGACCCGCCTTATGAACAAGAGCACAAAGACTTTACCCGTTTGGTTGAATTATTGGTTACCAGTGTTGAAAAGTGGCCTCAAGGCGTTTATGCGCTATGGTTTCCGATTAAGAATATTGACGCAGTTGAACTGTTTTATAAAAAAATGAAACGTACTGGAATTCGTAAGCAGCTGCTATGTGAGCTTAATATTTATCCGAATGATGTAGCAGTCGGTCTTAACGGTACCGGTATGCTAATTATTAATCCACCATGGCAGTTTGATAAAAATGCTCGTGATATCCTAAATTTTATTCAGCCATTATTGCGTCCTGAAGATGCACCAGAGATGCCGCAAAGCCAAGCAGTTAATGTGCGCTGGCTAGTGGGTGAATAAGATGGGTTTAACGTATAGGTATAGATATTCCATTCTCGACTTGTGACAAGTTACAGCCTGTATAATGCGTTGTGATTGGGGTATAGATAATAGATATAAACTTGAGTAATTTTTGATTAGAACAACAAGGGATTTAGTATGACGACTCCACATTCCTCACACTCAGATGAGGGGCAACAAGAGCATCTAAATGTACGACCTACTGAATCAGGAATAGAGGGTTTAGATAGCTTAACATTTGAAGTCATTGAGCGTGAAGTTTCGGATGGTAATCCTGTTGTGAGTCGAGGGGTATATTTAGCACCCAACTTGATTACCACTTTGTCTTTGTTATCTGGGTTCTTCTCAATATTATCCAGTATGCAAGGTGAGTTTTATAAAGCTTCTTTAGCTATCTTTTTATCTGCTATTTTAGATGGGGCGGATGGGCGTGTTGCACGGCTGCTTAATGCACAAAGCCCATTTGGTGAGCAGTATGATTCACTGGCGGATATGCTGGCTTTTGGTGTGGCGCCGGCTATTTTAATTTATAGCTTCACACTTCAGCCTTTGGGCAGAGTTGGTATCGCCTGTGCTTTTGTTTTTACTGCTTGTGCAGCATTCCGATTGGCGCGTTTTAATGTACAAATTGGTGAGGTTGATAAAAAGTTCTTTGTTGGCTTAGCCAGCCCATTGGCAGCAATTTTAGTGACCAGCTCTGTGATGGTTGCTATTGATCATGATTATTGGATAGGTAAGTATGATACTCATATTATGATAACTGGTGCTATTTGGGTGGTGATATGCGGTTTATTAATGGTGAGCAATCTAAAATATTATAGTTTTAAAGAGTTTGATAAAAAGAAAGTGCCGTTTGTAGCGCTTATTATTGGGGTGCTCATTATGGCAATTGTTTTTTATGATATTCCAGTAGGTATTTTGGCGATTGGCGTTATTTATGCTTTATCAGGTATTTTTTCGACTTTAAAAGCGAAGATGAGCCATTAATTGCAGCCTAATTAATGACTAGGTTGCTCAATGGCTAATACAGTCGTAATTAAATAAGCAGTAATAATCAAGCATATAAGCAATCAAACATACCAATAACTAAGCAATCAGCAACTAAGCATACTATAAGCTAAGTATTTAAGGGCACAGTTATCAGTTATGGTGAATCATCGTCATACTTCAAAATCCAATCAATCTTCTAAATCCTCCAAGCCACCGTCTGATTTGCTAAAAGCATTTATTCAAGCCACACGCCCACGCACTTTCCCACTTGCGATAGCCAGTATTGTTTGTGGTAGTAGCTTAGGGTTATTACAGTTAGCAAATGAGCAAAGCATAAGCTGGTATAATTGGTTGGTACTGGCGCTAACTTTTTGGGTGGCACTGGCATTGCAAATCTTATCCAATCTTGCCAATGACTATGGAGATGGGGTCAAAGGTACAGATGACTTACGAGCAGGCAGTAGCCCAGAGCGCATGCTAGCACGTGGACAGCTGCAAGCGGCTCCCTTCAAACGTTTGATACTAAGCTGGGCTGCTTTGAGCTTTGCCTCTGGCGTTGTTTTAATTGCGCTGGGCTTTGATAACTTGCGTGATTTTTTATTGTTTTTGGCTTTTGGTATTATCGCTATTATTGCTGCGATGGCCTATACCATGGGCAAGCGGCCTTATGGATATCGTGCAATGGGCGAGGTCGCGGTTTTAATATTTTTTGGTTGGTTAGCGGTGTTGGGTAGTGCTTATTTACAAACTCAACAGTTTGATCCAAGCCATTTATTACCAGCAACCGGTTGTGGTGGCCTGGCAGCATGCGTGCTGTTTGTTAATAATATGCGTGATGTGGATAGTGACAAACAGGCAGGTAAAATAACACTGGCAGTCATTTTGGGCAAAGGCCGTATGCAAAGCGGCTACTATCTACTCATGACGCTGTCGTTATTGTGTTATGTCGGCTATGCGGTGCACTACAATCTATACACCGCAATTTGGTTACTGGCTTTACCGCTTATTTTAAAGCATTTAATGGTGATTCAATCGAGTAAAACGTTAGGCAGTCAGTTAACTTCGACTATTATTGGTTCGGACAATGCTGCGTCTAGCGATAAAGCTTTAGATGAGCATACTAAGCTATCCTCAGATGCGGCATTTGCTGATACCGTATTAATAGGCAGTCAGCTAAAAGTAATTGTTATGAGCACTTTGTTGATCAATCTATTATTTGCACTAGGAGTTGCGTTGAGCTACTACTTATAAAGCTTACAACTTACAATTCAGCAGTGTTATCAGTTATGGATCTAAGAAGCCAATAGCTAAACCAAAAAAACTAATAATAAGTGAATAAAAAAATAACGTTGAATGCTCTTGACACTCACCGTAAACTCTATATAATACACGACCTGTTCAAGAGAGGCCGAGCATAAGCGAAGCAAGTTAAAAGAATCAAAAAACTTTTAAATTAGTTCTTGACACAGCATAAAAACAGCGTATAATACGCACCTCATTGGGACAACACAGAGAACAATCTTCGGATTCAAACTCTGGTCCTAAAAAGAATTAAAAAAGCTGTTGACAAATATTTTAAACGATATATAATAGACGGCTCGCAAGTAACACTAACCATCATAAATTAGGGATGAGTTATTGATTACAAGCACAACTTACCTTGGACGACAAGATAAGTCAACTATTTAAAAGCTAGAATCGAAGAACAACTTGTGTGGATTTTTGCTAATTTAGGAAGCGATAAGAAATTATCATTCAACATTAGTAGAAAAACTCGAAGTTAATTCATTATATGAAACATACGGAAAGCAAATTTGCTAGTAACGAATGAGCCAAGATTAGTAACCGTCTTACTTTT
>NZ_KB907624.1:0-1651 GCF_000382145.1 Psychrobacter lutiphocae DSM 21542
GCTTAACTTTACCGAGCTTGTTAATCATTATCCCCCTGATAAGCTAAAGTACTTTGCTGATGCTGCTAGTAAATTTATGTAGATACCTATGCTTTGAGAAAGGAAGGGAGTCAAACCTTACATAAAATACAACCTAAATTTTAAATTGAGATTGGCGTTTATAAAGTAAAAAAGCAGAAAACAGGCTAGCTTAGCTCAGATTGAGAAGCCCTTTATTTTGCTCTATACTGGCAGGCAGACACGGATACAGCTTTATCATAAACGTATCCCGACATTCAATGAAACTCAACTCACCCCTGCGGTCGTATCACACCTATGTCACTTGCTGCCCTACCTCTTTCTGATATGTTGCTTCCCTTGTGGCTGAGTATCAAGCTTGCTGGCATCACTACCTTCTGCTTGATTGTGTTTGCCACCCCCCTTGCCTACTGGATGGCAAAACCTTCTGCCAATGCGCTGATTGCCCGTATCAAAATCATGCTGATGGGTGCGATTGCCATGCCCTTGGTGCTACCGCCAACTGTGCTTGGGTTTTATTTGCTGCTGCTACTGAGTCCAAACTTTGCCCTTGGTCAATGGCTCATCGCCCATGACATAAGCGCACTGGCGTTTAGCTTTCAGGGCTTGGTGGTGGGGTCACTAATTTATTCATTGCCATTTTATATGCAACCTGTGTATGCTCAGTTTTTACGAATTCCGAGCAGTGTCAGGGACATGGCGCTATTAATGGAACCAAGCCGCTTGCGCCGTTTTACAGCGGTGGCACTGCCACAAGCCAAAGCTGGTATTATCTTGGGTAGCTTGATTAGCTTTGCGCACACTATTGGTGAGTTTGGGGTGGTGTTGATGATAGGCGGTAGCATCGCTGGTGAAACCAAGGTGATTTCTATTGCCATCTATGAGCAGGTTGAGGCGCTAAACTATGGTATGGCGCACACCATGTCGCTGTTATTGGTGGTATTGGGCATTGCGCTGGTAAGCTTGATTGCCAGTATCAATAACAGGGTAATGAGTGGCGATCAGAAGTAGCGTTAAGTTAAGCTATCACCTAGCTCCTAGCTCCTAGCTCCTAACTCCTAGCTCCTAACTCCTAGCTCCTAACTACTGGCTACTGGCTACTGGCTACTGGAGCTTATCCTGCCATCCGCTCATATCTTGGCTTGCACAGGGGCAGGCGCTACTGGCTAGCGCCATTCCTGCGCCACGAGACTGCCCCTAGCCAAGCGCCTGCAACCCTGTGCCTTACCAAGGATATCCGCTACTGTCAGGGCTAAACCGCATCTCAAGGCCACATTCAAGATGTGAAAAATCCATCCCCTGAGAAGCGTTAATAAAAGCTCTGGGATAGCTTTTTAGCTTCGCAAGAGGCAAGCTGTGCTTGGCTAAAATCCATCCCCAGCCCTTCCTTTGAAAAAGGAAAGGAGCAAAACCTGGTGTGTATGCTGCAAATGATGAACAACATCACCGTTCCGAAAAACTTACCTAAATCCACTCACGTAGTTTTAGCGTTTTCTTCCTGCTTCATAGACGTTTGCCATTATGATTGCACGTAGGTCTTACATCGTCTCCACAGGCTAATACGGTGGAACTCACCGCTTTTTTAACTCATTAGTGATGGGTTAAAACTTTGTCTGCATGATGCAGTATATTG
>NZ_KB907624.1:1751-155020 GCF_000382145.1 Psychrobacter lutiphocae DSM 21542
TATTTTAAGCGCTTGTTGATTGCATCTCAGGCATGTACATTAGGGTGGCGTATTATGCAAGCATCGGATAAGCAGTCTCAAGAGTTTGCTTTGTTTCTTGTGCGTCTGTCAGGTCGGCAAATGAAGCACAACAAACCGATAACTGCGCCTGCGCTAATGGCTGGGTTGTTCCAGTGGCTTAACTTTACCGAGCTTGTTAATCATTATCCCCCTGATAAGCTAAAGTACTTTGCTGATGCTGCTAGTAAATTTATGTAGATACCTATGTTCTCAAAGGGGGGATTTAGGGGGATTTTGTGATATTTATTAAAATTAAAAATCCATCCCCAGCCCTTCCTTTGGAAAAGGAAGGGAGTCAAACCCTTCATGAGCCACCGCCTGCATTCTAAGTTGAGATTGGTGTTATATAACCATCCAAATCCAACACATATTGGAGCCAATCCCGCCATCCGCTCATATCTTGGCTTGCACAGGGGCAGGCGCTACCGGCTAGCGCCATTCCTGCGCCACGAGACTGCCCCTAGCCAAGCGCCTGCAACCCTGTGCTTCACCAAGGATACCCGCTACTGTCGGGGCTAAACCGCATCCCAAGGCCACATTCAAGACATCAATAAAGCACATTTCTTCCGATAAAACGTTGGGTATCGTACCTCGACAGCAAGCACAAATCGTGCAAACCTAAAACACCGCAACAAAAAAAACGCCTAACGGATTGCTAGGCGTTTTTTGTTTTATACCTAACCCCACTCTCAACTAATTACAATCCCATGTAGGCTGGTGCTTTTAGCCCAGCAAAACCTAATTTTTAGCTAAATATGCTGGGCTAAAGCCACAGCCTACGCAAAGAGTTGAGATTGGGGTATACCTAATAAAGGTGTAATAAATTATCATCTTAGCGGTTAGGTAACACATCCTTAATGGTATTACGCAAGTTGCGTAGCGAGGCCATAGTGCCTTCCCAGTCAAGACAACCATCAGTGATAGATTTGCCATATTCTAGCTGGCTTGGGTCGTCAGTGAGCTTTTGGTTGCCACCTTTTAGATGGCTTTCAATCATTAACCCCATGATCGACTTGTTACCGTTGCGGATTTGCTCAGCGACGTTTTGGATGACCATAGGTTGTAAGTAGGGGTCTTTGCCTGAGTTGGCGTGGCTTGAGTCAATCATGATTTTGACTTTGGCGTTGCCTTTTTCCAGTTCATTTTCGGCTTTTTCAACAGAGGATTGGTCATAGTTGGGTTTGCCGTTACCGCCACGCAAGACGACGTGGGCGTATGGGTTGCCTTTAGACTTGATGATACACACTTGGCCATCGCTGGATAGACCTAAGAAGTTGTGGCCTGATTTAACCGCGTTCATGGCGTTGACAGCAACAGTCATACCACCGTCTGTGCCGTTTTTGAAGCCGACTGGACAAGATAAGCCTGAGCTCATTTCACGGTGAGTCTGGCTTTCTGTGGTGCGTGCACCGATGGCTGACCAACTGATAAGGTCTTGAATGTACTGGGGCGTGTTAGGATCTAGTGCTTCTGTGGCACAAGGTAGGCCCTTTTCGTTCAAGTCGAGTAATAGCTTGCGGGCGATGCGTAGGCCTTTTTCGATATCAAAGCTGTCATTCATATCCGGGTCGTTAATCAACCCTTTCCAGCCGACTGTGGTGCGTGGTTTTTCAAAATAGACACGCATGACGATGTAGATGCTGTCTTTTAGCTCTTCGGCCAGTTCGACCAGTCTGTCCGCATATTCGTTGGCGGCTTTGACGTCATGGATAGAGCAGGGACCTACCACGACCAAGAGACGTTTATCTGTACCGTCCAAGATGTTTTGGATGGTAGTACGACCTGTCAGCACAGTTTGATATGCCTTTTCTGATAAAGGGTACTCGGCTTTTAAGCTGGCAGGGGTGATTAGCGGGATAAACTTTTCAATATTCACGTCATCAATATCTGCTGTGTGGGTAGTCATATTTGTGGTCATAGTTATCAGTGCCTAGTTTAAAAATTTTGGTAAAAGTTTGAAGATTAATTATCGGTATATCCTTATGTTTATTTAGGATTTTTTTGGGCTATGCTTTTAATTTAAGTAATTTTTTAAGGACATACAAGCCTTGAAAGTTAAAATTATCGATTGAATTAACTAATCTATCAGTTATTAAGTCAATTATTAACAGGTGGGCTTAGGTTAGTTACATCAAGTTATTAAAACCAAATAGTGCTTAACTTTATTATGGGGGGTTCGTGTCAGATTGACAAGGGTTAGGCGCATCTTATTGCCTGATATAAGGAATGGATGGGCTAAATTTTTGTTATACTGGTTTTAATTTTCTATTTTTATCTAATAGTAGAGTTTGGTTATGTTAGCAAGTGTGGCAAGTCAGTCAATGATCTTAAATAAAGTTGCAAACAAAGCAGTCAGTAATGACTTGGCAGCAGCGACTCAGTCAAAAAAGCCGTTGATTATCGGCATTGTGGCAGGGGAAGCATCAGGCGATAGCTTAGGTGCTGACTTTATGGCGCAAATGAATGAGTTGTCTGATGATGTGATTTGGATAGGAGTTGGCGGGCCAAAAATGCAGGCTCAAGGCTTGCAGTCTTTGTTTTCGTTAGAGCGCTTAGCAGTGATGGGACTAGTCGAAGTGTTATCACAACTACCAGATTTGCTCAAGGCACGCAAAGAGCTGGTAATGGCCTTTACTCAAGCTCGGATTGATTGGTTCATTGGGATTGACGCTCCTGACTTTAATTTAAGAGTGGCGCAAAAGCTAAAGCCAAAAGGCATCTTTTGTGTGCAATATGTCAGCCCGTCAATTTGGGCTTGGCGTGAGTCACGTATTAAGTCGATTAAGCAGGCAACGCATTTGGTTTTGTGTTTATTCCCATTTGAGCTTGAAGTCTATCAGCGTCATAATCACCCAGCAGTGTGTGTTGGTCACCCACTTTTACATAATTTGCCCAAAGAGTTGGTTGAGATATCTACCCAAGAGCAACGACGTGAGTTGATCTGGCATAACTCTGAATTGAACCAGTTTTTTGTCAAGCGCAAAGAAGATATTAGTCTAATGATTTGCCTGATGCCAGGCTCACGGCGCTCTGAGATCAATGCCATTTTGCCATTAATGTTAGATGCCATTACCCGTTTGCTGCATGTCGATGAGCATTTGTGCTTTGTGATTCCGACTGTCGACAAAAACCATCAATATATCGTCCAAGATTTGATAGACAGACAAAATGAGTCGCTGCGCCAAGCGGTGGCAGTGGCTTATGATGAATCGCAAACGCAAACCCATTTTAGCCAGTCAATTATGGCCATGAGCGATATGGTGGTGCTGGCTTCAGGAACGGCCACGCTGGAGGCGATGCTGTTAAGCCGCCCTATGGTGGTGGTGTATCAGATGAATAAGATGACCTATGCCATTGCCAAGCGTTTGGTAAAAGTGCCTTTTGTGTCCTTACCCAATATTTTGGCACAGCAGCAGATAGTACCAGAGTTGATTCAAGATGAGGCGACAGGGGAAAATATTTGTCGAGAGGTGACACGCTTGATGAACCCAAGAGCTTATGAAACACAGTTACAAAATCTTGAGGATACCAGTACTTGGTTAAAGCAGCAAAGTAGCCAAAGTCCAGTGTCAGCAGTGATTGATACTTGGTATGATTATATAAATCGTAGGTAGAGGCGGCATAAGGCAACTTTTATAAGCAACAGCTTCTAAAAAATAGACCCTATACAAACCCTATGTAAAAATAATAAGCTAAAAAAGTAAAAATAATAAGCTAAAAAATGACCCAAATTACACAACAAATAAACAGTTTAGATCTCAATTTAGAGCCTAATTCAAATAAGCCAAACTCACTACAACAAGCCAGCTTGCCATTACCACTTGCTACTCCTATTTTGCTATCTGGTCAGATAGACGATGAAGCATTGATGGCACAAATTAAAAACTGGCGAGGCAATACAGACAGTGTCAGAACAAAAGCAACAAACTGGCTAACCATTGGTGTTGATGAGGTTGGGCGAGGACCTTTATATGGTAGCGTGGTGGTCGCAGCTGTTATCTTGCCAGAAGCTTGGTCTGATGAAACTGATAAATTATGCCTGCAAGACACTGTATTGGCTAAGGTTGCTGACTCCAAAAAGCTGACCGAGGCTAAGCGTGAGCGTCTGTTTGAGCCAATCAAACAAAAGGCGCTGGCTTATGTGATAGTGGATGTGCCAGCAGCGGTGATTGATGAGATGAATATTTTGCAAGCTACCCTGCAAGCGATGCGACTGGCCTGTGAGCAGTTGATGTTGGCGGTGGTCAAGCTAGTAGCAGCTCAGGATGCTTATGATAAACGGGCGCAAGCACAGGTAAATAAAGTGGCAACTAAAGCACCAATAATGGGCTTTAAATTGTTAATTGATGGCAATAAGCTACCAGAGTTTGACCGTCAAGGGTTGGCTGCGAATGGCATTAACAATGAGGACAAAGACCAAGACCAAGGAAAAGACAAAGACAGTCATGCGCCTGTTTCGATGCAAACATGGGCATTAGAGGCTGAGGCTTGGGTCAAAGGGGATGGCCGTCATACTGCCATTGCCGCTGCCAGTATCTTGGCTAAAGTCACCCGTGACCGACAACTGATTGCCGATGGCGCACGCTATCCAGGTTATGGCTTAGAAAAGCACAAAGGTTATCCGACTAAGGCGCATTTGCAAGCCATTAATGAGCTGGGGGTGCTGCCAGAACATAGGCGTAGCTATAAGCCAATCCAAGAGGCGTTAAAGCAAGAGTCCTTAAAGTAACCCAACCCAACCCTTAGGTAAAGTAATACCTTTTCTGAAAAATAACCTATCTTTGTCAAATTCGCTAAACCTATTACTTGTAGCGTTTGCACTCGTTTTCCTCGATATCTTAATTTTCATATAGTTGTAACCAGATAAATGAGTTACAAGGCAACCGAGTGCAAGTACTACTGAAGTAGGCTAAACGAGGTTAACGCTGTAACTCTTTTATATGGCTGTGACTATATTTGGTATAACAGCAGTCTAAAACCTAAACAAGCCAATCTACATTTAATGTTGATTGGCTTGTTTTTTTAAGCTGTATTAATAGCAGTTAATTGAGGTCATGGCGATCCAGTGGATGCTGACGTAAGTGTTGATGCAAAATCTTACGTAAAGTTAAGACCGCTTCAGGTGACTCTTGAATACTGTGACCACCAGAGATGATGGTCTCACTGGCAGCGCCTTCTAAATGCGAGCTACTATAAGGAACAATGCCATCTGAGATATGGGGGGATATAGATTGTGTAATACCCTCAGCTAGATTTTTATATTTAGCTTCTGCTTCATCAGTAGCCTCAGGATCTTCTGCAGTGCTCGCTTGGTTATCAGTATTATGAGTCTGGTTATTTGTTAGACCAACACCTGCCACTGATGGCTGATCTGACAATGATGTCTCGGGTGGAGAGGCAATACTGAGACGCATCAAACCTTGATACAAGTCAGAATCTCTATTGGCGATTATTGAGTGATAAGTTACGTCATCAGCAATTTTCAAGTCTGCAGTAAGCTGCATAAATGATGACTTGTCGCTAAGCTGACTGGCACCATTTTCAAAAATCAATGCCCCTAGTGGGTTGGCGACCAATTCCCCTTCAGTGACGATACTGGTTAAGTTGCCTTTAATGGTCTGGGCAAAGCCAAGTGGCAGCTGTACAATACGGCGCAATAGCTGGGTAAACCAGCGGTCTGCGAAGTCTGTGCCTCTAAATGGTGCTGAGATAAAGACAGCTGTATCAACGCTGGCAAGTTTGTGAAGATGCAGACGATTATTAATACGCAATTGACTAAACTGATCATGTAGCAATTGACTAACTTTTCGGTCTTTTTTGCTTTCTGCCATCTGATTAAACTTAGCTTCTAAGTTGTCATTAGAGACCAGCATCCGCCCAATGACTGCCCCCATACTGTGACCGATCAACACAGTATTTTGACTGGCGATATGCTGTGCATTAGGGTCATTTATTTTATATGCAGTTTCAATTAGTTCTTGGATCCGGTATCTATTTTCTAACATAGGGATATTGGTGGGATAAAATATCTGCCACACTTGATAGTTGTCACGTAGCTTAGGATCATTTGAGATATCGTTGGTAATGCTCACCCAAGTTGCTGGACTTGATGCTAGCCCGTGTAGCATGATAATAATACGTTTATTCGGGTCATACGGCTCAAGCATAAATAGCTGGGGTTGAGTAAGGCTTTGCTGTTTCGCCAATAAGTTAAAATAGCCCACATTGCTTAAACGGTTTTCAGCCAACCACATTCCATAGCTTGCCGAGAAGTTGGCAGCAAGATAATAGGGTTTACCTAAAATATCAATGACTTTGGTATGGTATGGATTATATAGATGAATATCAAAGTTATGACTGTCTAGCACCTTTTGTAGTGTATTCCCTTCAGGTATGATGACAGACGTCAGTAACAAATTCCCAGTTGAATGAATACGATCTAGGGGGTCTTCAGAGTTAATGCCCTTATTACTAGAACGAATTAATCCAGTAACCGAGGTGTCCATTCTATCTTCAAACAAGGTGACATAACTAACGCCAAAACCCTCACGCTCACTGATGGTATTAAGCCCTGAAAAGCTCAAATCATGGCTAGCATACAACTCATCAATGCTTTTATTGTGAGTGTGGGTGTTTTGTAGATACTCAGGCTCGTTGGGTAAATAAACATCTAACGAAACCGTCTGTGAACCAAGTTTAAACTTAGCTTCATCTTGTTTAGCTTCGTCTTGTTTGGCCTCTGCTGCTATTTGGTTGGCGTCTTCTTCAGCCTCAGTGCTTTCTAGGTGCTCTAATAAGTCATTAAAATAGGGATCTTCCGTGATGGGCGGGAAGGTAAAGTTAATGACTTTTAGCTGTTGTCCGTATTTGCTGTTGTCTTTTTCTATGGCACTGGTCGACATGGCGCTCTTCGAGTCATCGATGAGCTTAGGGCTAATATATGAGGTCATTTTTGCCACTTGTTGACTGTGGTCTTTATTGGCATACAGTTGTTTGATCAGCGCATCTGTGGCTGCCTCATAGACATCTTGGGTTTGGATGTCCAAATTGGTAATTAAATTACTGGGCTCTTCCTCTTTTTGATGGGCGCCACCTTTTGCGCTGTCATCGGCAGTTAGCTGATTGTAAAACAAATAGGCATAGCTGTATTTGATCGCACTTAACAGGTTGTCTCGATAATCAGTATTACACTGGCGCAAATATTGCATTCGCTCTAGATTTTCTTCGGGAGTGATGGGCGCATTGGCATAATAAGGGTCTAATGGCGGGCGCAAAATCTTTTGTACACAGTCTTCAGAGGCTTTGATTTGTCTGGCTCTGGCCATATAAAGCTCAGCAAAGAGTGCCATAGATTCACGGCTGTCTTTATTTAAGATACCAGCATGTACTTTGGAGATACAGGTATCAAAATTATCATAGCACTGAATGGCTGGCACCCCCATAGATACCAAGACAGAGGCGCTTTTATTACTCAAGCTGTTTTTGGTGACGATATTATCACGCTGCTTGACGATGGTTTTGTTGGCGCTTTTTTCAGTAACAGAGACGGTGTTACAGGCCGTCATTAGGAGGCTTAGCGCTAAGGTAGAACTAAGGCGGTGTTTGAAGCGGCTCGCTGTTTTTTGGGTAGATTTTGACATAAGGTTAAGGCTTTTGGTATTTATGAATCAATAACGACTCATGTAAATCAGAAATTAGAAACTAAAAATTAAAAACTACAAGTTATAAATTACAAATTAAAAAATAATACAGATGGCAAATAATATAACAGATTAACAACAATATAATTAAAATAAAATCAAAAAAGAGTGGCTAAAAAATAGAAATATAAAATCAATAGCTAGATTTAACGGCGGCATAAGGGGTAGATTAAAAACAAGTAAAGCCACTATGATAGTGGCTTTACTTCCTTGTATCTTTGCTGCTAACACGCTTTTAGCAACATGCTTTTAACAATACATCAGGTTTAAATTACATCAGGTTTAAATTACATCAGGTTTAAATTCAATGTTTTGTTAATGCTTCGTTGCTTAGTTGGCTGGCAAATCCCAGATATAGTATTTACCAGATTCAATAATTGCAATTTGTTTGGCAATAGTAGCATCGCCAGGATGTTTTTGCTGTAAGCGCTTTAAACGCTCTAATGCGGCAGGGCGGTTGTCGCTTAACAAGTCTGCTTGGGCAATACTTTGCTCTGCTTCTTTATAGCTTTGTTCGGCTGCTTTTAGCAAATACTTTCTACCTTCTTTAAAGCCGCCGCCTTCAGATAGCATCATGCCATAGATAAAGTTGGCTTCAGCACTGTTTGGCTGTCTGTCGATGGCTTTGGCGATAAAGGTACTGCCACGTACCGCATAATCTGAGCCTAAGTCTAGGTTGCGACCCATGCCGTTGAGCTTAGCTGCACGCAATAATACTTCATAAGAGGCGTCTGGGTTTTCTGCAAATGGACGCAGCCACTCTTCTAGCTCTTTTAGTTTTTCTTTGGCGTAGTAGCGCTCAGATGGTGATTTAAAGTTTGGTGGATAGTGGCGTGCATTGGGGCTAATAGAGTCAATAAAATCATCAAGTAAGCTAACGTCAAGTTGATCTAATGGGTTGTTTTGCATCTTTGGAATGATAACAGTTGCAATATAGCTATTGTTGGCAACACTGACCATTGGGGTTGGAATGCCAGTTAAGCGGTTGGTGCTGATATCTGTGGCTTGATATAAGGGATCATTGGCTAGTTCATTTGGCTTGTATCTATCTTTATGGTCACCAGTTGAGACAGCGATAGCAGCTTGTGTTTGTTGCTCTGATGGGACGGCAACTGTACTAGTTGCTGTGCCAGTTGCACCTGGGATAGACAAGGTTTCACACCCTGTGGCAGCAAGTGCTAATAAAGTGGCACTTGAAAGAAGTTTAATAGAGACTTGCTTATTCATAATAAGTTCCTTGTTATAACCTCATAGCACAACACAAATAGTCAAATAGGATTGACTTATATTATAGAAATGGCTACGAGTGTTATGAGTGGTTTAAAACTGTGATTTGTTATTGTGTTATTGGATAAAAAATTTCAGCCCATAAGATAACAATTTTATAATCAGGATAAAAGAGGCAGGTTGTAAATGGTCATCGTCTTGACAGGCTATGATTAGCCACTATGAGCATTTTACTGATATCTTTTAGCACATCAATCTTCAGAGTAGCAATTAGGTTGGAGACATATAGGATAAAGATATGCCTAAAGACAAGCTCTGATTATGACTAAACTAAAAATGATAAGCCACAGCTTTCATCTGATTGGCCATCCAGCGCATACTTAGCCTAACTGGAGTGGATAGCGCTTTGCCACCATAGTCTAAGGCGGCTTGGCGATGCTCAAGTTCTTCGATATTCATTTGTGCCAAAATTTCTTTGCTACGGTTGTCTTGTTCAGGCAGTTGGGCGATATGATCCTCTAAATGCTCACTGACCTGTGCTTCTGTCTCAGCGACAAAACCTAAGCTAAACTCATCTGAGATCAAGCCAGCAATAGCACCTAACCCAAATGACAGGCCATACCATACAGGAGTGAATACGCTTGGATGACTGCCTAGCTCATCAAGACGAGTTTCGCACCAGACCAGATGATCTATTTCTTCATCGGCTGAATGCTGCATGGCATGTTTAACATGTGGATTTTTGGCAGTTAACGCTTGACCATGATACAAACCCTGCGCACATACTTCACCTGTGTGGTTAATTCGCATCAAGCCAGCAACATGGCGTGACTCATTGATAGACAATTGAGGCAAGCTCTCTGAGCTGACTGGCAATGGGCGTGTGCTAGGGTTAGAGTGTGGTATGATGGCACGTAAGCTGCTATCAAATCCGACAATTGCTTTATCAATTAAGGTTAGTTTTGTTGCCATAATACACGCCCTTTAAGTTACTGATTGGCTGATTTTTATGTAGGAGGTCTTAATTATATCAACAGTTAAAATTAAGGTGTCAACCCTGTTATTTTAGCTCAACAGTTGCGCCTTTTTCTATGTTAGCGTATAGCTCAAGTACGTCCCAGTTGGTTAAGCGTACACAGCCAGCAGAGGCTTGACGACTAATGCCTTCTGGTACAGGTGAGCCATGAATACCATAGGAGGGTTTAGATAAACCCATCCATACCACGCCGACAGGGTTGTTTGGTCCTGGTGGCAGCATAAAGACTTGTTTTTTATCTGTACCTTTATTGACGGTTGAGCGATACCAAGGCATTTTAACTTTATTAACAATTTTAAAGGTGCCTGTGGGTGATGGGGTGGCGGTGCTGCCCACTGTGGTTGGATAGGTGGCAACCAGTTTGTCACCGGCATAGGCATATAAGGTTTTGTCTGCTTTGTTGGCCACCACTCGGTTTACTTTGGCTTTTAGTGGCTCACCAACATTGATGACCGTAATGGTTTCACCTTCAACGAAGCGTTTGCCTTTATTGAGCTTATTTAGATAGCGGATGTCCATATGAAAGCGTTCACCAAACATCTCTTGGATACTTTGGTAATATAAGCCTTTTACTTTTGATTTGGCTTCAGATCCAGATGGTGTTGGTGCAAAAGTGGTTTTGACATCGTCTTTGGTAATGGTGTATTCAACCAATACAGGCTGTTTGGGGTCGATATTTTTGGTCAGCTCTGTCCAAGTAGCACTGTCCATTTTGCCAGTGGCTGGTAAGCCACGCATGGTTTGGAAGTTGGCCAGTGCTTTGATGCTATTCATACCCCAGCCACCGTCAATCGGACCTGGTGAGGCGTGATTCCAATCTAGCAGGGCTTGCATTTTGACAGTCATAGCAGTATTTTTGCGCATATTTGGGGACCAAACAGCGCTGTTAACTGCTCTAGCATAGCTTGATAGATTGGTGGTGGTATATATTTTACCATTTTTATTTTCTATGCTTTTGATAGAGCCTTCATCTATATCTAAAGCTGTACCTGCAACGGCTTGACCCGCATCTTCTTCTGTATTGTTTTGAGTTGCTATCTCTTGATCAACTTGTTTATCAACTGCGGTACTGTCAGCCGTTATTTTGTCAGTATCAAGGTTGTCAGTGCTTGCTTGTTGAGGGTTGGTTTGTTGTTGTCTGGCTTGAGTATCGGCAGTAGCTTCGGTTTCATCAATGAGCTGTTGTAGCCTATCAACAGCTCCTGTGTCATTGTTGAGAGACGCAGGATCTTCATTGCTTGTCGTGCTGCTTTGTTGTGCCAGTGCAGGACTGCTAAAAGCAAGTAAGCCACTGGCTACGCCTGTTACTAGAAGTCTGGTAAGATAGTTTGGGGTAGAGTTTTTTAAAATCATAGTCATATCAGGTTCACTATTATAAAGTCCTGCTATTATGCGATGAATTTGGCTAACAGGCAAATATTTGCCACAAAATCAAAAATAAGTGTAACATTTGTGCCATTTATCGCAGCTAAAAGTGCAAATAAGTATAAGATAATATAAGTTAAGTATAAGACAATATAAGTAAGGGTAAGTTCGTAAGATATAAAGTGGTTGCTGTATATAAAAGTGGTTAAAATGTACTTTAAAACCAATTATCTAATAAAACAACTAACGAATAAATCAAATAACAGGCTAATACTATGTCAATAAATACTAATACTATGTCAACAAATACTATGTCAATAAATACTAATACTATGTCAACAAATGATACAGAATCAAGGTCAACAAACAATATAGATGATCAATCAACTTTATCAACCAATATAGATCCACAAGCGCTATTGGCACAAATCCAAGGCAGTAGTGCGACAGTAGATGATGTCATCAGCTTACAGCAAGATGGTCAGTTTGATGCTTTGATTGCCGATTGTGATGAAGCGCTTAGCTCATTATTGACCATACGTGATTTTATTCGCTTTAGTGTTACACAGCTACGTAACTATGATGTGGTGGTGGCACAAGGCACTAATGATGTATTTGCTGAAGCAGCCGCCATAGTATTGCATAGCTTATCGCTAGATTGGTCGGCTGAAGAGCAGATTTTGGATTGTCGATTAACCCCATCTGAAAAAGGCGAGGTGCTGTCTTTATTACAGTCACGCATTATTTATCGTAAGCCATTAAGCTATTTGGTGAATTTGGCTTATTTTTGTGATCTGCCTTTTTATGTCGATGAGCGGGTGCTTATTCCAAGATCTCCGATTGCAGAGCTGATTCGCCAGCAGTTTTATCCTTATTTTGAAACCAATGAAGCAGCACAGCCATTAGCGCCAGAGTCAACTACCGATATTCCGCTATTTTATTTGCATGGTTTAGAAGATAAGCAGTTATATCAGCCTGAGCGGATATTGGATTTATGCACAGGTTCTGGTTGTATTGCTATTGCGCTTGCTAGTCGCTTTAAAGATGCCTTGGTCGATGCCGCAGATATTGATAGAGAAGCGTTGGAGGTAGCTGCGGTAAATGTCGAGCACCATGGTATGGAGCACCAGCTAAATCTCATAGAGTCTGATTTGTTTAGTAAAATTCCAGCAGAAAATCAATATGAACTGATCGTCACTAACCCGCCTTATGTTGATGCTGCAGCTATGGCAGAATTACCACCTGAGTTTATCCATGAGCCAGAGCATGCGCTGGCAGCAGGACAGGATGGGTTGGATTTGGTACACAGAATATTGTATGAAGCTCCTGATTATTTAACTACTGAAGGTTTGTTGGTTTGTGAGGTTGGGGATAGCGAATGGGCATTGCGTCAAGCCTATCCTGAGATTCAATTTGACTGGCTAAGTTTTGTGCATGGTGGTCATGGGGTATTTGCAATAGATCGTGGGGCTTTGATGAATTATCGCGAATTGTTTGCTGAGCAAGTTGCTCAGTTACGCTAATTGTAAGGGTGAATGAGATCTGTTAAACATTGATGATGCAAATTTACATACTGTATGTATGACAACTTGCATGTATTACGATGTGTATGTATTACAATATGTATGTATTGCAACGTTCAATAGACCCTAGTCAAAAAAAATTAATCACATAAAAATAGAGCATAAGATATGGCAGGAAATAGTATCGGGCAGGCATTTACCCTTACCACTTGTGGTGAGTCACATGGCCCAGGATTGTTAGCAATTGTGGATGGCGTACCACCTGGACTTGAGCTGACAGCGGCTGATTTGCAATTGGACTTGGACAGACGTAAGCCTGGGACTTCAAAGTTTGCCACCCAACGCCGTGAGCCGGATGAGGTGGAGATAATCTCTGGTGTCTTTGAAGGTAAAACTACAGGCACTTCAATAGGTCTTTTAATTCGAAATACCAATCAAAAATCAAAAGATTATAGCGATATTAAAGACACCTTTCGTCCAGGTCATGCTGATTATACTTATAGTATGAAGTATGGGTTTCGTGACTATCGTGGTGGTGGTCGTTCTTCAGCACGCGAAACAGCCATGCGGGTGGCAGCGGGTGCTATTGCTAAAAAGTATTTACAACAGCAGCTAGGTATCAGCATTCATGGTCATGTGGTGCAAATTGGTAATGAGTTTGCCAAGGCGCAAGACAGCAGTCAGATTGATTGGCAGTTTGTGAACAGTAACCCATTTTTTTGTGCCGATGCCGATGCCATTCCACGCTTTGAGGACTTAATTACCAGACTTCGCAAAGAGGGCAGTAGCTGTGGTGCTAAGCTTGAAGTAATTGCCTCTGGTGTACCAGTGGGTTTGGGTGAGCCTGTCTTTGATCGGTTAGATGCCGATATTGCCCACGCTATGATGAGTATTAATGCGGTTAAAGGTGTAGAAATCGGTGATGGTATGCAAGTTGCTGGACAGTTCGGTCATGTTGCCAGAGATGAGCTTACCCCTCAAGGGTTTAGCGCCAATCACTCAGGCGGTATTTTAGGCGGTATTTCTTCTGGTCAAGATATTCAAGTAAGCATTGCACTAAAGCCAACCTCAAGTATTACCACTGCTGGCAATAGTATTGATAATCAAGGTAATCCAGTACAGATGCTGACCAAGGGGCGTCATGATCCTTGCGTTGGAGTACGTGCTACACCGATTGCTGAGGCGATGTTGGCGATTGTACTGATGGATCATTATTTGCGTCATCGTGGTCAAAATGCAGATGTCATCCAACCACTTGCGCCGATTGCCCCCGTTAAAAGCTGAGATTGTAGCAAGCCGTCTAACAAGATAACAATTAAAAATAGGATAGCCGTTAGTATAGAATAGTCATTTTTAAATAGAATAACCATTCAAACAGGATAAGAAGGGATGAAGCAGCAGGCAACCGATTTAATAAATCATAGCAGTAGCTCCATGGCAGTCACTGATGAACAAGTGATCAATTGGATAAAATCTCGGCGCAGTATTGGCAACTTAACCATTCCAGCACCCAAGCCAGCGCAATTACAAGCAGCCATTGAGTGTGCCATGAGCGCACCAGATCACAAGAAGCTAACTCCTTGGCGCTTTAGTGTGGTGCAAGGACAAGCGCGTCACGCTATGGGCCGAGCCCTGTTAGAAGCTGCTCAAGCCAAAGCTGAGCGTGATGGGGAGGTGCTTGATGAGCGCACACAAGACAAGACTCTAAAGATGCCACTACGCGCACCGATGATTATTACCGTTACCACACGTATGCGCTATCATGAAAAAGTGCCACCATTTGAGCAGTTGTTAAGTGCAGGGGCGGCCGTTCAGAATTTGATTTTGGCGTTACAAGCTCAAGGTTATAGTAGTGTTTGGCGTACAGGGCCTTTGGCCAATGAGCCAGCAGTAAAGCGCTATTTTAATGTGAGCGCAGAAGATTATATTTGTGCTTTTGTTTATGTCGGCAGCAGCCACTGTGCGATGCCGACACGTAACGAGATAGATATTAGTGATTATGTGAGCTATTTAAGTGAGTAGCAAGAATTAAGACAGATACACTCACAACAGGTTGATTGTTTATTACCTCAATTTAGGTTAACTTAAAGACAACCTTCGTAACAATTAATTATGCCAAACAGTTGCAACAAAGAATCACAACAATCAATGAATTTATAAAAAAGATGAGAAACAGTCAATGAAAGACAAACAGTTTAAAAACAACAAGGATAAGGTTCAGGATAATGCTGCGCTTGATACCGATAATCAGACTTCTGAAGAAAAGCCAATATTCAATGCAGGTATCTTAGCTAGTTTGTTTGAAAAAGTAAGTAAAGGCAAACGTGCACCAGCTTTTGATCCTGTTGCAGTAGATGATGTGGTCAGTCATATGCATGAACCACAAGTGCCTCAAACCATGTATAACTTGCGTTTGGCATTTTTAGGCGGTGGTAGTTTTGGTACAGCCATGTCAAACCTAGCGGCTCGTAACGGATGTGATTCTACTTTATGGGTACGTAACAAACGCACTGTTAAATCACTACAAAGAACACGAGTAAATAAAAAATACCTACCTGATTATACCTTAGATGAACGATTAAAATATGAGTATGATTTAAAGGCGGCAGTATTAAATAAAGATATTATTTTTGTGGCTGTCCCCAGTTCTGCGTTTCGTGAAACCCTGCAAAAGATTCGCCCTTATTTAACAGGACAAGCAGTCGTTTCTTTGACCAAAGGAATGGAAAAAGATACTTTTAGCTTGATGAGTGATATTATCAGAGAAGAGCTACCAGAGGTCAATTATGGTGTGATGTCAGGCCCTAACTTGGCAGTAGAAATCATGCAAAATATGCCATCAGCCTCAGTGATTGCCAGTGATTCCGAGCATTTACGTCATGCGGTACAATCTGCTCTACATAGTGCCTTCTTTAGAATATTTGCCTCAGATGATGTCAAAGGTGTTGAGCTTGGCGGTGCCTTAAAAAACATCTATGCTATTGCGATGGGGATGGCCGCCTCTTATAACGTGGGTGAAAACACTAAGGCGATGTTGCTAACCCGTGCGCTGGCTGAGATGAGTCGTTTTGGTGCCGCATCTGGTGCCAATCCGTTAACTTTTTTAGGCTTATCTGGTGTGGGTGACTTGTATGCCACTTGTAACTCGGAGCTCAGCCGTAACTACCGCATTGGTAATATGCTGGGTAAAGGCATTAGCTTAGAGGCGGCCATCAAAAAGTTAGGCCAGACCGCAGAAGGGGTAAACACCATTCAGCAAGTACACGAGAAGGCAACCCAGCAAGGTATTTATATGCCCATCACTCATGCGTTATATGCGGTTATTTTTGAGGATCAGGCAGCCTTGGGTGTGGCGCTAAATCTAATGGAGTCTGGTTTTAGGAGTGATGTGGAGTTCGTTATGCCGCATGAATATAGCAATGAAGCACTCAATGAACAGATTGCTGCGGCAACCCGTAAATAAGTAGCGTATAACGACTTTATATAACTAATACCTTTTCTGAAAAATAGCCTATGCTTGTCAAACTCGCTAACCTACTATTTGTAGTGTTTGCGCTCGTATTCCTCGATATCTTAATTTTCAGATTTGGTATAACAACTCCATATGACCCCTAATCAATTTTAAACATAGAGGTAGGGCAATGCAGCTTATCTTAATGCGTCATGGGCAGGCAGGTTATTATAATGCCGATAACACCCCAGTTAATAGTGATGCCGAAAGGCAACTGACGGCAGTGGGCAGACAACAAGCGCAACAAACAGCGGAAGCCATTTTTAAGCATTATCAGCCAGATTTGTATGTGGTTAGCCCTTATATTAGAGCCAAACAGACCCTAGAAGCATTTACTTTAAACCAGCCACAAGTGCCTCATGCTTCTAGCGTTGAGTTGGCACTAAGTGCTAATTTCACCCCTGTGATTGAGCTAGAAAGCATTACCCCTGATGCCAATCCGCTAAAAGCCTTGCACGCCTTGCTAAACTTAACCTTAGAGGCGAATGAGATATACAAAGCGCAGGATCTTAGTCCATTGCAGTGTGTGCTGGTAGTCTGCCATATGCCTATCGTGGCCAAAATGGCTGGATTGTTAACCGCTCAGTCGGCAGAAGCCTATGGACTGGCAGAGGCTAGAGTATTTGAAACTGAGCTGATAGCTGCGGATATGGGCATCGAGATAGATCGTGTTGAGCCTATCGCGCGTTGAGTCAACTGGCTGAGTGACTAATTGATAATAATGATGGATACCTATGACCGCTAACAATGACAACAACAGCTATAAACAGCAAGACTCTCAATTGCAGCCTGAGCGCAATCCGCTTGAGCCACCAGATGCTTTTAAAGCAGTAGGTTCTATTAACTCAGCAACCACACACACCACTCGCTTCAAAGATGCGGACTTGACCACTTCCGATCCATTCATGCTGATAAAAGAGCAAGAAGTAGAACGGCAGCGACTACATCAGTTGTCTATACTAAACCAGCAATCTGTATCCGCATCTAACAAGCAACTGACGCTCAAGCAACAAGCCTCTTTAGTGCGTTATAACCATCTGAGCTATTTGCTATACGCTCTTAGTCTATTCTCAGCTGGCTTACTATGGATTGTGCCAATTGTTATGAATTATGCCCGCCGTGGTGAGGCAGAGCAAAGCTGGCTAGCGACGCACTTTGATTGGCAGATAAAAACTTTTTGGTATAGCCTGATTTTAGTCTATGGTGGCTTATTTGTTGCGCTGTTAGGCTTAGGTGGTTTAGGTATCGGCATTTTTGCTGACAGCAGTGGCGTGGCGATTGGCTCAGTGCTGATGAGTGTGGTCGGTGGTGCAATGTTTTTATTTTCTTTTGTTTGGTATATTTATCGCATTGTTAAAGGTTGGATTGCGTTAACAGATCATAGACCTGTCGCTTAATCTGTGTGAAGTACAGCTTTATTGCGACTTTTTAGGTTATTTTTTGTTATGACAAACCAATGAATTGCATCAGTTATGCTGTTATAATCGTCTGTGTTTTAGTATCGTCTTTGCGTGAGTAGCGCAAATAGCATGATTAACTTGATCTGAGCTGCTCCTTATAAATCACTTATCCATAACAGGTTACCCAACGTTATGTCTTATGCCTTATTACGTCCTTTTTTATTCAATTTAGATCCAGAGCACGCCCATGACCTAACATTAAAATTACTTGACAAAGCCCATAAAGCGCATGCGCTTGGCTTTATTTATTCTCAGCAGTCATTGCCGACTCAGTGTATGGGTATTCAATTTTCCAACCCAGTCGGGTTGGCGGCAGGTCTGGATAAAAACGGGGATTATATTGATGCCTTAGCCGAGCTGGGTTTTGGCTACCTTGAAATAGGCACAGTCACTCCAAAGCCACAAGCAGGTAATGACAAACCGAGATTGTTTAGAATAAAAGAGGCTGGTGCGATTATCAACCGTATGGGGTTTAATAACTTAGGCGTTGAGCATCTGGTTAACAATGTAAAAAAGTGCAAATATCAAGGGGTTATCGGTATTAATATTGGAAAAAATGCTGTGACACCCGTTGAAAATGCAGCTAATGACTATATATATTGTCTTGAGCGTGTTTATCCATATGCCTCGTATATCACCATAAATATCTCATCACCAAATACCAAAAATCTACGTGATTTACAAAGTGGTGATGCATTAACCGAGCTGTTAGATGCGATCAAAACTCGTCATAACCAGTTGGCAACCGAATATGGCTTTTATGTGCCTATGGTGCTAAAAGTTGCGCCAGACTTAACAACCGAGCAAGTAGATTATATTGCCCAGCAACTGATTGATTTTGATATTGACGGCTTGATTGCAACCAATACCACTTTAAGTCGTACGGGTGTTGAAGACTTACGTTATGGTGATGAAGCTGGTGGATTATCTGGTCGTCCTGTGGGGCATCTAAGTAACCAAATTATCGAACAATTTGCCGAACGATTGGAAGGTAAGTTACCAATTATAGGCGTTGGTGGTATTGATAGTAGTGATAAGGCAGTACGCAAAATTAAAGCAGGCGCACAAATGATACAACTGTATAGCGGTATGATTTATAAGGGGCCAAAATTGGTACAACAATGTATCGAAGCCATTGCCAGTCATCGTGACAGTCAGCAGAGATAGATTATGGGTGCGATAGATATCATTATTGCCCTAATTGTTTTATTTGGATTGTGGCGAGGCTTTGCTGCCGGCTTTATTCGTAGCTCTATCTCCTTAGTGGGTTGGTTTATCGCCTTATTGGCGGCCACCCGTTTGGCAGATGATGTGGCACCGCATTTGGCAGGGGTTGTACAATCACCTGTGTTGCAAATGGGCGCTGGGTTTTTAGTAGTGGTGCTGGTAGTGTTACTGGTCATCCAGCTATTTACCTTAATAGTATCTGGCATAGTTAACAGCCTAAAACTTGGCTTTGTCGACAAGTTTTTGGGTGGTATTTTGGGTGCTGCCAAAAATATTTTAGTGGTGTTGGTATTGCTGAGTGTCTCAGCGCCAGCACTGATGACAACCTCCATGTGGCAATCATCAATTATGGCACCAGAGCTAATGCCATATGCTCCTTTTGCCCAAGAATTTGCAGCTGACGTATTAAGCGGTGCATGGGAACAAATTGACATGCCCGAACAAGACGTTGATGCAATAGATGACCAAGCTAATACTTATTAAACGCAGTGCTTTATGTTAGGCATAGCGCCACATCACATAAAGAAAGCGTGTCCGTATAGCCGGTCTCAGTTACAAGCTGATAACCTCAGTAATAAGTTTGATTTAGCCACCACTAAATTAATCTTCTAACCAATAAAGACTTTTTTAAAAGGATAGAGTATGTGTGGAGTTGTAGGTATCGCAGCGCACGAACCAGTCAATCAGATGTTATACGATGCTTTGACAGTACTACAACACAGGGGTCAAGATGCCGCTGGTATTGTGACCATGAAAGATGGGCGTTTTTTCCTACGTAAAGACAACGGCATGGTGCGTGATGTATTTATGACGCGCCATATGGTGCGATTGGTTGGTGATTTTGGCGTTGGCCACGTTAGATACCCCACCGCTGGCACCTCAAGTAGCGCAGAGGCACAGCCCTTTTACGTCAATTCTCCTTATGGCATAACGCTGGCGCATAATGGCAACCTAACCAATGCCGAAACGCTTGCCAAAGAGCTATATCAGGATGACTTGCGCCACCTTAATACCAACTCAGACTCAGAGGTACTATTAAATGTATTGGCGCATGAAATTCAAGCACTGGGTAAAACCAAACCAACCCCCCAAGACATTTTCACTGGCATAAGCTCCATGTATAAGCGCATCGAGGGTGCCTATGCAGTCGTGGCCTTGATCACCGGTCAAGGCTTGATTGCCTTTCGAGATCCTAACGGCATTCGCCCACTCATTTATGGTGAACGCCTAGCAGCAGATGGTGGCACAGAATATATGGTCGCCTCAGAGTCAGTTGCCTTAACTGGCTCAGGCTTCAAAGTCGTGCGTGACGTCAAGCCTGGCGAAGCCATCTTTATTGACTTAGAAAACAACCTACATACCCATCAGTGTATCGAACCCAAGGAACACACCCCATGTATGTTCGAGTATGTATATTTTGCCCGTCCAGACTCCATCATCGACAACATCTCCGTCTATAAAGCCCGCCTACGCATGGGCGAAAAACTAGCACAAAAAATTCGCCATGAATGGGGTGAAGATCACGATATAGACGTCGTCATCCCCATACCAGACACCTCACGCACCTCAGCAATGGAGCTAGCGCTCAACTTAAATATCAAATATCGTGAAGGCTTTATGAAAAACCGCTACATTGGCCGCACTTTCATCATGCCAGGTCAACAACAGCGCAAAAAATCAGTACGTCAAAAGCTAAATGCAGTACCCCTAGAATTCAAAAACAAAAACGTTTTATTGGTCGATGACTCAATCGTCCGAGGCACCACCTGCCAAGAAATCATCCAAATGGCACGTGACGCTGGCGCCAACAAAGTATTTTTTGCCAGCGCAGCACCACCAGTCAAATTCCCCAATGTTTACGGCATCGACATGCCAGTACGCCAAGAGCTCATCGCCTCAGGACATAGCGTAGAAGAAGTACGCCAGATTATCGGTGCTGACCGCCTTATTTTCCAAGAACTAGACGACCTAGTTGACGCAGTACAAGACACCAAGCACAGCAAAGTCGAAGGCTTTGACTGTGCCGTATTTGATGGAAAATACATCACAGGTAATATCACCGAAGAATACTTACAATACCTACAACAACAACGCAACGACAAAGCCAAAAACAAACAAGGCAACGTCCAAGTCATCACTGACACTCCAGTCGATATGACTGGCGTACCAGAAGACGAAGCCTCCTAAACCACCCCCAAACACTTATCATCACAAACAACCTGTCTTGAGATCAAGGCAGGTTTTTTTAAACCTAACCAAATATAACAAGAGCCAATCTCGCTTTTCGCTATTATCTTGCGCACCCACTGGCGCAGTGACTACTCGCTAGGCATGTTCCAACATTCGAGCGACCACACCTAGCTAAGTCACTGCAAGCCAGTGGTCACCCAAGGATAACCGCTACAATCGAGGCTAAACCGCACCTTCAATTCACACTCAAAGCCTCAACATAAAAGGTCACAGAGTATCCAAACGAACGCAACCAGCCACCTGTGCGGTGGTTTTATTTTATCAAGTTTAGCTGGGTGTTAGACTCTTTGGAAATCCTATTCAAAGGATTTCCCTTGCGTGAGCGAGGAATAGCAAGTATGTGGGGCATACTTGCCCGATGCGCAAGACGTAGAGCTATGCTCGAAGTTAAATTGCAGTGGCTAATTTCAAGTGGTTTTAACGGCTCTCATAAGCCACCTGTGCGGTGGTGAAGTAACTTCTCAAAGCTAGATTCACTTTCTAAGCATTTCTAAGCCACCTGTGCGGTGGTGAAGCTTAAAAAAATACAAAGTCCCTGCTGACGTGTTTTCTAAGCCACCTGTGCGGTGGTGAAGATTGTTATATCAAAGTCTAATGCACTGATTGAATTTCTAAGCCACCTGTGCGGTGGTGAAGCTGGACAGACTGGGTAATAGCAACAACAGATGTTTCTAAGCCACCTGTGCGGTGGTGAAGTCGTCTTTGTGAAGGTCACTAAATTCAAAGCATTTCTAAGCCACCTGTGCGGTGGTGAAGAATTCCAAGCTATCAAACCAAAATCAACTCATTTTCTAAGCCACCTGTGCGGTGGTGAAGAGGAATATAATATTCATATCAACTAAGGGTAATTTCTAAGCCACCTGTGCGGTGGTGAAGGGTTTAGAGCGACTGCTTTTCGTATGCTGGTCTTTCTAAGCCACCTGTGCGGTGGTGAAGGCTTGCGTTTGATGCGTTCTTGCTCGTCGATATTTCTAAGCCACCTGTGCGGTGGTGAAGATGATAGTGAGAGTGAAGGTGTTTATTCGTTTTTTCTAAGCCACCTGTGCGGTGGTGAAGTCTGTATTTGCAATCGCCACCAATTCGCTTGATTTCTAAGCCACCTGTGCGGTGGTGAAGCCAAGTTTGTGATATTAACAATTATGAATACTTTTCTAAGCCACCTGTGCGGTGGTGAAGGAATAAACGTCGCTTACAGCCCTGAATCAGGTTTTCTAAGCCACCTGTGCGGTGGTGAAGTGGAAGGCTCGCCCATGTTTTAAATCCACGTTTTTCTAAGCCACCTGTGCGGTGGTGAAGTGGACACTACCATTGCTATCAACAACCTCAAATTTCTAAGCCACCTGTGCGGTGGTGAAGAAGGTGAATTCGATAAGGTCTATCACACGATTTTTCTAAGCCACCTGTGCGGTGGTGAAGTACAGTAGTTGTGCTAAGCGCATCGTAAAACTTTTCTAAGCCACCTGTGCGGTGGTGAAGGATGTGAAAGCTATTAAGACTCTAGGGGCATTTTTCTAAGCCACCTGTGCGGTGGTGAAGCTACCGCTTTCCAAGCGTTCCAGCTTGCGAGTTTTCTAAGCCACCTGTGCGGTGGTGAAGGACTTTGCTCAGTATGAGCTATATCCTCAGGATTTCTAAGCCACCTGTGCGGTGGTGAAGCAAGAAACCCTATCTAAAATCATCACGGTAGATTTCTAAGCCACCTGTGCGGTGGTGAAGTGGGAGTAATAGATTATGAGAATTATAGAACATTTCTAAGCCACCTGTGCGGTGGTGAAGTCAAGCAGTGTTTGCCCCATTTGCTTGCTGTGTTTCTAAGCCACCTGTGCGGTGGTGAAGAAGGTTCAAGGAGTAGTATTAATAAACAGTTATTTCTAAGCCACCTGTGCGGTGGTGAAGCAGAATCCCTCGAACAGTTGGTAGCTGTTCGGGTTTCTAAGCCACCTGTGCGGTGGTGAAGATATAATATAATTATAAGCATAAAGTGATTAATTTCTAAGCCACCTGTGCGGTGGTGAAGATATAATATAATTATAAGCATAAAGTGATTAATTTCTAAGCCACCTGTGCGGTGGTGAAGAATCAACTTGGTTTTGAGTTGGTATGCCGTGATTTCTAAGCCACCTGTGCGGTGGTGAAGCTACACACAGAGAGAAGATGCCGGAAGACGTATTTCTAAGCCACCTGTGCGGTGGTGAAGAGGAATTATACCTCAAAAAAGTGAGTTATGACAATGCTTAGAGGGTAAAAACCCTGTTTTTACCCTCTTTCTTTGACTATATCATAACTCTTTGATTCTATTACAAGTTTTTAAATAGGTCAAAAAGAGGGTTTTTTACATCCTCTTTTTGGGTCATTCGTCATTACCTAGTTTTATAACTATAAAAGCTATTTTACCAATGTGGTACAGTGATATTATCACTCATGCCATTCATACCATAAGTATTAAACTCTCCCAGTGTTGGTTTGTCAGCAGGTTGTTGTAATACCTTAAGCATATATGGCGATTTATTGGTTTCGCTCATTAGCCTAATGTAGGGCACTGGCTTTTCGGGCTTTCGTTTAGCGATTGTTGCCATCGCATCATCTAAACTAATTCCTAATTTTTTAGCCAATGACCTTGCTTGTATTTCAACTGGTTTAAAGCGGTAGCGATGAACGCTTAAGTAACCCTCTATTTTATCAGGCACATCTTTTATGGGCTTAATATGCACATAGTCAGTCAAACGCTCAAGCCATTTGTTAAGGTTAAGATTCTCTAAACCCTCCTTATTAGGCGCAAACACACGCAGTTTATTACCCAGTTTAGATGATTTACCGTTTTTACTATCAAAGTAATAGTCAGGGAAGCTTACGCCAATCGTCTCAATTTTATGTGTGTTTTTAATATCTGCCAGTGCGATATGAAGCTGGTTATACAGCTTACTCCAGATAAAGTAGCCACTGATTTCAGGATCAGGGAGAATAGTGAGTTCTTGATAATATTTCATTAATCGCCACCTTTACTAAACACACCACCTCTGATTAAGTTAGCGACGATATAAGCTTTATCCTCATCAGCTAATTCAGCATCATTTACCCATGCAACCATTAAAGTATATAAGTCATTTTTGCTTTTACGATAAGCTTGTCCACGTTGGGTCACTGCACCAAAAGGTTCTGCGGCAATAGGAAATTCAGCATCTGCAAACCAATCATCAACCGTACGTAAAGCATTGCCAACTTTGACATTATGCATAGCGGCTTGGTCATTAATCTTAAATAATACTTTGCGTTTTTCACCCATGTTCATTTCTTGAGATGGAAATACACGCTGTCCGCTACCAAGTTCAACAAACGCATCGACGGCAATAAAAACAAACGTATCGCTAGCAAGACCTTCTTTGATAGCGTCTGCTAATTTAGTTATTTTTTCATCAGCATCGTTGAAATTATTTAAACTATAATCGTAAGCATTAAATCTTAAAGATTCGCTTTGCCCATCACTATCTTGTCTATCAATCGTAACTTTAATAGTAATGTTCTTAGCACCGACACGGTTACGCCATAAAAAGCGACCATTTGCTATATTATAAGCATAGCGTTTGGCAAGCTCATCTAGCATATCTGTTTGTTTAAATTCATCAACTTTTTGCTTAATTGCGGTCTCAAACTCGGGGCTATTACAAGCAAAAGGTAATCCTAGATTACCGATAAGGCGTAGGGTGAAGCTAACCTTTAAAGTATCATGCTCTAAAGGTAGGTTTGCATCATCGTTACTTGATGCAACAGGGTTGGGGCGAGTCTTTTTATCATCACTAATGCCTTGAGCACTTTGCGTAGAACGGTTTAAACGAGGAATGATTTTGATAGGTTGCCAATCGTTAGCATCTTTGTCATCCCAGTTTCCTGAAAACATAAGCGCATCAGAATTTTCAAGCTTGCGCTCAAATGATAGTAAGTTTGGTAGGTCGATATTCATAATTAAATCTCCAGTAAGTTAAATCAAGTAAGGGTCGATATTGTTATCTACTTTAGGTTGATAGTTTTGCTTACATAAATACCAGTTAGGTTGGTAGTCATAGCACCATAATGATTGTTGTAATTGCTTTAAATCTTCAATGCGGTGTACACTTTGCCATTCACCAATGCTATGTACGGCTTCTACAAAGCAAACGTCTGTACTAGCATCGCGAGTATTGTCAACGTCATCATTTTTATAAACAGGACTAATGGCTTTATAACCTGTCATGATAGGGACTAAATATCCCGAAGCAGGTTTGGGTACATACTCCCAATCTGCCACCGTTTTATTATCAGGATTGATATAATCTTGCCATTGTTTTAAGAGTTTTTTTAGTGATTTATTATCTTCAAGACCGTCGAAATATTGACTAATAACGGTTGGTATTTCAGTATTGTGATAGGGTGTTGATAAATATTTTTGCCAGGTTTGCCAGAGAGAGACATCTTCTAAGTACTCTAGGTGTTTATCAAGTAACGTATGCTCAGGTCGAGCAGATTGCTTTAGCGAGGCAAAGTCAATCCAAGCAGTTAAGGTATCAAGCCCTTGCTCTTTGGCATGAGAGGCAAGTAAGTCACCACGCTCATATAATACAAAGCCGGGGAGCAATGAGCGTACAAGTTGTCTCAATTGTCGTTTTTGAGTCGCATCGTCACTGGCATTAATCGATATTAAATCAATGTTATCAATATCTAAGATACTACCGCCAGCAATACGCAATAAACGGCAATGCGTATTTAACCAGCTAATAACATCGTCACTATCAATAACAAAACCTTCGTATGCAATTAACAATGATAAATTCACATTCATCTTGCCCTCTTCAATGACAGAGGCGGTACTGCGTTTTTTCTCATCCGTCAATCCATGTAAATAAGGTGAGTTACGTGATTGAGTGAATTTGATTGCGCCATTGTCGTTTCTAAAGGTGTGCTGATGGTGTTCATGCACTATCATTGCTGTGCCTAATAACTCTAAGGAGTCATCTTTGAAATGGTCATCCATTTTTCGTTGTAGCGCATGAGTAACCCCCATAATAGCAGTAGGACTAATCGACCCTGTAGTCAGACCAGCTACCGCATTAGCATTTTGTACTTTAATGCGATTAAGACATATCAGCTTCATACCGTAGCCTCCTGTTGCATACTAGAGTCATTATTTTGAACATTCTTCCAATCACCACTATCTTCATTTATAACCTCCATGTGTTCTCGTAGTATATTTGCAAAAATATCACGCCAAACACGGCTATGCTCACTACTGGCAATAAATTCGTTATTTTTTCCTTTAAGAGCTTTGTTAAGCCAGACCACGAAATCTTTAACCAATTGCCCTTGCCAGTCGCTTTGTTGTTTTAGCTTCACAAACTCGTCATCCTTTCTATCAAAGTCTAAGAATATTTGCTGGGCTATAGGCAAATTACATTCTGAGTCATTCGTCCAGCCAGCAGGTAATATGGCAAGGGTCTGCGAGTAATCAATGACATTATGAGCGATAGCTTTCACCCAATTACTGATACCTTTTAATCTGTTGGGGTCTTTAAAGCTAATATCTGCATTCTCAAAAGTCATTAACATTTTTCGAAGCGCTACAATATTGTCCCAAGCGTAACGGTTTAGTAGGCGAGCATTGAACATACTTTTTAATTTTATTGGTGGGTTTAACTGACTTTGCCAAACTGGAGGTGCACTGTTAAACAAACGAATGTTACCGCCCCGACTGCCATTATTCACCGATACGTTTTGAGGTTGGCTCATTACAGTTGATAAAGTGACGATGTTTGGTAGGCTTTGTAATATGTCGGCGCTGTATTTACCTTTTTCTTTTTGTTTGTAAACTTTATCTCGCTCTTTTCTAATATCTTTAAAGAAATAGTTGTCATAAATAGCTTGTATCAATGAGGATGGTTTTAATACCACCAGTAAATGATAGTCGTCATCGACAGGGTAATAGACTTGTTTGGCAAGTGAGTCAGCTTTAGGTTTAGGATTTAATTTATTTTTAAAACCAGTTATTAGCTCGTTTAACTCATCCTCTTTTAGAATATTTTGAAAAGGTACGCTATTGCTAGCTTTCAACAGTTTACCTAAGGGTTTGTCGTCTATAGTCAGTAATAGAAATTTAGCTATTTTGGATAAACTGGCATTAGGATAAGCACCATCATAGGTAATATTATTTAATGAACTAGTAGTAAGATATTCAGCTTTAACATCATCAACTTCATCCATAATTGATGAGCCACCACTGCTAGAATGGGTAAGCTTGGCGACATGAGTCGCTGGAGTGACATAGTCGATTTGTAACAAAGCATAGCGTAACCATATATGATGATAATCAGTCATCGACCTTAATTTGTTGAGTGTGTCATCAATGGACGTGATCCATTCATTATCAATAAAATCCTGATACATTTTTTCGATTTTGGGTAAACTTCTTTCATTAAGCGACATCTTGTTCAGTCTATTAAGCTCTTTTTGCAACGCTTTATTCTGCTTAGTGTCATCAGCCTTGGCGGTAACTAAATGATTGAACAAAGCGGTCGCAATAATTGCACCTTTCATTTTATCGATTTTGTTTTGTTCACCTAGGTCATCGATGTATTGAGTTATGACGTCTCGCCAAGATTTTTTCGCTTCGGATGACATAGCAAGTCCTTATAGTTTTTAGTTAATTAATCATTAAATAAGATAATACATTAAGATTTTTAAAAAAACAATAACCGTAGTAGCTTATTAATAGAAAATATATATTTTACAGTATATGATTTTTAATCTATTATGCACCTATCACCGCTAAGGTGACTTAGAGAGTAGTAGCTTAGTAAAATTCTTTTACCACCGCACAGGTGGCTTAATATAAAGATATCGAGTCATTGTTCTTGATATAAGCCTAACTGATACTGATAAATAAAGGGTACGTTATCATTTTGATAGGGTGATGGTTTTATTTCACCAAACTTCTGACTGATACTCTCTAAATCGTAGTTTTTATCTTCATTAGAGAAATCTTCAATAAGCTTTTGATAAACAGATAAAGGGTTTAAATCAAACCAGAATTTATTACCAGCACCTTTTAATAATTCGTCATTATCTTTAATATGAAAAGTAACACCTACGTTTTTAGCTGGATGAAAACGTTTGGTAGGGTCATGCTCATCAGGGTTAGCCCATTTAAAGGTAGGCTTAATAAACGTATCTGTTAACCATAAGTGATATGAATCACTTTTAACTGACTTTCTAAAACGCTGTTGGCGTTGGATTTCACCACTCCAATGCGGATGATGTTTCCACCAGTTAGAAGCATGTTGATGAGTTTGTGTATCATGAAGCAGTTGTCTGTGTAATGCTTTGTGTTCAAGTTCATCAAGATACTGGGTTTTAGGATTGTTAGGTTGGAAATTAACAGGATTAATAATTTTCGAAGTTGAATCAATGCTTAAATAATTGGCTTCTTGTAAAACATTGCTTAAATCGTGGTCAGTTAATTTTAATTTTTTTTGCTCGAATCCAGGTTTAACAAAACATTTTTCTTCGTTTTTTAAGGCTCTAACATTTTTATTGAGCAAGCTAATATTAGCAGATGTAGGATGGTGGTCTCGATGACGCAATACTCGACCAGCCAACTGCACCATTGAGCGAATAGAGCTAGGCTCAACTATCGCCCAATCATAATCATGGTCACGTCCAACTTCGGCAACAGGCGATGCTAAAACGACAAATACATGATGTGTATGCGAGCTTGAATTGATGTTTGCGCCAACTCCTTTATCAATAGTCCAAATTTGCTTAGGGTCTTTACGCTTCAATATGGTATCAAGGTTTTGTTCAATGTGAGAGCGAATAGCTAGGGGAAAACGACTGTGATAAATACAATAATGAATGATGGTATCTTTGGGTGCATCCTTTGCCAATAGATATTTAGCAACTTGTATCAAGGGATCAATATTTGCCATACGAACCAACCCGATTGAGACATGCTTGTTATCTTTGCTTAGATGATGAGCTTGGTGAAGCTGGCTAATTTCATCATAGATTGTATTTGCCATATTTTCATGAGCAGTTAAAGTAGCATCTTCATTTATAATTGCGATTTTACCAATACGCTTTGGCGGTAGCTTTTTTAGAGCGTTTATACGAGTAGTAACAAATTTTTCATGGGCAGTCTTAAATCCTTTGAAATTATCAAATTCAATCAAAGCTTCAATTGGCTTTTGGGTTTCGTCAAACCAAGCGCATTGAATGTTATTGTCCCAATCCGCAATATTTGCTTTCGCATATTCTTTCCAACCACTTTTATAAGCTTCAAAACAGGCAAAAACTAGAGCAGGGGGCATGGTAGCGGTTGATAAAAGCACACGGCTACCTAGCATTGCCGACCAGTGGATAAGTCTACATAACGCTGGTAAATCGCTTAATCCAAAGTCATCAGGTTCATCGAGGATTAAGTCACTAGTTAGAAGTCGAAGCATGGGGGCAATTTGTTGCCCGCCTCTAATGCCTTCTGTAGCAGGAATTAAATGGTCAATGGTACAAACTAAAACTGGAGGTAATAATAGCTTATTGATACGAGGTTTATTTTTAGTCCATTTGGTTAAAGGATGATTGGTTACTTTACCTTGATAGTCGAGATAAAGCTCTGCATTAATAAAATCATCAGCAGATTCACTGCCTAGCGTTTCAGTGTCTTCTTTCTTTACAGAATCTTGATGCTTATTTTGATTTTTCTCAAATAAAGCTTTTACTGTAATACCGCCTACGGCAATAGATAAATCTTCTTCAGTTAGTTTCATGACTTCTTGAAACTCTTTACCAGTCTGTAAGGTTAGAGTTCTAAGTCCAAGCGCAACATTAAAGCGAACCCGTCCTGTTTGTTGTCCGATAGCATAGAGGATTTTAGCGTTACAAAGCGTTTTACCACTACCAGTAGACGCCATATTGATGCCAAAAAACCCATTTTTATCTGTGTTACTACCTATTGATTTAGCGAGCTTTTGTGCATCGTCTTGCCAGCTAAACTTTTCAACCAGTAGCTTTGCTTTATCTTTAGTTAGATTTTGCTCCTTAAGGTTATCTTTAAGTAAGTTTGCCAAAAAGTCATTATCGAGTAAGCCGTTTAACTCACGCTTTAGGCGAGGTAGGTTTTTACTAATTTCTTCAGCTTCTCGACCCACGCCGACGAGGTGCTGGTCAAGCTGTTGTTTATAAACTTTGGTGTCATTTTCATCCCAATCGGTATTGGCGTAAACGCTATATCTATCATCTTTATATTTACCTAAATGCCGAGCGCTCTTACTGGTTTCAATATCTAATGAGGAAACATAATGGTCTGCCATCATCAAAGCCAAACGTGATAGGTGAGTGCTAAATAATCTATCATGTAATAGGCTAAGTTTAGGTGTGGCATCTTCCCGATGAGTTAGACTATTTAGGTAGGGTTGTAATTCACCTTTTGCTTCACTTGCTATTAAGCAGGCATGAGAGCGCCATTGATGACTATGATAAGGTAGAGTATTTTCATTAAATGACCAATTGTCTTTGATACGTGATGCTTGCTCATCATCAACACAATTAGGTGAGTTCCAAAAATCTTTAAAATACTTAAACCACTTAGGTATATCCTCAAATAGTGGTAGAGGGTCTTTAAGATTGTTTTTATTTTTATTTTCAAGGTTGTTTTTGTATTGAGGATAAATAGGCAGTTTATGATGCGACACAATCAGCCATGCGACCAGTTGAGCAAAAGGAGGTAATCTATTAAATGGATTACGATTTTCTATTGAAATTTTATCAATACCATCACGGTATATATTAGTCGTATTCTCAAAGTGACCATTCGCTAATTTATTTAGCCATGTTTCATCGTCGTTATCTCTAACAAAAGCCTCAAATAATCTTAACGACACCCACTCATGGCGATAAGGTTCAAAAGTCTCTGTTTTAAGATTAGGATTTATTTTATCTTGAAATAATTTATTAGCTTTGCCAAAATCATGGAATAAACCTGCTATAGCACTGGCATATTGAATTAGGGGTAAACTTTTCCACTCAAAACTGTCTTGATAAGCCGTTATATCATCTTCGGTCCAGTTAACCGGCACAATCCCCACTTCATTAAATTTACGTTTATTACCCACAATCCAAACCAGCTCAGTACGTTGGCGGGTACGCACTCGGTGGCAACTAACCGCCGTTGAGCGGGTTGCTGATTGTCTTAATAGCTTTTTAACTGTAACCAAACCCTCTTCGGTAATCGCCGTTTGCCACACATTATCGCCAATACGATTGGCAAAGGCATCCAAAATACGCCGAGTACGCTTTAAGGCTTTTTTCTCACATTGAGAGACGAGGGTGACGAGCATGGGGGTTTCCTTGAGCGATGTCTTCGATTATTTATGTTTTTTTGGATTTAGATGTTAAAGCTCTGTATTTCAAAATAAGTTTGAATATATAGAGCGGTTTAGCCCTGACAGTAGCGGATATACTTGCTTGACCACTTGGTTGCGGTGACTTAGCCAGAAGGGGTATCGAGATAACAGGAACACTGCTGGCTATTAGTCACCGCCCAAGTGGCAAGCAAGATAGTAGCGTATGGCAGGATAAGCTACAAAACGAGCTGTTCAACAAGTAGCAGTTTAAAAGCTAGCGGCTTAATTCCAATCGGTTTTTAATGCCAATCCCTTAACCACATCGAACATCTCATCAAGCGCCTTATATTGAGTAAAGTAGTTTAAGCACTCTTGGCGAAACTCTTGCTCGCTGCGGTTTTCGCTAGCGCAAATAAAGGACAGTGGTAACACCAGCGCATCCTTCACAATGTCAGCGATATCAAATACCAATGCGCCACGTCTGGTTTTACCATGCATCACCGCAAAGCCATGGGGGATGCCGAGCACCCAAGCAGTGGTTGCGCCAAGCCCGTAAGCTAGATAATTGCCATGATTTAGGAATGCATTGGCTTTATCAAGTCCGTCGTGCTCTCTGCTAAAGCCATTATAATTGGTATTTTCTGCGGCCACTTTGTACAAAGATTTGGTTAAGCGGGCCTCTAGTTGCAGTAGGTGCATGACGCTATTTTGCAACGAAATTTGGCTTTGGTGCTTATCTAGTAAGCTTGTGATATCTGGTTGCTGGCTGTCAAAGCCATGTTGTTTGAATGCTTTGTTGCGCTGCCATACGGAGCGTAAAAATTCGATGCGTGCCAGTTGCATGAGTTGAGCCGCTTGCAGACGTTTGTCATCATCAAACCACCAGCTCATCCAGCCTTGAATGTATTCAGTAGGTCGGTATTCGCTTTGTGGGGTCAGCCATTCGACAAAGATTTCTTTCTCGCTACCCATAAACAGCGGCGTACCACCACCGCCACAAAAACCGACGAGTACGCCAGCTTGTGATAGCAAGCGCATGGCGGCTTGGGTGATGGAGGTGCCTGTGCCGAGAAGTAGGGAGGTGGTGTTGGCGATGGGGATGTTAAAGTATTGATTGGCTTTGTCTTCTTCGGTGAGGTACAGCACCCTACCATCTTTCTGAAGGATGCGACAGTGAGATAAATAGTAGATATTGGCACGTTTGGAGTGCAAGATGGTCTTTAGATCTGAGGAGACAAAGCTGGTGTCAAGGTAGGGGTTTTTGGCTGGCATGAGTCGTCCTTGAAGTCACTTTTTAATTAACATCTTTATTAATATCTGCATTAATTGATGATAAACAAAAAGTGACACACAGACAATAGCAACCAACACAATAGGCGACAGTAATTGTCGTCCAAATTACAGCCTCAGTTAAATGATGGTGTTAGTTAAATTATAATATCAGTTATCGTTTAAATATCACATTGAGTCAGTCTTGTTATAAAGCTGAGCGTAACTCCTCTTATTAGTAATGCTAATTAGCCAATAATCAGTTCTAGTGAATATCAAAGCCTATAAGAATCCACAAAATAAATAGTAATGTTTATTAGTTATAGCCTAAAAACTACGTATTATAAGGCTAAGCAAAACCACCACCCACAAAAAAAACCCTAAGCAAATGAACGCTTAGGGTTGAAACTTTGTACTTAATTAAAAGATAACTTAAGTTTTAAATATGGCGCAGCGGACGGGACTCGAACCCGCGACCCCCGGCGTGACAGGCCGGTATTCTAACCAACTGAACTACCGCTGCTAGTCGCTTTAGAATATTTAGCCACTTTCTAAAATAAGTGGTTTACTCAATAAAAGAGTGGTGGGTGATGACAGGCTCGAACTGCCGACATTCTGCGTGTAAGGCAGACGCTCTACCAACTGAGCTAATCACCCTGAGCAAGGATACAGATGAAGCACTGCTTCATCCCTTGCGCAAGAGAAAATCCCTTAGAGGGGATTTTCTGATAACTTAAATACCTTTAATGACTATAAAGAGTCACTACCTTTTTAGCTTCGCAAGAGCCAAGCTGTGCTTGGCTAAAAGCCAAATACCTTGCAACATCTATTAAAGATAGATTGCGCAAGAGAAAATCCCTTAGAGGGGATTTTCTGATAACTTAAATTCCTGCTAGATCTTACAAGGGAAATCCTTTAAATAGGATTTCCAAAAAATCTAACTTACAACAAACAAAAGAACCATATATCCTCTGAATGTAGGTGCGTATTATATAGGCTAAATTTTTGTTGTCAAATTTTTTTTTGAAATTACTTTGAAAAAAGTGGCTTTTAAATTTTTATAAGTAATCCGACAAAATTAAACAGATATAGTTTTAAACTCCCCAAAGTTCATAAAAAGGCATTACCTTCTGTTTAAACTGCTCTTTATACGCAATAAATAAAAACACCAACTGTAAAAGCACCTTCTAATATTTTAGTAACTCCTAGCAAACAATTATTAGATTCTCTAAGCCAACTCATCCCTATTATAAACAGTTATCAAGCTCAAGCCATGCCCGAGTTATGATAAACTAAGCATTATCAGGTTTTATATCAACCAAACCATCACTTTATAATCATAAACCTAACAAGAGACGTCCATGAACAATACAAACAACCCAACTCGAGTCGTCATAGATTTAGATGGTAGCTTAGATGAGCTAGATGACGATGACATCACCTTACCGAGCCTGCCAGTAACGCCAGACATTGGCATTATCGAGACCCCACGAGTGGCACAGTCGCAACAGCCAGAAACCAAATCAGGAGCAGTACCACAAGCGCAATCACAGCCAACTGCTGAGCCTGAGCCTACCCAAGCGATCACGCCAGCCCCTGAATCACAGCCTAAGCCACAAGATGCGTCTGAGCAATCAGCACAGAACAAAAAGCGTGGCGGTTGGTTTGCACGCATGAAGTCAGGACTGACAAAATCACGCAAAAACCTAGCCGAAGGGGTCGCCAACATCCTTATCGGCGGCAAAGAGATTGATGATGAGCTGTTAGAAGAGGTCGAAGACCAGCTACTGGTTGCCGATATTGGGGTAGATGCAACCAATAAAATTATCAAAAGCCTCACTGAGCAAGCCGCCCGTGGCGACTTGATTTACTCCCACTCTTTATATAAAGCACTTCAAAAAGAGCTGGTAGAAATATTAGAGCCCAAAGTTGCGCCACTGATTATTGATACCAGCAAAAAACCCTTTGTAATCCTAGTGGTAGGGGTCAACGGTGTCGGCAAAACGACCACTATTGGTAAGCTTGCCAAGCGTTTACAAGCAGAAGGCAAGTCAGTGATGCTTGCCGCAGGTGACACCTTCCGTGCCGCTGCCACCGAGCAGTTACAGGTCTGGGGCGAGCGCAATAACATTCCTGTGGTAGCGCAAGGTCATGGTGCCGATAGTGCCTCAGTGGTATTCGATGCGATGCAATCTGCCAAAGCCAAAAATATCGATGTGCTCATAGCCGATACCGCAGGACGTCTACAAAACAAAACCTACTTGATGGACGAGCTAAAAAAAGTGGTGCGTGTTATGCGCAAAGCCGACCCTACCGCACCGCACGAAGGCATGATTGTGCTAGACGCTGGCACCGGTCAAAATGCCATCAATCAGGTGCAAATTTTCAATGACGCCGTACCTTTAACTGGCATCACTATTACCAAACTTGACGGCACTGCCAAAGGCGGTGTGGTGTTCAATATTGCCAATACCACCGACATTCCCATTCGCTATATTGGCGTTGGCGAGTCGATTGATGACCTACGCGCCTTTAGTCCCAAGCAATTTGTTGCCGCCTTATTTGAGACTGACGAGTAACGCATAACAAAGCGTATAATAAAGATGGATAAATAGTAGCTCATCTCGCTTTTCGCTACTATCTTGGTTTGCACAGGGGCAGGCGCTAAGGCTAGATGTGTTCCTGACTCAGCGATACCACCTCTAGCCAAGCGCCTGCAACCCTGTGCGTCACCAAGTATATCCGCTACAATCGAGGCTAAACCGCACCTTCAGTCCACCCTCAGCTTATAAAAACCCCACTCTCAACGCTTTGCGTAGGCTGGTGCTTTAGCCCAGCATATCAGCTTAATAAATACATTTCGCTGAGCTAAAAGCGCCAGCCTACACCGGATTGTAATAAGTTGAGAGTGGGATATATAAAACCTTTATCAATACAGCCTATATCCATACAATCACCAAACATTCACGATAAACCCATGCTAATCCTTACCAGTACCACTTTTGCCAACCACTCCTTACTGCTTGCAAGCCACTCTCATGAGCCAAGCGGCAAGCCCGTACTGGTGTTTATCAACTGGCTAAACGATGACCACTGGCAACGCTCAAAATCATTAAATAAGATAAAAATCCACTATCAGCTAGCCGATAGCCACATTTCATTCATTAATAAAAATAGCCTAAGCAAAGATAACCCCGCCCAATTACTCTTATTAACCGCCATTCATCAACTTAGCCAATACGAAACTGGTAAGCGCTGTCAATTTGATTTACCGTTAGATTTATCAATGGGCACAGCTTTTCAACAAAGCGTGTGGCAAGCATTGAGACAGATTGCTTATGGTGACACCATCAGCTACGCCACGCTTGCACAACATATAGGCAAACCGACAGCGTATAGAGCGGTTGCCAATGCCAATGGCAAAAACCCATTTAGCATTGTTATTCCTTGTCATCGGGTCATTGCCAGTGATGGTGGGCTAGGGGGATATACCGGTGGATTGGACAAAAAGCGCTGGTTATTGCAGTTAGAATGGCAGTCAAATCAGGACAATAGCAAAGAGGGCAATCAAAGAGAAAGAGGGTAATCAAAGAGAAAGAGGGCAATCAAAGAGAGAGCAACAAGTAAAAGAGTAACAAGCAAAATATAGTCAACAATCTACAAGGGCGGCATAGAACGACAGCACAGCTATCAAAAAAACAGCCCACCAGTTTTTGCTTGGTGGGCTGTTTTTCAGGGTTTAATAGCTTAATAGGCTAAAAAAGATTCAACTTAACTGCTCTAAAATCTCATCAGGGAAGTCCACGTTAGTATAGACATCTTGAACATCATCGAGATCTTCTAGCATATCAATCATCTTCATTACTTTTTCAGCATCCTCAATATTATCAATGAGAGCTGTGGTCGAGGGTGACATGGTGACTTCTGCATTACTTGATTCAAAGCCAGCTTCGGTCAGAGCATCTTTTACTTTACCAAAGTTATCAGGCTCAGTGACCACCAGTAATGACTCACCATCGTTTTCGATATCTAGCGCGCCAGCATCTAATGCAACCAGCATAATGTCATCTTCTAAAGACACATCATCAAAAATAATTTCACCACGTTTGCTAAATAAGTATGCTACCGAGCCCGCTGTACCCAAATTTCCATCAAACTTAGTGAAAGCATGACGCACCTCACTGACGGTACGGTTGACGTTATCGGTCATGGTCTCAACCAATACTGCCACACCGCCAACGCCGTAACCTTCATAGGTCAGCTCATCCATTTCACCGCCTTCGGTGTTACCAGCACCACGTTCGATGGCACGCTTGATGGTGTCTTTGGTCATATTTGCTGACAGCGCTTTTTCAACAGCAGCACGCAGACGTGGGTTGGTTTCTGGGTCTGGATCGCCTTGCTTAGTTGCTGATACCAGCTCACGAATAATTTTGGTAAAGATTTTGCCACGCTTGGCATCTTCTTTGGCCTTCTTGTGCTTGATGTTTGCCCATTTAGAATGACCTGCCATAATGAATTATCCTTATTAAAATTAATAGTTAACAGTGTATGGGTTAAGTGAGTGTATGGGTTAAGTGAATAACAATCTACAATGAATAACAATCTACAAAACTAAGCCTAAAATCAAAAAAATGAATTCTATATAATCTCTAAGGCAACAAACAACTACTGAGTAACAACAAAGTTGGGGTAAGTGATAACATTGCCAATATATTCACGTATAATGAGTAGCTATTATAGACCAGTTACCTATATTTATGAAAAAACTCTCTAAGAACACGCTAAATAACTTACGCGATCGTATTCATGTTGTCATTGAAGGTACGGACACGCCGTTAGGTAAGTTTTTTGATATTTTCTTATTGATTGCCATTGCTGCTAGTGTTGCGGTGGTAATGCTTGATAGTGTGCTGTATTTGCGTTTGCAATACGGAAGAATATTTTTTTACGCAGAATGGTTTTTTACCATTTTGTTTACCTTAGAGTATATCTTACGCCTCTTCTCAGCACCAAATCGTTTTCGCTATGCGTTTAGCTTTTTTGGTGTGGTTGATTTATTATCAGTACTGCCCAGCTATTTAAGTTTGATATTTGGTGGTGTTCAGTATCTGATTGTCGTACGAATTTTACGTATTCTTCGTGTGTTTCGGGTATTAAAGCTAAAGTCTTATATGCAGCAAGCTGGTTTTTTAGCATCTGCATTAAAGACTAGCCAGCACAAGATTACCGTATTTTTCTTATCTTTAGTATTGCTAGTGATGATCTTTGGTTCGGTGGTATATGTGGTTGAAGGTCCAGAAAATGGCTTTACCAGCATACCTGTATCGATTTACTGGGCAACAGTAACGTTGACTACGGTAGGTTATGGCGATATGTCACCCAAAACCCCACTAGGTCAGTTTATTGCAACCATGGTGATGATGACGGGTTACTCTATCATTGCGGTACCAACGGGTATCTTTACTGCGGAACTAACCAAAAGTATGCGCCCGCAGTTGCATCCTGTAACTTGTCCCAATTGTGGTAAGTTTGGCCATGCTTCTGGTGCACAATTTTGTGATCGCTGCGGTCATGATTTACATATTTAATTAGAGACTGTATGTGAGAGTTTGTGTTCATAAGTTATGCATGTCCTAATGGTAATAAATAGTGAATACAAGCTCTTAAAGCCAGGTGTGCTAAGATAGTCGCTGTTCAAGCAGAATTTCGATGAAATAAATACGGATAACCCAATGCCCAATTTATTAAAAAAATCCTTTAATGTTGCCAATCGTGTGCGCCAGACTGCCAGTGTAGTCGGCCTATCCGCATTACGAGTAGCAAAAGGTGAGCGCCCAGATGCGGTGCTATTGCGTGAGACCTTTGAACAACTGGGTACCACCTATATAAAAATTGGTCAGTTTATTGCCAGCACTCCTTCATTATTCCCACGTGAGTACGTGATCGCCTTTCAAGGCTTTTTAGATCAAACAACACCGCTACCTTATAAATATATCGAGCAAGTACTCAAAGAAGAGCTGCTACAAGGCAATCAAAGCTTGGATGATCTGTTTGCTCATATTGAGCGCAAGCCATTGGCCTCAGCCAGTATCGCCCAAGTACACGCTGCCACCTTGCCAGATGGCCGTGAAGTGGTATTAAAGGTACAAAAGCCAGATGTCGATGTCATCATGCAGATAGATCTTGGGGTGCTACACGCTGTGACTCGCTTGCTTGAGCGCTTAATGCCACAGATGCGTTTTGCCAGTTTGTCACCTGTAATTGATGAGATACGTACCCGCATGTTGGCAGAGACCGATTTTATCGCAGAAGCGGCTAATATTCGTGATTTTCAGCAGTTTTTACAGGCAACTGGCAATACCAGAGTAGTGGCACCGGATGTGATAGAGACGCTGAGCACCAAGCGGGTTTTGACCATGAGCCGTTTGCATGGTATTTCTATGGTGGATGAGGTGGCGATGCGCCAGTATTGTGACGATCCAGCTCAGATAATGGCGGATACTTTAAATACGTGGTTTGCAAGCTTGATGTTTGCCAATAGCTTTCATGCGGACTTGCATGCTGGCAACTTAATGTTACTTAATGATGGACGTATTGGTTTTATTGACTTTGGTATCGTCGGTAAGCTGGCGCCAGAGAGCTGGCAGGCGTGTATGGGGATGATGCAAGCGCTACAAGAAAGCGATTATGTCACTATGGCTGGCTGTATGATAGACATGGGCATGACCCATGAGCGTAGCAAAGTAGATCAAGCGCAGTTGGCGGGTGATTTGGCAAAAATGATTACCCGTATTATGGCTGAGGATAAGACCTATACCAGCGGCAAGCCCTTTAATAGCAAAGAGCAAGCTGATGAGCTAAATAAGATGATGCTAGAGATTGTGGAAGTGGGCAAGCGTCATGGTATTCATTTCCCACGTGATTTTGCGTTATTAACCAAACAGATGCTATATTTTGATCGCTTTATGCGTACGTTGGCACCAGATATGGATATGTTTAATGATGCTCGAGTAAGCTTGTTAGGGCAGGCAACCGCTTAATCTTGAGTTAGTCTAAGAATGAGCCTACAACAGCTCTAACTCTACCAAAAGATAACACGCTAAAAAGTAGGGAATAATGATAACCAAATTACCTCGCTGGATATTAATTGGTGGCGCTATTTTAGCCTTTAGTGCAGGCTGTGTGAATATTATTGCACTGAGTGGCTTTACCAACTTATCTGTCTCACACGTCACCGGCAATGTTAGTTTGTTTTCAGCAGCACTTGCTAGATTAGATTGGCCAACAGTGTTGTTTATTGGCGCCTCTTTGCTGTCTTTTTTGGCAGGGGCTATTTTAAGTGGTTTGTTAATTGGACAACGCTCGTTAAGTCTTGGTCGTCAATACGGTGTGGCATTAGTGGTAGAAGCTGCCTTATTGGCTTTAAGTTGTTTTTTATTTTTTCATCACGACTATTTTGGTCAACTATTAGCAGCAGCAGCTTGTGGCCTGCAAAATGCAATGGTTGCAACTTATAGTGGTGCGGTTATCCGTACAACTCACTTAACTGGATTGACTTCAGATATGGGCGCTGCTATTGGTAATTGGCTAGCAGGGCGTCCCATTAATAAAATGACTTTAGGATTTCAAGCTATTATTTGGTATTGTTTTTGTGGTGGTGGCGTGGTGGGCGCTTACGGTTATTTTAAGTTTGGCTATGCAGCGATGTTAATTCCCATTAGCATTGTATTATTGGCAGCTATTTTTTATCAAACGGCATCAAATCGTTTGCCCGCCAAACGTACGGATATTAGTAACACAAACTAAAGGTATTGTGTAATTAGCTTGTGATACAGCCCCTAATATACTATTGATAGCTAAATACTATTGATAGCTAAATACTATTGATAACTAACAGCTGTTTACTAAGCTATAAGTTGATGACAACTATAAGCGACTAAAGACTTAACAGAGTACGCTACGGTTAAAGACCTGTCGCAGCTCAAAGCTTGTGTGTACTTGACTGACGCCTTCAATACGATTAAGGCGATGCAACAAAAACTCTTCATAATGTGCCATATCACGTACCACTACCTTTAACAAATAATCCTCAGTACGTCCAGTGACAATGCTGCAACTAATGACTTCCTCAAAGCTTTGAATCTTTTGTTCAAATTGAGCAAAGCGCTCTGCGGTGTGCCTGTCCATGCTAACCGAGATATACAGTGCTAAGCTAAACCCCAGCTTTTGCGGATTAACTAGGGTGTGATAGCCCATAATAATACCAGCATCTTCAAGGCGTTTGATACGGCGGGCGCAGGGTGTGGCGGACAAATGCACTGCCTCAGCAATATCAGTAATGCTCATGCGAGCATCTTGTTGAAGTAGCTCGAGTATATGTCGATCTGTGGCGTCCATTTCATAAGCGTCAAGCGCATCATTTTGTGTGGTACTTGTACGAGTGGATAGACTTGGAGTTTTACGTATTGCTGGTTTGGTCATATATGATGCCTTTATTACAATAATTAGAGGTTTTCACTAGTAATTAATTAAAAATTAGAGCTATTCGCTAATTATACGCCAAAAAAGGATGTTTTTTGCAGGAATGTTTTTTAAAAACTTTGCTATGATAGTAACAAGTTACACCAGCGTAGCTTGTTAAGCAGGTATGTTTGGTTTTATCGCTAATATTTATCGCAAAAAAACCATAAATTAACCCAATCATTCATTCAATAACCGACAACAGATCGAAGAGGACAGTCCATGAGCCAGGTAGAACCCAAAATTAAGCCAAAGTTTGATGCCTTTGATTTTCGTAAATATCGTCCGTTTGCCTTTGCACCAAACCTGCCAGACCGCACTTGGCCAGATAAAACCATTGAAAAAGCGCCAATGTGGGCCAGCGTCGACTTACGTGATGGTAACCAAGCGCTCATTGACCCAATGACTCTTGATCAAAAAATGAATTTTTTTAAACTCTTGGTCGATGTGGGCTTTAAAGAAATTGAAATCGGCTTTCCATCAGCCGCACAAGTTGAATTTGACTTTGCCCGCAAGTTGATTGAAGAAAACCATATTCCTGACGATGTTACGATCCAAGTCTTGGTTCAAGCTCGTGAGCATCTTATTGAGCGTACCTTTGAGGCGCTAAAAGGTGTACGCCGTGCTGTGGTTCACGTCTATAACTCGACCAGCCGTGTGCAACGTGACAAGGTCTATGCCAAAAACCTAGAAGAGATTAAGCAAATTGCGATCAAAGGCGCAAAAATGCTACAAGATCATGCAGCCAAGCACCCAGAGACAGAGTGGGTGTTCCAGTATTCACCAGAAAGCTTTAGCCAAACTGAGCCAGATTACGCCATTGAAGTGGTCAATGCGGTCAATGAGGTGTGGAAGCCAGAAGAGGGGCAACAAGTGATTATTAACTTGCCGGCCACCGTTGAGTCATCGATGCCAAACGTCTATGCCGACCAAGTGGAATACTTCTGCCGCAATCTAAAAAATCGTGAACACGTCATTATCAGCTTGCATACCCATAACGACAGAGGCAGTGCGGTAGCCGCCGCTGAGCTGGGTGTCTTGGCCGGCGCAGATCGGATCGAAGGTACGCTACTGGGCAATGGTGAGCGCACGGGTAACATGGACATCATGATCATGGCGATGAACTTATACAGCCAAGGCGTCGATCCTGAGCTAGATCTAAGCGACATGAACCGCATTGTGCAAGTGGTTAGCGAGTGTAACAACTTACCGGTACACCCACGCCATCCCTATGTTGGTGAATTGGTATTTACCGCCTTTAGTGGCTCGCATCAGGATGCTATCAAAAAATCACTGGACTACAACGAAAAACACAGCGAAGAGACCAAAAATGTCTGGGATGTGGCCTACTTGCCGATTGACCCTGCGCACATTGGCCGTGGCTATCAAGACGTGGTACGCATCAACAGCCAGTCTGGTAAAGGTGGTGTCGCCTATATCCTACAGCGCAACTATGGCTTTAACTTGCCACGCTGGATGCAGATCGACTTTAGCCGTGTGGTACAACAAAAAGCAGAAGATGTGGCACGTGAGCTAAAAAATGAGGAAATCTTAGAGACCTTTGAAAACACCTATCTACAAAACACAGGTTATGAGCTACTAGATTACAGCGTGAATAATGTTAGCGGAGAGGTAGAGTTTAAAGGTCAAATTACCTTGCATGGCGAGCCCGTCAGTGTCTCAGGCAAAGGCAACGGCCCATTATCGGCCTTTATCGATGGTGTAGCCGCTCACACTGGCAAACAGCTACACATCATCAACTATGCCGAGCACGCCATCAGTCAGCCTGCACAGGATGTTAAGAGCATCGCCGATGACAATGATGAAACCTCGGACAAAACCAATGCCAGTGCTGCCGCCTATATCCAGCTTAACGTTGATGGCGAGATTTACTCTGGCATCGGCACCCATACCAGCACGGTATCTGCGATGTTAAAAGGTGCTTTATCGGCGCTATCGCAAGCTGTGTAAGCTATATATCAACACCTATCTTCATATCAATAAGGTCTGCAATTGCAGGCCTTTTTTATCCCCCTTATATCAGTGATAATGGCAAATCACATACTTGAATCACATCCAGCACATTTTGGAGCCAATCCCGCCATCCGCTCATATCTTGGCTTGCACAGGGGCAGGCGCTACCGGCTAGCGCCATTCCTGCGCCACGAGACTGCCCCTAGCCAAGCGCCTGCACCCCTGTGCTTTACCAAGGATATCCGCTACTGTCGAGGCTAAACCGCATCCCAAGGCCACATTCAAGATGCAAATAAAACACATTTCTTCCGTTCAAATGTTTGGTGTCGCAAACTCTATCCAACCTACAAATTGTGCAAGTGGCGAATAACGAAAACCCTTGTAAGATATGGCTGTGGCTGTGGCTGTGGCTGGTGTGGAGGTAACGACACCCAGCACATTTGCATCAAAGGAAGAACGTAGCGAGGGTGTAATACCCAAAAAAAATGACTTGCCTTAAATAAATAAAGACAAGCCACTTTAACCGATTCAGTTTGGCGCATTAACGCAACGCATTGACCATTAACGCATTAACGCTCAACTTGACTCACATCACGTACCGCACCAGTATCGGCACTGGTGGTCATGGCCGCATAAGCACGCAGCGCAACACTGACTTGACGATCACGGTTGACCGGTTTCCACGCTTTGCTACCACGTGCTTCCATCTCTTCACGGCGGCGTGCCAACTCGCTGTCAGAGACATCCAAATGGATGCTGCGATTTGGAATGTCGATATGAATGGTGTCGCCTTCATTGACCAGACCAATGGCACCGCCTTCAGCAGCTTCTGGGCTAGCATGACCGATAGACAGACCTGACGTACCGCCAGAGAAGCGACCATCAGTGAGTAGGGCGCACTCTTTGCCTAAGCCTTTTGATTTTAAATATGAGGTTGGATAAAGCATCTCTTGCATGCCAGGACCACCTTTTGGACCTTCATAGCGGATAATAACGATATCGCCAGCAACCACTTTGTCAGCCAAGATGGCGTCAACCGCATCATCTTGTGACTCAAATACCCGTGCACGACCAGTAAAGGTGAGGATACTATCATCAACGCCAGCCGTTTTTACCACACAGCCACGTTCAGCAATATTACCGAATAATACTGCTAGTCCACCATCTTTTGAGTAGGCGTTTTCAACGGATCGAATACAGCCAGACTCACGGTTGATATCTAGGTTCGACCAAGCTTTATTTTGTGAAAAGGCTTGTGTGGTGCGTACGCCACCTGGGGCAGCTATATATAAGTCACGGGCGGCTTGATGGTTTGGATGATCCGTATTCATCACATCCCACATATCAAGCGCTTCTTGTAAGGTTTTGGCATGGACGGTGGGCAGGTCAGTGTGCAATAGACCAGCACGATTGAGCTCGGCCAAAATACCTAATACGCCACCAGCACGGTGCACATCTTCCATGTGATATTTTTGAGTGGCTGGTGCCACTTTTGATAGACAGGGCACGCGGCGACTTAATTGGTCAATGTCTGCCATTTTAAAGTCAACTTCCGCTTCATGAGCCGCTGCCAATAAGTGCAAAATGGTGTTGGTTGAGCCACCCATGGCGATATCTAGGCTCATGGCATTTTCAAAGGCCTGCTTGGTGGCGATAGAGCGTGGCAGTACCGACTCATCGTCTTGCTCGTAACGGCGCTTGGCTAGATCAACAATGCGGCGACCGGCTTCTAAAAATAGTTCTTCACGCTTGGCATGGGTGGCTAATAATGAGCCGTTGCCTGGCAGTGACAGACCCAGCGCTTCGGTTAAGCAGTTCATAGAGTTGGCGGTGAACATCCCTGAGCAGGAGCCACAGGTTGGGCACGCTGAGCGCTCAATTTCTAGTACATCGGCATCACTGACATTATCATCAGCTGCATCAATCATGGCATCGACTAAGTCAAGCTTACGGATTTTTTTGCCATTTTCGTTGACTGGTGCATCAAGGTTGTGACTAGGCGCTAAGTCTTCAGCGAGTACTTTACCCGCTTCCATAGGCCCCCCTGAAACAAAAATGACAGGAATATTAAGACGCATGGCTGCCATTAACATACCAGGGGTGATTTTGTCACAGTTTGAAATACACACCAAGGCATCTGCGCAATGGGCATTGACCATATATTCTACTGAGTCAGCGATTAGGTCACGACTGGGCAGCGAGTACAGCATGCCGCTGTGACCCATGGCGATACCGTCATCAACAGCGATGGTATTAAATTCTTTGGCAACACCACCCACACGTTCAATTTCACGGGCAACTAATTGCCCCATGTCTTTTAAGTGTACATGACCAGGCACAAATTGGGTAAAGGAGTTGGCAATGGCGATAATGGGTTTGTCAAAGTCGCCATCTGTCATCCCTGTGGCGCGCCAAAGAGCACGAGCGCCTGCCATGTTACGGCCTGAAGTGGAGGTTTTAGAGCGATATTGCATAGTGTTTCCTTTTTTACCTTAAATACGGGCTTTTTATTTCGTAAGCTTTTTATTTCGTAAGTAGCTTTTTATCTCGTAAGCAAATAGTGTTTAGAGCCTTAGTGAGCTATAAGTTATTATAACCTATAAAAGCTATTTGGGTTAAAGCAAAAAATCTTTGGTATATATAAGTTTAAATTATGATTTAGAGTAAGCGTTGCTCAATGGTCTCGGTTAGCTGCGGTAAATGTTGCTTTTGTTGTTCTAATAACACTAAAGTCGCCAGTGAGTATTGTGCTGGTAATAGCTGATAGCCATCTAAACTAGGTATGCTCAGCCAGTCATCATCAAGGGTCATCACTAATGGGTGATTGCCTTTATATAACACAAACACCTCACCATAAAAGTGCCAGTTTTGTAGTGCCAGCTTTAGTGCTTGTTCTTGGGTTTTGCTATAAATAGGATCGAGTGTCTTAGCAGTATTGGTAAACTTGAGCCGTAACGCTAGCTGTAAACGCTCACAAAACATCACCAAGGTACCGGTAACTTTAGCCTGCCAAGGGGTTGGGGTGAGTTTGGGGTCTAGCGTTAATAGCTGGGCGGCTTCGCTGGCGTACATCGGCGTTTGAAACTGTTTTAATAGCTCTGGAGTTAGCGGGCGCACTGCTTTGAGCTCATCTGTTAGGGCGTCATAATGATAAATAAAGGGTAGCTTTTCATCTTGGGTGACGAGCTTGTCGATAATTTTGCAGTTATGAATCTGCCAAGGGATAGTTTGATCACTAATAATATGATCCAGATGCAAGATATTTGGATCGGTTAGTAGGTTCGGATCAGTTGCATCAGTATGAGACTCTGGTGTCGGCTGAAAAGAGGGGTTGTCCGTCATCTGGGCTGTGGTCATATTGTTGCTCTTAGTATATTGCTTGCAGTGTATGGCTGGCTCTTAGCATATGGTTTTTAGGGTATGGCTTTTAGTATAGTATGTTGCTTTTATTTGGTTCGGTTAGCGCCTGGTCTATTAGCGCTTGCTATCAGGCGCACGGCGTAGGGCAATATTACCTGCTTCGCGCTGTCTGATATTAGCTAATAAATCATGGGTAACTTTTAGCATTGTGATGCTGTTAGTATTGCTGTCTAGCTTGGAAGCATAGGTATTTGGCTCAGAAGTAGAAACGTCAAGTCTTGGCGAATCTTCTGTTTCATTGAGTTTAAAGTTGCTGTCTAGCTTGACCAAATCAACAAAATCAGCCAGTCTTAGCATCTGCATTCCAGCATATCCACAGGGGTTAATAGCGTTAAAAGCACTCAAGTCACAGGTCAAATTTAATGCAATACCATGGTAGCTAAAACCATGCTTAATTTTAAACCCTAGCGAGGCAATTTTTCCTAGCATTAAGTGATCTTGATTATAAATATAGACTCCAGGTGCGTCTTGACGAGCTTTGGCATAAAACTGAGACTGATTTGGCTGGTTTGAAGGCTGTACTGCTTGCAAGTAGTCATTGAGTACATCCTCGATGCTTTGCTCAGCATGGGACACTAAGTCACGTACTGACCAGCCAAGATTATTAAGGTCTATTAGCCAGTAGATAACCAGTTGCCCTTTGCCGTGCCAAGTGACTTGTCCGCCACGGTCTGTTTGGATAATGGGGGTGTCTGTGTGTTGCAAAATATGTTCTTTTTTGCCTGCTTGACCTAAGGTATATACGTCATTATGCTCAACAATCCACAGTTCATCTGCGGTGATGATGCCTTGCTTTTTTTTGTCAATACGTGCCAGTGTTTTTTGCAGCATTTGCTGATGGGTGCTTTCATAATCGGCATTGAGTAAGGTGCGGACGATAAGGGTGTCTGCTTTTGGGTGCTGGGTTATAGGTTTCATAGTCGACTATTGTTTTTTTTGAGGGATATAGCATATCATGAGTCTGTGAGTGCCGCCATAGCTTAGAGTTTGTCTTAGCCTATGATTGCTGTATGGTATCATTTAAACCAAAAGTTGTATTATTATAAAGTTGTTTAAATGACGCCACTATTTTATTACGGGGGTTTATTGGTTTTTTATCATATTGCCCTTAATTTAAATTATTGATTTAATACACACTAAAGCTACTTTTTATGTTAATTTGTTAAGTTACAAAAATTTCAACTTGCCAGCAACAAAAATTTCAATTCACCATCGTAAGCAACATACTAAAAGGATATTTGTATGAGTCAAAGTATTATCACCACTATTGATCAGTTACAGTCACAATTTAATCATATGCAGGGATTAACCCGCAAAAATCCACTCAACTCTTGGATTGATAGAGAGGCGTTACTTGATAGTCTAGAAGCGATGTTGGTGGAGTATAAACAAGATTTTGCCGATGCAATTAGCCAGGATTTCGGTCATCGCAGTCAAGATGAAACCAACTTTGCTGAGCTTTTTCCAAGTTTTCAAGGAATTCGTCATGCTAAAAAGCATGGTAAATCCTGGATGAAAACTCGTAGAGCTGGTATCTCAACTCTATTTCGCCCAGCTTATAATGAATTACAGCCGCAGCCATTGGGTCTGGTTGGGGTGATTGCGCCTTGGAATTATCCAATATTTTTATCAATCGGTCCCATGATAGATGCCCTGGTTGCTGGTAACCGAGTAATGATCAAGATGAGTGAATCAGCGCCATTGTTTGCTGAAGCCTTTGCTCAAGCAGTAGCCCAGCACTTTTCTCCAGATATGGTATCGGTGGTAGTCGGTGATGTTGATATTGCTGCTGCCTTTAGTAGCCTGCCTTTTGACCATCTACTTTATACTGGTTCAACCGAAGTTGGCAAAAAAGTAATGGCGGCCGCTGCACCAAATTTAACCCCTGTTACCTTAGAGCTAGGCGGTAAGTCACCAGTCATAGTACTCGATGATGCTGACCTTGATAATGTGGTTAATCGGGTAATGATGGGCAAAACCTTAAATGCTGGTCAGACTTGTATTGCACCAGATTATGTGCTGATACATTCATCATTACATAGTAAATTTGTCAAGATGGCAAAAGAGTGGATGATAAAACATTATCCTAATATCAGTGACAACCCAGATTACACCCGAATAATTAATGATGCTAATTTTCAGCGTTTGCAGGGTTATCTTACATCCTTGCCAAAAGAGCAAGTAATTCCTTTAACAGATGTGGCAGCAGACACTGAGACGCGTTTAATGCCACCTGTGATTGTGCTTAATCCAGAGCCTGATACCCAAGTTATGCAAAATGAGCTGTTTGCGCCGATTTTACCTTTAGTTCATGTCAATGGTTTGCGTGATGCAGTAGAGTTTGTTAACAGTCGCCCACGTCCATTGGCGTTATATATCTTTGGTGATAATAGCAAAGATATTGACTATGTTCGTACTCATACGGTATCTGGTGGAGTTGCCATCAATGAAGTAATTATGCACGTAGCACAGCATGAGTTGCCATTTGGTGGGGTGGGCGCTTCTGGTATCGGCGCCTATCATGGCAAATGGGGCTTTGAGCGTATGAGTCACATGAAGCCTGTGTTTGTGCAGTCCAAGCTAAACGCAATGAGTATTATGTTACCTCCGTATAGCAGATTATTTAAAAAGGGCTTACAGTATTTGACTAAATAAGCATGTAATACCTTATCTGAAAAATAACCTATCTTTGCCAAACTCGCTAAACCTACTACTTGTAGTGTTTGCACTCGTTTTCCTCGATATCTTAATTTTCAGATATTGGTATAATAAGTGTGTACCTTTAGCAGGCGCACACAGTCTATGCACTCTCCAGCTATTATGTACAGTGCAGTATAGATGGAAAGTGTTCTGTATATATGGAAAGTGTTCTGTATATATGGAGAGTGTTCTGTATATATGGAGAGTGTGCAGTATGGATGAGGAGATATTGCACACTCACTTTAGAGATGATGTTGATTGTAAGTCTGCTATGCAAATGACTCAATCACACCACCACCCAAGCAGACCTCACCGATATAAAATACCGCAGACTGTCCAGGTGTTACTGCGCGCTGTGGCTCATCAAAGATAACCTTAACTCGACTTGCGTCTTTAGTATCTGCAAATACTGTACAACATTGGTCAGGTTGACGATAACGAGTTTTGGCCATGCATCTTAAACCTTTTTCACTAAAGATAGCTGCAGGCGCAACCCTTTCTACCCAGTCTAGCTTATAAGCAATCAAGCTTTGACTTAGTAGCATCGGGTGATCATGACCTTGACCGACAATGAGCTGATTGTTGGTCAGATCTTTTTGTAATACAAACCAAGGCTCTTCAGGGCGATCTTTGACACCACCAATGCCAATACCACCACGTTGACCCAAGGTGTAATACATCAAGCCATCATGTTTGCCAATAGTGACACCGTCATCCGTGATGATATCGCCAGGCTTGGCTGGCAAGTATTGCTGCAAGAAGTCTTTGAATCGGCGCTCACCTATAAAGCAGATACCCGTAGAGTCCTTTTTCTTTGCGGTAGCTAAGTCATGTTGTTCTGCAATTTTACGTACTTCTGGTTTTTCTAACTCACCGACTGGGAATAAGGTTTTGGCTATTTTGTCACCACCAACAGCGTGCAAGAAGTAGCTTTGATCTTTATTATTATCCAGTCCTCGCATTAAGTGCGCTACCTCAAGCCCATCTTCACGCTGATAATTCACGCTACGGCGGGTATAATGACCTGTGGCAATATAGTCTGCACCGAGGGTCAGCGCATAATCTAAAAAGGCCTTAAACTTAATCTCTTTGTTACACAAAATATCTGGGTTTGGTGTGCGTCCAGCTTGGTATTCGGCCAAAAAATGCTCAAATACGCGGTCCCAGTACTCCATCGCAAAGTTAGCAGTATGTAGTTTGATACCAATTTTGTCACACACGGCTTGTGCATCGGCTAGATCTTCCATCGCCGTACAGTATTCGGTACCATCATCTTCTTCCCAGTTTTTCATAAACAGGCCTTCAACCAAAAAGCCAGCTTGTTGTAATAACACTGCAGAAACTGATGAATCCACACCACCAGACATACCCACAATCACTCGAGTTTGTTCTGGGTTTTTGATGTCGTTTAATTTAAGTGGTGGTAAATTATGCTGTAAATTTGTTTTTAAGTTAGTCATATTTAGATTACAAGCCATCATAAAAGAAGAAATATGTGCTAGAATTTGTGCAAATTATAACATTAACCTGACTGATATGGGCTGATAATGATTAGAATCGGACAAGGTCTAGATGTACATGCATTTTATGACAAAAATAAATCACAACACCAGGATGCCCCACAAGCCAATAAGCACAATGGACACCAAGGTGCTTTGCTATATGATAACAAGCAGCAGTATGTGGTATTAGCAGGAGTCAAAATCCCTCATGATTACAGCCTAAAAGCCCACTCTGATGGTGACGTGGTACTGCATGCGCTAGCAGATGCGCTATTAGGTGCATTGGCACTGGGTGATATTGGTCAGCATTTTCCAGATACAGATGAGGCAAATGCTGGATTGGATTCACGGGTGCTATTACGCCATGTTTACACCCTTGTACAGCAGCGCGGATTTAAGCTAATTAATGCTGATATCACCGTCATTTGTGAGCATCCGAAGCTTGCTAAACATAATTTTGCGATGCGCAGCAATATAGCTGAAGATCTAGATACCAATGTAGAAAATATTAGTGTTAAGGCCACCACAAGTGAAAAGCTAGGCTTTACAGGTCGTGGCGAGGGTATCGCTGCAAGTGCTATCGTATTAATTGCTAAAGACAGCTAGCTTATGATGAAGTAGGGAGAGATACGCCCTAGTGGTGTGAATTGACTTTTAAATTTTAACCCCCACATTAAAGACTAATCTTATTCAAAAAAGTAGGTTTAGTACATAGCCAGTTTTAGTACATAGCCAGTTTGTCAAAAAACAGGTTCATTAAACCCAAAACTAAAACCAAAACCCATCAAAACTAAGGATCTAATATGACAGACCAAGCACAAGATATCGAAACCTTAATTCGTAACCAGATTAAGGAAAACCCAGTACTGCTATACATGAAAGGTACGCCACAATTTCCACAGTGCGGATTTTCTGCCCGTGCTATTGAAGTATTGACTCAAATTGGTCGTCCTTTTGCCTTTGTTAATATTTTAGAAAACCCTGACATTCGTGCGACTTTACCAAAAGTTGCCAACTGGCCAACTTTCCCACAATTGTGGATTAATGGTGAGTTGATGGGCGGTTCTGATATTATTTTAGAAATGTATCAATCAGGTGAATTAAAGCCATTGGTAGAAGAGCACAGTCCTGCCAGCTAATACCGTTAAAGAAGTTGATGTTAAAGAGCTTTAGTATCATGCTAAGGCTTTTTTTATTGGTTATATTTTTTTCTTGGCTATGGCATTAGAGATGCTCTCTAAGATGGTCTTAAGTTAGGCCTGTTATGTTTTTGTATATGATCACTTTATAAAATCATCATAAGCACCACATATAGTCACAACTGGGCGATAAGAGCCGTTTTTCTATCGCTTTCGCTTTATAAACATTAGGAAAAAATGATGAGTAACGACAAACAATTACAACAACGCCAATTACTTGAAGCACAATCAGAAAAGATTATCGCTATTGCTGACAAAGAAGAGCAATCCTCACTTAAATGTATTCATTTATTACGAGTGGCAGGTGGAGCAACCAGTGAAACTTATACAGCTATTGAGCGGCGCATTATGGATGATGAAGATCCGCATGGTGCCTATCATTTAGCACTGTTGGCACAGACTACGCCAGACTTACCAATTGACGCCCGTCAGCTCATTGAACTGGTGGTTACCAAAGGTAATGATGAACAGTTGCTGTCGCTGTTAAAAAATCTGCCTGTGCCACCAGTAGAGATGATCAAACAGCGCATATTAGCCAACGATAATGCAGAGAGTATCGCTGAAATGAGCGCTTATTTACAAAGTAATCCTGAAGGGGTAGGCAGTCATGGCATTATCGAAAGCGGTCAAAAAGAGCGTATTGTACCGTTAAGTCAAGGTGACTAGTCATTGAAGTTAGGAAACTCAGTTGTTTGAAACTCAGATGTTTGAAACTCAGTTGTTTAAGGTAATGCTAAGGTTAAACGACCAGTCAGACTCAGACGGATTGAGCAGGCGCAATAGGTAGTAAAATGACAAGCTCAACTCCTGTTTCTATTGGTAGTTGGGCTTGTTTTTTGACTTGTTGTTGCTGATGAAGGTGTTTTTGTTGCTGATGAAGGTGTTTTTGGTGCTGATGATGTGTAATAGATGAGTCAGTGACAAGATGGTGGTGATGCTTATCTATAATAGTCTTTTTGACATTTTCAGCTTCAGCAGATGTTAAGTTATGAATACTGACTTGACCGCCATGGCGCTCTATGACCTGTTTTACAAGCGTTAAGCCCAGTCCTGTGCCTTTTTTACCTTGCGTATTGGGTGCTGGCGAGTGTAAGCGAGTGCTAGGTTGATTGTTTTGCTGTCCACTCTGGCTGTATTGTGATGAGCCTTGCTGGTACTGATGCGACAGACTAAAATAACGATCAAACACTTTATTTAATGCATAATCTGGGATTAAATTACCATCATTGATGACAGATAACTTTATATAAGGGGTCTTGTCTAGATGCCATGATGACAAACAGATTAACACCTTGTTATGAGCAAAATACAAGGCATTATCCAGCACATTTTGCAGTGCTTGAGTGAGCCAAAACTCATCGGCAAGTATCATACTATGTTCTGGCAGATCCAGTGTACTTTGATAGTCAATTTCCAGATGCTGGTATTGGCGTTGCATTTTACACCCAGCAACCAAGGTTTTAATCAGAGCGTCAGGATGAATGGGTTGAATTGCTAGTCGAAAGTTAGGCTGTTCAATTTTTGCCAATAGCAATAAACGATCTATTAATGAGTGCAGTTTGATGCTTTGTTCAGTGATGGTTTGACTTAGCATCTGCCGATCTTCACTGTCTAAGTCAGTTTCTTCTAATAGCTCACCACTGGCACGGATGGCGGTCAGCGGGCTTTTTAGCTCATGGGTTAAGGTGTGCACATAATCGGTGACATAAGCTCGATTTTCAAGTCGGTGTTTCATGCTTTCAATGGTATCGGTCAACTCGTTAAGCTCACGACCCAAATAAAAATAAGGCTTTTTGGTATCTTGTGCCAAAGACTGAGTGTAGCGAGTAACCAAAAGTGTGCTTTGACGCAACCACCAAGCTACCAAACCAGCCATAATTAAGGTCACTATACTAATGATTAGCGATGCACTTAGCATTCGCTTGCGAGTGGCATCTAAATAAGGCAATACCGTTACGGTTGGTTTTCCAACACTGACCACAGCGATGATATTATGATGACCATCTGAGCTATATATGGGCTGAGCTACATACATCACAGAAGAGGCGGAATCTTCTGGATCTGTTCGAGTGGTACGAGCACCGTATTTGCCTTGCAAGGTTAGGTTGACATCATTCCAGTTTGAGTAGTCGTCACCTTCAGCATTGCCCTTAGGATTGATGCTATCACCTTGCTTGGGTAGTGAATCATAAATAACAATGCCGTGGTTATCGGTAATATAAACGCGAAAGCTACTGTGGGTTTTTTGGTGGTACCAAGTGTCGCTATTTAAGCTGCTTAAAGCGCTGTTATCAGGATTTTTAGTCGGTAGCGATGGGGTAGTGAAGGCTTGATCTAGCATGGCTTGATAGCTAGGGTTATAGATGTCACCAGACTCTACTGCAGACTGCAAGCTGGCAGACAGTAGCTTAGAGGTATCGACTAGGGTGTCTTCAATCACCTGCTGAGTAATGGGACGCACATAGGTAAACAGTTGGTTAAATACCACAATGCCTGAAATAATGACAATGATTCCAACCGCAATCCAGATTCTAAAAAATAGACTTAAATTTAGGATTTTTTTGGGTTTGTTATCCGTGCTGTGGCTGCTGCTGTCTTTGCCAATCGGGTGTAATTTGGCATACCAGTTTGGGGTTGTTGGTTGCTGGCTACTGCTATTGCTACTATGAATACTATTGCTACTATAAATACTATTGCTACCATTACTGCTATTGGGGTCAATAGGATGCTTGCTCATGATGCACAAAGTCCATAGCCTAGCCCACGATGGGTGTGGATAATTTCCACATCTTGTTGGTCGCTGATTTGTACTAATTGTTTGCGAATTGATTTGACGTGGCTGTCAATAGTACGCGCCAGCCTGTGATCTGGATAATCACTGATGGCATTAAGTAGCTGTTCACGGCTAAATACCCGATCTGGATTGGCTAATAACGCCAATAGCAGCTTGCGTTCAGTGTTACTAAGCTCAAGCTTATGATCATTCCAATATAAGGTATAGGTCAGTGGCTCATAACGCCAAACACCTGAATCTAAGACAAATTGTTGAGGCTTGGTATCTAGCTGCTGTTGGTTATCTAAGGTCGCATTGGCCGTTAATTGCTCACGGCGCCAAATAGCCTTGAGTCTTGCAACCAACTCTCTTGGGCTAAAGGGTTTTGGACAATAATCATCTCCGCCCATCTCCAGCCCCAATATTCTGTCTATTTCATCGCTTCGTGCGGTTAAGAAAACTATGGGTAGTTGGTTAAAGTGACCTATATCTTCGTTGCGGCGGATATCTTGGCATAGAGTGAGCCCATCACCATCAGGTAAGCCCACATCTAATACAATGCCTGATAAAGGCTGTTGTTGTTGATAGTAATGATTTAAGGTTGGGATCACGCTACTGGCATTATCTAACCAAGTTACTTGCCAGCCTTCACGCTTAAAGGTGACACGCAATGAAGTGGCGATGGCGGGATCATCTTCAACGATTAAAATATGCGGCGGAGTTGTAGTTCCTGATTGAGATAGTGGCATGGATAAAGTCATAGTAAACGCCAGATAAAATACCAAAAAAATTTCATTAGTATGAAACTAGGAGGCTGTATAGGATTGATAAAATAGGAGTGATAAATGTCACTGACAGAGACCTTTTTCGTCAATACACAGCAAGACTAGTCACACTTAGTCATTGTAAGTGAATAAGCTCCTAAAACATCAAAGGTTAAATAAAAGCTAAGCGATGAAAACGGATTGTAAACAGAATTTTAGCACATTCTTTTATTTTAAATATGTGATAAACAAGGGTAGTTGATGGAAAGTTGATGAAGAAGTTGCTCGGTATTTGCGATGGTTTGTTACAAGATAGGTTGGGTTTAAGTTAATATTAGATCTAGGTTTTTGACAATCATTAGCATGCCACTGACACTCATTAACACCAACAAGGCAATACGAAATTGATGAATACTCATTCCTGCTAAAAAACGCTTACCTATGATATTACCAACAATGGCGCCAATGCCTAGTGCCAGGCCATAGACCCAAAGCTGGGTGGTTAACACGCCAAAAAAAGTATAACTGCCTATTTGAGCAATACCCACAAAAAATGAGTTGGCGGTTTTGGTGGCAATTAAGTCTTCTTTTTTAAGGCCTGAGTTCATATAAAAAGGATTTAATACAGGACCCAGCCCGCCCACTAAAGTGCTTATAAAAGCAACTAAAAAACCTAAAGGCGCAAAACCCAGCTTTGGCATATAAAAGGTCTTATCAACTTTACCAAACTTGTATTGGAATAAGGTGGATACCAAGAAGATACCGACTACAAGCTGTATCCAGCTGGCATTTAATCGGCTAAATAACAGTCCTGATAGCCAAGCACCAGCAATGGCGCTAGGCACATAATATTTGCTTAGGCGCCAATCAATATCATGCCAAAATAATAGCATACGTGATGGACGTGATAAAAAAGTGCCAAGGTTTATAATTGGAGGTGCTGATGGTGCACCAGTTAACCAAGATACAGCAGGGATTAACAACAGCGCACCACCGCCACCTGAGATTGTAGAAATCACAAACGCCATCACTCCTAGCACAAATAAAGAGACTAGGTGCCAAAGAGGTGGGCTTGAGATAAGATCTAAGATTGTTGCCATGGTGTGCCATTATTGGGCTAATGATGATCAGGCTGATTGTTATGAATATGCTGATTGTTATGAATATGCTGATTGTTGCAAGCTTTCGTTTAACATTCAGCCTGTATTTATTAGGACTTACGCAAAAATACGATTTCAAGGCTTTAAAAGCGGCTGGTTATTATGTATGCAGCGTCTGGCTCTACCTTCAGAAGATTCATAAATGATTAGCAGTTGCCATCATATCTACTCGTGCGTAAGTTCTATTTTTTATTATAGTCCTTTGCAATTGGCATAGTAAGTAACAGTTGCTGGCCAATCAGAAAAAATGGCTTTCACTCCAACTTGTTGCGCCAATACGTCAATAAAGTTAAACATATCGCCATCATTATTGATGGCATCTTCAAGCCCAGTGTAATACCAGCCGCCACCTTTGGCCAGAGGTCCTGAACGCTCAAGAGACCAAGTAATCATCTCCAGTCCAGCAGCCTGAGCTTGCTTGGCGTAATTAGATGGTAACATATTGCCATGACCATCGCTGCTGACTAATAGCCAAGTAGCTGGTGCAATAATATTAATTCCCATGGCTTTTAACTGCTGTGGTGAATGCTTCCATGTTGTTGGATCATCTTTATCAAAAGTTTTGTTGGTAGCTGTTTCGTTACTATCATCAATCAAATATACTGCATTTTCACCAAAATCTGGTGTCTCTTCTATCCATGCACGTATATCTGATAGATTAAAAGACTGTGGAAAGACCTCTTTTGCAGAGATCCCCGCATTTTGGTATGCATGAATAAGCTGTTGGCGATAATCTGCTTGGGTATATGGATTACCATTAGCGTCAATATGAGGCATGGCGACACTGGGAGCTTTAAGCTCAGGCGTATGTTTGAGACCTAATGACTTGGTTAATGCAATATGCTCTTCTAAACTTAGTAGCTGCCCATTTTGGCTGTATAAGTCTGTACGCCATGCAGGCGTTGCATTCATATAGTCAGTGAGGTTGGTGGCTTCTTTGTTGGCAGCATCCATTTTACCTTGCAAGGATTTGAATTCTGCTAAGCTGATATCAGAGGTGCGACACTCTATTTGACTGGCATTGGTCAAATTACCCTTGGCATCAAATTTAGGTGGCTGGGTACATTGATTGGCCAGTGGTGTGGCTAAAATATTGGTTGTGCTATGTAAGTCGTTTTGAGCGTGGCGACAGACCAGTTGATGATCTTTAGTAAAAGCGACGTCACACTCTAAAACGCCTGCACCCATGTGGGCAGCTGCTAAATAGCCATCATAAGTATGTTCTGGATATTGCAATGGTGCGCCACGATGTGAAATAGAAAAATCTGTTTTTTGTGGAGTTTGTCCTAAGCAAGATTGCAACTCTTTTTTTAGTGGCCCTTCATCCATATCATTTACTAAGTAAAATGGGCGTGTGCCATAACTGTAACTGACTTGTGTTGACGTTTTATCTGACCTATTATCTTTAAGTTGATAGATATGAGTTGGCTCATCTTTAGCCTTGATGGGAGGAGATGAAATGCGATTGCTTTCAGTTTGGCATCCTGTCAATATGAGTGCTATTAGTGAGATATATGTAAGGTTACAGTGATGCTTCATAGTAGATGCGGTTGTATATTGAAATTTAGATATATATGGTTTGAGTTGAGGCTGAGTAGACCTAAGTAATAAGGATGATAGTGAGGGTAACATAAACAAATCCTAAGAAATATATTTAGTCAGGTATTAGATGTTAAACTAACCTAAGTAGTTGACAATCTAATGACAACCTTGATAATAAAAATGATAAAAATATTGATAAACTTATACTATGAATAAAGAAGGAAAAAATATGACAACCTATTTGGACTGCGTTATTGTTGAACACAACCCTACAAACAAGACAATTGATAAAGCGGTGATCTGGCTTCATGGCCTTGGTGCTAGTGGTCATGACTTTGAGCCAGTGGTACCAGAGCTAGGGTTAAGTTCAGAGCTGGCAGTACGCTTTGTATTTCCGCATGCACCACAAATCCCAGTGACCATTAATGGTGGCATGGTGATGCCAGCTTGGTATGATATCTTAGAAATGAGTCTTGAGCGCAAAGTGGATGTTGAGCAAATTAATAAGTCAGCAAACGCCATTAATGATTTAATTGAACGTGAAGTTGCGCGTGGCGTGGCTCCAGAGGATATTGTGATTGCAGGGTTCTCACAAGGGGGCGCTATTGCTTATCAAGTGGCATTAACCCATCCTAAAAAGCTGGCAGGTTTATTAACTTTGTCCACTTATTTGGCAGTCGATGACGCATCTAAATTCAGTGACGCCAATAAATCATTGCCAATTAAAATAGATCATGGTACTCAAGACCCTGTTGTTCCAGTAATTTTAGGTCAGCGTGCCAGCGAGCAGCTAAAACAACTCGGTTATGCGGTTGAGTTTACGACTTACCCGATGGCGCATCAAGTTTGTATGCCACAGATTAAAGCGATTGGCGCATGGCTAAATAAGCATCTGTCTTAGTCATATGAGATGAGTACTGACAGTATGAGTTGCATAAAAAGTTGGGTTTGCCATCACAAGCAAGCAAGGCATCAAGCAAGCAAGCTGTGTCTGCTTACAATATTTAGTGCCATTATAGTCGGCACAGTTAGCACATTTGGCGTTATCAATAGTGCATCTGCCGCTGAGTATTACAACTGCTCCAATCCAAGTGGCTGTGTCCTAGTAGCCAATGCTTATGCTGATAACGACTTAACCGCGACAAAATATCCAGTGGTGTTGGTACATGGATTGGGTGGCTTTAATGAGATGTTTGACAGCCTCAGCTACTTTAACGGTATTCCAGAAGCCTTGATGCAAGGTGGCAGTGATGTTTATGTAACTAAAACCTCATCGATGCAAGATGCAGAATTTCGTGGCGAGCAACTATTGCAGCAAGTGCGCACTATTATAGCGGTGACTGGTAAAGAAAAAGTCAATCTAGTGGGGCACAGCTTAGGTGGTATTGATATTCGTTATGTGGCAGCCGTAGCACCCGAGACAGTCGCTTCGGTGACGGCTGTTGCTAGCCCTGAGCAAGGCTCAAAGATGGCTGACTGGTTACTGTCTGTGGTATCCAAAAAAAATCCTGCTTCAGAAGCACCGAAGGATAGATTTAATCTATTTGGACGGGCTTTAATAGCTTTTCATAATTCAGTGGGGCGATTGTTCGATTATGGCTCAGGCATTAGTATGGAGCAGCTACAACATCAAGATTCAATAAAGGCAGTAACAGGATTGACCACTGAGTATATGACTGAATATTTTAACAAAAAATACCCAGAAGCCATGCCCAGCGAATACTGTGGTCAGCCTCCTACTGAATATATCGTCAATGGTATTCCATACTATTCTTTTTCAGGAGTAGGAGCGATAACCAATGGCTTTGATCCCAGTGATTATATCTTAGCATTGACTGCACTGACCTTTGACAAAAATGATGCTAATGATGGCCTTGTTTCTGCTTGCTCAAGCCGTATTGGTTATGTCATTCGAGATGACTATAAAATGAACCATTTAGACTCGGTCAATCAGATATTTGGTCTGGTTTCTCGCGGTGAAGTGGATCCCATATCTGTCTATCGCAGTCATATTAATCGTTTAAAAAACGAAGGCTATTAATCGCTTTTTTCTAAGAGGGTATATGCCAAATCCGCACAACCAATCGGCCAAAATACCGATGCGTATCCGAGTGTTGTTTTTTGCACTGTCCCTATTCGTGATGGCAGGTGTATTTTTGCTGATAGCATATCTGCTGTCTGGCACTGCCAGTAATAGTGTGGAACAAACGCCACAAATGGCAAGATCTATGCCGAATGTGACAAATAAAAAGGAGGTTGATACAGATACAGATGTTGTTGAAAATTTAGACTATACTCCAGATGCTCTGACCACTGGGATTGAAGACTTACCAAGATCTTTGCAAGGCACACAAGTTGACGGTGATATTATTGTTGATGCACAGTCCGAGTTGATCGTCACCCGCGGCTTGCGTCGGTTGTTTGATTACTTTTTGTCAGCACAAGGAGAGGAAGACAGCGCTTCCATTAATAGGCGTGTGGAGTCTTACATAAGTAGCCGAACCCCTGAGCCAGCGGCCTCTCATGCCACCCAATTGTATTATCAATATCTGGCATATTTGCAACAAGTAGCACGCATAGAAAGTAAGTATAGCTCAATGTCTGCCACATTAATTGATAGTAACAACCAGGTTGGTAAGTTAGACTTAGCAGTTATTGAGAAGCAACAACAAGAGATAAAAAAGCTTAGAGCACAGCTGTTTAACCTGCAGACGGAGGTTGCTTTTTTTAGTGATGATGATGCCTTGTCTGATTATAATCTAGCTATATTACAGATTGCTCAAGATAAGTCGTTAACTCAATCTCAAAAACAACAAGCACAGCAAACCTATATTGAGCAACTACCAGATTCTTTGCTCAAAGAGCAGGCCAAGCATCAAGCCAAAATTGAGCAGTTGGTAACTCGCACTCAGCAGATGCAGGGGAGTAGTAAAGATGAGCTGTTTGCAATGCGAGCTGAGACGGTCGGGGAGGATGCCGCTAAGCGTCTGGCTGAAATGGATGCTCAAAATGCAGAGTTTGAGGCACGATTTGTAAAGTATCAGCAGGCCAGAGATAAGATATTAGACTCGTCAGCATCAGCACAGTCGCAGCAACAACAGATATCTGAGCTACAACATCAGCTCTTTAGTAAGACAGAACAAAAGCGATTAGCTGGTTATGAGCAGTTTAAACAGCAGTATAGTCACAGCCATATAAAAGAGTTACAGCGTTAACCTCGTTTAGCCTACTTCAGTAGTACTTGCACTCGATTGCCTTGTAACTCATTTATCTGACTACAATTATAGTAGAGGCTTTATAAATTGAAAAATGCCATTGGCAGAGACTGTTTTTTAGACAATAGGCAGTGATATTTAAGTTTTAAGCCTTAACTTTAGGCTTTAGCCTCTGTTACAGCTAAGTTTTAATACAGAAGTTTCCAATAAAACAGTCCTGTTAATATAGCGCAAATAATTAAAATAATTAGTATGCGTTTTGCCCAATAGGGGATAAGCGGTTTTTTGTAGCCCATTGTATTTAATTGACTGTCAACACTGTTATAGAGTTTTTCAGCACTATTCGTTAGTTTGTTAGTCAGCGGTTTGTTTTGTTTTTTGACGATGGCTTGCGTTTTTTTAGCGTGTTGCTGCTTTAGTTTGGCCTCATACGCATCAATTTGTACTTTAGCATCACCCATACTAATGCCTTGCTCAGAGGCCAGTTCTTTAATAGCCAGTACCAGATTATTTTTTTCAACCATTTGAGCGATGTGCTTTGGCAGTTTGCCTGATTGTGGTCGGGATGGGGGTTGTGAGTGTGGCATAGGCGCTCTCATTGTCTGGTATTAAATGTTTGAGTTATTTTACATCGATAATGTCTTAAACTACAAAAAGCACTTTAATTGACTTAAAGTGCTTTTTTATATGGTGTAAAGTGACAAGCTGATAGAGTTAGTATTTGATGGTAACAGTCAGTGATGGTTTATCAATATCAGTGATGGTTTATCAATAACTGCTGTTAATCATGAGCTCATCAAGATTACTTGTCTTTCCAACGCTGGATAGCTTCTTTAATGACGTCTTTGGCTTCAGCGACATCACCCCAAGATTGAACCACAGTAGTGCCTGCTTTTTTTAAGTCTTTATAGTGGCTGAAGTGGAACTCAAGCTGTTCAATTAAGCGCTTTGGCAAATCTTCTAAGCTATTGTAAGCGTTGCCGTTGTTACGGTCATCGGCTGGCACCACAACGATTTTGTCATCAACTTCGCCATCGTCAACAAACTTCATCACTCCGATGACTTTCGCTTTCAAAAAAATACCTGTTGTTAATGGTTGTTCAGTAATGATGAGTGCGTCTAATTCATCACCGTCTTCATCAAGTGTTTGTGGAATAAAACCGTAGTTGCAAGGCTTAGCAAAAATAGCGGGCTCAACACGGTCTAACTCAAATACCGCTAACTCACGGTTCCATTCAATTTTGTGGTTGCTGCCGGTTGGGATTTCTACTACAACGTTAATCTCGCCGCCGTCAACATCGCCTGCATCTAAAATTACGTTAAAATCTGCCATTTTTTACTCCAATAAGGGTCAATAAGAGCGCAGTTATAAGCACTCAGAGTTATAAGCACTCAGAAAGGGTGGTTATTTAAAAAGGATAATTATAAAATCATGCTGATTATAACAACTTTTGACCAATTGCCAAGTTATGACAATATTCCAAAATAACATTTGTCACATCTTTTGGCTTTAGTTAACCAAAATAAAAAAAGCAAATAGCGTAATGCTATTTGCTTTTTTGTGCTAAACCTTATGTTCAAGGCTTAGTATATTGACGAGTTCAGCTTATAGTTTCTCTTGAACTTTTTCAGCAGAGTTAGAAACACCTTCGCCTGCTTTAGAAACATCTTGGCCAAAACCTTTGAACGTGTTGCAACCAGTTAATAGGATTAGTGCAGTTAAAGATGCAAGAGTTAATTTCTTCATGTGAAGTCCTTAGTGTTAATGAAATAAAAAAGTTTGGGGTGTTCAAAATATTGGTAGGTGATTTGGCAGTCTTATACTTATAAAAATAAATAAAACACTGATACTTATAAAAATAAATAAAACACTGATAATCAATAATAAAATAACTACCAATAAAATAATATTATATTGCAATATGTTATTTAAACCATTTTAAAGTTAAGTAGTTTAAGTGGTTATTTATGCGTTAATTATTACCTGTAATTTAAATTAACCGCTAATTAAGTTAATTATTAAATGGGTAATAATTACAATGTCGCAATAATAATATTAATACTACCTAGTATATTAATTTTTATGAAAACAACAACATAGAAATGTGTGTAATTTAAGCAAAACTGTCATAGAATTGTAAACCAAAATTTCATTGTAAATAGCAGTTGTCAAAAAGGGCAAAAAAATGACCATTCACATCGTTCTTGTACATCCAAAAATTCCAAACAATACTGGTAGTGCCATTCGTTTATGTGCTAATACAGGTGCACAACTGCATTTAGTAGAGCCATTGGGCTTTGATTTAGAAGATAAAAAGCTACGCCGAGCTGGTCTTGATTATCATGAGTACGCCAATATGAAAGTGCATAAAGACTGGCAACAGGCCAAGCAGGCATTGCAACAGGCAGGCTGTGAGCGGATGGTGGCGTTAACGACTAAGCTGAGTCAGCCCTTTTATGACTATGACTTTGTACATACCGAAACGGGCGAAAAAATAGAAAACGTGGCCTTGGTATTTGGCTCTGAAACCGCAGGATTGGCAGATGAGATACGGGCTGATATTGGGGCTGAAAACTGGTTGCGATTGCCTATGTTGCCAGATTCACGCAGTCTAAACTTAGCCAATAGTATCAGCATTTGCCTTTATGAAGTGTGGCGCCAGCAAGGCTTTATAGGTGATGAGGGTCGTAGCACAGGATATACAGAATTGACTCCATATGACCCTAAATAGCTTTGAGCTACTATAGACATATGAGCTACTAGAGTCATAAAAGTTACTAGAGTCATAAAAGTTACTAGAGTAACAGGGGCTATTGAATTAGAGTTATCAGCCGCAATCTTGGTAAGCAGCAGACTTCTTGATTAGTAATTAATTGGTTGAGTGTTCAATTCAGTTAATTATTGATACTTATAAGCTATTTATAAGCAATTCGGGGGTTTGGGTAGACCTGCAATGCGATTAACATGACGTGCAACTAAGCCTGTATTAAACATCTGTTGCAATTTTTGATTGCTAATATCCAACTCTGGCAAGGTCTGCATCAAATATTTGATTAATGGTCTGGTCGTCGGCGGATGGTTAAAATTGGCGTGAAATTGGCGCACCTGACGCAAGATTGCATAGTGATCATCGGTGAGCGTCACATCCAATACATCGGCTAGTTGCTGTGCCACAGCCTCACTCCATAAGGTGTGATCGACTAAGTGACCTTCGTCATCAAGTGCCAATACTGTCTGGTCGTCAGAGTGTATGCTTAACTGGGTGAGGGCGGTGATATCTGTCATGGTTGGGCGGCTCTATAATTGATCAATTGTCAGATTTAAAAATTAAAAATTATTGCTAGAATTATTGCTAGATTGTTTAAGTGGTGCTATCTGTTTAAGTGGTGCTATCTAAGGTGACCACACGCTCAACATCTTGAGTTAATTGTACCCAATCAGCATCAGTCAAAGCCGTGATACCGGTCAGGTCTAAGTTGATTTTAGCGCTATCATTTAAGGCATTGATATCTTCAGACAGCACATACCATCCTTTGATATTAGCAATCTGATACTCTGACTCATCATCATGATTAATGTCATCAATATAGGCTTTTGCCCAGCTGTAATATGCACAGGTTTCACCCAACAATAGGATGCTGTCACCTGGTTTCCATAATGTACCTAGCTCTTTAATTAAGGCTTTTAAATTATTTATATTGGCGTGTAACTGAAACAAAGTGGTCATGATTATGCCCTTTAAGTTGGGAATAGAGTCTGTAAAATAAGAAAGCGGTATGCAACTAATGAATTAAAAGAGCAAGTTTAAAAAGAGAAAATCTGCTCAAAAATACTCGAATCAAAATCTTCAGGAATAAAGTCAATCTGCTGTGCTACGTCATTAGCTACCATTGCGGTTATCCAGCTACTAAACACATCATTTGGCAACCAGGCTGGGGGGATGTCGTACAAATCAAGAGATTTGATCATACCATGTAGTCGGCTGGTAGGTTGCATTAATATGCCAAATACGGAGCTACCAAGCATCAGCTGTACTTGTTGACCAAAGGTTGCTAAGGTCAACGCCAGCGCGCAGCCTTCATAAGTTGCGGTTTCTGTTGGGGTTGTTAAGCGAATTAAAATAGCCACTGGGTTTCCTATTTATTAGGTTAATTGCTGTTGGTTTAATTTGTTAGTTTAGTTTGTTAGTTTAGTTTGGTTTAGTTTATTTTGGTTTGATGATTGGTTTAATGATTGGTTTAGTGCGGTTTATTAGCCGTTAAAAAGAGATTACCTTATCAGCCTCTGCTAAGGCAGTCGCTAATTCACCAAGACCAACTAATTCAAAGCCATCAGCCAGATTGTCTGCGCTTAGCTTATGGCGTCCAGCATTATCAGTATCGACTACCCCACGGGTTAATGCGGTACTAACGCACACTGGTAGTCTTTGATTAAACTGCTGACTAAGCGCAGACCACTGCTGCATTAAATTATCTCTATCTGCCGTTTGCCAACGCAAGACATTTGCCGTATGCGCAGCATCAGCATAAAAAAATACAGTTAGCTTCTTAGCAGGTGCTGATGCATTAGCTTGTTGTTGTAAAAATGCACTGGCATAGCGATAGGCATGCTTTGCTAATGGTTGGCTAGGATCTATGGTAATCAGTAGTAGGGTTGAAGCGGTTGATGAATTGGTCATAGTGTGGCCACTGTATGTTGATTTTAATAGGAGATTGTATAAATTAGGGGGCATTTCCAAATAAATTAGGAGATTGTATAAATACTGAGACGTTATAAATTATGTATTAGGGTTGTCGGTCATTATCTCAAGATAGGTTGACATAAATTTAGTAAGAAAGCTGGCTTTGCCACTTAGCGTATATCCCCAATTGGAACATTAAAGATAGATGGGCTAGTTGGCATTAAACGTTGGGCTATATTCTCGCTAATCTTTGCAAATTTTTTGACAATAGATCTCTATTTTTTACAAAACATACTTTGATTAGCGCAAGTCTATCCCATAGTTAGCTTAATGACCAAATATGGACATGCCCTAGTGTCATCAAGTGGTGATATATTTGAGGTAAACTGACGGCATATAGTACTAGTACATAGAGTAGTAGTGGAAAAAGTAGAGAAAAGCACCAAAAACTAACCAATTAATATAACAAAAATACAATAGAAACAACAAGGTAATTGATAAAGAAAAAAACGAGCTTACAATAATGAACGGCTATATAGTGTGGGCGCTGTATAAGGTCTGACTGCGATTTATCTTTTTTTTATCACCATTGTTAAAATAAAGACACGCCTAAGCACCAAAGTAGTCAATATAAGCAGTAAAATACATAGGGGATAATCTGTGAAACGCAACTGCGTTAAACGAGCAAATAAGCCAGATACTAAAATAAATAATAAGCCAAGTGTCGTATCAAGCGCTGCACCGACCCCTTTATTTGGCTTATTGATAAGGAACACAGCTCTGGCGACTTTTGTTAATCAGCTTATTTTGTGGGATACAAGTGTTTGTATTCACTTTAATCGCTATTCAGATCATCGAGGTATTGCTAAGTTTTTTAAGATTATCAGCCGTTTGGGGGATGGCTGGTTTTGGTATTTAATGCTAGTTTGTGCCTTTGTACGACAAGGAGCTTCGGCCATTGTACCGCTAACAGCAACTTTACTGGTAGGTTTGATAGGTTTGGTAGTTTATAAGCTTTTAAAAGCAAAAACGGTACGACCAAGACCCTATCAGGTACACCAAGCCATTGTACTGGGAGAAAGGCCATTGGACGTATTTAGTTTTCCATCTGGGCATACATTGCAAGCTGTGTTATTTACCTCATCTATTGGGGTTTATGTTCCTGAATTGTTGCCTGTTATGCTGGTGTTTACTTTTTTAATTGCTTTGTCACGCATGATATTAGGTTTGCATTATCCAACAGATGTTCTAGTGGGCGCAGGTATCGGCTATGCTTTATCGCTTTGGGTTAATGATATAGAGGGCTTGATTGTGATTGGCGTATCAGTTATGGTGCATTTAGGCTAGGTTTTATTCTTATCATTTTTCTTATTCTTATTCTTATTCTTATTCTTATTTTTATTCTTATTATTTTTTATTATTGTTCTTATATCCCTATTCTTAATTGCTACTTTGAAGGTTGATGAGCCAAAGCAAGGTTGATGAGCTAAAAGTAGCTATACAGGCCTAGATTAGCAAAAGTTTATTTCTCATTTTTAGCCCCGCCAATCAATTACACCCAGCAACCAATTAGGCTGACTATTACAGGGTGTCGATTGTTGTAGGAGGTAGACTATCGAGAGTTTAGAATTATTGACAGTGCCTAAACATAACATCACTAGTCATCTTATTTTTATCGTTTTTGTGGTAGTCTAAGAGCTGTATAAGCGTTTTACATGAAGTGATAATACTCAAGGAGCCAAGCCTTACCATGCCATCTGCCAACCATACCGACCATTCGTTAACGCCACAAGCCCCTTCAATATCTTCCAGCCAGCTAACGACAGCACACATTGAAAAATTAAGAATCGCTAGCCCGTTTGCTTATCAAATCTGGGAAAATAAACAAAATATATGTCAGAGCTTTTTGACCAGTTATCCTTTAGGTGAGGGATTAACCCACCAACAAATTTGTGACTTAATTGATGATTATACTTTAGATGATGGCTTAGAAGGAGAGTTGAAGCGTGCTGATGAAGCAGGCGTGATGACAGGGCTGCGCCGGTTACGTGAACTGTTAATGCTGCGCTGGATTTGGCAAGATGCACTGGGTATCATTAGTCTTGAACGGTTAACAAATGAGCTGTCGAACTTTGCTGATAACTGTATTATTTTTGCCAAAGACTATGTTTGGAAGCAAATGGTGGCTCGCTATGGACAGCCAACTTTTATCGATGCAAAAGGTCAGCGTCAGCTGGATGACATGGCAATTTATGCAATGGGGAAGCTTGGCGCACAAGAGCTGAATTTGTCCAGTGATATAGATCTGATATTCGTACATCGTGCTCGTGGTGAGACGGATGGTGATAAAACCAATGGCACCAAGTGTATCGATAACAAGCGATTTATGATTAAGCTGGGTCAAGGTATCATTAAGCTGTTAGATAGTAATACCGCTGAAGGCTTTGTGTTTCGAGTCGATATGCGTCTGCGTCCTTGGGGTGAGGGTAGTGATTTAGCCATCCATATTGCAGCGCTTGAGAAGTATTTTGCAGATCAAGGTCGTGCCTGGGAGCGTTTTGCTTGGTTAAAGGCACGTATTGTCAATGATATTGATGCCACTTTTAAAGAGCAGCTAGATCATATTACCAAGCCGTTTGTCTTTCGCTATTATGTTGATTATAGCGCCTTTGCTGCCTTGCGTGAGATGAAATCCTTGATTCAAAATCAAGTGGCACAAAGGGAGGATTTAGATAATGTTAAGTTGGGTGCAGGTGGCATCCGAGATATTGAATTTGTGGTGCAGGCTTTTCAGCTTATTTATGGTGGTCGGCACAGTCAGCTTGAAGTAAAGCCCTGTTTGCAGGCGATGAAAGTGCTGCATGATTTTGACTTCTTAGATGATCAGACCTATCAAAATCTGGAAGCCGCTTATCGCTTTTTGCGCCGTGTTGAGCATGGTATTCAAGCCATTCATGATCAGCAAAGTCAAAGACTACCCAGTGACCCAGTTTGTCAGAAAAACTTGGCAACTACTTTAGGTTTTGAAAGCTGGGACGATTTTTTGAAGCGCCTGAATGAACACCGTCAAAATGTACACCTGCCGTTTGATAGGATGGTCACTGAGCGTCAAATTGCGACCAATACTAGCGTTGATACTGAAAATGAGCGTCAAAGTTTGACCAATATATTGACGGAAGAAAATAATCAAAAGCTTGCTCAGTTTTGGGATAGTAAGCTAGTACAAAACTTATCGCCAGAAGCAAAAAATCGCTTAGATACGGCGTATCCTGTGTTGGTGCATGCATTATTAGAGCATGAAAGCAAGCAAGGCATGGCCAATGTGGCGTTACCTAGATTGCTTAATTTATTAGAAGCTATTTGCCGCAGGTCAATCTATCTGGTAATGCTAGCAGAAAATCCCAATGCTACCGTAAACTTAATCCCTATGCTGTCTGCCAGTCCTTGGATCGCAGGAGAGTTGACCCGCTATCCAGTGCTATTGGATTCTTTTTTACAACAGCGTTACCGCCACTTACCAGATAAAGAGGAGCTTGCAGATATTTTAAGACAGCGCTTATTAAGGGTCGAGCCAAATGATGAAGAGACTCTGCTTAATGTGCTGCGCTTATTTAAAAACAATCAAGTATTGGCAGTGGCAGCTAGTGATGTCATCGCTGAGCGCCCAATTATGAAAGTTTCTGACTCATTGACTTATATTGCAGAAGTGGTATTAGAGTTTACTTTAGAGCGTGCATTTAGTGAATTGGTCAATCGTCATGGCTACCCAATTAACCAACAAGGAGAATCGGTGACCGAGTCGCATAACGGTTTTGCGATTATTGGTTATGGTAAACTTGGCGGTATTGAGATGTCTTATACTTCGGATTTGGACTTAGTCTTTATTCATCAAATTAATGAACAGGCTATGACCACAGGCGCACGGCCAGTCAGTGGAATGAAGTTTACCGCACGCTTGGCACAAAAGCTGATGACTTATCTTAATACTCAAACTCGTGATGGACGTGCCTATGAGATTGATATGCGCCTAAGACCGTCAGGCAATGCTGGGATGATGGTTGTATCGAGCCGTTCGTTTGAGCGCTATCAATTAGAGAAAGCATGGGTATGGGAGCATCAAGCCTTGGTGCGCGCCCGTGCTATCTGTGGTGACAAACGAGTACAGCACACCTTTAATCAGATACGCAGTCAGGTGCTCACCCGTCATTGTGACATTAACGAGTTAAAACAAAAAGTCATTGAAATGCGTGACAAAATGAAAGACCATTTGGGCAGTGATCAACAAACGCAGCAACAAGGAAAGTTTCATTTAAAGCAGGATGCTGGCGGCATCGTTGATATCGAATTTATGGCACAGTTTGGCGTATTGGCACATGCGCACCAATATCCAGAGCTTACGCAGTGGAGTGATAATGTGCGTATCTTTGAAAGCTTAGCAACTGCTGGGGTATGGGATAAAGCAACATGCGAAGGATTGACCCAAGCCTATTTGGATTTGCGGGCAGCCATACACAAAATTGCCTTAGCCAATGAAGAGATTGTGGTTGATGCGGAGCCTTGGCAACAGACACGCGAATTTGTCATATCTAAATGGAATGAGATTGTTGTATAATTTTTACCTGGCTTTTAGCAAACAAAAATTTGATAGTCAATTAAATAGGCAATGCTATACTGAATGTTCTACAAACTTGCTATCTATGAGTGCAGCAGTCCTTAAAATCAACGTCTTATGTGCTGTGTCTCACTAGGTAACATCTTGGTTAACAACATTAAATGATCGGATAATGATCAAAAAAACGATAACTTCACACATGGAATAAATATTATGAATATGGCAACAACTGAAGGTAAGCTTTGGCTCAATGGCACGATGATCGACCAGCCAGATGCTAAAGTTCACGTATTAACCCACAGTTTGCATTATGGTATGGCTGTATTCGAAGGGGTACGTGCGTATGAGACTGATGATGGTCGTACTGCCATCTTCCGTCTTGATGATCACACGGATCGCTTACTGGGTTCAGCTAAGATTTTCCAATTGAATGTGCCTTATGACAAAGCCACTTTAGATCAGGCACAAAAAGATGTGGTTAAGCAAAACAACTTAGCTTCAGCGTATATCCGTCCGCTTATTTGGGTTGGTGCAGAAAAGCTGGGTCTGTCATCACGTGATAACAGTATCAATGCGATGGTTGCTGCTTGGCAGTGGGGGGCTTACTTAGGTGAAGATGGGATGCAAAAAGGTATCCGTGTCAAAACATCTTCATTTTCACACCATATGACGAATATCACTATGTGTAAAGCTAAAGCGGCTAGTAACTACCCTGTTTCTATTATGGCTAACCAAGAAGTCACTCGTAACGGCTATGATGAAGCCATTTTGATGGATACTCAAGGTTATGTCTGCCAAGGCTCTGGTGAAAACCTATTTATGGTCAAAAATGGTGAGCTACACACTCCAGATTTAGCAGGTGGTGCGCTTGACGGTATTACCCGTCGCACCATTATCCAGTTTGCAGAAGACTTAGGCATCAAAGTCATTGAGCGCCGTATTACGCGTGATGAATTCTACTTAGCTGATGAAGTCTTTATGACTGGTACTGCTGCTGAAGTCACCCCAATTCGTGAATACGATGATCGTACCATTGGTAATGGCGGTCGTGGTGAGCTTACTGAAAAATTGCAGACCCTATACTTTGACGTGGTACATGGTCGTAACGAGCAGTACAAACATTGGTTAAGCTTTATTGACGAATAGACAAGCAAAATAATATATATAAAATGTATGTATAAGTCAGGATAAAACGAAAAAAGCAAAGGTATGGCCTTTGCTTTTTTATTTGTATAGATTTCTGTCGAGTCCACAATATTAATAACAGTTTTTATCTATAAAAAAATATTTTTTATGTATAAAATAATAGGTTACTTTCATATACACTTTAAACATCTATTTTTAATGACTTAACTTTAACTATTTAACTTTAAGCAACTATTTAACTTTAAACACTAAACACTAAACAGCAAACACAAAAAAGATTATAGATTATGAAAATATTAGTGACCGGCGGTGCAGGCTTTATAGGCTCTGCTGTGGTGCGCCATATTATCAATAACACTCAAGATGAGGTGCTTAACATTGATAAATTGACCTATGCAGGCAATTTAGAGTCCTTGCTATCGATAGCGGACAATCCCAGATACAGCTTCCAACAAATCGATATTTGTGACAGACAAGCCGTTGAACAAGCCTTTGCCAGCTTTCAACCAGACGTTATCATGCATTTGGCTGCTGAGTCGCATGTGGATCGTTCTATTGATGGCCCTGCTGAGTTTATTCATACCAATATAGTCGGCACTTACACCTTATTAGAGGTAGCACGTCAATACTGGAAAGGACTTGAAGCTGACAAAAAAGCAGGCTTTAAATTCCACCATGTGTCTACCGATGAAGTCTATGGTGACTTAGAGCACACAACAGATTTATTCACTGAAACCACACCTTACGCACCAAGCTCGCCATATTCAGCGTCCAAAGCCAGCTCAGATCATTTAGTCCGAGCTTGGCATCGCACTTATGGCTTGCCAGTGTTAATTACCAATTGCTCGAATAATTACGGGCCCTATCATTTTCCAGAAAAGCTGATTCCTTTGGTTATCTTAAATGCCTTGGAAGGTAAGCCGCTGCCAGTATATGGTGAAGGTACTCAAATTCGTGATTGGCTGTATGTGGAAGATCATGCAAGAGCGCTTTATAAAGTAATTACTGAGGGTAAATGTGGTGAAACGTACAATATTGGCGGTCACAACGAGAAGCAAAATATTGAGGTGGTAAAAACCATCTGTCAAATACTCGATGCGCTGCAACCTCAAGCCAACGGTCAGCCTTATGAGTCGTTGATTACCTTCGTTAAAGACCGCCCGGGTCACGATTTACGCTATGCGATTGATGCCTCGAAGATACAGCAAGAGCTTGGCTGGACGCCAGAAGAGACTTTTGCAACTGGTATCCGTAAAACAGTACAATGGTATCTAGATAATTTAACCTGGTGTCGCCGTGTCCAAGATGGCAGTTATCAACGTGAGAGATTGGGAGTGCAACCATAATGAGTATAAAAATGAATACTAAAGGCATTATTCTTGCGGGTGGGTCAGGCACTCGTTTATATCCAATTACTAAGGGTGTTTCTAAGCAGCTTTTGCCCATTTATGATAAGCCGATGATTTATTATCCTCTGTCCGTATTAATGTTGTCGGGTATCCAAGATATTCTCGTCATTAGTACTCCAGAAGATATCGATGGCTTTAAGCGTCTATTAGGTGATGGTAATCAGCTTGGCGTGCATATCTCTTATGCGGTTCAGCCAAGCCCAGATGGATTGGCACAAGCCTTTGTTATCGGTGAAGATTTTATTGGTGATAGCAACGTATGCTTGGTGCTGGGTGACAATATTTTTTACGGTCAAGGCTTTACGCCCATGTTAAAAGGTGCGGCAGCACGTCGTAGTGGTGCCACTGTGTTTGGCTATCAGGTCAAAGACCCTGAGCGCTTTGGTGTGGTTGAGTTTGATGACAATCAACGAGCTATCTCATTAGAAGAAAAGCCGACTCACCCCAAATCAAACTTTGCGGTGACTGGTCTTTATTTCTATGATAACGATGTGGTTGAGATGGCAAAGCAGGTACAACCTTCAGAGCGGGGGGAGCTTGAGATTACCAGTATTAATCAGATGTATTTGCAGCGTGGTGATTTAAATGTTGAGCTACTCGGTCGAGGTTTTGCTTGGTTAGACACGGGTACTCATGAAAGCTTACTGGAAGCAGGTATGTTTGTAGAAACTATTGAAAAGCGACAAGGTTATAAGGTTGCTTGCTTAGAGGAAATTGCTTATAACAATGGTTGGTTAACCAAAGAGCAGGTACTTGAGCAAGGACAAAAGCTAAATAAAAATAGCTATGGTCAATATCTATTAGCACTTGCGGAAGGTAAGTTATGAGCTTGATTAAGTTAATAGACCTGCCTGTTTTGGGCGATGATAGAGGCTCTTTGATCGCTATTGAGGCACTAGATACCATTCCGTTTGAAGTCAAGCGAGTGTATTATATTTTTGATACTAAGGTTGGCGTCTCACGTGGCTTTCATGCGCATCATCAGTTGCAGCAGCTTGCCGTCTGTGTGTCTGGCAAATGCCGTATGGTGTTAGATGACGGTCATACCAAAGAAGAGGTTTGGCTAGACTCACCGAGTAAGGGCTTGTTAATTGGTGATATGGTCTGGCGTGAAATGCATGACTTTAGTGACGATTGTGTATTGTTGGTATTGGCCAGTGAGCACTATGATGAAGCAGATTATATTCGTGATTATGATGAGTTTTTAACGCTAAAAGGTGATCAGCATGCAATTTGATTTGACTGCAAAGACGATATATTTAAGGCTATTAACAGAAGATGATGCTGAGTTTGTTTGTCAGCTTAGAGGTGATGATAAGCTCAATACCTTTATTTCTAAAACGGATGTGGATATAGAAGTACAAAGGCAGTGGATTAAAAATTATAAATCTCGTGAACAAAATAAGAAAGAGTATTACTTTATTATTTGCCGAGTCGATGATAATCGCCCTGTTGGAACAGTTCGTTTGTATGACTTTAAAGAGGAACCTAAATCATTTTGTTGGGGCAGTTGGATTTTAAATAATAATAAAACCAAATATGCAGCAGTGGAAAGTGCATTATTAGTTTATGAAATGGGTTTTGATAAGTTGGGCTTTGATCAAAGCCATTTTGATGTGATGAAAGGCAACCAAAGTGTGCATGATTTTCATTTACGTATGGGTGCTCAGCAAGTATCTGAAGATGAACAAAACATCTATTATGTTTTCCCTAAACAAAGATATGAGATCAATAAAGAAAAATACGCTAAATTTTTAAATTAAATAAAAAGAATACAGAGCAGACCAGATTAGTAAAAATTAAAGATAAAACCCCCAAGGTTTAGGATAAATTATGTTATCTATTTCGCAGTTTCAAGTCGGTATGACAGCAGAAGTTAAGCGCAGCTTTAGTAGTGACGATGTGATTAAGTTTGCGGAAGTGTCAGGAGATGCCAATCCCATTCATTTAGATGATGATTATGCTAAGCAAACGATGTTTGGTGCAAGAATTGTGCATGGCGCATTGGCTTCAAGCCTCTTTTCTACCTTGTTTGCAAACAAACTGCCAGGACCTGGGTGTATTTATTTGAAGGCTGAGCATAAGTATTTACGACCGATATACCTCAATGAGGATATTACTTTCGTTGTAAAGTTGGTTGAGATTATTGAAGAAAAGCAACGGTTAATATTTGAAACGGTAGCACTAAATAAAGATAAAAAGTGCATTGTTGGCAGTGCTGAAATTTACATTCCATAGGCATTCTTTAAGCATCCCTTAGTTAGGTATTAGGTATTAGGTATATAAAATGATTCCTTTTTTAGATTTAAAAGCAGTAAACAAGCAGTATAGAGACGCGCTTATTGAAGCGGCCACCCGTGTCATTGATTCAGGTTGGTATATCACTGGCAGCGAGCTTGAAACCTTTGAACAAAACTTTGCTCAATATTGTGGCGTTAAGCACTGCATAGGCGTTGCCAATGGCTTAGAAGCACTGACGCTGACTTTAAAAGCTTGGATGCTGTTAGGCAAACTACAACAAGGTGATGAAGTGATTGTCCCTGCCAACACTTATATTGCCAGCATCTTGGCCATTAGTAGCAATCATTTAACCCCTGTTTTGGTTGAGCCAGATCCTGTCACTTATAATTTGTGTCCAACAAATACGCAAGCAGCCATAACTGATAAAACAAAAGCCATTTTGCCCGTACATCTGTATGGACAGCTGGCGGATATGACTCAGATTATGGAGATTGCTAAGCAGCACGATTTATTGGTATTAGAAGATGCCGCCCAAGCACATGGTGCCAGTATTGACGGCGTTAGAGCAGGTAGCCTAGGTGACGCCGCAGGCTTTAGCTTTTATCCAGGCAAAAACCTAGGGGCATTGGGTGATGCGGGTGCAGTGACTACCAATGACAATGAGTTGGCTGAGACTTTGCGTGCGTTGCGCAACTATGGATCCCATGAGAAATATAAAAATATTTTTCAGGGTACCAATAGCCGCTTAGATGAAATACAAGCTGCCATGCTCAGTGTGAAATTGGATCATCTGGACGATGAAATAGCACAAAGACGCCAAATAGCCAAGGCTTATCTGGAAGGCATTAATAATCCTGCGCTAACTTTGCCAGAAGCTTATGGTGAGTCGCATGTTTGGCATTTGTTTGTGGTTCGCTGTGAGAAACGTGATAAGTTGCAGCAGTATTTGGCAGATAACGGGGTGCAAACTTTGATTCATTATCCAATTGCGCCGCACAAACAACAGGCCTATGCCGAATGGAATGATTTAAGCTATCCCGTTACTGAGTCTATTCATCAGCAGGTATTAAGTTTGCCAATGAGTCCTGTACTTGATATGAGCGATGTTAAGAAGGTGATTGAGCTGTGTAATGCGTATCAACCGTAATAGTTTATTTTTGAATAAGCAGGTGAATGGGTTTCAATAAAAGGGACACATAGTGAAAGATAGGTTTGAGCTTGGTAGGCAACTTATATCCAATCAGCTAAAAGCAGTTAAATTTAAGCTAAAATATAAAAGGTTGCAAAAAAAGTCATTGGCGGATTTGCAGACCTTTACTATTTTGGAAGAGTGTGGACTTGAGAATGTATCAACCAGTCCAAAATATAATAATGCTTGTAATCAGCAGCTGACATACCCAGAAGTTGCTATAAAGCTGTATCAATTAAAAGATGTTTATTGCAATATTGAGGGTGCTAATTTTGTCACTGAAGATTTAAAGTATGTTTTTATAGAAGAGTTCCCCTATATATCTTGTGAAGATGCAAACTATAAAGCAGGGTTAGTAGTGCGGCATGATACACAGTTTGCATATATTAAAAATATTAAAAAATCGCAAGTTAGGAGATTTGATTCAGTTTTTTTCTTAGGTGGTAATGGGTCATTTAATTTTTATCATTGGATGATAGAGTTAGTGCCTAAGTTATTATTGATAACTAACGAAATGTTACAGGAAAAGGGTATAGATACGATTGTAGTTCATAAGTGTGTGCAAAAAATTGATAATTATCAATGGTTATTAACCCAGTGTAGTAAACACCTTCCATCAGCAAAGATAGTTTATGTTGATGCAAATGATATACTTTTTGCTGAAAACTTGTTGTTTATAAATACCTTTAATCAAACTCTTTATCATCAGCGAAAAGGAGTAGATGGCTATCAAACAACAACAATTTTTAATTGTAGCAATATAGATGCTTATCGACAGTTACTCAAGTGTGCAGCAGATAAGCTAACCACGACACCAGTTACAGGCAATATAGGTAATAGTCTTAATCAGCTAGATATAAAGTATAATAAGATCTTTGTTTTACGTAATGAAGACTCAGTTAGTCGCTACAATAATAGACGTTATAATCAACAAGAAGTATTTAGTTTTTTTAAAAAAGAAGGTTTTATTGGTGTCTATCCAGATCAGCTTAGCCTAAGTGAGCAGATTCAGCTGTTTCAAAATGCAGACTTTATCGTTGGCCCAACAGGGGCGTCTTGGTCAAATTTAATATTTGCCAGTAAAGGTATGAAAGCGATCAGTTGGTTGCCCAGTCAATTACAATACTTTGATACCTATTGTTCTTTAGCTAATTTGTTAGGCGTTGATATGCGCTTTTTGCAGTACAAAACCGAAAATGAAGATATACATTCTGCTTATCAGTTAGATTTAAATGAAGTCATAGAACTATATAAACAGATGAAATAGTTAAGCTGGATAAGAGACGTAATTTTGACTTTTTTTAAGCTTAAGACAGCTGTGGTATTTGCATAATAATAAATATATAAACGTTAACGGTATTAAACTTAGGTAGTAATATGACCAACCCTTTAGTTTCAGTCGTCATTCCTTGTTATAACCATCAAGACTTTGTGCAAGATAGCATTCAAAGCGTTATTGATCAAACTTACCAAAACATTGAGCTAATTATCATCGATGATGGTTCAAAAGATGATTCGGTTGCTAAAATAGAGCAGATGATTGAGGCTTGTGAGCAAAGATTTACTCGTTTTGAGTTCAGAAGCCGTCCGAACAAAGGGTTGAGCGCAACTTTAAATGAGGCAATAGAGCGGTGTCAGGGTAAGTATTTTGCTGCCTTAGCTTCTGATGATATGGTTTTGCCACATAAGACGGCTACCCAAGTTGAGTTTTTAGAAGCACATCCAGAAATTAGTGCGGTATTTGCTGGTGCAAAGCTAATTGATGATAGTGATGAAATGTTTGAAGTTACTTTAAGAGAGCCTGGAATTTATAGCTTCAAACAGATTATTATGAATAAATATGATTTTCCTGCAGCTACTCAAATGCTAAGGTTAGATATTGTAAAAGAGGTCGGGGGTTATGATCCGTCGATAGCGCTTGAAGATTGGTATATGTGGCTGAAAATTAGCGAGATCAGCCAAATTTATTATATGGATGAGGTCTTAGGTTGCTATCGACGCCATGAGGGTAACTTCTCAGCAAATCTTGAGAAAATGATGCAAGGGCGTATTGATGTGCTAAATTGTTTTCAAGATTCTAAGTATTATCCTAAGGCGATGGAGCGAGTACTGTGGTCTAATGCACGCAGACGCATAGAAAATAGTAGTGGTAGAGAAAAAATAGAAAGATATAAAGCGCTATTTAAACAAAAGCCGTTAAAAGCTAGTAATTTATTATTAACGCAAACGATTAAAAAAATTAAAAATAAATAGGTTGTTTATTCCCGTATCTATCGATTATCTATTGTTAACTCTTAAATATTATTAGCTAGATAAAGGTTATTAGTTAGAATTGATTTGGATTCTGACTGTCATCTTATTTTTAAAACAAACTATTTTTTTTAATTTTTAGTTTGGTTTGATATTCAATGATATCTTGATAAATCCTTTGCTCAACTTTTCTAATATTTTTGGTGTTAATGGACTTGCTCATCGATCTAAAGGGAATAAGTAATTTTTCACCAATACCATCGACTAATACAAACTCTGGTCTGCCTTGGCGCTGTTCAGTGTACATAATACCACCAATATTAATTTCACCAAACACCACATGAAAGTCGCAACAATCATCAAAAAAGCGTGCCAATGCTTGTTGCTGTTCATCACCGTACAAGCCCTTAATCAATAAATGCTCTAAAGTTAAAGACTGACCTGTGGGGCTGATAATTTTTTCGGTGACCAAGCCTAAGCCCTGGTTTGTACCAATAAAGCCATGTACGGTTTCAATAGGAAAGATATATTGGTTTTGACTATAATGATTTTTGCACAATTGTAGATATTGCAGTAGCTCTCGACGAAATTGACGATAAATGCCTTGATGACGGTGTGAGCGTAAGTGATGTTGGGTAGCACGTCCACCATCAGCAGTCGCATTTTCTGGTCGCATGATTTTGATTACCTTACCATCATCTTCTGGATAGGCATAGACCAGCTTTTGTGTTCCTTTACCAAGTAAGTCAAGGTTTTCTACTACAATCATGTAAATCTCGTTTTATTGTTCTTTGTCTATTTAAGTTAAATAAATAAGTTAAGTGAAATAAGTAAGGAAATCAAAACAAAGAAAAGCCTACCGAAAAGGTATCTGCTTCGCAAATAGTGCATCCTTGGTTTGTTCTACTAGTCTATTTGCCTCACGGCGTATTTTAGCTAAGCCTCCTTTTTTTTCTGAGCGCATTCTTTTGCGACGATCTGCCTCTAGCGTACTGGGTAACTGCAAGCTATCGGCAGTTGCATTTAAAACAATATCTTGGATACATAGTGCTGGAACCATTTGATAGACAGGCTCTTGATCAGCCTCAATAAAGTCTCTAAAGACCGTCTCATCAATAGGTAACATAGTATGCTGCATGGCATAAGCTAGTAGCTGCTCTGCCCCTTGTTGTGATAGGGTATAAGCACCGGCGCCCAAATGTTTGCCTTTTAAAGGAACAAGTTTTCGCTGTTTGGCAAGTGGTATTTGTTTTGTGTTGTCTAATATTACTTTATTGTTTACAGTCTCAATTTTTAGGATATGCCAGTTAGGGTTAATCCAATCAGAGCTGTTTAAATAAAAGCTGGCATCTTGACCTAAATACACATCATCTTCAAATACTGTAAAGTATGAGACGCCTTCTGCCAGTGCTTTTTTCCATACTGCAATATGGCTCATCATACAAGCTAACTCAACGGGTGTTAAATGCTCAGGCTCAAGTTCAAAAGGCAATTTATTATCTAAGATATATTGCTTAGCAGTATCAGGTGTTAAGGCATCAAAAAACTCAAACTCAACCTGATGTTTGCCAAACTCTTTTTCGATATGCTCACGGCGCTCGCTTGCTGATTTTAAGCTAATCACATAATTTTTCATAAAAAATCCTATTAGCCTATCGGCTAGGGTTATCATCTATTGTTGTATTTATTGTCATGTCTGCGTGTTTGCATTTATTGACTTAATTCGTTACTTATTTAGCTGTTAATTGAGTTATTTATTGAGTTACTTAGTCGTTTAGCTATTTAGATTTTGCGCTGGCCAGATGCTTTAGCGCAGCAGTCTTATTTTTTAACATACGCAGTTGTTTTTTGACATTATAGCTGGCATCTCGTTTTTCTCTGTCTTTGCGCTCAATATTTTGTTCAGTTACTGAGCCTAGAATATCACTGTCAACGCCTAATGGGCGCACAGGTGCTGGCCAAATACCTAGACCTTTGCCATTTGCACTTAACCAGTTTTGAAAAAAGATATCGACCGGCATGCTAATCGGTTTGCCTTTGGCCACGAATTCTTTGGCACCTTGGCGTGACCAAATCAAGCCAAGCCCACGAATGGGGAAGTAAAAGGCGTGCCATAGACTATGACCTTCTAATGTTGTGATGTCATGCGCCAGCTTTTTCTTTTTTGATGCCAAGTTGACTAAATACCAGTCAAGCTCAGGATGGCTATCCAAATAGGCGAGGGTAGCATCCATGATCTGTTTGAACTCAGGATTAATCTTTAAGTCATCCTCTAGCACAATCAGGTAGTCGGCATCTGTACTCAAAAATTGCTCGGCACACTGGTAATGGCTTAAATAGCACCCAATTTCAGAGTTTAGCAGACTTCGACCCAGATTTTTTCTGGCTTTGCTGTCAGCATAATCTACAAAGTCAGACAACTGTTTGCCACGGCCGTCATAGGCTGAGATACGCTCAAACGGCCAGTTAACGGCATTAAGCTGTTCGGTGGCTGTGTTTAAGCGCTCTTTACTGCTGTCAAGATTGATCAAATAGGTGACTGTTTTCATAGTAAGTACGTAACCAAGTCGGTTTTTATAAAATAATAATGCTGTATAAGGTATATAGGGATAGGGTTAAGCCTTTGCAAGCAGGGCTGACGGCAGATGCGAGGCCAGTTTATTATTCATGGCACTACTAACCTGAGTAAATAGCTTAGGATCTAATTGATCCATGCTTTGGATACAGCCGTATTTAATCGAGGTGTCGGTTAAGTCGTCTAAAAACTTGGGCACACTGCTGTCATTTTTTAGATAGTTTAACTGAAGATTTGGCATCAAGGTGGCTTGATTGCTGTTGATTTTTAAGTGATTCATCAGCGATACTGGATCAAATTGGGAAATGTCTCTAAATTTATGCTTGATTTGATCGGACAGTAGTTTGGGATGTCCCAGTAGATAATCTTGCAAGGCTTTTTTATCGACAATGTGTGGATAGTGATGAATTTCAAAGAACTTATCGCCTTTATAAACTTGCTCAGCGCCCAACATTTGAGCTGTGGTATATTTTGGCTGTAAGGTTTTATTGAATACTTTGCTTAAAAACGATCTATAAGTGAGCTTGGTCTTTAATACTGTCTTTTTACGCCAGTGACCTCGAATGATAATATTACCATTATTGTCTAAAAAATCACCAATAGTTGCTGGTTGATTAAAAAAGAAATCATCGTCTAAGCTGATATAGTAATCAGATAAGTCGGGAATATTCCACAGCATGGTCTCAATGGATAGACTATTAAAGGTGGGCAAATACTGCTTATAGCCTTTGAATATTTGAGTGTGATCAATGATTTGAATTTTGTCTTTGTCACAAATGCCTTCGGTGACAAAATCGTCTATAAAGGCTGGTTTTTGTCCATCAGTCACAATATAAATATGACCACAAAAAGGCACATATTTTAAAATAGAAGCCACGTTGTAATAGATTTCATTAAAGCTATTAAAGCGAGTAGGGCTAATGGCATTTGAGGGAATGTCGTCTTGCTTTAAGTAAGGCGCTCTTTTTTTGTTCAGTACCGGATCATCACCATCCACCCAGGTGAGTACTAGGTCAATTTTTTGGTCATTATTACTCATGATTTCTCCGTTTAAGATGATGTGTTTGCGCTTGTTTATGTGCTGATTTATTAATCGCAATCTACTGCCAATATTGCTTTAACCAAGGGCTAGGCTTCACATGACGATACCACTTACCGCCACCACCTTTGATCGCATCGGGTGGATTAATCTCTCCATGGAAAATGACAATTTTTGCGCCCTCAGGTAAGCGAGGAGCTTTGATAAAGTTCAATGGACTAGGCGCCATACATTGGTATTTGAAGCTGACACACCACGTTTTGTCCCAGTATTCTAAGTGATGATGTTGACGCAGATAATTGGATAGATAAGCCTGCTCATGACGCACTTCTGAGCGGATTTTGGCAAAGTTTTGTTCAAAATAGTTCAGCAAATTTGGGTAAGTATTTTGACCAACTTTAAAACGATACACTGAGCTGTTACCGATCATACGCCACGGCTTTTTCCAGTCACGGATGATGACCACGCTGTCTTCATACTTAGCTTTATATTCAAAAAAGGCATCGATATTATCAACAATTACAATATCAATGTCCAAAAAAAGGGCAGTACCTTTTAAGTCATACAATTCAGGCTTAAAGGTGGTGAGCTTTTTCCAGCCACGCTCCGGTAGACCGTCAGGCAAATTCAGCTCTGGAATTGGGTAGCAGCGCACGTTGGGGTCGATGCCAGTTTCATCATCGGTTAAGCAGACCATTTGGAAGTCTAAAGTTAGGTTGCGCTTGACCATGTTATACAGACGATTTACATATTCGGGCCCGTATTTTGTACCCCATTTCATACAAATGATATAGCGCTGTTCAGATGTAGATTGGCTATCAGTGTTGTCAGTGTTTAAGTTAGCATTGGACTGAGTAGTGCTCATGAGTAACCTGTACAAATAGATGGTTTAATTAATAAGATTTTAGCAGATTATCGGCTGTGAGGCTGTTGTATTTTATCAGTTTGTTTTGTTAACACTTGCTTTTAAGCTTACAGCCCCTAGATATTTTTTCAAAAAAAACGCCACTATCTGATGGCAGGTAGTGGCGCTTTAATGCTAAACAATTTGAACTCTTAACCATATCAAGGACAGGTTAAATGTGCTTACTCTTCGGTTTTTGGCTTTTCACGTAAACGAATACCAAGCTCACGCAACTGACGGCTATCGACTTCAGCAGGGGCTTGAGTCAATGGGCAGTCTGCGGTTTTGGTTTTCGGGAAGGCAATCACGTCACGGATTGAGCTTGCACCCACCATTAACATGATTAGACGATCCAGACCAAATGCCAAACCACCGTGCGGTGGCGCACCATATTTTAGAGCGTCAAGTAGGAAGCTGAATTTCTCATCGGCTTCTTCTTTAGAGATACCTAGCGCATCGAATACAGCACGTTGCATCTCCACCGTGTTAATACGTAAACTACCGCCACCAACTTCAGTACCATTTAATACCATGTCATAGGCGATTGATAGTGCTGTTTCTGGGCTGTTTTTCAGCTCTTCAACAGAGCCTTTTGGCATTGTGAATGGGTGGTGCATAGCTGTCCACTGACCATCGTCTGTTTCTTCAAACATTGGGAAGTCAACAACCCATAACGGTGCCCACTCACAAGTTTCCATGTTCATGTCAAGACCAATTTTGACACGTAGTGCGCCCATGGCATCGTTAACAATCTTAGCTTTGTCCGCACCAAAGAAGATGATGTCGCCATTTTCAGCACCAGTACGCTCAACCAAGCTAACCAATACCTCATCAGTCATGTTTTTGATAATAGGTGATTGTAGGCCTGATTCTTTGTCAACACCATTGTTGATGTTGCTGACGTCATTGACTTTAATATAAGCTAAGCCACGAGCACCATAAATACCAACATACTTAGTGTATTCGTCAATTTGTTTGCGAGTTAGTGAGCCACCATTAGGTACCCGAAGGGCTGCAACACGGCCTTTAGGATCATTGGCAGGACCAGCAAATACTTTAAATTCAACGTCTTGCATTAAGTCAGCTACATCGACTAATTTTAATGGAATACGTAAGTCAGGCTTATCTGATGCATAGTCACGCATGGCATCTGCATAGGTCATGCGTGGGAACTTGCCAAGATCTACATCAAGCATCTTTTTGAATAAGTCTTGGATTAGACCTTCGTTGATGTTCATGATGTCTTCTTCAGTCAAGAATGACGTCTCGATATCCACCTGAGTAAATTCAGGCTGACGGTCGGCACGTAAGTCTTCATCACGGAAGCACTTAGCGATTTGATAATAGCGATCAAAGCCAGATACCATCAATAGCTGCTTGAATAGCTGCGGTGACTGAGGTAGCGCAAAGAAGTTACCTGGGCGTGTGCGTGAAGGCACCAGATAGTCACGAGCACCTTCAGGTGTCGCACGGGTTAGAATTGGGGTTTCAACATCCAAGAAGCCATGATCATCAAGATAGCGACGGATAGTAGAGGTCGCTTTGGCACGGAACATCATACGCTCAAGCATTTGCGGACGGCGCATGTCAAGATAGCGGTACTTTAAGCGTAAATCTTCGTTGACTGTGGTGGTTTCGTCATTCAGTGGGAATGGCGGTGTTTCTGATTTAGCCAATACTTCAATTTCTTTGGCCAATAGTTCCACTTTACCACTGGTCATGTTTGGATTTTGAGTGCCTTCATAACGCTCACGTACACGGCCTGTGATTTTTAATACATATTCAGGACGTGCGGCATCTGCTGTTGCAAACGCTTCTGGCGTATCTGGATCGATAACCACTTGCAAAATGCCTTCACGGTCACGCATATCCAAAAAGATCACACCACCATGGTCACGACGACGGTGAATCCAGCCAACGACTGTGATAGTCTGCTCTAGTAACGCCTCAGTTACTGCTCCACAATACTCGGTACGCATCATAAATTATCCACTACCTATATATAATTAATTATAAAAATAAAAATGGTCTATCAATAAGAATTTTTATCAAACGTACATTATGCCTAATCTTGCGTGTTGATACAACCAAGCACCCTTGAAATAATACAAATGTAGTCGCATATTAAATACAATATCTTATGACTAAAACTAATTATACTGAATATAACCGTTAAAAATTTGATTTAGTTTCTTATATCTACTCCGATCTTAACTTATGACCACAGTAGAGTAGGCTGATTTATGACCACAGTAGGCTGGTACTTTTAACCTAGCGAGGTCTGTTGAACATTTTCCACGTTAGCATAAGAGTGATGTGGTTTTAAGGACCAATGTTTGTTAATTGCTAATGACTGCTGGACTTAATCCACCGCCTACGTCAAAATTTGAGGTTGGAGTTATACTCGTATATATTTACGCATACCTATCATGCCAAAGGATTAACTATGTTGTTTCATTCTGCTAAAAATCCAGTTGAATTAAAAGTCATTCATCTTAATAAAAGTCAACAAGAGCACCGTAAGCGCTTAATTGAAGCGGTGGAAGATAAAAATACTGTCAAAAAATTTCAAAAAGCTTTGGCGAAAAAAGCAAAACAAAAGTTAAAAGAAAAGCATAAAAGTAAGGATAAAGAAAAGCGCATTTTCGTCTTAGACTTTGATGGTGATATCAAAGCCTCTGCGGTTAAGCACTTACGTGAAGAAATTAGTGCCATCATCAGTACAGCAAAGATAGGTGATGAAGTTGTTGTGCGTTTAGAGTCAGGCGGTGGCATGGTGCACAGCTATGGTCTGGCGGCTGCTCAATTGGTGCGCCTCAAAGATGCTGGGCTGACTTTGACCATTTGTGTGGATAAGATAGCAGCAAGTGGTGGCTATATGATGGCGTGTGTAGCAGATAAAATATTAGCAGCACCTTTTGCGGTGATAGGATCTATCGGTGTCGTTTCACAAATGCCGAACTTTAATAAATGGCTAAAAAAACACGACATTGATTATGAGATGTTTACTGCTGGCGAGTATAAGCGCACAGTGACTATGTTTGGTGAAAATGATGATGAAGATCGTGCCAAGTATAAGGAAGAGCTTGAGCAAACGCACAAGCTCTTTAAGCACTTTGTGACAACTTACCGTCCAACACTTGACCTGTTTAAAGTGGCAAATGGTGATCATTGGTATGGTAAAGATGCTCTGAACTTAAACTTGGTTGATGAGTTAAAGACATCTGATGCTTATTTATTAGAACAAATGGAACACCATCAGGTATATGCATTGCAGTCACGTCAAAAGCCTACTTTGGCAGAAAAGCTAGGTCTAGCCAATGCTGCTCATGCAGCGGTATCAAGCTTAGTGAGTACTGCAACGACATCAGCAATTCAAGTAATAGGTAATAAACTACCAGAGGTTTTAACAAAAATTGAGCAAGATAAGCGGTTGAAGGTTTAACGGAAGTACTCTACAAGCAAGCCTTAGCTATACCACATTTTGACAGCCTCTTTCTTATAGCTAACCACATCAAGAGCTGGGTTTTAAATATTATTGAAAGTAGGCTGTGCCTTCTAAATTAGCTGATTAAAATAGAAATAAATTATATTGGGATAAAATTACCAGTCTACACCGATAAATAAAAAGTTGCCTACCATGACAATACAACCTATAAAGATTGCTGCAATTTCAGATATTCATAGTAATATTTTTGCTTTAAATGCAGTGCTTACTGATATAGAAACTCAAAATGTTGATGTTATTGTCAACTTAGGCGACATTTTATATGGGCCTATTGCACCTAAAGCAACTTATGACCGGTTGTGTGTATTGCAAGCACAGCGTCCTAATACAATTACCATACGTGGCAATCAAGATAGACAAATATACGAGGCTGATAGCAAAGAAATAGCTGAAAACTCAACCATGAAATTTATTATGGATGATTTACCAATTGATGCTATTAAGTGGATGCAGAATTTGCCATTTGAGCATCACTTAACAGAAAATGTTTATTTATGTCATGGTTCGCCAACCGATGATATGATTTATTTACTTGAAGAGGTTGAGTCTGGAGCACCAACGATACGTCCAGATAAAGAGATATTGCAGTTACTGAATGGTAATCTAGCTCAAGTTATTGTTTGTGGGCATACACATATTCCACGTACTGTAAAATTATCAACTGGTCAAATTGTCGTTAATACAGGTAGTGTTGGATATCCAGCTTATGAAGATGATTTACCTGTTTCTCATAAGATGGAAACTTATTCGCCGCATGCAAGCTATGCCATTATTGAGCTTAAACTTATTAATGATATTTCAAGCTGGAAGGTAAGTCATATTAAGGTGCCTTATGACCATGCAAGTGCTGCGAAGCTCGCTTTAAGAAATGGTCGTAAAGATTGGGAGTATGCGCTCATGACAGGAAGAGTGGGAGGGTAACTTGACTATTGTTGAATAAAAAATCATAAATTAGCCATTCCCGCTTTCGCTACTATCTACTTATCGATACGAGGCATTGGCTAAGAGTTGACGAGTCGCTTACTTCGTGCGCCGCGCCAAATCAAGCCACTGCAACTCGTCTCGCTAAGCAGTATATCCGCTACAATCGGGGCTAAGCATTTGCCACATGACTTATATTATATGACCTCCAGCGACAAAATCATGTATACATAACAGACGTAAAGTCAACGATAAGCCTTGATGATGCACTCTTACAGGATATCCAGTCGCCATACATTTGATATCAAATATTGAAAATTATCCAAATTTAAAAGGTAAGCCCTAACGCAATAAATTAAACGCAGCAATTAGTAGGTTTAATGAGCTTGACCGGGTTTTAAATGGATAGGTTGTTTTATAGAAAAGGTATAAATTCTACGTCAGCTCGATGAATATATCCTTCATAATCCTTGATTTATCGCCTTATCACCCTCATCAACAAACAAAACCTCCTTTATAATAAATAGCCTAAGCCAATGCCAGAAAATAATTCATCAAGCCTATCTTCAAGTAATCCTCATTCAAATACAAAACCTTCAAACCATACCAATGATAACGCTTTTATGACATCTGAAACTTCTGCCTTAATTATGCAACCCAATAAGCAACAAGACGACCGACAGCATGAGCTACCTGTACTTGCCAAAGATCGGCATTTTTTAAGCCGTTTGCAACGTGAAATCACCCGTCCCAACAAAAACACACCGCCAAAAGTGCTGGCAGAAAAACAAGCCAAGTTTGAACAAATCAAACAGCGCTCACAGCAAGCGGTGCAAGAACGTATCGACAGTATTCCGCTAAAAATGGCGGAGCGCCTTAACGATGAGTTGCCTGTCAGTAAGCGTGCCGAAGACATTGTACAAGCTATTAAAGAGCATCAAGTCATCATTGTGGCAGGCGAAACAGGATCAGGTAAAACCACACAACTGCCCAAACTGGCTATGATGGCAGGGCGAGGGATAACAGGGCAAATAGGACATACGCAGCCAAGACGGCTTGCCGCCAGAAGTGTTGCAAACCGTATTGCCGAAGAGCTAGGCGAGCAACTTGGTGATACCATCAGCTTTAAGATTCGCTTTAATGAGCAGGGCAGTGCAAAATCCATCGTCAAACTGATGACCGATGGTATCTTACTTGCCGAATTGGGGCATGACAGGTTTTTAAACCGTTATGACACCATTATCATTGATGAAGCACACGAGCGTAGTCTAAATATTGACTTTATTATGGGCTATTTAAAGCAGCTATTGCCTAAGCGTCCTGATTTAAAAGTGATTATTACCTCAGCTACTTTAGATACTCAGCGTTTTAGTGAATATTTTGCCCACTATGATAAGCGTAAAAAGCGGATGATACCAGCGCCAGTTATTAATGTGGAAGGTCGTGGCTATCCGGTAGAGGTACGTTATCGTCCGCTCACCGACACGCCTGTGGGCAGCTCAGACGATGACAGTTATGATGATTTTGAAGACAATCTGCCACGAGCGGTTGTCGCAGCAGTTGAAGAGTGTTTTGATGATGCTGTCAAAAAAGGGCATCCTGAGCATGCCGATATTCTAATTTTTGCGGCAACCGAAGCGGAAATCCGAGAGATGCAAGAGGTCTTGATTCAACATGGACCTCGCCATACCGAAATATTGCCGTTATTTGCCCGTCAAACGTATGCCGAGCAACAGCGCATTTTTAAACCCTCAGGGCGTGGAAGGCGTATTGTTATCGCTACTAACGTCGCTGAAACAGCGTTAACGGTACCAGGTACTCGCTATGTGATTGACTTGGGGTTTGCCCGTATTTCACGTTATTCCTATCGCTCTCGGGTACAGCGACTTCCTATTGAAGCCATTTCACAAGCAGCTGCTAACCAACGCAAAGGTCGCTGTGGCCGTGTTGCTCCTGGGGTGTGTATCCGTCTATATAGTGAGGAGGATTTTGCCAGCCGTCCAGAATATACCGAGCCTGAAATCTTACGCACCAACCTAGCGTCTGTTATTTTACAAATGGCGAACTTGCGTCTGGGTGCTGTCGAAGATTTTGATTTTATTGAGCCGCCCGATAGCCGCTTGGTCAAAGATGGTCGCAAGCTGCTAGATGAGCTAGGTGCACTTGAGCCCAAACGTCCTGACAGCAAAAAGCCACTAGCAAAGCAGACACTCAATGATGTCAAACTAACCCGTGTTGGTCAGAAAATGGCACGCATGCCAATAGATCCAAGGCTGGCACGTATGTTGGTTGCCGGCAGTGATTTTGATTGTATGCTGGAGATGCTGATTATCGTAGCAGCATTGGCGGTACAAGACCCACGTGAGCGTCCAGCAGAAAAGCGGGCACAGGCCGATCAAAAGCATGCGTTATTCCGTCAGCCAGACTCCGACTTTTTGTTTTATTTAAGCCTGTGGCAAGCCTTGTATGCCAATGGCAACAATAAATTAAGCAACAGTCAGCGCCGCAGTTTTGCCAAAAAGCATTACTTAAGCTTCCCACGCTTGCGTGAATGGGAGCGTACTTATCATCAGCTTGAGCAAATGGTTACGGACTTAAAGTTGCTCACTGATTCGGGTACAGCAAAAAAAGATATGCCACAAAGCCTATCACAACAACCAGCGTTAACCAGAGCAACGCAAGATAAATTGGTAAAAAGTAAGTCAGCCAAAGGCAAACCAGCTAAAGCTAAAGAAAAAGGGATTGCTAATAAAGTTACCGCCAACCAAGTTGCACCAGCCCTAATTGCTGAAGCTGGTGAGGTTGATGATGAGATACGTGCAGTGAAATATGCCAATTTGCACCGTGCCTTGTTAACCGGCCTGCTGTCTGTCATTGCACACAAAACAGATCAGCGTGGTGAATATTTGGCTGCCCGTCAGCAAAAAACCAAAATCTTCCCAGCCAGTACCGTCTACAAACAAGCGCCGGCTTGGGTGATGGCGTTTGAGATTGTCGAAACTTCGCAAGTCTTTATGCGTACGGTGGCCAAGATTGAGCCAGAATGGATCGTGTCGGCTGCGGGTAACTTGCTCAAATATCACTACTTTGAACCGCATTGGTCGAAGAAAACTGGGCGAGTGCGTGCCTATGCACAGATTAGCCTATTTGGGCTTATTGTGGTCGCCAAACAGTTGACCAACTATGAGCAAATCAACTTAGAAGAATCTCGTGAAATCTTTATCCGTGACGGATTGGTAACCGGTAACTTTGGCCGACAAGCACCATTTTTACAGCACAACATGGATAAAATTGCTGATGTAGAACGCATTGAAGACAAATTGCGTCGTCGAGACTTACTGGTTGATGAAGAGGCCTTATATCAGTTTTATGAGCGCAAAATACCAGCGCACATTGCCAGCCGTAAAGCCTTTGAAGACTGGCGAGCAGAAGTCGAAAAAGAAGATGCAAAGTTCTTATTTTTCACAGATGAAGATGTGCTGAAAGAAACTGCCCCGACCACGGGTGAGTTCCCAGAAGTATGGCAACTCGGTGATCTAAAGCTGCCGTTAAAATATGTTTTTGATCCAGCGTCTGAAGATGACGGGGTCACCATTCGTGTGCCATTAGCTGCACTCCCTCAGCTTGATGCTATTGAGCTATTATGGGGGGTGCCAGGGTGGCGATATGAATTAGTATTACAACTACTGAAGTCGTTACCAAAAGAGATTAGACGTAAGATTGTACCGATTCCAGATACGGCCGACAGCCTGTATGATGAGCTACAAAAAAACCATCAAGTCGGGCTGCTCAATCAATTGTGCCAAGCCTTGCAACGTCGTGGCGTGGTCGGAGTCAAACCAGATGACTTCAATCCGTCTGCAATAGACCGTTATTTGCAGCCACAAATTTGTGTTGTCGATGACAAAAAGCAGATTATTGAAAAAGGGCGTGATTTAAAAGCATTACAACTACGTCATGCTAGTGAAACAAGTCAAGCTATATCTTCTGAAACAGATGCCCAAGGTGTTCATACGCACTTTCCAGAGCATTATAAATTCAGCCAAAATCGTCATAGCGCTGGCGTGGTTATGAAAGAATTTTCTGCCTTGGTTGCCGATGAGGCAGGCGAAGCTGTGACCATTTATCAATTTACCGATGTTACCGCTGCCTTAAATACACATCGTAAAGGGGTGTTGACCCTTATCAAGTTACAGCTAGGCGCCAAACAAAAACAGCTCACCAGCCAAATTGACAAAACCTTTAAGCTAGCATTTGCCCCACTTGGCGACATGGAAAAACTAAAAACCATTGTTGTCGATGCCACCCTAGATGCAGCTTTAGAAGCCCATGCACCTCGCTATAAAGACCATGATGACATCATACCCGACAATGCCGATGAGGCAGCCTACCAGCTTGCTGAACAGTTGCCATTAGACGACATTGAGTTTGAGCAAACAGCAAAAGCAGTATTAGGTCAATTCTTATTAGAAGGTCAAACAGTTTTAAAGCTTTTAAAAGAAGTGTATTCCCGTTGGCAGCGCATTCGCCGCAGTCTCTTGATGCTGGATCGTGAGATATTTGGCGAGTCGATTGACGACATCGAAGATCAGCTCGATGACCTGCATTTGTCCGATTTTGTTTATCGTATGAACTATGAACATTGGCAACAGTATCCTCGCTATCTTGAAGCCCTTGAGGTTCGTATTGAGCGTCTTGAGCACAATCTTGATGGCGACCTTGATGCGGTATATGAGCTTGATGTGCATATGGAGCGCCTCGCTGGACGTGCCGATGACGAGGCTATTAGTGAGTATCGCTGGCTGGTTGAAGAGTTTCGAATTCAGCTATTTGCACAGCCGATGAAGACCCGTCAAGCCGTATCTCAAAAGCGTTTAGAGCGGATGTGGGCAAAAGTCACCGCTCGTAAATAATCCTCTTTGTTGACTCAGTGATAAAGTTGGTTGACATAAAGTTGGTTGACATAAAGTTGGTTGACATAAAGTTGGTTGACATAAAGTAGGTTGGCATAAAGTTGGTTGGCATAAAGTTGGTTGGCATAAAGTTGGTTGGCATAAAGTAGGTTGGCATAAAGTGGGTTGGCATAAAGTGGGTTGGCATAAAGTGGGTTGGCATAAAGTGGGTTGGCGTTTAATTATTTGGAGCCAATCTCGCTTTGCGCTACTATCTGTCCGTCATGACACGGCAGTTGCTAAGCGATGTGCTGTCTCTTACTTCGTGAGCCAGCGCATCGCAAGCGCCTGCAACGTGTCCTGCCAGCCAGTATATCCGCTTCAATCGAGGCTAAACCGCATCCCACGACCACATTCAAAGCTTTTGCAGGATATCGTATGTAGGCTGGCATCGGGTTTGCTCGGTCTCGTCCCTCGACACCAACCTACAAAGCGCACAAGGCACTGCTCCCTTCCTTTTCCTTTAGCCAAGCACAGCTTGACTCTTGCGAAGCTAAAAAGTTATCCCAGAGCTTTTTTCAACGCTTCTCAGGGTCGGGGATGGATTTGTTTTTTAACATTGCTCATATTAAATTAAGGATGAATAACGTGCCAATATTCAATATTTCAGGTAATAAACTGGTTGCTGTGGAACAAACCAATTTTGACTATGAAAAACAGCTACAATCGTTGATTGAAAACAACCTTGAAACAGTATTTAACTGTCGGTTTGTGGCGACAGAGTTTTCAACAGGCACGTTGCATGCGGGTAGAATTGATACCTTAGCCTTATCTGAAGAAGATAATCCGGTTATTATTGAATATAAAAAAGTTGAGTCATCAGAGCTGATTAACCAAAGTCTTTTTTATTTGCACTGGATTCAAGATCATAAAGGAGATTTTGAAATAGCGGTGCAAAAGCAACTGGGTAAGTCAGTAAAAGTAGATTGGTCTGATGTCAGAGTGATATGTATTGCGCCTAATTATAAAAAGTATGATATGCATGCGGTACAAGTTATGGGTGCAAATATAGAGCTATGGAAGTACCGTCTGTTTTCGAATGATTCCATTTACTTTGAAGAGGTCTTCCATAACGCTAAGGCAGTAAGTAGCACAAATATCAATCCAGCAAATAAGTTAAAAAATCCAGTGATGGTAGAGGCTGGTAAAAAGGCGGCAATCACACGTGCGACAGTGACTTATACTTATGAAGAGCGATTAGAAGGTAAGAGTCAGAAGATTATTGATTTATCAAATAATATACGTGAGTTTATCTTAGGTTTAGATGAATCCATTGAAGAGTCACCTAAAAAATACTATGTGGCCTATAAGGTTTCGCAAAATATTGTTTGTATGGAAATTTTAAGCCGAAACATCAAGCTATTTTTAAAGTTTAACCCATCTGATATAGCTAAAGACACGCCGAATTTTAGAGATGTATCAGAGATAGGGCATTATGGTACAGGTGATGTTGAGTTCACCATAACCTCTGATGAGGATTTTGAATCCGTCAAACAATATATTATTAAGGCTTATAATAAAATTGGCGGATAATGACCTTTACTAAAACTCATTCGATACATGAAAAGCCCATGCACCCACACGACACTTCAATTCAGCTTGCCCATGACATCCGCCAGTATTTACAGGTCCATCAGCTAAGCGATGGCTTACCAGCGATTAGCTATGAGATACTGGCGTTGCAGCTGTTAGACAGCATTAAGCAAGAGCAGCAGATTGAGGCTTTATTTAATCAGCCACTGTCGCAAACTTGTTGTGATCCAAAATCACCAGACTTTGATCCGATTAAAGCCATTGTACGTATAAAAGATATAGATTATGACGAGGCGTGCTGGCTGAGTTTTTTGCTGATATATACCAATGACAGCGCAGAGAGTGATTGGGCGTTTATGCGTTTGCTTTATAATGGTATTGGCTTAACAGCGCCAAGGCTAACATGGCAATTTATAACCGAGCAGACCTTATCGTTACAAGATAGTTTGCAGCAGCTTGCCAAGGCATTAGCCGCCCATGATCCAAAGCCTAAGTTTGGCCATCACCGAGCTTATGAGTCTTTGGCGCAGTTGCCAGCTGTATTTCACAGTTATATTGCTTTTATCACTGAGCAGGGCGGACATAAAGCCTTATTTAAACCACATAAAACACTTAAACCAAACAAAAAGGTTATAGCTAAGCAAGCCTACTTTCAGACTCTATATTCGCTAATCCGAAACATCTATCGCTTTGGTCGGTTGTCGACTTTTGAGTATTTATGTTTAGTTGGCAAGATGGGATTGGCAGATGTGGCGCCAGACAGTTGTTATATTGCAGAGGCAAGTGGTCCCAAGCGTGGTGCTAAGCTGTTGTTTGGTATGTTAACCAATGAGCAGCTGGATAATCACGCTGTGGGTTTGGCAGATTATCTTGATGTGGGCTACCAGCAAATGGAAGCGGCCATTTGTCATTGGCAAAAGTCGCCGCAGCGATATATTAAAATGCCTCATTAACTGCTAGAGTCAGCGAATTAACTTATAGTCAGTGAAATACTAAACGGTTATGGTGTCAACCTCGCTAAGCCTACCTTTGTAATACTTGCGCTCGGTTGCCTTGTCACCATTTTAGATTTCTTTGGTTATAGCTTAAAAGCTTAATTAGTTTAAGGACTTAAAGACTTAAAAGCACAAAAGGATTACCCACAATTTAAACTGGGGTAATCCTTTTTGCATGTCCTTTTTTTTGCTTTTTAGCTCTTCTAGTTTGATTCTTGTAGATGAGCAGCCTAATTGTTAGGCTTCAACTTTATTATTTGCAAACTTGCTATTTGCAAACTTGTTATTTCCAAACTTGCTATTTCCAAACTTGCTATTTCCAAACTTGCTATTTCCAAACTTGCTATTTCCAAACTTGTTATTTCCAAACTTGTTATTTCCAAACTTGTTATTTCCAAACTTGTTATTTCCAAACTTGTTATTTGCAAAATTTATCACTTGCAAGTTCGTGACTTCCAAATCACCGACGCATCAATGCTATCAAGGCTGTCACGACCAGTGAGACGCATTGCCATTTCAAACTCATGTTGTAGTATGTGTAGCGCTTTAGTGACACCTTCAGCACCAGCTGCGCCTAAGGCATGAGCGATGGGTTTGCCTAATAGCACCGCATCAGCGCCTAGCGCTAAGGCTTTTAACACATCGGTGCCACGGCGAATGCCACCATCAAGCAACACAGGAATGCGTTGTTCTACCCGTTCGACTACTCTTGGCAAAGCCTCTATGGTTGGCGGCGCTGTGTCTAGCTTTCTGCCCCCATGATTGGAGACGATGATCCCTGCTGCGCCAATGTCGATGGCCCGTTGGGCATCTTCGCCACTGACGATGCCTTTGATTAATACCGGCAGCTTGGTATAGGCAATGAGCTCTTCCACCAGTTGCCAGCTTACTGGAACTGGTCTGCCGATTTTGTATGGCGTGACCAAGTCTGCTGGCAGGTTAAAGCCAATTTTTTGTTCTTTGTTGCGTACCGCAGAGGCGACAGAATCTAGGGTAATACAAATGGCACGACAATTATTCACTTCTGCTTGGCGGATGACGTCTTTGGCAAACTCTGTGTCTTGTTGGATATAGAGCTGAAACCAAATTGGCGTTGTAGCAACGTGTTGGATATCTTCTAAAGATGTTGTGGTAAATGAGCTAATGACACAGGCAGTATTGGCTTCACCTGCGCCTTTGACTGTGGCCAGTTCGCCTTCTGGGTGCATGATTTTTTGGAAGGCAAAAGGATCGACCATGATGGGATAGTCTAGGGTGTCACCAAATAAGTTGACCTTGGTGTCAAGCTCGCCAGCTGGATTGAGCACTCTTGGATTTAAAAAGATATCATCAAAGGCGGTGTGATTTTTGTTAAAGGTAATCTCTTCGCCTGCACCAGTTGAGACATAAGCAAAGGCGCTTTGGCTCATGTGTTTTTTTGCCAGTACTTCAAAGTCAAATAAGTTGGTGACTTGTGATAAGTCATTGATGGGGTAGTTGTCGAGTTCGTGTTGGAGGCTGATGTTTTTCATACAACTATTCCTTTATTAAATTATGATTTTGTCTTTTAGGTCAGCTATTTAAGTCAGTTGTTTAAGTTAGGTGGTTGAGGTAAATTGTTTTATCGCCATTTGTTTATTACTATCTATATCGACTGCAAGGTGGGTCTGTCAATAATAGGTTAAACCAGCAGACAAAATGTAGCAATGTTGTATGAAGTTGTATAAAAAATACTGATTTATTAAAAATACGGTTTGTTGCTGGCTCATGAGCGAAGTGACTTATACCAAATCTGTAAATTAAGATATCGAGGAAAAAGAGTGCAAACGCCACAAGTAGTAGGTTTAGCGAGTTTGACAAAGATAGGTTGTTTTTCAGAAAAGGTATTATAAAGGTTTAGAGAGGTTGAGTGCTACTCATGACTCAGGTTTAAATCAAGCTGTTCAAAAAATGCCATGCGATGCGGTATGCTGTTTAAAATAACCTGCTTTAAATCACCAATACGTTCGCTTTTATAAGCCACCGCATAATAGGCTAACAAGCTTTCTGCCATGTCCTCATAATCATTGGTTTTGGCATAGTAGGAGATATGGTGGCTGTCTTTGGCTTGTGCTTGTTTCCATAAGGCGTATTGCGGATTTTGTTGTTTAAACAGCATCTCGTTGAAATAATTGTGAGTGGCTTCATGAAACAAAGCTTCTTCAATAGAGCCTTTTTTAATATGTTCAGCACCTCGTTGCTCAAAAATAATGAGGTTATTGCTGCCGCCCATCAGACCGTTATAATGGTTGTGTATGGTCATAGAGTGGGTTGCGGCACGTAACTTTGGCGGAATATATCCCATTAATTTGGCATACTCCAAACCAACCAAATAGGCATCTTGCCAACTGCGTTTGCCATTATCATAGCTGACTTGCACCTCAATAGTTGCGCCAGAGTGATAGCGTGCGCTAAAGATATAAAATCGGCTGTACAACCATTTTTTTTGTTTGATTTCATAATATCTTCTAACAGCGGTATAGGGAGGATAACTGGGAAAAGATGTGGCAGGATGTGTAGAAGAGAGAGTAGAAGAGTAGGAGTAGAAAGAAGGCGAGAGATTTGAATGTGATACCAACTTGCTGGCAAGCTTGTTAGTGCCAGCCTGATCAGCGTTTTTTTGATAAGTGTACGCCTGATTGGTATTGGCCTGATTTGCGAGATCCTGATTTGATGCAGCACAGTTGAATCTATGCCCATAGCAAGACCTCATCGTTTCAGGCACAGACAGGCGTAAAAAATCATTGGCATCTGTCGAGTTAATGATGTCAGTGCCAAGCGCATAGACGGTGCCGCCAGTGCCATTAGGGTGGCCAAAGGCGGCGGCATACAGCCCAGAGCTTATGGTGAGAAGCAGTACGCTGGAAAATAAAAGATGGACGGCTCTCATGGTTGCTCTCTATATGTTCTATACGCTTGATATGAGGGTTTTTGGCTTGTTTCTGATTTTTTAATCCTGACTTTTCTAGCTTGTTAGCTATCTAAAGTCAGCTTTTAACGCCAGCTTTCTAATCTTTGAGCTCATTCTAACCTTTTAATTCTCTAGTGCTAACTCTCAAGTTTTCTAGCACCTAACTTGCTAATCGTACTGAGTGCTAACTGTACTGAGTGGACTCATTGTCAACCTTATTAAAGTGCTCTGCTTGGGTTTTATTACCCAAAATCTTATTGCCAACCACGCCTGACGTAATAGAGCCACTGACGTTCACTAAAGTACGCATCATATCAATTAACGGCTCAATAGAAATAAGCAAGCCTGCTAACTCAAGCGGCATGCCCAATGTTGATAACACAATAATGGCGGCAAAAGTTGCACCACCGCCGACGCCTGCCACGCCAAAAGAGGCAATCATAGCGACACCCACCACAGAAGCGATAAAGCTGATAGACCAAGGATCTATTCCCATCGTCGGGGCAATCATCATCGCAAGCATGGCTGGATAGACGCCAGCACATCCATTTTGACCGATGGTGGCACCAAAAGATGCAGAGAAGTTAGCGATGGGTTTGGCAATACCCAGCTTATTGACTTGCGCATCGATGTTTAGAGGAATAGTGGCCGCTGAGCTGCGTGAGGTAAACGCAAAGGTAAGAACAGGCGCAATTTTTTTAAAATGCGCTACTGGAGATCTGCCAGTGAGCATGATAATCAAGGCATGCACAATTAGCATGATGAATAAAGCCACATAGGAGGCAATTAAAAACTTTGCCAGTTGCCAAATGGCAGTGGCATCTGTGGTGACGATTACCTTAATCATCAAGGCTAGTATACCATAAGGGGTTAAGCGGATGATAAAGCGCACCAACTCCATCACCCAAGTTTGTAGCACATCAATGCCACGGATAATTAGCCCCCCTTTTTCAGGATCATTTTTATTGACTGTTAAAGCCGCAAATCCTAGCAAACTGGCGACGACTACGGCAGAAATCATCGAGGTGCTGGCAAGCTCAGCAAAGGTGCCACCGATACTGGTTGGAATAAAGCTTAAAATTAATCCAGGAATGGTTAAATCCGCAATATCACCACTGCGCTCAATCATGCTTTGACCACGGGCAATTTCCATCTCACCAGCGACAATAGAGCTGGCATCAAGTTGGAAAATATTAGCAATAATTGCACCGTCTAAAGCTGCTATCCCTGTGGTAATAAGCAGGGTACTGATAATCCAAAAGCTCATAGAGCCAATCATCGCTGCTTTTTCTAAGCGTGCAATGGCCGCTAAAATCGAGATAAACACCAAAGGCATGGCGATCATTTTTAATAAATTCACATAGCCATTACCGACGATATTTACCCAAGGCAAGAATTCATCGATATTGATCTGTAACACCGACAGCACAAGCCCATAAGCCACGCCCAAAAATAGGCCTAAAAACACACTGTGGCTTAGTGAGTTGCTGTTACGATGAAATCGCCATAAGCCAAACAGTAAGGCAATAAAAACTGCCAGTAAAATGACAACCAGCATAATAAGCCCCCTTAAATAGATAGTGAAATAGTATTAGATAGTGAGTAGGTTTGGTTGCATTATAGTTAATAAGGTTAGTGTTAGTAGAGTAGTGTTATGTAGGGTTAGTATAAATGAGAATCTATGATTGCTGCCCTTATTTGATAATAAAGACAACCAATCATAAGTATTAATTACTTGACCCACTAACAAACTTACATTAGAATTTGTATCAATGTACTAGAGCGATAGAACAAAATAACAAGTTATCACGTAATGACAAAACAATATCCACTTTCGTTAATCTAGATTAGTCTAGCGTAATCTAAATTAACAAAGCCAGTTAAATTAATCATATTTAAAGTCACTATTATAACGCATCAGTTAAATATTAGAGAAAAGGCACTACAATGATACAAATTATTAACAGCTATGGTCTGCACCCAACTACTCAGCCAGATGCTGACGGCTTATACGGAGAGTTTGGCGGTAAGATAGGGCACCCACAATTGGCAAAAGCATTGGCAGAGCTAGAGGTCGGCTTTCACGAAATTATCAAAAACGATGACTTTATATCTGAAATGAAGCGCTTACGTGAGACCTATGTTGGTCGTCCCAGTCCTATTTATCATGCCAAAAGATTGTCAGAACATTGCGGTGGTGCGCAAATTTATCTAAAACGGGAAGATTTAAACCATACAGGTGCGCACAAGATCAACCACTGTTTAGGCGAGGTGTTGCTGGCTAAGAAGTTGGGTAAAACCAAAGTCATCGCTGAGACTGGCGCTGGTCAACATGGGGTAGCTTTAGCAACCGCCGCCGCCTTGATGGACGTTGAATGTGAAATCCATATGGGCGTGGTTGATATCAAAAAAGAGCATCCAAATGTTAGCCGCATGAAGATTTTAGGTGCCAAGCTGGTGCCAGTATCTGAAGGCGCAGGAACCTTAAAAGAAGCGGTTGACAGTGCATTTGTTGCTTATTTAAATGACATTGAAAACAGCATGTTTGCCATTGGCTCTGTGGTAGGCCCTGCGCCGTATCCTGAAATGGTAGGATACTTCCAATCAGTTATTGGACATGAGGCACGTGAGCAGTTTTTGGCGACAACGGGTAGTTTGCCTAATAAAGTAGTGGCCTGTGTTGGCGGTGGATCCAACGCCATGGGAATGTTCAGCGGCTTTTTAGATGATGAGACTGTCGAAAAGATTGGAGTTGAGCCGGCAGGAGAGGGACTAGATACGCCAAATCACGCGGCCACCATGACCAAAGGGGTTAAGGGTGAAATTCAAGGCTTTAAGTGTTATGTCCTGCTTGATGATGAAGGTCAGCCAGCACAAGTACATTCGATTGCATCTGGCTTGGATTATCCTGGTGTTGGACCACAGCATTCATATCTAAAAGATTCACAGTTGGCGACTTATGAGGCCGTGACTGATGAAGAATGTTTGGATGCGTTTATGGCGCTATCACGGTTAGAGGGTATTATCCCTGCGCTTGAGTCTTCGCATGCGGTGGCGTATGCGATGAAAGTGGCCAAAGATATGTCACCACAAGATACCATCTTAGTCAACTTATCTGGACGTGGTGATAAAGACATTGATTATGTGTTAGAAAAAATTAAATTATAACGGTTTTTAATAACTCTACGTTAACTTAAAAACCAAGGCTCTACATAAATAAAGCGGTGGTTTTATGTGGTTTAACCACCGCTTTAGTTTTGACGTTGTAGATCCTAAAATAAAGACACTTCCTTTCTTGTAATAAAGGCTTGCTTTAATAGGGGTATGTCTTATTATTAGCTTAACCCCTTTAGTTTACTGAGCTAGCTACTAGCTAGTTAACTATTAAAAACGATAGGTAACTAAACACGATAGGTAACTAAACACGATAGGTAACTAAAAACGATAGGTAACCCCGGCATTAATCGAGCGCTCACTAAGCGGTGTGTGTTCTGCCAAATAAGACGCATGGTTATAAGCGAGCTTATTAAACGCATTCTCTAACTGAATAAAGGCTGTATAATCATGCTCACTGGGGCTGTAATATACCAGTTTGGCGTTGACTCGGTTATAGCTGGGCGTTGTTTTTTCAAAGTCAGCCACTTTGTTTTGCTCAAAACGATGATAGCCAGAAACAACCAAATCAAATTGACCAAACTGAGCACTGATATCGCCACCCACTCTTGGGGCGACCAAACGCGGGGCATAGCGGCTATTTAAACTGCGATCATCTAGCTTAATAATGGCAATATCTGCAAAACTACCGATGCTAATATTTGGGGTTAAGTAATAGCGCGCTGTGACTTCACCGCCATAATGCTTGGCATCACTTTGTGCATAGTCAACCAAACGAAATCCAGCAGATTCACCTTCAGTCACCAAGTCTTGAGTTTTGGCATAGATATAGTCTTGGCTGTCATTATAAAAGGCAGATGTGCTAAACTCGAAGTTTTCTTTGTTGTTATAACGGTAAGTAAGCTCTACGCCATTGGTTTTTTCTTTATCCAACTGGGTATTACCACGTTCCCAGCTATTGGTTGCCAAGTGTGCTCCATTAGCAAACAACTCTTGAGAAGCAGGCAAACGCTGTGAGTGGCTAAGGCGTGCAGATACCTGGTGGTGCGGCGCCAAGTAGCGACCACCTTCTAAGCTAACAGACGTGCCTGAGTGTGATTTCTTGATTGAGTTATCTTTGTCTTTGATGCGCTGGTAGTCTTGACGGGCGCCAAATTCAAGATACCAAGGGCTTTTATTTAAACTATCATGGTTATGGCTGTGCGTTGTGGCAGTTTGATGGGTGGTAGCTGTTTCAGTGCCTGAGCCTGTCACTGAGTTGTGCTGCTGCGCCAGAGTGTGGCTGTCACTGCTGTGGTCATGACCAGCATGTCCGTCTTGTTGTCCTGAGTTAAAAATCTGAGTGTCATCCATTTGACTGCCAAAATAACCTGGGGTGAGACGCTCAATAAAATACACGCCAATTTGGTCGCTGTCGGTTTTTGGTAAATAGCCTTCTAATCCTCTGGCTTTAAAGTTGCTCTTGTTGTAGTCCACTCCGAAAACCCCTTTCATAAAGCCTAAGTTGCCCACAGGATATAGGCTGTGAGTGGCTTGCACTTTTGTACCAAAGGCTTTGTTGCTAAAGCGGGTACCGACCACGCCTTCATCAATTTCATCATGATGATAATCGGTATAGCTAAATTTGGTATTTAGCTTGTCGATGCCGAGTATGGGCGTTAGATGTTCGGTATGAACTTGAAATACATCAGATTTTAGTTTTACAAAAGGCGGTGCACCATGCTCATGACTGTGACCATGTCCGTGACTGTGGTCGTGATCGTGGTCATGGTCATGGTCGTGACCGTGTGCATGTTCATCATGATCTGCGTGCTCATGGTCGTGCTCGTGGTCATCATGCCCATGCAGATGGTCATGATCTGCTGGCGAGCAGTTTAAGCGATTGCTAAACGGGTCGTCAGGTTGACAAAAGTTGTGTACGTGAAAGGGTAAGCCATATTCTGACTTTTGGCGCTGATAAGAAAAGCCAATGGAATCAAAGTCGCCCACATAAGCAAGGCCTAGGCTGCCGTTATCTTGGGTATACCAGCTGTTATCGATTTTTTTGTTGCGCCAATGAGGTACTTTAATATCTTCTTGGTCGGTTTTTTGAAAGCGACCAGTCCACAGCCAGTTGTCACCCAGCTTACCATTGAGCTGTGCATAGCCTAGATAGCCTTCAGTGGCCTGTTGTCCAACCAAGGTGACCTGTCCATTAACCGAGTTTTGTTGGTCTTTCATATTGAGGGCAGTATCAATACCAGGGATACTGTCATCGACCACATTGACCACACCGCCAATAGCGCCACCACCATACATAAGTGCTGAGGTGCCTTTGATGACTTCAATTTGTTTTGCGCCCAATACGGGTACTGAGACTTGGTGGTCTGGCGAAATATGCGAGGCATCTTGTACGTTCATGCCATTTTGCATAACTTGAACTCTGGGCGCAGTTTGGCCACGGATGATGGGGCGACTTGCGCCTTGACCAAAACTGTCAGAGGCTAGGCCTGGCTCATTGGCCAGTACATCACCTAAGGTGGTTTTGGTCTGGGTTTCGAGCTGATATTGGTCAATGATACTGGTGGCAGTGGCCAGCTCTTGAGTTTTTGATTGAAGTGGACTGCTGTGTACCACAGCGGTAATAGGGGCTAAGGTGACTTTTGGGGTTTGGGTTGTATTGAGTGCTTGGGTTGTATTGGTTGGGTCAGTCTGAGTGACCGCAAGTGCTGGTACTGTAAGTAGTGACAGCGATAATAAAGGTACGGCCGTTAGGTGTAGTTGGCGAAGAGCACCTGATAGTGGATGTAGTTTGTGCTGTTTGATAGATGCGCTGTTAGCTAGGTTGTTAGTTGAGTTTGACATAATTAATAGGCTATTTTGTAATATATAGTCAGAGAGCTACTAAGTGCAGTGTCTCGCTAAGCCTACGTGAGTAGTACTTGCACTTGCTTGCCTTGTATCTTTAGACTTCTTTGACTATAAACGTTAATGGTTGGTGGATGTTTAAGTAGTTAAGTAATTTAACATAGAGATGTTATAACATAACAAATTGAAAAACAAGCATCGTTTATTTTATAAGTCGTTTATTTTATAAATAGGACTTATGCAAAAATACGATTTCAAGGCTTTAAAAGCGACTGGTTATTATTTATGGAGCGTCTGGCTCTACCGTCAGAGGATTCATAAATGATGACCAGTCGCCATAATTTCTACTCGGGCGTAAGTTTTATAAAGTGGATGTGGTAGAAAAAATAGGTGCTAAAATAAAATAGGTGTAGAAAAAATTAAGTAGGTGATACAAATAAGGTTGTAGCCGAGGGACGAGGCGCGCGCTACTGTGGATTGAAGCTTGGGATGTGAAGGCGCATATTTCGTAGGGTGGTAGTATTTTTGATGTTGAGGCTAGTTCTTTTGTTTTGTTTTATGGTGAAATGTTGTTATGGGTAATTTAGGGTTGTGGTTGGATGTGGAGGTTGTGGTATATTATTTACTGTAAGTGTACGAGTGTTTACTGGCATAATAAGAGCGCTTGATTTAAAACTGTTAACAAAAGGAGGGTATTAAAATAGTTGTAAACTTTTATGGCATATAGCATGGTGATAAAGACGTGCTCTAGGAATTATTGTCTAAAACAGGCATAATATTAGGTTTAGTTATGCGTGTTTATCAGTTGTAAAGTTCTAGGTTTTATCCTTACATAGTGTAATAAACAATAATTTTAAAATTTTTAGTAATAGGTCTTAAATAGAGTCTAATTAGTTTATATAATAAATTAATTTATATAATAATAGGAAGCCGTATGAAAACATATATTACAGGGACAGGGCTATATATTCCGCCATATAGCATTAGTAATGAAGAGCTGGTTGCCTCGTTTAATCAGTATGTTGATAACTATAATGCACAGTATGCCAGTGATATTGAGGCTGGTGAGCGTGAGGCGCTAGAGAAATCTTCAGCAGAGTTTATTGAAAAGGTTTCGGGGATTAAGTCACGCTATGTGATGGAGAAGTCTGGAATTTTGGATCCAGAGGTGATGATGCCAGTTATCGCTGAGCGCAAGCTGGGTGAGGAGTTGTCAGTGATGGCTGAGATGGGGCGTGATGCCTTGCTTCAGGCGCTTGCTGAGGCTGGTCTTGAGCCTAATCAACTGGATGGCATTATTGTCGCTTGTTCAAATTTGCCACGGGCCTATCCAGCATTGGCGATTGAGATTCAGCATGCTATCGGTATGATAGGCGGTTTTGCCTATGACATGAACGTCGCTTGTAGTGCGGCGACTTTTGGTATTGCGCAAGCGGTGGGGACTATTAAAGGTGGTCTTGGGACACGTATCGCTGTGGTTAATGTTGAGATTACTTCTGCGCATCTAAATTGGCGTAATCGTGATAGTCACTTTATCTTTGGTGATGTCGCAACTGCTAGTATTGTTGAGCAGTGTGAGACGCCAAAAGGCTATGAGATATTGGATAGTAAGTTGTTTACTCAGTATTCGATTAATATTAAAAATGAGTACGGCTTTATGGACAGAGGTGAGTATTATGCAGCTGGTCGAGCCCTGTATGATGATATCAAAGAGCCGATGACTGATAAGCTGTTTATGCAAAATGGGCGTAAAGTGTTCCGTGAGGTGTGTCCAAAAGTGTCTGAGATTATCAGCACTCATTTGCAAGAAAATAACTTGCCTGCATCTGAAGTAAAAATGATGTGGCTGCATCAGGCCAACATTAATATGATTAATCTTATCTTACGCAGTGTGGTTGGTAAAGATGCCGATCCAGCGATTACGCCAACCGTGATTGATGAGTTTGGTAATACTAGCTCTGCCAGTCCAGTCATTGTGTTTCACCGCTATAAAGACCAATTGCAGTCAGGTGATTTGGGTGTGATGTGTTCGTTTGGTGCTGGTTATTCAATTGGTTCTGTATTGCTTAGAAAAGTATAACATCACTAAGCTTACGCTGTTATTAGGTTAATAATCAGGGGCTATTTATAGCCCCTGATTTGAATTAAAATTGCCAGTAGTGAGGCTGATTAGCGTGTCCTTTTGGTGATAATTGTCAGTTAAATTGTTGCAATTTTTTATTGATGGCTGAATGTTATACAGACCCTGATTAAAATTTGGTATAATTAGCCAATTTATTTTTAGTTAAGCTGATAATTTAGTAGACTAATGTCTTTTTTGAGTCTATTTGATGCCCAAAAATAGACAATATACTGCGCTAAACCAGACTGCGTTAACCTTCTAAAGTTGCGTTAATCCTATAAAGTTGCGTTAACCCTCTTAAGTAAAGTTGAAGCTTAACAAAATCCTGCCAAATACTTATATCCCACTAAATACTAGACTAAATAAAAGATTGCTTATGAAAGACTCGTTACGAGAACGCTTAGATCAAATGGTAGATCGCTATGAAGAAGTGACCGCCTTGCTCTCTGATCCAGATGTTATCAGTGATAACAATAAATTTCGTGAGCTGTCAATGGAGCACAGCGATTTAACGGACATCACGACTTTATGGCAGCGCTACCTTCAGGCAGAACAAGATAAGAAAGATGCCGAAGAGATGATTGCTGAAACATCTGATGCTGAGATGAAAGCCATGATGCAAGAGGAGATAGATACCGCAGCTGAAGACATCGAAGCCATGGAAGAAGAGCTGAATGTGATGATGCTGCCAAAAGATCCGAATGACAGAGTGCCAGCATTCTTAGAGATACGTGCCGGTACTGGTGGTGATGAAGCGGCTATATTTGCTGGTGATTTATTCCGTATGTATGAGCGCTATGCCTCAAACCATGGCTGGAGCATCGAAGTGCTGTCGGCCAACGAGGGTGAGCATGGCGGTTATAAAGAGATTATTACCCGTGTTTCAGGCAATGATGTCTATGGTCGTTTAAAATTTGAGTCAGGTGCTCATCGCGTCCAGCGTGTACCTGAAACAGAAAGCCAAGGACGAGTGCATACCTCAGCTTGTACGGTCGCAGTAATGCCAGAAGTAGAGATTGATGATACGGTTGAGTTGAATCCAGCCGACATCCGAATGGATACCTTCCGCTCAAGTGGTGCCGGTGGTCAGCACGTTAACACCACAGACTCAGCGGTTCGCTTGACTCACATTCCAACTGGGGTAGTGGCAGAGTGTCAACAAGAGCGTAGCCAGCACAAAAACCGTGCCAAAGCGATGCAAATGCTGATTGCCCGTATTCAGCAAGCCAAGGTGCAAGAGCAGGTTGATACTGCCGATGCCTTACGTCGTAACTTGGTTGGTAGCGGTGATCGCAGTGAGCGTATCCGTACCTACAACTTCCCACAAGGGCGCATGACTGATCATCGTATTAATCTAACCTTATATAAGTTAGATGCGATTATGGAAGGTGATTTGGACGAGTTGCTGGATGCCTTAACTCGTGAGCATCAGGCAGACTTGATGGCCAGTGTTAGTGGTGACGCGTAACCTGAATTTATCTTTATCTTTATCTTTATCTTTAGCTTTTTACTTTAATATTTTTTGAATAACTTGGGAACTGCAATGTCTAATCAAGCAACAAACAATGATCAAGAACAAATCCAATCCGCAGAAGAAACCAATGAGCTGATTGCGCAGCGTCAAGCCAAGCTAGATGCCATTAGCGCTGCTGGCAAGGTGGCTTATCCCAACCAGTTTAAGCGCACTGACTATGCCAAGGATTTGCAACAGCAGTTTGAAGACGTGAGCAAGCAAGAAATTGAAGAAAAAGCAGCTGCTGGTGACAAAACGCAAGTGAACGTTGCTGGTCGTGTGATGCTCAATCGTGGTGCCTTTATCGTTATTCAAGATATGACCGGTCGAATTCAACTGTATGTGGCACGCAAAGAGTTGGATAAAGAAACGTTAGATTTGATCAAATCGCTAGATCTTGGTGATATTGTTGGTGTATCTGGTTATATTGGTCGTTCAGGTAAAGGTGATTTGTACGTTCATATCGAAGAGATTACCTTATTAACCAAATCACTGCGCCCAATGCCAAACAAGTTCCATGGTTTAGCAGATACAGAAGCACGCTATCGCAACCGTCATCTGGACTTGATGACCAATGAATCAAGCCGTGACACCTTTATGATTCGTAGTCAGGTGGTTAGTGGCATCCGTAAATTTATGCTCAACGAACGGTTTATGGAAGTAGAGACGCCGATGATGCATCCAATTCCAGGTGGTGCCGTAGCGCGTCCATTTATTACCCATCATAATGCGTTAGATATGCCATTATATCTTCGTATTGCACCTGAGCTTTATTTGAAGCGTTTGGTCGTTGGTGGCTTTGAGCGTGTCTTTGAAATTAACCGCAGCTTTCGTAACGAAGGGGTGTCAACCCGTCACAACCCTGAGTTTACTATGATTGAGTTTTATCAAGCCTATGCTGATTATAAGGACTTAATGGATTTAACTGAGCGTATGTTTAATGAGTTAGCGCTAGATATTCTGGGCAGCACTGAGCTGACTTATCAAGGCGAAAGCATCAGCTTAAAAGCACCTTTTGAGCGTCTAAGCATGAAAGATGCGATTGCCAAATATGCTGATAACTTTGATATGAGCAAAGTAGATGACAGAGAGTACTTAGCTGATTATGCACAAAATGTGTTAAAGCAGCAGGTAAAAGAAGGTTTTGGTATCGGTAAATTACAAACCATCATCTTTGAGGAGACGGCGGAGCATCAATTACGTCAACCAACCTTCATTACTGAATATCCAGCAGAAACGTCACCATTGGCTCGTCGCAATGATGAGAATCCAGAGATTACGGATCGCTTTGAGCTGTTTATTGGTGGTCGTGAAATTGCTAATGGCTTTAGTGAACTTAATGATCCAGCAGATCAGGCCGAACGCTTCCACAATCAAGTGGCAGAAAAAGAAGCTGGTGATGATGAGGCGATGCATTTTGATGCCGATTATATCGAAGCCTTATCATACGGCTTACCGCCAACTGCGGGTGAAGGTATTGGTATTGATCGCTTGGTGATGTTGTTTACCGATGCGGCAAGCATTCGTGATGTGATTTTATTTCCACATATGCGTATGAAGCACCAGTAATATATATACCCAACACACTCAATCAGTGCTAATGTTGGGCCGATCTATGATAATATGGGACTGCATGCGACTGTGAATGTCAAAGCAGTCCTATATTTTTTAGGGTTTTGTTTTTAGATATCTGTTATTAGTAAACCAAACCTCACACACTCAATTAAGCCACTCATTAACTCACAAGTGATAGCAACAAAAATACTAAGCCTATGTCAAATATAAATTCTAACCCTCAGTCAGCACATCCTTCTTCTTTTGATTGGACAGCTATGTTCCATCGAACTTTTTTTTCTGTCTATCTTCAAAATAACGACCCTTTAGTTGGGGCGGGTAAGTTTGATTATGCGTTCCAAGTGGGTGACCAGCGTATCTATATGCTGGTGCATCATGAGTCGTTAGAAGTAGAAAGCACCAATGTTGAAAAGCGGGTATTGGCAGAGCTGAAACAAAAAGCGGCAACCCAACTCAATAAGCGTTTTCAACAGCTTAATGTAAAGCATGAGTTACCTATAGCTGGTCAGATTATTCGTGATCAGCACTCTGAGATTGTGCTTAGCAAGGTTCATTACATAGGATTAAGCTCTATTGTGTTCACTCATCAAGGTGAGATGTATCAAATTGAGCATGAGTATGGCAGCCGCTTCTTCCAAGAAGAGTGTGTATTAGATTTAGATGATGGCAATCATGTATTACAGCTGCTAAGTCTTAATAGCTTTTATAAGATTATTAAGTTGTTACAGACACCCAGTGATATGTTGAGCTTTTTAGATCATCATTTGCAGCTATTGGTCAATTTTAATGACTTTAATGGTGAGTTTGAGCTGGCGCAGCAGTATTTGGGCAGTGCTGCTTTCTTTGAGCGAGCAATTGCCGTTCAACAAAAGCTGGTACAAATTGGGTTGCTGTCTAAAGTAGAAACACGCTTAACCAATATGACAAACCCTGAATATGTGGCCAGTGCGGAGTTTAAACAGCAGCAAGCTGAGTTAATTTCAAAGTTACAATCGTATGCCAGCACTTTCCAAAAACTACTTAATGGCACAACCAAACGCCGCCACGAAGCCAACGATACTATTCCTATCGATCAGGTAAAACTATTGGTTGCTGAATCCATGTACACTCGATTGAGTATCATAGAAGAGATGATGGCGTATGAAACGCACTCACAACAAGAATGCTTAACAGGTTATATGAGTCATCAGCACTCGTATAATGACTTCGGTCATCACTATGTGATTATTGTATATGGACTGGGTGAGCATGCTCAATATACCCGTGAATATGTCGAACAAAATTATGTGAGTCTATTAACGGATATCAATGCGCAGCTACAAGATCCAGCAATGAAAGAGTACTTTATCCTTGGTTTTGATATGTCAGATCATGATGGTCAAGGTAATGTAAAAGTGAAGATGGATGTTTTCCATCACTCTGGTCACCAAATGACAGAGCCAGAAAGACGTTTGTATCAGCAGGTGACTGGTGAATAATCTTTCATCTCTTGTTTACTTTTGTATCTTGCTAACTATTTATAAAAGCACATTTTATTTATAAAAGAACATTTCTTAAAACTAGTAAAAGACTGGGTAGTCTGAAGATTTAAGTCGTTAAACGAGATATTTTAAACATTATAAAAAGGGTTGAGCATCCATTATGCCGCAGCAGTATCAGGTTTTAGCACGTAAATATCGTCCAAAAAACTTTCACGAATTAGTTGGGCAAACCCACGTGTCTAAGGCATTAATCAATGCGATAGATCATAATAGACTGCATCATGCTTATTTATTTACAGGGACTCGTGGGGTGGGGAAGACCACCATTGCACGTATCTTGTCAAAGTGCTTAAACTGTGAAACAGGGATAACCAGTACACCTTGTGGTGTATGCAGTAGTTGTACCGCCATTGATCAAGGGCGTTTTATTGACTTAATTGAGATTGATGCTGCGTCACGTACGAAAGTTGAAGACACACGTGAGCTTATTGATAACGTGCCCTATGCACCTACGCAAGGCAGGTATAAAGTCTATCTGATTGACGAAGTGCATATGCTGTCGACCCACAGTTTTAACGCCTTATTAAAAACGCTCGAAGAGCCACCTGAGCATGTTAAGTTTTTACTGGCAACCACAGATCCACAAAAGCTACCGATTACCATTATTAGTCGTTGTTTGCAATTTGTGCTCAGACCTTTGCCACAGCAAGCCATTAGTGAACATTTGGCCAATCTATTGACTCAAGAAGGCGTAAGCTATACTCAGCCTGCGCTTTGGCAATTGGCGAATGCAGCTAAGGGTTCTGTCCGTGATGCGTTATCATTAACCGATCAGGCTATTGCCTTTGGTCAAGGCCAGTTAACCGATGACACCGTCAATGAGATGCTAGGTTTAATTGACAGTGCGGACTTGGTGCGTTTGGTATTGGATATCTATCAAGGTGATACGCCAGCAGTTGCCGCCCACATTGAGCAGATGCGGGCGCAAATGGTCGATGCGGGCAGTATGTTTGATGGCTTGGCTGAATTGCTGCACCAAATTGCTATGGTACAACTTTTACCCAATGTCAGCTTGAATGTTAATGAGATACAAGCACAGCAGATTACCCAATTGGCTCAGCACATCACACCAGATGTATTACAATTGTATTATCAAATTGTCGTGCAAGGTCGTGAACAGATTAAGTTGGCCAACACACCGCTACAAGCTCTTGAGATGTGTGTGTTACGTCTGCTTGCATTTAAACCTTTGGCAACCAATGAGGTGGCTCCTAATCAGATTGAGGGTGGGGCTAGTGAAAGAGCTAGTGAAATAAGGGTCGCTCAAGATGTAGAGTATGACGCTGGTATTAGTCAAGAAGCCATGAGTCAGAGTGCAATAAGTCAAGAATATATAGCGACTCAACAAGAAGCAGTTCAACAAGAAGCAGTTCAACAAGAAGCGGATTATCAGCAGACAGATAGTATATATTCAGTAGCAGATACACTAGATGTAAACCACGATGCAACAACAAACGGTATTCAGTCATCAGATATAATCACAGTTTCTAACCAAGCTGAAGTCAATAACCAGCCTCAACCCAATGATTTAACTGAAAAAAAAGAAGCAGACCCCATAGTTTATTCTGCCACTAGCGATAGTGGTGCTCAACAGATACAAGTTGATGATCCACGTCAGCTATTAAAATCTCCTGCCGTGGCACTTGAAGGTGAGTGGAGTGCAGAAAAGTGGGATTACTGGTTACAAACAGCACGAGAATCTGGCGCTTTAGCACAGGATCAGTTGGCCTTGGCAAGACAAGGTGTCATGACTGGTGATATTCATGGTAGAAGTGAGTTTAAAGTTGCCTTTGATACCAAGAATATGCAAAGTATTTTTCGGCATTTAGCACAACATTTAACCGAACAGTTTGGTGCAGAAGTTAGTATTGCTTTTGATGCAAAACTTAACAGTGAAGATGCTGATTTACTGCCGCATAATAGGCAAAAAGCACGCGAATTTAAGGCGGTTGAGTGCGCAAAAGAAAAGATAGTTAGTGGCGCAGTAATGCAGAGGCTAATGCATGATTTCCAAGGTAAAATTGTTCAGTTAAAGTTGCTAGGTGATAAATAACGATGAATTTTGAATTATAAAAAGCAGCTGAAAACAAAATGTAAAATAAGTAAACAAAAAATAACTAAAATAATGCAAAAAAACAGAGATTAGTTTATATATTGTCAACAATTGTCTGCAAAATACGTTATAATACGTCACTTATATTACATATGTTAGGTATTCAAATATGATGTTAGACAATTTAAGAGGAATGGCTGTATTTGCAAGTGTAGTCAGCCATGGTTCGTTTAGTGGGGCAGCTAGACAACTCGGCATTACGACAAGTGCTGTCAGTCAACAAATACGTTCTTTAGAAAAAGATTTGGGTGTTGTTCTACTGCATAGATCTACACGTAAGCTGAGTTTAACTGAAGCTGGGGCAAGCTTCTATGAATCAGCAAAAGATGTGGTCACCGCCGCAGATCAAGGGCGCATTAAAGTAAATCAATTACGTGATGAGCTGGCGGGTAGTCTGCGTATCGCAACGACTCCTGAGCTGGGTGTTAATCACATTCTTCCAGCATTATCAACTTGGATGTCAGCACACGATGACTTAAGCATCTACTTTATTGCTGACAACCATTACATTGATATGATTGATGAGCGTGCTGATATTGCGATTCGTATGAGTCCGCAGATCAAAGATACTTCAGTTGCCACTTATCCGTTGGCAGAAGTGAAGCAGATATTAGTTGCATCACCACATTACTTGCGCCAACACGAAAAAATTACTAAGCCAAAAGACTTGACCAATCATAAGTTAATTGGTATTGATCTGATGAAAGATCCAAACCTATTAGAGTTTAGTAGCATTGAAACTGGCAAAAAAAATCGAATCAAGATGAACTCTCGAATTCAAACCAACAACCTATTCCTCGCTACGACCTTAGCGAAAGAAGGGCATGGCTTGGTTCGTGTGATGTCGCTTGATGTACAAAAAGAGTTGGCGTCTGGAGATCTGGTTGAAGTCTTACCTGAATACTCATTGCCACATTTTGTACTTTATGCAGTAACCTTAGATCGTGAGCAACAACCAGCGAAAATTACCCGCTGTCTAGAAGTGTTAAAGAAGCACTTTCATGCTGCCATATAAGTGATATTACTGCTGTCAATGCAAGGTTAACAGACTCTGTCAAAGGGCTTTTAACTTAAAATACGCTCTAGTGGTGCTTTTGATAGTTAGTTACAACTGTCTATTAGCACGACTAAAGCGTATTTTTTTATGTTATTTTATGCGAGGATAGCAGCTGCGTTAGTTCCTCTGTGGCGATTGGAATAAGTGGTATAATTTGTCATTAAGATTTTTAGCTTCAAAAAAATCTTTTAGCTTTAATAGGAAGCTTTAGAGCCTAACAGCATCTCTAGACTTTAACAGGTAAAATAAGTACAGTCATGTTTGTAAAATAACGATAAGATAAATAGAAAAATTATGGAAAATAGATTAATTAATCCGCTTGAGCGTGTTGATGATGTAGTTGACAATAATATTCGTCCAAGTACCCTTGCCGACTATATTGGTCAGCCAGTTGTGCGTGAGCAGATGTCTGTATTTATTGAAGCCGCTCGGCGTCGCAATGAAGCGCTGGATCATACATTGATATTTGGTCCACCTGGACTGGGTAAAACTACTTTGGCCAATATCATTGCCCGTGAAATGGGCGGTAATCTACGCTCGACATCAGGTCCAGTGCTTGAGCGTGCAGGCGACTTGGCAGCGATGCTGACCAACTTAGAAGAAGGCGATGTGTTATTTATCGATGAGATTCATCGATTAAGTCCAGTCATAGAAGAGATTTTGTATCCTGCTATGGAAGACTTTCAGCTAGATATTATGATTGGAGAGGGACCAGCTGCGCGTTCTATTAAGTTGGACTTGCCACCATTTACTTTGGTCGCAGCCACCACACGTGCTGGATTGCTAACGTCGCCTTTAAGAGACAGATTTGGTATTGTGCAGCGCCTAGAGTTTTATAACATTGAAGACTTGACTACCATAGTCAGCCGTTCGGCAAGGTTGATGAATGTATCGATGACGCCAGAAGGTGCAGTGGAAGTGGCCAGACGCTCACGTGGTACACCTCGTATTGCCAATCGTTTATTGCGCCGAGTGCGTGATTATGCAGAAGTTAAATCTAATGGTGAGGTCACTGGTGCTATTGCAGATAGTGCACTAGATATGTTAGCAGTAGATAGACGTGGACTAGATCATTTAGATAGGCGCTATATCGAGATGGTGCATGCTCGCTTTGATGGTGGTCCTGCAGGGGTGGAGGCTATTGCCGCTGCGATGGCAGAAGATAGAGGCACTTTGGAAGATGTGATTGAGCCGTATCTCATCCAGCAAGGCTATGTATTGCGTACGGCTCGTGGTCGGGTCTTAACTCAAATAGCGATAGATCAGTTATAAGTTATAACTACCAGCAGTCCTAATAAGCCGCTCTACTAGATGAATTCTATACAGCCCTAGTACGAGGACATATCTATTTTTTACAATCTCTTATGCTTTAAGTCTCAATTAAGTTACCCACTTTGTCAAAATCTTGCAAACTTCAGGAATAAATATCAGGTATCAAATACTCAGGTGACCAGCCTTAATAGGCTCTCTTTAATGATGGTCTGTTTTTTGGATGATTTTAGGTTTTGGTTGTGACGATGGGTCAGTGTTTGCTTTTTTGTAATGGTATTTACCGATCGCCAATAAGCTAAGCGCACCTATAATAATCACTAATAAAATAACGACTGGATTTTTCCAAAAGGGTAATTTATCTTTGTTGCTAATGTTAGACGCTGATTTGGTATCATCAACAACATGGTCTCTATCCAAAAATCCAAAGCTGACCAAAGGTCTAGAGGGTGGTTGTGCAGGTTCAGGTGCAATTTTTAAACGGTTACGGCTTAGGTAAATATCAGATATTTTTGCCAGTTGTAGCATCCAGCGCTGATAAGGTAATAGGATGTTATCCATCGCACAAAAGGTTAAGATATCGCTATTATTATCTTTATCGATAATGAGTTGTCCGTTATCTGTTGCTATATCTGCTTTATTGCCAGATGATGTCTTACTGTTTTGTGTGGTACGACCGATGACCTTGGCATAATGTGGCATTTGCTCAGCACTGATGATCTGTGTAGCTTGTTGCGGTAGGTCATAGTTAGTGAGTTGACACCAGCTAGTATCAAAAGTTGGCATGCTATACGCATTGGCGTCACAGATATTATCATTTAAAGTTAGGTTTGCGATTTTACGATCTAAATGTAAAAACTGTGGTTGTTGCCGAAACCAAGCATCTAACTCGGTAGCGTCTAATTGGGCAAAGTCAGTTAAAATTGCAATTTCACGTAAGCACAATAAGCTTAGTGCACTCAATAAGGGACGTACTTTTGCGGCACTAAGATTACTTACTTGTCCCAACTTTTTACAGATAGCTTTTTGTACATCATTAGTTGTAAATAGGGTGTCAAAGATAGCCTGTCCGTTCAGTATGGCAGTTTGCATGGTATTGAAGTTAAAGGCATTATGCTTGCGTAGTTCTTTTATTTGACTTCGGCACAATAGTTTTTTTAGCACTGCTTCCGCACCGTAATTTTGATGGTAGGCAAGTAACGCACTAATGATGGCTTGGATGCCATGTTCGATAATTAGCCGTGCCTGAGGCAAAGAGATACGCCCAGTATCAGCAAAGACGGCATCAATAGGCTGGGTATCTTCATACAAGAAGTCATAAAGTGATACACGAGTTGGTAATAGAGCGGTCATGGTGTCTACTGTTTTGCATAGTTTGCAGATATCATAAGGGCGTTTACAACTAGATACAACCCTTGATTTAAAAAGTCTATCATTTATTGGTAACTTAGGTCGTAGGTTTTTAGGTCGTAGGTTTATAATTACTTATTATTCTAAAGTGCATCTCAAAAGGGTATTATGACAGAATTTAATGACAAAAAAGATAGCAATGTTGGCTTGGGAAATAATAATACAGCGCAAAAAGTCATAGTTGTTAATGTGGCTAAACAACAGTTAAGTTTACGGCAACTAAGTTTACCGAAACCAAGTTTACCGAAACCAAGTTTACGGAAACTAGCTATAAGCCAGAATATAGACCAAAACAACCCAAGTCATATACAACAATACAGTGAGGTAATACGCAATTTTGACATATCCACAGCCAAAAATGGTATAGGTAGTCAAGAGGGTAGTTATTGTACGCCTCTTGGCAAGCACAGCATAGCAGCAAAAATAGGTACAGATTTACCGATAAATAGTGTGTTTGTCGCTAGAGAGCCGACTGGTGAGATTTATAGCGAGCAACTTGGGCAACAATACCCTGATCGTGATTGGATTTTGACCCGTATTTTAAGGCTTCAAGGCTGTGAAGAGGGGGTTAATAAGGGGCACAATGAGCTGGGCTGCTGTGACAGTTATCAACGCTATATCTATATTCATGGTACACCTGATACTGAGCCTATGGGTGTACCTTTATCGCATGGCTGTGTACGGATGCGTAATACAGATCTTATTTGGCTGTATGAACAGGTAGAACAAGGTACACCTGTATATATCACAGCCAGCTAGTTTATGTTTTCTTGAGCTAGCTTCTGCTTTTCCTTGAGCTAGCTTCTGTTTCTGCACAGCAACATCTACCTCTACCTCTTTATATCCAAAAGCTCTATTTCCAAAATACTGGTAACTGCTGGAGTGCTTGCAAGCTATTGGCGCAGGCCTGCATACTATGTGGATTTTGGGCTGTAAAATAGCCTACTGCAAACCAAGCTTTGGCGTCTTCCTTAGTTTTTGCCTGATAAAAGTCATGGGCCACCAGATCATCATTGTAATTACCTAATAAATCCTGCATAGGTGCAATACTACTCAAAAACACTTTAACCTGTTTCTTTTTATATAAAGGTGCTACAAACTCTGTCAAATAGCGCAAGCTTTTTAAACGCTTGCGTAGCTTGTGTTGAGAGTCTATATCTAAGGTAGCAAACTGGGTACTGGCTTTAACAATTTTGTTGTATAAAGTATCCAATATCAGGCTACATTCTTGTTTTAAAGAAGTCTTGTTTTTTGCCTTATCTTGTTTGGTTGCAGCCTTATTTTTTTTGTTTAGAGGGTTATCTTTTTTTGCCGAACTCATGGTAAATTCAATTAGCTCTAATAAGGTTAACTGAAAATCATTGGCGCGTATGGCAGCTATTGGCTCAATAATACGTTTTGCACCACAATTGTCTGCTGGCTGTTGCCAGTTAACTACGGGTCCACCCATGCTTTTAAGTTTTGGTTGGGTTTGTGATTGTAGTAATTGATAGTCACGATATTCACCGAGTAAGCTAAAGGTTTGCTTTAAAATAGGGATCCACTCAGGATTGATTTGGCTTGAAAAGCTAGCAAATGCGGTTAATGCCGTTCGTAGTCTGCGAATCCCAACGCGTAGTTGATGAACGTGGCTTTCGTCATAGTTGCTAGAGGCAATAGCGCTAACATTAGGCAGAATTTGTAACATACAGTTGTGAACTACGGCTCGCAAAAACTGGGGTTGACTCATTTTTTTGCTAACGGCTAAGTTTTTTAGGTTAGCCTTGGTGGCATCGGTATGGTCTTTGTTTGCTACTAATAAGCCACCACGCTCAGCTTTGGTTACTGTGCTTAGGCATAGTTGATAGCGTTTGCACCAGATCTTTGCAGTTTCAAACAAAAAGGCCACATCGCCTTGCAATAATTCAAGCTCTAGCTCGATAATGGGCTGGGTAATTTGTGGGTTTTTACCATGAATGATCAGTCCTTCATCATAAGCCATTTCGATGATGTTGTTGTCTTTTTTAATTAAGCGGGTCGTACGCTGTATGTCTGTGACATATTGACAGCTTAGCTTTTCATTAGCTATTTTAAGTGTATTGGCAGTACTGACAGCTGATCCATCCGTTAAATTAACAGCTGGGCTTGAGGCTTGAGCATTGGCTATTAATCCCGCTAAGTCAATAGATTTATAAACGGATAAATCAGGAGCAAGTTGTTGTTGCTGTGCCAGAGCAGCCGCATCTTCACTTAAAACATTATTCTGTTCACCACGAGATGCCATGCCATCACCGTTAGATTTCAAAGTCTGAACCCAAGCATCACCTTCTTTACGTATTCTTAAAGCCATCCCTGATGAGGCAAGCGTATTGTCAGGAGTGTCAAAGTAGTGAGCAGCTAGCTGAAATGTCGTTGAAGATTTTATTTTTGCCTGACGCATTAAGGAGGCAACTTTGTATTCGGGTACTAAAAATTTAAGTTCAATTTCTTGCATGTTTTATCCTTGAAGTTTTTGTAAAGATAGTTTTACAAAGAGATGTTAAGGCAGGTGGGCTAGAGCTTTATATTCATCTTATTTTTTCTTTGATTTTATGCTTAAGGTAGATGTTAGGATAAGTGTCTGATAATAACAAGTAAATTAACGTGATATATTCATGACAAACGTAAGCAGAGATATATTGATAGGACTTACGCAAAAGTATAATTTAAAGGCTTTAAAAGCGACTGGTTATTATTTACGGAGCGTCTGGCTCTACTTTCAGAGGATTCATAAATGATTAGCAGTTGCCATCATATCTACACGTGCGTAAGTCCTAATTGCGTTATTTTCCTAGTCTGACTGCGTTTTGTTTTATTGTTATTGTCATTATTATTAAAATGAAGACGCGCCTTAAACAAAAAATCGCCCTAACCGAAGTTAGAGCGATTTTGTGTTCAATGATGAACTAAGAATGTTTTATAAAGCGTTCTTAGAACTGGTTCATTGTGTTTTTCTCACCGCCAGCTTTAAGTGCATTTTCACCAGAGAAGATCTCTTTGTGATCGTCACCTAAGTCAGAACCAGCCATTGCTTGGTGCTTAACGCAAGCGATACCTTCACGGATTTCTTTACGTTGTACGCCAGCAGCATAAGCAAGCATACCGTCTTCACCGAAGTAACCTTTGGCTAGCTCATGAACGCTTAGCGCAGTGGTGTGGTAAGTTGGTAGCGTGATTAAGTGATGGAATACACCGGCTTCACGTGACGCATCTTTCTGGAAGTTTTTCGCAGCTTGGTCAGCAGCAGCGTCAAGTTCAGTACCGTCATAGTCAGCACTCATCAAGTTGTTCTTGTCGTATGCTGAGATATCTTTGCCTTCTTCTTCCCACTTAGCGATAACTTGCTTACGGAAGTTTAGCGTCCAGTTGAACGATGGGCTGTTGTTGTATACTAGCTTCGCTTCTGGGCGTTTTTCTTTAATGCGATCTACCATCATTTTGATGTGTTCAACATCTGGCGTTGGAGTTTCGATCCACAGTAGGTCAGCACCGTTTTCTAGCGCAGTCACACAGTCAAGAACAACGCGGTCAATGTTAGTTTCTTCACGGAACTGATATAGACCATTAGCTAGACGTTTAGGACGAACCAGTTTGCCATCACGTTTTAGTAAGACATCATTTTCTTTAGCATCAGCGATGTCGATTTCTTCAACATCGATAAAGTCGATGTACTGTGAAGCTAGGTCGCCTGGTTTTTCGGATACTGGGATTTTTTGTGTTAGTGATGCACCTTCAGAGTCAGTACGGGCAACGATAACGCCATCGTCAACACCAAGCTCTAAGAAAGCATAACGGATAGCGTTTAGCTTAGAGATGAAGTCTTCGTGAGGTACAGTTACTTTACCTGCTTGGTGACCACACTGTTTAGCGTCAGATACTTGGTTTTCGATCTGGATGGCACAAGCACCCGCTTCGATCATTGCTTTTGTTAGCAAGTAAGTAGCTTCTTCGTTACCAAAGCCTGCATCGATGTCAGCGATGATTGGCACAACGTGTGATTCAAAGTTGTTGATTTTTTCTTCGATAGCCGCAGTATCTTGGCCAGCTTCTTTTGCAGCGTTAAGCTCACGGAAGTAGTCGTTTAGCACTTTGGCATCTGCTTGACGTAAGAAGGTGTATATCTCTTCGATAAGCGCTGGTACAGTGGTTTTTTCGTGCATTGATTGGTCAGGTAGTGGGCCAAGTTCTGAGCGAAGGGCAGCTACCATCCAGCCTGATAGGTAGATGTAGGTTTTATCAGTTGTACCAAAGTATTTTTTCTTAGCGTACATTGTTTGCTGGGCAATAAAGCCATGCCATGCACCAAGAGACTGAGTGTACTTAGAGTGGTCGGCATCATACTCTGCCATATCTTTACGCATGATGGCAGCTGTGTATTTTGCAATATCAAGACCAGTTTTAAAGCGGTTTTGAACCATCATACGAGCGGCATCAGCTTCACTGATGTTTTTCCAGTTGCCATGTTTTGCTTTGATTTCACGGATATGGTCAATAGCTGATTTATAAGTTGACATCAATTGTCTCCTTGATTGAGGATGGGTTGGGTAAAATAAATGGGTCTTAGTGATGGAAAGTAAGTATAATTCGTACTAAGACAACCTTATTTCACTCATGAATACGAGGGGATACTACTAGGTAGTTCATCTCGGTATTTTTAGGGAAAGTTGCTATATATTTTATGAATGTTTTTCTATTTATTAGTTGTTCTAAGTCCAATAAATTCAATCATAATTGTTAGTGTGTGACTACTATGCCCTTAACAGTTGCTAATCACTATAACTATATTTATCAGATTTATCTAGTTTATGATGGTTATCTTGGGTATTTATTTAAATTATAGTATAATAAACATCAGGGTTTAACGCTGTTTTTAGCGGCTTATCTACTACTAAGATAGCATGAAAAATAAATATTAAGATGATTTTAAGTGGTCATAATTAAGCATAAATTAAATGTATCATAGACAACGATAACATAATCAATAATAAGCCAATAAAATTACCAAACCATTACAAATATTAAATACAAAAGTCAGAGAGAATTATGAATTTACAACGGGTCGATTTAAATTTATTAGTAAATTTAGACGTATTATTACGTGAAAAAAATGTTACTAGGGCAGCAGAGCAATTAGGAATAACCCAGCCTGCTATGAGTAATATTTTGCGCCGGTTGCGTAAGTTATTTAATGACCCTTTGTTAGTTCGATCTTCAGAAGGCATGACCCCAACTGAACGTGCGTTGGAGTTACAGCCACGAATACGTGAAATTTTAGCAGAGCTGGCTCAGTTGTTAGAGCCTAGAACAGAGTTTAGGCCTTATAGTACATCTCGTGTATTTAGGATTATGACCTCCGACTATGCAGAGGCTACTTTAGTCCCCCGTTTGGTTAAAGCATTGCGATCAGAAGCACCTAATGTCATTTTAGATTTTTTAACCCCATCGGATGTGTCTTATCGTGATATGGAGCAGGGACGGGTGGATTTGGCGATTAACCGTTTTAATGAAATTCCGCAAAGCTTTCACCAAGTTTTAGTTTGGCGAGATACCTTTAGTTGCCTTTTATCTGCTGAAAGCCCTTATGCCAATCGCTTTAATCTTAAAAATTATCTGAAGGCACAGCATGTTTGGGTTTCAAAAACAGGCATGGGCGTAGGTTTTGGGGTTAATCCAGACAAGTCAGGAGGCCTTGGTTCTATTGACCAAGCGTTGCAGCGTCTAGGGCAAAAGCGTCAAATTAGCGTCTTTACCCGTCATTATCAAATGCCTGCTATGTTGGCTGCAAATAAAGACTTGATAGCCACTTTGCCAACACGAGTTGCACGTATGCAGGCGAATAATGACAGGATTATTTTAAAAGACCCACCATTTTTTATTCCAGAGTTTGAATTAACCATGGCATGGTCGCCTTTATTACAACACCATCCAGCTCACCGCTGGCTTCGTCAATTAATTATGCATGTAGCGCGGCAAGTGGTTGCTGATGAACAGCAAAATGTAGAGGAAGCACCAGTGATTAGTCATTTGTTTTAGATGTCAGTTTTTTTATTGTATATTTTTTTATGATAGACAAGATATACAAACAGTTGTCTTAAAATAATAGCCATTACAGATGTATTTAAACAACTGTATCTAAAAAAATAGGCTCTAAAAAATAACCTAAAAAACGGTGGTTATATGAATTTACACCAACAAGATCACACCAACAAAATTCTACATAAATAAGGTACAACAAGTATGATCCACTCCAATTCGTCAATAGCTATACTTACCAAAGTTAAAAGCTTGACTGTGCTTACAGCGGTTATGATGCTTAGCGCCAGCCTATTGCCGGCTTGCGGTAATGTCAATTCAGATAGGCAACCAACGCCTAGCACCCAAACTGCCAATAGTGGCAAAAGTAGTCGTGAGATGCTGCCAACAGAGGTGCTAAATCAGTTAAACGCATTACCACAATTGACCCAAGGGTTAGGTAATACAGGGGCTGACGTTCTAGATCCAACCAAACCGACCTTGGTTAAGTTTTGGGCCAGTTGGTGTCCGTTATGTTTGGGTACACTTGAAGAAACAGAAAGTTGGCGTCAAGACGCAGCTTTTACTGGACTTAACGTGATTACAGTTGCCAGTCCTGGTCATCTAAATGAACAACAGGGAGTAGAGTTTATCCAGTGGTATGCTGGCGTACAGAGCGATTATCCTAAGCTACCTGTCTTAACCGATACTTCAGGCAATTTAATTAAGCAGCTAGGAGTTCAGGTCTATCCAAGTTGGGCAATACTGGATACGCAAGGTAATTTGGTACGTTTAATTAAGGGTAACTTGACCACAGAGCAAGCCTATGCCTTGGCAGAAAATGCTGGTAATGACTTTATTGCGCTAAAAAATAGTACTGCCAAACCTGAGCAAGCCATATCAGAACAAGCCACGGCCACATCAGATAAAGGTAGCCAAAAAAATGGGGTATATTACAACTCAGATGGGGCACCGATAAACACCAAGACAATTTATCTTGCTGGTGGCTGCTTTTGGGGGTTAGAAGCGTATATGGAACGAGTTGATGGAGTGGTAGATGCCATATCTGGCTACGCCAATGGTGATTCTAAATATCCAGATCCCAGCTATGAGCAAGTGATAGCTGGCTCAGGTCATGCTGAAACGGTCAAAGTCATTTATGATGCCGATAAAATAGACTTAGATACTGTCTTAAAATACTATCTGCGTGTGGTTGACCCGACCAGTCTCAACAAACAAGGTAATGATAGGGGCGTGCAGTATCGTACTGGTATTTATTACACAGATCCTGCTGATCAAGCGGTCATTGATAGCGCATTGCAGTCTTTAGCATCGAATTATAGTAAGCCGATTGTGGTTGAAAACAAGCCCTTACAAAACTTTTCGTTAGCCGAAGAGTATCATCAAGATTACTTAGCCAAAAATCCAAATGGCTACTGTCATATTGATATCAGCTTGGCCAATGATAAGATTCAACCCAGTAGCAAAGCTGTTAAACTGGCACCAGCGAAGACAGTTGCTGAAGCGTTAGATCCCAAGCGCTATGCCAATTTTGACAAAAATGCGTTAAAAAACACCCTAACCAAGTCGCAATATGAGATTACCCAAAAGGCAGGTACAGAACGTGCCTTTAGTCATGAGTATGATCATCTGTTTGCGCCAGGTATCTATGTTGATGTGGTCAGCGGTGAGCCGTTATTTTTATCAACCCATAAGTATGATTCAGGCTGTGGCTGGCCAAGCTTTTGGCAGCCGATAGCGCCTGAGGTCATTACCGAGCATGAGGATAATGCGTATAATATGTTACGCACCGAAGTACGCTCACGAGTGGCAGACTCGCACTTAGGTCATGTGTTTAATGATGGTCCAAAAGACAAAACTGGGCTACGTTATTGCATTAATGGCGGTGCGTTGCAGTTTATTCCAGTGGATAAGATGCCGCAATCTGGTTATGGTGTGTTTGTTGACCAAGTTAAGGTCAAATAGCAACCAGTCAAATAGCAACCAGTCAAATAGCAACCAGTCAAATAGCAACCAGTCAAATAGCAACCAGTCAAATAGCAATAAGTCAAATAGCAACCAGTCTAATAACTATTAACCTGATAGCTATCAACCTGATAATAAGAATAAAATAGTAAGTTATGAATACGTTATGAAGCTGTCGTTTAAGCGGTTACAAACCGACTCATTGTTGGTATTGTCGGTATTTATCGTTGCCTCCTGCGGTCTGGCTTATGAGCTGATTGCTGGGGCACTGGCAAGCTATGTGCTTGGCGACTCTGTGTTGCAATTTTCGACCATTATTGGCACTTATCTATTTGCGATGGGTATTGGCTCGCATCTATCGCAATATGTACCTGAGGATAAAGTGTTACAACGCTTTATTGAAATTGAGGTATTGGTCGGATTAATCGGTGGGCTGTCTGCTATATTCTTATTTTTAGCCTTTGCATGGTTACCGACTTTTAAGACCATTTTATATGCGTTGGTTATTTGTATTGGTACCTTGGTGGGAATGGAAATTCCGTTGGTGATGCGTATTTTAAACTCGCAACAGCAGGCGTTTCACCAGTTGGTCAGCAAGGTGCTCACCTTTGATTACTTAGGGGCGCTGGTGGTGTCCTTGCTGTTCCCTTTGGTGTTGGCGCCGATGTTGGGCTTGGCCAGATCTGCGGTGCTATTTGGTATTTTAAATGTACTGGTAGCTGGCTGGACGGCATGGCACTTTTATCCCAAAGTGGCTATCAATGTAGCTAAGCCGAATATGACCAAACTGAATATGGCTGAGCAAAACGTACAAAGGCTGAGCAAAAATGAGCAGCAGCCAACACCTGCCAAAATAAGAGCAGGGCTTATTAGTCGTGTGTTAGTTGCCCTATTGATTTTACTTGCTGGCTTGTTATTTGCTGATCGCTTAGTGGGTTTATCGGAACAAAAAATATTTAGAGCACCTGTTGTTTTTGCTACCAACTCGCCTTATCAGCGTTTGGTAGTGACCGAAAAAAGTGGTCATTTACAGTTATTTCTAAATGGTAATTTGCAGTTTTCTACTCGTGATGAATATCGTTACCATGAAGCCTTGGTACATCCAATTATGCAGCAGTTGCATCAAAGCGTTAGTGCTGCCAAACCCGCATTAGATGTGCTCATATTAGGTGGTGGTGATGGGATGGCGGCGCGTGAGCTGTTAAAGTATGACACGGTTAAGAAGATTACCTTGGTTGATTTAGACCCAAAAATGACCGAGTTTTTTGCCAATGCGCCCCGTTTTAAACAGCTTAATAATAATGCATTAAATAATCCAAAAGTAAAGGTGATTAATGCCGATGCTTACAAATGGCTTGAGGGCAATCTGGACAGTGAGGCAGCTGCCCAATTTGATGCCATTATCATAGATTTACCAGATCCTTCACAATATAGCCTAGCTAAACTATACTCTGAGTCTATGTATCATTTAGTTGCACAGCATCTTAACGCTGAAGGGCTGGTAGTGGTACAATCAACCTCGCCTTATTATGCACCACGCTCTTTTTGGTCGATTAATAAAACCTTGCAGCTGGCTGGTTTTAAGACCACCCCTTATCATACTTATGTGCCCTCTTTTGGTGAATGGGGATTTATTGTCGCCAGTGTAGGCAAGAAGTTTGTACCACCAACCAAGTATGAGGTGCCAGTGCGCTATTTAACGCCAGAGGTTAGTCGTGAAATGTTTGTTTTTGCGCCAGATATGCAGCCCATTGAGGTTGAGCCCAATACGTTAGATCGACAGATTTTGGTACATTATTATTTACAAGACTGGTCTGATGAGTAGCTTGCAAAAACATCTCATTTGAATAAGTCACAGAAAACCTCTGTTTAAGCAGATACGCTAACCTTTAAGTGAAACAATGTTAAATAGCCAATCCAAACCAGCCAAATTAGCCTCAATACCTTTAGATGCCAGAAGTCAGTTAAATGGTAAGCACATCTTGGCTGAATTTTGGCAATGCCAGTGTGTGCCAGAGCTACTTACCCAAACTCAACCCCTGCTTGATACGCTTATCCAAGCAGTGGCAAAGGAAGGACTCACTTTGGTCGGTCACGCAGCGCATGAATTTCAGCCTTTAGACTCAGAAAATATAGAAAAAGATGCAGTAGAACGAGCCAGCCAGACGCAAAGCAGTGGCGTTACTTTAACCTTACTGTTGGCCGAATCGCATCTGTGCTTGCATACGTGGGGTGAGCAACAGACGGTTACCTTGGATGTGTATGTATGCAATGTGACCGAAGACAATAGTGATAAGGCAGAAGCTTTATTTACCGCTTGTCTAAATATCTTTGCGCCTGCGCAGTATCATAGTCAGCAGGTGATACGTCAGCATCAATTGTCCGCAGCTGATTATGACTAGGGTTATATCAAGTAGATTAAGATTTGCATACAGAACAAGAGTAGAGAAAACCGTTACTGTTCTTAATAGATTTGCAAATTTAAGGTGTTGATATAAGGTTGCTTATGTCAGAAAAGCAGTGTTAAGCTGTCTGGAACATAGACAGTTTATGATTATACCTTTTCTGAAAAATAATCTATCTTTGTTAAACTCGCTAAACCTACTACTTGTAGCGTTTGCACTCGTTTTCCTCGATATCTTAATTTTCAAATTTGGTATTACAATCAAAAAACATCGTTTTAAATTATCCAAAAAAATTAGGAAATCCTATATGCAACATTTCGTAGGTTTGCAGACTGAGCTACTTTATTATGTCATCTACTTTGGCGGCGGCGTGGTGATGTTGCTTTTATTTTCCATTATCTATATGGCAATCACCCCTTACAATGATATTGATCTAATTCGCAAAGGATCAGGGGCAGCAGCGTTAAGTTTCGGTGGTACTATTATCGGGTTTTCCCTGACTTTGGCAGCCAGCGCTATTTATCATACTGGTTTTATCGCATTTTTAATCTGGAGTGCGGTGGCGATGGTGGTACAAATTGTTGGCTACTTTATTATGCTCTCCATCATTGGTGATGTGCCTGGACATATTAAGAGGAATAATCTAGCAGTCGGTGGATTGATTGGCATTAGCGGCTTAGTACTGGGGATTATCAATGCTGGTATTTTATCGTAGAGTCTATCAGAACAGAGTTTATAACACTTTAAATACAACATTTACAACACAGTTTTTATAAAAAAAGGATAACATCATGGGTCTTAGAAATTTTATTAAAAAGCAGTTTATTGACGTCATTGAATGGGACTGGCAGGATGATAACCTCCTGATGTGGAAATTTCCGATGGCAGATAATGAGATTCAAAACGGTGCTAGTTTAACCGTGCGTGATGGGCAGGTTGCGGTCTTTATTAATGAAGGTCAAATTGCTGATGTGTTTGGTGCAGGAAGCTATACTCTAACCACGCAAACCTTGCCACTGATGACCAACCTAAAAAACTGGCGGATGGGATTTGACTCTCCGTTTAAATCAGACGTGCTTTTTTTTAGTACCCGCTTACAGCAAGGACGAAAGTGGGGCACCACGCAGCCAGTAACGGTACGTGATGCTGAATTTGGGATGGTACGTCTGCGTGCCTTTGGTATGTATAGCTACAAAATTAATGACGTAGCACAGTTTTATCAAAGCATCACAGGGATAAATGAGCACTACCATGCTGAGCAAATTGAGCCACAATTACGTAATTTAATTGTCTCGAACTTGGCTTCTGGTTTGGGTCAAAGTGAGGTTGCTTTTATTGACTTGGCTGCCAATCAGGGTTTGATGGCAGATGAGGTTAAAAAGTCATTACAGCTTGATTTTGCTAATTATGGGTTGGAGCTGACTTCTTTTGTAGTAGAAAACGTTTCGCTACCTGAGACATTACAGCAAACTTTAGACAAGCGCATCTCGATGGGCATGATTGGTGATATGGATGCCTATACTCGTTTTCAAACGGCAGAAGCCATTCAGCATGCGGCCAAAAATGAAGGCGGTATGGCAGGGGTTGGCGCTGGTCTTGGTGTTGGTATGAATATGGGGCAAGTGATGAGTGAAGCGATGGCATCAGGTCAGCCACAAGCTCAGACAGCACAGCCACAAGCTCAGCAGCAACAACCACAACCAGCCGCAACTGAGAGCGCCACTGACTTTACTGCTAAGCTAAGCCAATTAAAAGGCCTACTAGATCAAGGCTTGATCAGTCAGGCAGATTATGATGAGGCCAAAACCAAGATCTTAACGCAATTGACGCAATGATAGGACGCAATGATAGATAACAACCACCCATCCAACGGCGCATCTGGCTCAAATCAGCCGATAAAGCCAAAGCTACCCAGTAACTTTGAGGCGCTGACGTTCAGTGCCGCTTGTCCTTCTTGTGGTGCGCCAGTTGAGTTTGCTTCACCTGGATCTGTGATGGCAGTATGTGAATACTGTCACAGCACTGTCTTGCGTGATGGCGATGCGTTAAAGGCGCAAGGCAAACAGTCGCTGACCATTGAAGATTATTCGCCATTACAAATTGGCAGTGTCGGTCGCTTTGATGGTACTGACTTTGCGGTGATTGGACGGGTGCAGCTGCGTTATAGCCAAGGCGTCTGGAATGAGTGGTATCTGCAATTTGCTGATGGGCGCAATGGTTGGCTTGCTGAAGCGTTAGGTCAATATAGCCTAACGCTGGGCGCAGGTGAAATGACAGATTTGCCAGCCTATGATGCGCTGCGCATTACCGACACGATTACCTATCAAGGCACTCCGTATCTAGTCAGTGATAAACGAGAAGCCACCGCCATTGCAGGTGAGGGTGAGCTGCCGTTTGTGATGGGTGCAGGCTGGCAAACGTGGGGGATTGACGCTCAGTTTCAACGTGCCTTTATCAGTTTAGATTATGCGCAGCAAGGCCCACAGCATGCACCAATTGTCTATCAAGGGCAAGTGGTACAGCTCGATCAGTTGTCGATGCAGATGCTGCAAGAGTCAGCTCAAATCAGTGAGCAGGTTAACCAAGCAGGCAGTGGCTCAAGCACAGATCAAACACAGATGGTGATTACCAACCTTGACTGTCCCAACTGTGGTAGCCCCATACCTTATGTGCAAGGTGCGACCGAGTTCTTGTTTTGTCCAAGTTGCCACAGCGAGGTACAACTAACCGGCAATAAAGCTGAAGTGGTGCGAATGCATTCAGCGATGCAGCACTTTGATGCCAGTTTACCGCTAGGTGCGAAGGCGCGTATTGATAGCGCTGATGTGATTGACGTCAGCGAAGTGGCGTTAACCGAAGCCGAAAAACACGCCAGACTGACCGCCCGCAGTTACCATGATTATGTGGTCATCGGTATTATGCGTTTAAATGAGGTGGGTGAGTACGCCTCTTGGACGGAGTATCTGTTATATAGCCTAAGCGATGGCTTTTTGTGGTTGTCCGAAGAATCAAGTGGCTGGTATCTTGCACGGGTATTGAGTGAAATGCCAATCGCTGAATCGGGGCGTCTGCTTTATAACGACAAGCAGTGGCGGCAAGTAGATTCTGGTTATCACAATCGTGTGGTCTATGCTGTCGGTGCTTTTAACTGGCAGGTGAAAACTGGCGACAGTGATTTGCTGATAGATTATGTCAGTGGCAAAGAGCTGATTACCTCAGAGCAGACCGAACGTGAGATTACCTATACGCATGCTAAGCCTGTTGACGACAGCAAGATACAGCAGTGGTTTGGCTCTTATTTAACCCAACCTAATAGCCAGAGCGCTAGCGATGTCTTTTTGCAAACTGGCAGCCTGAAGAAAATGTTGTTATGGCAACTGCTTTTGCAAGCGATTATTTATTTTATCTTCAATGGGTCTTTGATTGTTGCCATTATTGGTGCGATTATCATTTATTTAGTCTATTTTAGAAGCAGTGAACGCGCTAAAGATAAGGTTGCTATGGGGACGGCAGTTGGTCCTTTTCATTATCATAGCGCTGGCATTCAAGGCTTTGCAGTTATCGTGATTGTACTGTCAGCACTGCTTAGCGTGATTATTGGTAATGCGGCATCACCTTCGGTTACAGGACCAAATAGTGACTCTGATCATACTCAAGAAGCTGACAGCTCACGTGGTGGTGGCATTATTATCCTGCCAGGGGGGTTGGGTGGTGGTAATAATAATGGCAGTGATAGTGGTAGAAGTGGCCGTACAGGTTATAGCTCTGGCGGCTCACATAAATAGGGGATAAGCGTTTAATTGTTATTCGCCATTGGCATCGAGGGCTTGCTGGCAGGCTCGTGCCAAATACGGGTCAATATTTTCTTGATTTATCAGCCATTTTAAATAACCTGCGCCATCGGCACTGGCAGCCACCTCAGCAATTGCTTCGCCTTTATGCTTACCAAAGCTAAAGTGAGTTGGAATACGTGCCACTTCACTAAATTGATATAGGCTTGCTATATCAGTGATTTGATGCCCTTGATTGATGGCTAGCTGTATCAAACTATCTAAAACCAGCTGCGTAAAATAAATATCATAAATGGCGGCATGCGCCTCTTTGGCTTGCTCACGGGCAACTTGAGGGTGAAAATAATACAGTAGAGCGACCAAGGTGTGACTGTCTAACGTAGGCAATAAGTAATTGGACATGGCTTTGGTGCAAATCAGCTTTGGCGTGTGGGTGACACCAGCATTTTTGAGCACCTGCATGTCATAATCAATGTTATGACCAATCAAATATTCAACCTTACTTGGCAGTCTAAAGTCGGTATGCGGTGGCTCATGCGCCACATCTTCATCACAAATGTGTGAGGTCGCCATCGCACCTAAGCTGATGGGTTTTAATGGATTAAAACGTTTGGATCTGGGTTGTTGCAACACAACCACTTTGCCCTCATTATTAATATCAACAATGGAGTAGGCCGCCTCTGTCATGTGTGGCTCATTGAGTCCTGTGGTTTCTGTGTCTAATATATAACTGGTCATTGGTATCAGCCTTGAAAGAAAATGACAGAATAACAACTTCTTAGCAAAAATTAAAGCATCAACACCAGTGTTCGATACTGGCAGTTAGCAGCATGGGGTCAAGCTGATTAAACAGCCGATATTAACTTATTAAAAACTAAGAATAGATCAAAAAATCAAAGGGGCATGTAATATAAGTTAACTATTTGTAGCAAAATCCATCAGGGTATAAAATTTAACTTTTTATAACCATCTAAATGATATATATTATTACTAAACAGATAGCTATGATTAATAATTATAAATTAATAGTTGGCCAGCCAGTCGTACAAACCAATCAGATAAAAACACATCGTATCAAAAGTAATAATAAGTGACGTATAAAAATTAAACCCAGTCAGATAAATTTAAGGATAGGGTCATGGCGAATGCTAAACAACAAAAACAAAAACCGCAAGCGCATCATCATTCTAACAAGAGTCAAACAAATAGCCATCAAGCAAATAATGGTGAAGCAAAATGTTATCTTGAGCAACTGATGTCAGATACTAAGTTGGCGAAGACTTTAGCTGCTTATTATGACTACCAAAGGGTCAATAAAGTTGCCCGCATTGTCGGTATTATCAGTATTATTATTTATTTAGGCGCCAATATTTTATTTAATACACCACAAAGACAACAGCTATTGCTTGCAGTAACTGTTGTATTTTTTGCATTTGCTATTGGTCTTATTTTTTTTGTAGTTAGAAAAGCACTGGCCTTTAGCTCCCCGTTAAGGCTAATTGCAAAACAACAAAACATGAGCTTTAAGAGTGTCTATGAGGATTTTATTGTCTATGCTGATGACTTTAAGAAGTCTTGAGAATAAAGCTAAAAGTGTCTAATTTACTAAGTTTAAGACAGGCATGTTGGAGGGAAAAATGCTACAAAGAATTAACGAACTTGAACAGCAACGTTTTAACTTTCTGATTAATAAAGAGTATGATGCGTTTGCTGAACTATGTGACCCTGAGCTACGCTATGTGCATAGTAGTGGCAAAATTGATGATTTAGACTCTTATTTGAAAAAGTTAAAGCTCGGTTATTATAATTATCAAGACATACGTTTTGAAATAGATAAGGTCATAGATATGGGCAATTATGTTATGGCTACGGGTGATTTGTATTTGCAGTTATTAGCGGATAATGAGCCATTGAGCTTGCAAAATAGAGCGGTGTCAATTTGGCGTAAACAGGGTGATACTTATAAGTTTTTGATGTATCAGGGTACGGCATTTTAATACCAGTCTCGATATCTATATACCCCACTCTTAACTCTTTGCGTAGGCTATGGCTTTAGCCCAGCATATTAGCTTAAAAAATACGTTTCGTTGGGTTAAAAGCACCAGACTACATTGGATTGTAAGATTGGATTGTAAGTAAGTTGGGAGTGAGGTATCTATATGCTTATATCTATGCTTATATCTATATGCCTATACCTATACCTATACCTAATAAAGTTCTTACAGTTATTTAGCTGAATGACTGAAAATAGGGTATGAGGATGGTAGTTTATTCCAAAACATAACTCGAAACGTTTGAACAAAGATTGGAATAATTGTTACAATAAAGACGAACACAACGGTACGTTAATTAAAAGCACAATAACCAACAACAAAAAGGAGAGCATAATGCTTACTCATGTTCCTAACGTTACATTCAAAACTCGTGTACGTGATGAGTCTATCGGTGGTGAAAACCCATTCAAATGGTATGACCTAACCACAGATGAACTATTTGCCAATAAAAAAGTAGTGGTATTCTCACTACCAGGTGCATTCACGCCAACCTGTTCAACCAGTCACTTACCACGTTACGAAGAGCTCTATGATGAATTTAAAGCGCTAGGCGTTGACGAGATCGTCTGTGTCTCTGTTAACGATGCCTTTGTGATGTACCAGTGGGGTATCAAACAGGGCCGTAAAAAAGTATTCTTGCTACCTGATGGTAATGGCGAGTTCACTCGTAAAATGGGTATGTTGGTTGAAAAAAGTAACCTAGGCTTTGGTCTACGCTCATGGCGCTATTCAATGCTGGTTGACAACAAAGAAATCAAAAAAATGTTTGTCGAGCCAGGCTTCGAAGACAATTGCCCAACTGACCCATTTGAAGTATCAGACGCAGATACTATGCTAGAGTACCTAAAAAGCCAGAAGTAACTTAACGAACCTAGTCTAAGGTTGTTATTACTCTGTCAAACTGCACCGCTTTTATATGAAGGCGGTGCAGTTTTTTTGTGGTTAATGGATTGGGTAAAGATTATTTTTTAACAGTGGTGTTTTGGTAGGGTTGGCTTTTTGTCTATGATGATTTTGGTGGTATGATTGCAAACTGTTGAACTTAATAAAGTAAGCCGTTTTTTAACCTTTACACAAGGGAAGGGAGTCCATGCTTCGTTTTGTTGCGCGTCATAGCACGTTAATCATGCCACTGTGCGCGGTTGTCGGCTTTATCTCACCCAGCTTATCCAATCTGATCTTGGCGTATTTGCCAGAAGTGCTGTTCTTTTTGATGTTCTTTACCTTATTGGGTATCGATCAACACACACTATTAAAGCGTATCGTCAGTCGCTATGTCTGGATTTTTGCGGTGCTGCAAAGTGCTGGCATGAGTCTATTGTTGGTGGTTATTGCTTATCTGATCGGGGTGCGTGGTGACTTGCTGCTGGCGATAGCGGGCTTGGCGGCCACAGCGCCATTATTCGGCAGTGGTGCGCTGGTCAATGCGGTGGGGTTTGATGCGCTGTTGGCAATGGCAAAAACCATCGCCGCTACCTTGGTAATGCCAGCGACTTTGTTAATCGTGTTGTGGGTATTGGGTGACACAGACGCCCACTTGGATTTGATAACTTATATCAAGCGCTTACTGATCTACATTGTCATGCCGATGCTGCTCGCGGTGGTGGTGCGCCGCCTTATTGCACCGGCTACTTTGGCACGTTATTATCCAAAAATTGCTCAGTTTAATATTTTGCTGCTGCTTTTATTCCCATTGGGGCTGATGGCAGGGTTCCGCCAGACATTTGATAATAATCCTTGGGAGGCGTTATCCTTATTGGCGCTTAGCTCTGGTTTGGCAGTATTTTTTTATTTTGGTGCCTACTTTGTCTATCGCCGCTTTGGTTATGAAAATGCCATTGTGGCAGCGATAGTGTGTGGTGGACGCAATGTATTGCTTGCGTATACCATCACAGTGCCTTTTATGGGCGCTTTGTTTTTGCCCTTATTGGGTGCGTATCAGTTGCCTGCGTTTTGTTTACCGCTGCTGGGTAAGTATATGGTTAAGCGTCATCGAGCAGGGTGAGTGTGGCAGTGTTTGTAATTGAGTGTTGCACCACGCAGGCTTACCCCTTACTATTGAGCGTAACTATTAGTTGAGCTTAAACATTAGCCAGCGCTAAGATTAAAACCATAAATTAGCTTTTAATTGTAAACACATAAACTTAGAAAACACATAAACTTAGAAAATACATAAACTTAGAGATTTTGTTATCATGGCAAAAACAACCAAAAAGAGTGATAAAAAAGAAGTTCGCTTCGAAGAGGCGCTATGGGATGCGGCCAATAAGCTGCGTGGTAGCGTTGAGTCTTCAGAGTATAAGCACATCGTGCTTAGTCTTATCTTTTTAAAGTTCATCAGTGATACCTTTGAGAAGCGAAAGCAGGCGCTAATAGATGCAGGCCAAGAGAAGTATATTGACTTGGTGCAGGCTTATACCAAAGAGAACGTGTTTTATTTGCCAGAAGAATCACGTTGGCGCTTCATTCAGCAAAACGCCAAACAAGAAGATATTGCGTTGAAGGTTGATACGGCGCTTAGCACCATTGAGAAGAGCAACAAATCATTAAAAGGCGCATTGCCTGATAACTACTTCTCACGTCTTGGCTTAACCCCGAGCAAGTTGGCGGCTTTGATTGATGTGATAAACAACATTGACACCATCGATAATGAGCACAAAGATGTGGTGGGTCGTGTCTATGAATACTTCTTAGGCAAGTTCGCTGACAGTGAAGGCAAGGGCGGTGGTGAGTTCTATACGCCTAAGTCGGTGGTGAACTTGATTACTGAGATGATTGAGCCGTACAAGGGCAAGATATACGATCCGTGCTGTGGCTCGGGCGGTATGTTTGTGCAGTCGATTAAGTTTATTGAGAATCATCAAGGCGACACCAAGGATGTGTCTATCTATGGTCAAGAGTACACCACGACCACCTACAAGCTGGCGAAGATGAACTTAGCGATTCGTGGTATCTCTAGTAACTTAGGCGAAGTGGCGGCTGATACCTTCTTCAAAGACCAACATCCACAGCTCAAAGCGGACTTTATCATGGCCAATCCGCCCTTTAACCAGTCGCAGTGGCGTGCCGATGATGAGCTGGTCGATGACCCACGCTGGGCAGGTTATCCCACACCGCCAACGGGCAATGCCAACTACGCTTGGATATTGCACATGATATCTAAGCTGTCTGAGCATGGTACTGCGGGCTTTGTATTGGCCAATGGCTCGATGTCTAGTGCGACCAGTGGTGAGGCTGAAATCCGTCAACAAATCTTAGAGAATGATTTGGTGGATTGTATGGTCGCTCTGCCAGGTCAGTTGTTTTATACCACTCAGATTCCAGTGTGTTTATGGTTTATCAGTAAAGACAAAAAGGCAGAGTCTGCCAATAGCAAAGAACGTGGCTTACGCAATCGCTCAGGTGAAACGCTGTTTATTGATGCGCGTAATCTAGGCTATATGCTCGACCGTACGCATAAAAGTTTATCTGATGAAGATGTAAAAAAGATAACCGATACGTACCATGCATGGCGTGGTGAGCAGCATGCTGGTGGCTATGAAGCGTATGAAGATGAAGCAGGCTTCTGTAAGTCAGCGACACTAGATGAGATTAAAGCCAATGATTATGTGCTCACCCCAGGTCGTTATGTGGGTATGGCTGCTATTGAGGATGATGGTATTCCATTTGAGACTAAGATGAGTGAGCTAAGCGAAACTTTGTATCAGCAAATGGCGGAGTCAGAGAAGTTAGATCAAGCCATTCGTCATAACTTGGAGGTGTTGGGTTATGGTGAGTAATTGGGCAAGTGTAACATTAGGAGACTTGGTAGAGATTAAATATGGCAAAGACCATAAAAAGTTAGATGATGGAGTAATTCCTTGTATGGGATCTGGTGGCATTATGAGATATGTCGATAGATCGCTATATGATCAGGAATCGATATTAATTCCAAGAAAAGGTTCATTAAATAATATTTACTATGTTGATGAGCCATTTTGGACGGTTGATACTTTGTTCTGGACTAAAATTAATAGTGAGGCTGTAGATCCAAAGTTTTTATTCTACCAATTAAAACTAGTAGATTTTGTTTCTATGAATGTCGGGTCAGCTGTACCAAGTCTAACAGTACCAGTTCTTAATGATTTAAGCATTAAGTTACCTCCGCTCGCAGAACAAAAAGCCATCGCTTATATCTTAGGCACACTAGATGACAAAATCGAAATTAACCGTCAAATTAATGAAACCTTAGAAGCGATGGCACAAGCTGTGTTTAAAAGTTGGTTTGTTGATTTTGATCCTGTGATTGATAAGGCCTTGCGGGCAGGTAAAGCTATCCCTGAACCACTAAAAGAACGCGCAGAACTGCGTCAAGCGCAATTAGACAGTGGCAAAGCTAAGACTAACTCAGAGATTAACGACTTATTCCCGAGTGAGTTTGAATTTACGGAAGAATTGGGCTGGATTCCTAGGGGGTGGAATGTTGGTCAGTTCTCGAATTTAGCAAAACTTAATCCAGAATCATGGAGTAAAAAGAATATTCCTAATGAAATATTATATGTGGATTTAGGCAACACCAATAATGGAAAAATAGATTCAGTTACTCCCTATTCATCCGTAGATGCTCCAAGTAGGGCAAAAAGGGTTTTGGCAGTTGACGATACTATTATAGGCACAGTTCGACCAGGGAATAGGTCATTTGCATATATTCATAACGATGGATTAACTGGCAGTACAGGCTTCGCTGTAATGAGACCTTTAGAGACTAGGAATCGCTCTTATATATATTTCGGTTTAACACAAGATAAGGTAATTGATTATTTTTCAAGCATAGCTAGTGGCTCTGCTTATCCAGCTATTAACTCAAGCGTTGTAGCGGATTTAGAGTGTGTAATACCGCCTGCAACTCTTTTAGAAAGTTTTGATACTAAAGCTTATGCCTTTATCAATAAAGTTGGAATGAATAATAATTATAACGAAACGTTAACCAAACTCCGTGACACGCTACTGCCCAAGCTAATGTCAGGCGAGCTACGTATTAAAGATGCGGAAACGTTGGTTAAAGAGGTTTTATAGCTTTTCATAAAAGCTAACTTTATAAAGATAGCCGTAGGGTGCGTCCCACGCACCGATTATAAACCGTAACTTTGAAGGTGCGTGGGACGCACCCTACGGCATTTTTTGTTAAGATGGTATCTACTAGAAGTGTCTATACAACAAAAAAGCGTTGGCATTAAAGCTAAGTTTAAAAAGAAAGTGGTTTTTAGCCCTGACAGTAGCGGTATCCTGACGTAGGCAAAAGCGTGGCGGACTTTGGCTAGGGGTGGTCGCTTGAATAATGGAACACCACTGGCCAATATAGTCCGCCCGCTTTTTGCCAAGGCAGATACAAGCGAATGGCAGGATATAGCTACCAAGACTTATCATAGTAGCCCTATTATAGATATAAGAGACGCTTTGCTGCGCTCATTTAGTATAGGAAACATATTAGTATAGGAAGTATAGATTTGAAATTCACCGAAGCCAAACTTGAACAGTCCATTGTCGAATTGCTTGCCAGCGAAGGCTATCCGCACACATCAGGGGAGATGGTCGATACTCAGCTTGGACGTGAGCCTGAAGAGGTGCTCATTGAGTCTGACTTGCGTGAATATCTAGCCAGCCGCTATCAAGATCAGCACATTACCGATTATGAGATTGGCTTAATTATTCACCGTATTAAAACTCTGCCAGCCTCAGACCTCTACGACAGCAACAAAGCCTTTATGAAAGACATGTCGAACGGCTTTTTGCTCAAGCGTGAAGATCATACCAAAAAAGATTTGTTTATCCAGCTCATTGATTATGATGACTTGAGTAACAACACACTGCGAGTCGTCACTCAGCTAAATATTCAAGGCTATGAGCTACGTATTCCTGACGCCATTTTATACATCAATGGCTTACCACTGGTGGTGTTTGAATTCAAAAGCGCCATTCGTGAAGACGCACCCTTGTATGATGCCTACGTACAGCTGACCACCCGCTATACCCGTGATATCCCTGAGCTGCTCAAATACAACGCCATCTGTGTCATTAGTGATGGCGTCAATACCAAAATGGGCTCGCAATTTGCGCCTTATGAGTTCTTCTACTCTTGGCGTAAAGTCACAGGTGATGAAGCGCTAGAGACGGATGGTATAAGCTCACTTATTACCATGATACGCGGCCTATTTAACCAACAACGTCTGTTTGATGTGCTGCGCAACTTTATCTACCTACCTGACACCTCTAGCAAAAAAGAGAAAATTATTTGTCGCTATCCGCAGTACTATGCCGCTACCAAGCTATTTCACAATGTGAAAAAACATATCAAACAATTTGACTCAGCTGGCAAGCTTATCGCTGGTGACGGTAAAGGCGGTACTTATTTTGGTGCGACAGGCTGTGGTAAAAGCTATACCATGCTGTTTTTAACCCGTCTGTTAATGCGAGATGTGGGGCTAGGTAGTCCGACTATTATCTTGATTACCGACCGTACAGATTTAGACGATCAACTGTCTGGTCAATTTACCAATGCCAAGGCTTATATTGGTGATGACAATATCATCAGTGTTGAAAGCCGAGCTGAGCTAAGAGAGCGCCTGTCAGGCATTAAAAGTGGTGGCGTGTATTTGACCACCATTCATAAGTTTACCGAAGATACGCAGCTACTCACAGACCGTAACAATGTCATTGTCTTGTCTGATGAAGCGCACCGCAGTCAGCTTAATCTTGAGCAAACAATCAGTGTCACCGATGAGGGCGTAACAAAGAGCTACGGCTTTGCCAAATACCTGCATGACTCCTTGCCCAATGCCACCTACGTTGGCTTTACAGGGACACCTGTTGATGCCACGCTTGATGTGTTCGGGCCCATTGTTGACAGCTACACCATGACAGAATCTGTGCATGATGAGATTACCGTACCTATCGTCTATGAAGGGCGTGCCGCTAAGATATTGCTAGATACACGCCAGCTAGAAGAAGTCGAAAAATACTACGAAAACTGCGTGCAAGAAGGCGCAAATGAATATCAGGTCGACAAAAGTAAACAAACCATGGCCAGTATGTCGACCGTATTGGGTGACCCTGACCGTATTCGCGCCATTGCCGAAGACTTTGTGACGCATTATGAGACGCGAGTGGCTGAGGGCACGACCCAAAAGGGCAAGGCCATGTTTGTGTGTAGCTCGCGCGAAAATGCGTTTCAGCTGTATAAAGATATTATTGATATACGTCCTCAGTGGGCTGAAGTGATGGCCTGTGAAGAGGGAAGTACCCTAACTGAGAATGAGAAAAAGACCATCAAACCCATGGAACGGGTTAAAATGATTATGACCCGTAACAAGGACGACTCGCAAGAGCTGTGGGACTTACTGGGCACTAAAGACTATCGCAAAGAGCTTGATAGACAGTTTAAAAATGGCAAATCTAACTTTAAGATAGCCATTGTAGTTGATATGTGGCTCACTGGCTTTGATGTGCCTTTCTTAGATACCATTTATATCGATAAGCCACTCCAGAAACATAACTTGATTCAGACCATCTCACGAGTCAACCGCAAGTTTGAAGGCAAGGAGCGTGGGTTGGTGGTGGATTATATTGGTATCAAAAAGCACATGAATTTAGCACTTGCGCAGTACACAGAGGGCAAAGAGCAGAACCTAGAAGAAATTGAGCAGTCGCTGGTCATCGTCAAAGATCAGCTAAGCCTACTTGATGCCATGTTTCATAACTTTGATAACTCAAAATACTTTACCGGTCAGCCAATAGAGCAATTAGACTGTCTAAATGACTCTGCCAACTTTGTACTGACGACTGAGAAATCTAAGCGCTTTTTTATGGATGTGGTAAGGCGACTGAAATCTGCCTATGACATCTGTGTCGGCAGTAGCGACTTAACCCAAGCGCATAAGGATAAAATTCACTATTACTTTGCGGTACGTACCATCATCTTTAAACTTACCTCTGGCAATGCGCCTGATACTGAGCAAATGAATGAAAAAGTGCGTGAGATGGTAAAAGATGCGCTGCAAAGCGATGGCGTGGAAGAGATTTTTAAGCTTGGTGCAGAGCATGGGCATGAGATCAACATCTTTGATGATGATTACTTAGCCAAAATTGCCAATATCAAACAGCCCAATACCAAGATGGAGCTATTACAGCAATTGCTCAAAAAAGCCATTGGTGAGTTTAAAAAGACCAACAAGATAAAAAGTATCGACTTTAGTAAGAAGATGAATGCCATTGTACAAAAATACAATGAGCGTGATGAAACCACCACCATGAATGCTAAAGTCATGCAAGAGTTTACTGACCAAATTATTGATATTATTCATCAGATGCGCGAGGAGGTGAGCTCATATCAAGGCATGGGCATTGATTATGAAGAAAAAGCCTTTTATGACATCCTGTTAGCCTTGGCGCATAAATATGATTTTACTTACCCAGAAGATAAGCTCATTGCGCTGTCAAAAGCAGTGAAAGACTTGGTCGATGATAAAGCACGATACACTGACTGGAATAAGCGCAACGATATTAAAGCTGAGCTGGAGTTTGAGCTGATTGTACTGCTTGATGAATGGGGATATCCGCCCATTGACCGTGATGAGGTGTATACAGAGATATTTGAGCAGGCGGAGCAGTTTAAGAAGGGAAGAGCTGATTTATAGTCGCAGTTAGATATTTGAACCATAAGGCAGCCCAATGCTACTACTAAGTGTAGGTAATGAGAGGCTAACCTCGTGCCTCTTTTATATGACTACGACTATATAAAACCCACTACTGAGAAACCAGACCATGATCACCAAAATACTCGGAAAATTAACGCCAACAAGTTACAGTCCGTTGCCATATTTTATTGAAAAAGTGCCGGCAGGTTTTCCATCGCCTGCCTCTGGCTATATCGAAGCCAGTATCGACTTAAATGAGCTGTGTATCAGTCATCCAAATGCGACTTTTCTGGTTCGTGCTGGCGGGTTATCGATGATCGATGCTGGTATTTATCCTGAAGACTTGTTAGTCGTCGATCGTAGCTTGGAAGCGCAACACTGCGATATTATTGTCTGTGCCGTTAATGGCGAATTTACGGTGAAAGAGCTGTGCCTTGAGCCCACACCTAAGCTTGTCGCCTACAACAAAGACTTTGATGACATTCCGCTAAGTGATGATATCGAATTTGAAGTGTTTGGTGTGGTTAAAAACATCATCCGCGAGTTAAAGCGTGGACGTGGACAAAGTCGCCGTAGTGACTTTTAATTCCTTGCTGATCCTTTACTAATCCCTTGCTTCACCATTTCTGTGTTTATCTATCCATTTATATCTGAACAACAGATTCTAATGTTATCTTGTCGTTATTTTGACTTTTCTAAACCCAAACCGCCATAAACAACACGACAGCAAATGTCGTGAATTATCAAAATGGGCTATCGTTAGCGCTGATCTTTCTGTTATCTTAGGCTCATCAAAACCTGACACTCTTTATGGACTTAAACCGAGTAATAACCGTAACTGTCCCCTAAACTGACAAAGACACAAGGATTGTTCATGTATGCGCTCATTGATTGTAATAGTTTTTATGCCTCCTGTGAAAAGCTGTTTAGACCTGACCTTAAACACAAGCCAGTAGTCGTCCTCTCTAATAATGATGGCTGCGTGGTGGCACGCTCTAAGGAAGCCAAAGCGTTAGGAATTAAAATGGCGGTGCCTTATTATCAAGTCAAAGACTTTTGTGCTCAAAATGAGGTTGCAGTATTTAGCTCAAACTATGCGCTGTATGCAGACATGTCGCAGCGGGTAATGAGTACCTTAGAGTCGTTATGCCCTACGGTTGAAGTGTATTCGATTGATGAGGCGTTTTTATATCTCGCCGATTACCCAGTGGCCATGCAAGACTTAGATGCCTATGCCAACAAAGTTAAGCACATTGTTGAAAGGTATACCGGCATCTCCGTTGGCGTTGGAATAGGGCAGACAAAAACATTGGCGAAACTGGCCAATTATGCCACCAAACAATATCCAGCGACCAAAGGCATTTGTGTGTTAACCAACCCCAGATGGATTAGAAGGTTGATGCAAATTACTGATGTCGGTGAGGTGTGGGGTGTTGGAAAACGTTATAAACATAGACTCAATAAAATGGGCGTTGACACCGTATATCAATTGGCAATTTGTGAGCCTGGGAAAATACGTCAGCACTTTGGGGTAGTACTTGAGCGAACGTGTCTGGAGCTGAACGGTCAGCCCTGCTTAGATATCGAATCCATTGAGCCCAAAAAGCAGATTATCTCCTCACGCTCCTTTTCAACACGCATCACCTCTCAAAAAGACCTCACTGAAGCGGTCTGCGCACATGCCTCACAAGCAGCGCATAAGCTGCGGCAGCAACACAGTCTATGCAGCGTTATCACCGTATTTGCCAAAAACAGTGCATTTAACAAAAGCGAGAAATACACACCCATATCAGGTCAATATCAGTTTGCCACACCAACGGCAGACACTAGAGAACTTGTTAAAGCAGCCAGAGTTGTACTCGAAAAAATATTTAAACACAATATTCGTTACGCCAAAGCGGGCGTCATGCTATCAGGTATTTGTCAGCATGATGAGGTTCAGCTTGATTTATTCAGTACCGAAGTTAATCCAGAAGTTGACGATAAAAAACAGGCGCTAATGGCTGTGATGGACGAGCTTAATAGTAAGTATCAAGCAGATCGATATCAGCAAAGCGTACTATTTATAGCCAGTGAAGGGATTAGAGAAACACAACAATGGCAAATGAGTCGTGCGCTCTTGAGCCCTTGCTATACGACACGGATTAGTGATGTGATTGTGGTGAGATAAGATAACTTATTGGATTACCGTTAGTAGACTCTTCAGGAATTTTTTGAATAGAATCCCAATGCTCAACAATTTTGCCATTATTATCAAAGCGGAAAAAATCCATCGCATGTTTTTTATTGTTATTTAAGCGGTTATCTAAATCATTGTCAGCGCCAAAATCACCGTTTTTTTTTGATTAAATACTGATTACTATATGATTACTTTTTTTAGCAAGGGCGGGTACTATATGATTACTTTTTTTAGCGTGACAAAAATAACAGGCAATAAAAAAGGCTCTCAGTAATCTGAAAGCCTTTAATATCAATACTTTAAGTGGTGGGCCCAGTATCAACCATATTAAAGCTATAAGATATTGAATTATATAGTTTTATTATTTTCTTTTTATCTTTATACTAACGGATATACCAACATTAGTATTAACACCTAGGTCTATCCTATATAACACGAGTAAAATTTATTACATACAAAATAAGATGAGTGAAATAAAGTAAAGCCGAGTCAAGCCCTTAGCTTCTTCAAGTCACCTAGACAAAATGACAATAAATATTAAAGCTCGTTACTCACCGTTATTAATAGTTTTCTCATTTTTTGTGCATGCGATAAAGCTGTGATTAACATAGGTAGTATTTAAGCGTACAACTCTAGCAGCTTTAGAAATAGTGGTTTTGGACCTAGATATATTCAAACGCCAATAAAAAAAGGCCTACCAATATTGAACTGCCCCATAAATTAGATATATATATCATGGAGGCAGTCTAAATGTAGTATTTTACTAAAATCTATTTACAAAATAGATGTTTAGCTAAACGGGTTTTTAGCTGAAAAATTAATACCAGTTATGGAGTTCCAGCATGACTAACTTTGACTTGCGTTGATAGCATTCGACCTTTAGTTTCAGCTTTACGCGAGGCTTCATCCCAATCAGGTGCAACACACATAAATAACGTTTTACCGTCTTGCCCACCTAGAGCAACAGCGAAAACACCATCAGGGGTAATATCGATAGTATCTAAAATTTCTCCACCTTCTGCGATTCGAACTGCACGATGATTTAAAGTATCAGCAATCCAGACAGCGCCTTCAGCGTCTAGTGCAAGTCCATCAGGTAAAATTGTTGCATTTTCTATCCGTTTAGTAAGGTCTGGCTCATCTCCTAACTCGCCAAAACTTGCAAAATCACGTCGCTCACCTAATGTGCCATCTTCATTAATAGTAAACTGAGAGATTCTGTTGCCAAACAATTCGTTGACGATTAGTGTTCTTTCATCGGGAGATATGACCATTCCGTTTGGAAAGGATAGGCCTTCTGCCACTACTTGGGAGCTTCCATCTGGCTTAACCAAAACTAACCCTGCATTGCTGTGAGCAGCGCCACCCATCAAGTCAAAGCCAAAGTTACCAACATAAGCATTACCATTGGGAGCAACCACCATATCATTAGCATGTCCTCCGCAGTGCTTCCAAATATCTGCATGCACTTCTAGATCACCATTTTTAGAAGTCATTATGAATAAAATTGCTATTCCATGAAAAAAGGTAGTACTCTCAATCTTCAGTAATACCTTTTCTAAAAAATAACCTATCTTTGTCAAACTCGTTGAACCTACTATATGTAGCGTTTGCACTCGTTTTCCTCGATAGCTTAATTTTTAGATTTGGTATAAGATTTATGCTTATGACTATACTGATTACCTAGAGGAACCTAAACAAGGAAATAGAAGCCATACTAGATTAAATTAGATCGTTCAATATACTGAATTTGTATTCAGTATATGCTGTAAAAATTATTATAGAGCGGCTTTTATAGTCATTGCAATAGAGATTTATAGTCATGATCTAAGCTAATTATTCAAACAATGAGGTAGATGTTTTTAAGCTTATAATTACTCATTGACTCAAGGCTTTATCCATATCAAGAAGAGAGTGCTTGATTAATATTTACTTTAGTCAAAAGACTGAATATTAATTTGAGTGGATGTGCTATCTTATTGGAGTGCTCAGGATAGAAATGAGTTGGTTAATAAGTCTAGGGAAAGCCCTTTAGCTCATACATAAAGGGCTTCTTTGTCTAAAAAAATCTATACTAAAATGAAGTGTAGTGCGCTTTAGCACTTAATTGTACAATTATTATAATCTCAAAAGTTTGGTAGTGATAAAGTTTTTGTTTATAATGATTATCAGTTTTTATACCTATCTCATATAAAATACAACGATAACGGTTTATTTTCGCCTAAAACCAATCTTTGTATTTGTTCATTTAAGCTAAGCAGTTTTCTGTTAACGCTTGTGAAAGGTACTTTTCATAGCGCCATTTAATGCATATATAGATTAATAGCAAATCGTATTTACATTTTATTTGCATGCCCTTCGTTGGCTTATGTTTTCTATTATTATCTAGAACACTTTTGATGTCGGTACTTCCCTGCAGGAGTAAGTGCTTATAGGCATTGCATTATCAATATTCTAAGGAGAATAAGGAGAAATTATGACCACCCCTTCACTTTCAAATAAAGAACATGTTATGTATGAGCAAACGCAAACCGCCTATATCAATGGTGCTTATTTGCCTGTTGATGAGTCACTGAATACCTTCGATACGATTAACCCCGCAACAGGTGATGTTATCGCCAAGATTCAACAAACAACGTCTAAACAAGTTGATGAGGCTGTTAAGGCAGCCCAAGAAGGGCAAAAAATCTGGGCCAGCATGACACCCGTTGAGCGTAGTCGTATCTTACTAAAAGCAGTAGATATCTTACGTGAGCGAAATGATGAGTTGGCCATTCTTGAGACTTATGATACGGGTAAAGGTCTGTCTGAAACCAAAGCGGTTGATATTGTCACTGGTGCTGATGTCATTGAATATTATGCAGGTTTAGCGCCGGCATTAGAAGGTCGTCAAATTCCATTACGTGAGACAAGTTTTGTCTATACTCGTGAAGAGCCGTTGGGTGTGGTTGCTGGTATTGGTGCTTGGAACTATCCGATTCAAATCGCAATGTGGAAATCAGCCCCGGCTCTAGCGGCAGGCAACGCTATGGTATTTAAGCCATCGGAGGTGACGCCACTATCTGCATTAAAATTAGCTGAAATTTATTCAGAAGCGGGCTTGCCAGATGGTGTGTTTAGCGTGGTACAAGGTAGCTATGAAGTGGGTACAGCGCTGACCAATCACCCAGATATTGCAAAAGTTTCCTTCACTGGGGGTGTCGATACTGGTAAAAAGGTGATGGAAGCGGCAGCAGGTTCGTCTTTAAAAGATGTGACTATGGAGCTGGGTGGTAAATCGCCATTGGTTATCTTTGATGATGCTGATATCGATATGGCGGCGGATATTGCTATGATGGCCAATTTCTACAGCTCAGGTCAGGTATGCACCAACGGTACACGTGTGTTTGTACCGAATTCTATCAAAGAGAAGTTTGAGCAAGCCATTGTTGAGCGTGTTGAGCGTATCAAAATCGGTGACCCAATGGATGAGAGCGTGACCATGGGGCCAATGGTGAGCTTTAAGCACATGGATAATGTTTTAAGCTATATCGAGGACGGCAAAGCAAGTGACGCCAAACTGTTGTGTGGTGGTGAACGACTAACCTCTGGTGAGTATGCTAAAGGGGCTTATATTGCGCCGACTGTGTTTACAGATTGCACAGACGACATGCGTATCGTGCGTGAAGAAATCTTCGGTCCAGTGATGTCAATCTTAGGATATGATTCCGAAGAAGAAGTCATTCGCCGTGCCAACGATACTAATTACGGATTGGCCGCTGGTATTGTCACCAAAGACATCACTCTTGCTCATCGTGTGATTGGTCAGCTTGAAGCGGGTATTTGCTGGATTAACACATGGGGTGAATCACCAGCACAGATGCCAGTGGGCGGTTATAAGCATTCAGGTGTGGGCCGTGAAAATGGTGTGCAAACCTTGAAGCATTACACCCAAACCAAGTCGGTTCAAATTGAGCTAGGTGGTTTTGAGTCGGTATTTTAAGAGCTAAACTTAGGAGCAGCCACTGCTTTGTCAGTTAATTGTTTGCTTTTCATATATGAGTAGAACGATTGATAGTAGGGCAGTGCTTTGGCTTTTTTATCAGATTTTAGTATTGAGTGAGTTCTCTAGGACACAATTATGACATCAGCCAAATCAGAGTTTGATTATATTATCGTTGGCGCAGGATCAGCGGGTAACGTGTTAGCCACTCGTTTAACCGAAGATGCCAGTATCAACGTATTGTTATTAGAAGCGGGTCGTCCGGACTATCGCTTGGATTTTCGTACTCAAATGCCAGCGGCGTTAGCAATGCCACTGCAAGGCACAACGTATAACTGGGGATACAAAACAGATCCTGAGCCTTATATGAACAATCGTGTGATGGATTGTGGCCGAGGCAAAGGCCTTGGCGGCTCATCGCTAATCAATGGTATGTGCTATATCCGTGGTAATGCTTTAGATTTTGACGATTGGGCAAAAATTGAAGGCCTTGAAGAGTGGTCATACCTTGACTGCTTGCCGTATTTTAGAAAATGTGAAAACCGTGACGCGGGCGAGAACGATTATCATGGTGTTGGCGGTCCAGTAGAAGTCACGACTTCTAAGCCAGGTGTGAACCCATTGTATGAAGCATTGGTTGAGGCCGGTGTTCAGGCGGGATATCCACGTACTGAAGACCTGAATGGTTATCAGCAAGAAGGCTTTGGTCCAATGGATCGATTCGTAACGCCAAACGGTCGCCGTGCGTCAACTGCGCGTGGTTATTTAGATAAAGCCAAACCACGTAGCAATATTACTATTTTAACCGGTGCGCTGACTGACGTTATTTTATTTGATGGTAATCGAGCGATTGGCGTAAAAGTTGAGCATCAAGGTAAAACCAAGACCTTCCATGCCAATCGTGAGGTCATTGTATCGTCGGGTGCTATTGGTTCACCGCAGCTATTACAGCGCTCAGGTATTGGTCCTGCTGAATGGCTAAATGAGCTAAACATTCCTGTGGTAAAAGATTTGCCGGGTGTCGGTAATAACCTACAAGATCACTTAGAGCTTTATCTACAGTATGAGTGTAAGCAGCCAGTTTCTATCGCCCCTGCCAATAAATGGTGGAACAAGCCAGCTATTGGGGCAGAGTGGTTATTTATGGGAACAGGACTGGGTGCCTCAAACCAATTTGAGGCAGGCGGGTTTATTCGTACTCACGAAGAGTTTACCCATCCAAATGTACAGTATCACTTTTTGCCATTGGCGGTTCGTTATGATGGTCGCAGTGCGGTTGATGCGCATAGTTTCCAAGCGCATGTAGGCTCGCTTCGTTCACCAAGTCGTGGCCGCGTGAAGCTAAAATCACGTGACCCAAATGAGCATCCCAGTATTTTATTCAACTATATGTCAACTGAACAAGACTGGCGCGAGTTTAGAGAAGCGATTCGTGTGACTCGTGAAATTATCGCTCAGCCTGCTATGGATCCTTATCGCGGTAAGGCTATCTCGCCGACAGAAGATATTGTCACTGACGAACAGCTTGATGAGTTTGTACGTGAACATGGTGAAACTGCTTATCACCCATCATGTACTTGTGCGATGGGCTATCACGATCAAGCGGTGGTTGATGCCGAAGGTCTGGTACATGGTATGGAAGGACTACGTGTGGTAGACGCTTCTATTATGCCAAACATCATCAGCGGTAACTTGAACGCGACGACTATTATGCTTGCTGAAAAGATTTCCGATAAGATGCGCGGTAAGAAATTACCACGCTCGACAGCGGACTATTATGTGGCAGATGGTGCGCCGATTCGTGGCAAGCCGATGCGTGCTGTGTAATTAGGTTCGGCTAATAACAGTTTTGCCGTTATTTTAGATGGTCTGCTATTTAAAGTTAAGGTTATCTAATTTGACTGCTATTTGTAACTTGTAGCGCCCAGAGTATTTGAGCATCATTTTAGGCGGTGTTGCTTGCCATTGTTAACTCTATTTTGTTGCGCTGGTTTCGTGGACAAGAGACCAGATAGATAATGGTAAGCAACCGCTATTTTTTTATTTTCAATTTTTGAGGAATTTACATGAACAGTTTACCCTCAGGAGACATGGAAGAGCCCCCTGAAGTCTTAAGTGTGAATAAGACGGTGTTTATTGGCTCTGCTATTGTCTCTATCTTGCTTATCTTTTGGACAATCGCTTTTCCAGCCTATAGTGAAAATCTATTAAGCACTGCTATGACTTGGGTATCAGACGGTTTTGGTTGGTACTACATGCTAGTGGTTGCAGCGTATAGTATATTTTCCCTATTCGTGGGGATGTCACGCTATGGCGACATCAAGCTTGGTCAAGACCACGAAAAAGCGCATTTCCCATTCTTAACGTGGGCGGCGATGTTATTTTCAGCAGGTATCGGTATCGACCTGCTTTTTTTTGGCGCATCAGAACCGCTAATGCACTATTTGACCCCGCACAGTGGGCTCACATCTGAAAGTGCGCAGGCGATGCGTGAAGCTTTGCCTCAGACTTTCCTACACTGGGGTCTGCATGGCTGGGGTATTTATGCCTTAATTGGTATGACCTTAGCTTATTTTGCATACCGTAAGAATATGCCACTGGCATTACGCTCGGCGTTAACTCCGATTTTTGGTGAGCGTTTGGTCAAAGGCTGGCTTGGTGATAGCGTTGATACCTTTGGTGTGGTGTGTACTTTAATGGGTATCGCAACCAGTTTGGGTATTGGTGTGTTGCAAGCAAACGCAGGCTTAACGCACGTGTTTGGTTTGCCAGAGAGCAAGACGGTTCAAAGTGTGATTATTATCTTAGTCGTCGTTGCTGCTGGTTTGTCAGCGATGACTGGTGTTGAAAAGGGTGTTCGCCGTTTATCAGAGTTCAACATGATAACCGCAACCATGCTGTTAATCGCTATCTTGCTCCTAGGTAATACTACTCACTTACTTAATGCTTTTACCCAAAACGTAGGTGATTATTTCCAAAATGTGGTCACAAAAACATTCGATGTTTATGCGTATGAAGGCGCAGCAGGTGCTGAGTGGAAGTCATGGTGGACTATTTTTTTCTGGGCATGGTGGGTTGCTTGGGCACCATTTGTTGGTCTGTTTATTGCGCGTATTAGCCGTGGACGTACGCTACGCGAGTTTGTGTTTGGTGTGATGTTTATTCCGCTAGGCTTTATTTTTGCTTGGTTCTCAATCTTTGGTAACTCAGCGATTGATTTGGTAGCCAATGGCGCAATAGAGCTGGGCGAGATTGCGATTAATAACGCTCCTATGGGTATGTTTGCCTTGTTTGAATACTATGCATTTAGCAATATCTTATCGTTTGCAGGGGTTATCATCGGCTTAGTATTCTTTATTACCTCTGCTGACTCGGGTGCTCTTGTACTGTCTAACCTAAGCTCAAGAGGCTTAACCAGCGATGCAGATGCACCTGTTTGGCTTCGTCTATTCTGGGCAGCAGCGACAGGTCTTATTACCTTAGGTTTACTGTTTGCGGGTGGCTTTACATCCTTACAATCAGTGTCTGTTATTGCCGGCTTGCCTTTCTCTGTTATCCTAGTGTTGTACATGATTGCCATGTGGAAGTCGCTTAAAGAAGAGGGCAATAAACGTAAGGCAAGTGCCGTTGATACCGCTAATGTGCTTAATAACGGTAAAAGCTGGAAGGCAAGATTGCAGCGTATTGTTAGCTTCCCTAACAAAAAGCAAGTACAACGCTTCTTGGATAATGTGGTGCTGTCAGCCATGCAGGAAGTGGAGTCTGAGCTAAACACTGAAGGTTTAAGCACTCAGCTTATTGAGCGCACTGTCCAAGATGGCGGCTTCGAAGGCTTACGATTAAAAGTGGGTCATGGAACCGAAGATGACTTCGTTTATGATGTGTGCCTGGTCAGAGCGGAGCGTCCTAACTTCACGTTAGCAACATCAAGTAAGCATGCTGAATATTATTACCGTGCTGAAGTGTTCTTAAATGAAGGTTCACAAGAATACGACTTAGTAGGCTATACAAAAGAACAAGTATTGGTAGATATCTTAAATCAATATGAGCGTCATATGCAGTACCTACACTTAGGTCGTTAATTTTTGACTGGCTATATATCTATCCATTCTTGGATTAAAAAAACGCACTCTGAATGGGTAATGCCAGTCAGTTAAGGCAAAACCCGAAGAAAAGTAATAAAATAGCTCATCTACAACTAGATGGGCTATTTTGCTATGAGACTACAAGAAACTATATATGAGACCCACAAAAGAATACCTGAAGCCCTAGACCGATTTGCAGAGCTTATCGACCCTAAATGGATACAACAAACCATAGAACACACAGGCAAAGTCAGTACCAGAAGGTGCAAACTACGCGTCGAACACGTCGTATGGTTAGTTATCGGAACAGCCTTAACCACTGCTCTTGTAGATACTCGATCACCTAAGACTTATACAGTCCATTAACCGTTTCAGCCAATGCATTATCGTATGAGCGAGGAAATAGCAAAGTACTGCTTTGCCCGAGCGCAAGGGGAGATCTGTGCTCGAGTAGATCACCCGTTGTACTAACAGATGAAATGACACCAGAATCAGCCATCTTATCAGTATAACGAATTGATAAATACTGAACACCTCTATCACTCAGGGCAATCGCACTACAAAAAACCAAAGAAAGAGTAAAATATAGCAACCGAGCCATAAAAGGAGGCTATTATGCTCAAAGACCCAAGAGAGTTTTTTGCCAAACTCAATGATCCAAGGCGCCAAAACAAAAACCTCTATCACCCACTAGAGAATGTCATATTTATTGCCCTAACCGCTTTTATCTGTGGCTATAACGACTGGGTGAGTGTCGAAGACTTTGCCAAAGAGAACAGGTCGTGGTTTGAGAAAGTTCTTGATATGCCCTATGGTATACCCTCACATGACACCTTTGGTAATGTCATGAAAATGATAGACAAAGATCACTTTGC
>NZ_KB907625.1:0-80190 GCF_000382145.1 Psychrobacter lutiphocae DSM 21542
GCTGTGGTTGTTATGGATGGTGCTCTATGGCATCAACCAAGTTTAAACCTACATAATGTGACGATGCTTAAATTACCCCCTTATTCACCTGAGTTAAATCCATCTGAACAGGTGTGGTCGTATTTGAAACAACATTGGTTATCCAATAGGTGTTTTGATGGTTATGAGGCTATTGTTGATGCTGCTTGCAAGGCTTGGAATAGACTTTGTTCCAAGCCCGAGCTCATTCAGTCTATAACTTCTCGTGATTGGATTGGTTTATAGGTTTATTTATGGAATTGGTATAAGCTCATGAGCATAAAAACTTAAACTGTCATAAGCATCTAAAGAGCTATCTTCTCTAGCCTCTGGATAAAGCCATTTAATGTTATTCTGAATATCTATAGGTATATCTTTTTCAGTAACTAACTGCCACGGAATACCTTTAGAGTTCCAGTATCGTCGTTCTATTTCTAATTTCTCTATGACTCTAGGCTTCATTAGCTCTTCTGAGTACTTAGCTTGCAAAACAAATTGGCTAACCTCTTTATTAGAGCTTACAACATAAAAGTCTGAGGTCATGACATGTATTTGGCCTCTCATAGCAGGATGCTTTACTTGCATGCTTTCTGCAATTTTAAGCGTCTCATCAAATTTAAGAGGAAATTGCTCTCGAATATCGGTAATTTCAGGACTCCACTCAAGAAATAGAAATGTTGCTAACTCTAAATCTGACATCAAATGATGAATGCGTCTTGTCTTATGACCAAAGACTCTGTGTGATCGACCCGAGGAGGATATATCAGAAATTTTTATCCAAGGTTTATAGTCAGCTAACTCTCCGTGACCTCTACCTTCTTTAATCCACTTTTCTTGTTTTTTTGAGAGCATAAAAAAACCCCTGCTAAAGTTACATCAACTTTAGCAAGGGGTCGTATCGGAGTCAACAGTATGATACTTTATTACTCAGTATGAATCTTTATTACTCAGTATGATACTTTATTACTCGCTGACATTAAGAGTTATAGAGAGAAATAAAGTTATTCCACCGTAACTGATTTAGCCAAGTTACGTGGCTGATCCACATCGGTGCCACGCATCACTGCCACATGATACGACAAGAACTGAATCGGAATACTATACACAATCGGCGCTAGGTACTCGCATACTTCAGGTACATGAATCACATGCATTCGCTCATCGGACTCAAGCTCACTGTTCTCACTGGCAAACACAAACAGCTCGCCATGACGGGCATGCACCTCTTGCATATTGGCTTTTAACTTATCAAGCATACTGTCTCTTGGTGCCAATACCACAATCGGCATGTCCTTATCGACTAAGGCCAATGGACCATGTTTTAGCTCACCAGCAGCATAGCCTTCTGCATGGATATAAGAGATTTCTTTTAATTTCAGTGCACCTTCTAAGGCAATAGGGAATTGCATCCCCCGCCCTAAAAATAAAGTGCTCTTTTTGGCCTCAAACATCTGACTTAAGTTTGCAATCGACTGATCTAATGCCAAGCTTCTGTCCAGATAGCCTTTTAACTGATGCATGTCAGTCACAATGCTGCTTAAAACGTCTGAATCAATGCGATGTTGTACTTTACCCACTTTTAACACCAACAACATTAACGCAGCCAACTGCGTGGTGAAGGCTTTGGTCGATGCCACACCAACTTCAACACCGGCTAGAGTTGGGATAAAGATTTCAGTTTCACGTACTAATGATGAGGTGGCCACGTTACAGATACTCAAAGTCGTCATGCCCTTGATTTCACCCGATTTAGCACGGCGCTGAGTTTCTCGTAATGCTGATAAAGTATCCGCTGTCTCACCTGATTGAGAAAGACATACCACCAAGGTATCATCGACAACCACAGGATTGCGATAGCGGAATTCACTAGCTACTTCTACCGAGCAAGGCAGTTTTGTTAAGCTTTCAAACCAATATTTGGCAACCATACCGGCATGATAGCTGGTACCACAGGCCAATACTTGAATGTGCTTCACTTTCGCCAACTCTGCTTCGTGCGAAGCTAGAAAGTCTGCTTTTAAATCTGTGGCATCAATACCCATCGCCAAGGTGCGTGCAACCGCATCAGGCTGCTCATAGATTTCTTTAAGCATATAATGTTTAAACTCACCTTTATCGGCATTATGATGCTTGGCATCTAGCTCAGTAATGGCTCTTTCCACAGGCTGACCATCTGCAAACACTTCAATACTGTCCCGCTTAACCATCGCAATATCCCCTTCTTCTAGGTACATAAAGCGATTGGTTACAGGTAATAATGCCAACTGGTCAGAAGCAATAAAGTTTTCACCAATACCAACGCCTATGACCAAAGGTGATCCTAAGCGTACTGTGATGAGCTCATCTGGATTGTCCACATGTACCACACCAAGCGCAAACGCACCATGTAAGCGAGGCACTATAAGCTCAACTGCTTTTAACAGATCCTTGGTGTCTTTGTAGGCTTCAGCTATTAAATGGGCGACCACTTCCGTATCGGTTTGTGATGTAAAGGTATAGCCTTTTTTAATGAGCTCATCTTTTAATGGTTTATAGTTTTCTACAATGCCATTATGCACCACAGCCACTTTACCTGACACATGAGGGTGGGCGTTATGTTGTGCTGGCTCACCATGAGTGGCCCAGCGGGTGTGGGCAATGCCTATGTTTCCTTTGAAGTTTTCAGCATCATTATTTACAGCATCAACCAAGGCTTGCACTTTGCCCACTTGACGTTCACGATGCAACTGACCGTCTCGGATAACTGTCAATCCTGCTGAATCATAACCTCGATACTCTAGACGCTTTAAGCCCTCAAGCAATACATTAGAGATATTACGCTCAGCTATTGCACCTACTATTCCACACATAACGTTTCCTTAAATTTCCCTTACCAACATAACAAAATATTCACTGAATGTAATTTTGTTACAGGCATTCAAATTCGATGATTTATTTCTTTTTTTCTGGACGTTTATAATTTGATTTTTGTACCTGACGGCCACGACCGATAGCCAAGGCATTTTCCTCTACATTTTTTGTAATGACTGAGCCTGCACCAACAGTAGCGGCACTGCCAATTGTAACTGGGGCAACCAAGCAGGCATTGGTGCCAATAAAGGCATGGTCAGCAACCGTAGTCTGATGCTTATTTACACCATCATAGTTGCAGGTAATAGCACCAGCCCCAAAGTTCACATTGGCTCCAATTTGTGCATCACCAACATAGCTGAGGTGGTTGACCTTGCTACCCTCACCAATTGTTGATTTTTTGATTTCAACGAAGTTGCCTAATTTGGTGTTGTTTGCCAATACAGTTTTTGGACGCAGGTGTGCAAAGGGTCCGATTGTGGCTTCGTTACCCACTTCTGCTTCATCAAAGACACAGTAAGGTTTGATATGCACATCATCGCCAATTTGGCTATCTTTGATAATACAGCCTGCTTCAATAGTGACCTTGTTACCCAAGGTTACTTTGCCCTTGAACACCACGTTTACATCGACAAAGACATCTTGGCCAACTGTGACTTCACCACGGATATCAACACGAGTTGGGTCTGCAAACTGAACGCCTTTAACCTGTAAATCTTCGACAAGTTTTGTTTGCCATTGACGCTCAAGGCTGGCCAACTGCTGACGATTATTGACCCCTTCAATTTCAAACTCATGCTCAGGCTCGATGGCACTAATCACGATCCCATCGGCTACTGCCATTTTGACAATGTCCGTCAAGTAATACTCTTGCTGCGCATTGTCATTGGACAAATTCGGCAAGTATTTGTGCAATAAGGCATTATCGACACAATAAATACCACTGTTGATTTCACGAATGGCTTGCTCTTGCTCATCGGCATCTTTTTGCTCAACAATGGCAAGGATATTGCCCTGCTCGTCACGTTTAATACGACCTAAGCCAAAAGGATTATCTACGGTCAAGGTTAACATCGACATGCCGCTGACATTGGCCTGCTTTAAACGAGTTAAAGTTTCGGCACTGACCAGAGGCACGTCGCCGTACAAAATCAGGCTTTTGCCTTCGACTGGTAACTCATTCAAGGTCACTTTAACGGCATGGCCTGTGCCTAGTTGCTCAGTTTGTTCAACCCAAGTTAGCTGATAGTCTGCCATTGCGTTTTTGACTTGCTCACCACCAAACCCATAGACTACGATAGTTTTATCGACATTAACACTATGGCAGGTATCTAACACATGAGCCAACAAGGGTTTATCTGCCAAGGTTTGTAAAACTTTAGGTTTTGCAGATTGCATGCGCGTGCCTTTACCGGCAGCCAGAATGATGGTGGTGAGGGTATTATTCATAAAAATCACTATTAGTAATGGTGTGTTAAATTTAAGTATTCAGTAAACTGTTTCGCAAATGATTGGTTATTCAATCAGTGGTTCGTTCAGTAGCTCGATGAACCAGTCAAAAATTCACAAGACTGTTAGTTTCACAAGCCTGTTAGTTTAGTAAAGCCAGTTAAAACAAATCATCAATCTAAATAAACCAACAATCTAAATAAACCAACAGTCAAAACAAATCATCAGGCGCATTAAGCAGCAGGATAAAACATCACAATACTGGCAACAATCATCATCCAAGCTACCAGTGATATTATTCCTGCTAAAATATCATCCATCATGATACCAAGTCCGCCCGTCAGCTTCTCATCTGCCCACTTAATGGGGTTGGGTTTGGCGATATCAAAGATGCGAAATAAAATAAAGGCTAAGACCACAGCCAACCAGTAATATTCTGGTGTTAAATACTCAGGTGTATAACTGATTATAAAGGATAGCGGCAATAAACTTAACCACATTCCAGCCCACTCATCCCACACGATATGCGGATCATCATGGACTTGCATTAAGTTGGAAGTACGCTCACAAATGGCAATGCCAATGACACTGGCTATCATAGTAATGCTAAAAAAGGCGATGAATCCCAATTGCATCAAAGGCAGTGCTACAATCACACCACCCAGCGTACCCCAAGTACCTGGTGCACGCTTAGGCAAGCCACTTCCCAAGCCAATACCTAACCAATAGACCACTTTGTCCAATAGGCTGGCTTGTGCTGGTAACGGAGGACAAGCATTGGATTTGCGAATATCAGGCTTAGCGGAATGACCCGTGCTCTGATCTGATAACGGATCTGGTGACTGCTTCGGAGAAGAGTGAGGTGACATCGCTACTCCTTGCTAAAGTGCTGATAACCACCGAAATCTGGTAGCTGTGAAAAAGGGTATGGATGCGCTGCTGTTAACGGCTGACCATCATATAACAAAGCAATGGCGCCGGATTCAGCCAAATCACCTGCCACAGAGGTAGCGGCTGCGACTACTTCGCCAATACAAGTGACTTTGTGTCCTGCATCCAAATAAGCCTGTGGCACACTGGCAGAAGCCGGTAAGGTAAACGCCAATTCATAATCATCGCCGCCAGTAAGCTGACACAGCGCCCGAGTAGGTAACTCCACCTGTTGCAACTCAGCACTGGCTGGTAACTGGCTTAATTCAAGCTGCATCGCCACCTTGCTTTGTTGGCAGATGTGACCCAAGTCTTGTACCAGACCATCGGAGATATCGATCATTGATGTGACCAAGCCTTGAGCCGCTAGTGCTGTACCTAGTGTGATTCTTGGTGTTGGCATATGCAGTCGGTGTGCCAACTGCTGACCTAGCTGAGTTTCAGCATGTTGCAGCGCATAATTGGCATCGCCTAGGGTGCCAGATACATAGACTTTATCACCTACTTGCGCACCATGACGATAAACAGGTTGCGTCTGTTTTGCCATCACACCATTGGCAGTGACACTAATAATTAAACTGTCATGACGTGTGGTATCGCCGCCGATTAAGCGCACCCCATACTGAGTGCAGGCATGGAACAGACCTTTGGCAAACTCTGCTAACCACTTATCTTTTGCAAGGCGCTTCGGCAAGGCTAGCGCCAATAAAATACTGTGTGGTTGCGCGCCCATGGCTGCCAAATCTGACACATTAACCACCACAGATTTATAACCAATAGCAAAAGCAAGCGCCTCAACTTGCGACCACTCAGCGCTAAAGTGGCGACCTTGTACCAGAGTATCGACACAGGTTACCCACTTAGATTCAGCAGCCAGTGCTACCACAGCAGCATCATCACCCAGACTTTTTAACACAGAGGCTTGCTGCTGAGCATCAGTGGCAACAAACGACTGCATTTGCTGCTTAAAATAATCATAAATTAGCTCAAATTCAGTCATCCATCTGTATCCTAAATCATCCTATCAGGGGTTCTAGCTGTATTGTGATGCTATTTATACCCGTATTAATCTGCCTTATTTTTGTTTTTATGCTACCGTATTCGTATTGGCTGACATTTTATTTGTCTTTTTTTGATTTAAGACTAATTCTGGTCCTTGACGATACGGCTTGATCTATTGGTTTTTCTGTACGTTCTGCTGATGGGTCAACTGTTGGCGTTGCTACTGTGTCAGTAGCATGTTGTGGTGATTGTGCGTCTTGTTCGACAACCTGTTGTTGTTGCTGCTGTTGCTTACTTCGTTTATAGCCACTGTTGTTATCCGCATTAACTTCAACTTCTCGCAGCTGAGCCGCCAGTTTATCCATCACCGCATTAATCAGCTTATGCGCATCAGTTGCACCAAAGTGGGTATTCAGCTTCATCGCCTCATCCAGCACTACCTTGTAAGGAATATGCAAGCTGTGCTGTAACTCATAAGCACCAATCAGTAGCACCGCATGCTCAACCATGTCGATCTTACTGATATCACGATCTAAATATGGACGAATTAATGCTTCAAGCTCGTCAATCTGCTGAGGAATATCACGCATCAAGGTGTGATAATAGCCCAAATGCACGGTATGCATTGCATTGGTGGCACGAGTACGTGCTGCGATATCATGAGGTGCATTGGCTTTCCACTGCGCTTCGCCCATTTGTTCAAAGCGGTGATCCGTCATCAACCATTCATACAAGCCTTGAAGCGCAAAGCGACGGGCTTTACGCACAGCGGTATGACTGGTTTTATAACTGGATTCATTGATATCGAACTGATTGTTATCTTCAGTTTTTTCCGGGTTTTGGTTGCTCATGTATATAAATACCTATCATCAAAACAAGCGCTTTGACTTTTACTATAAATTATTAAATAAACGATTCACGATGAATAGCAGAACTAGTCTTCATCCTCGTAATCGTAGTCAACATCAAGCTGTGATAAGACAGAGATCATTTCTAAAGCGACTAATGCTGCCTCAGCACCTTTATTGCCTGCTTTGGTGCCTGATCGCTCAATGGCTTGCTCAATGGTGTCGGTAGTGATAATACCGTTAATCACTGGAATATTGTAATCCATAGACACACTCGCCAAACCACTCGCCGAGCTATTTGCCACTACATCAAAATGAGGCGTACTACCACGGATCACAGCACCTAATGCCACAACAGCATCAAAGTGATCGGACTCAGCGGCACGCTGTGCAGCTAGTGGTAACTCAAAGGCACCAGGCACACGGATCACACTGATATTGCTACCAGATACGCCATGACGCAATAAGGCATCAATTGCGCCTTCGACTAACGACTCGACAACAAAAGCATTAAAACGACCAACAACGATGCCAATCCGAGCCTCTGAATTTTGATATAGGTTGCCTTCAAGGTGTGTGATGGCGTCACGTTCTTTTTGTAAATCTTGCATAATAAAATCCTAATCTGAAGAAGAAAATAAAATTATTTCTATAATAACATTTTTTAAGGATGGATTTAGCTTTTAAGGATGGATTTAGCAATGTTTCGTTGCTATCACTGACGTTTTTCATTAATCTCTAGTAGGATCTGTATAGAGTTTACTTATTAAGACTGCTGATAGCTAAAATCATGCTAGATTAGGCGTACTTCGATACCCTGTTCTGCCATAAACTGCTTTGCTTCACGCACTGTATATTCACCAAAGTGAAAAATACTAGCTGCCAGTACCGCATCTGCTCCGCCTTCAAGCACACCATCGGCTAGATGCTGTAAGTTGCCAACACCACCTGAGGCAATCACTGGCACATTGACACGACTAGTAATGGCTTTCATTAAGGCCAAATCATAACCCTGCTTGGTACCATCACCATCCATAGAAGTCACAAGTAGCTCGCCTGCGCCTAATTCAGCCATTTTTTCAGCCCATGCCACAGCATCTATGCCTGTTGGCTTACGACCACCGTGCGTAAATATTTCCCATCTGGGCTCACCCTCCACATCTTCCACTCTTTTGGCATCAATAGCGACCACAATACACTGACTACCAAATTTAGCCGCCGCTTCACCTACAAACTCTGGGGTAAATACCGCTGCTGAATTAATCGCCACTTTGTCTGCACCCGCATTAAGCAAGTTGCGAATGTCTTCAATCTTACGGACGCCACCACCCACAGTTAAGGGGACAAAAACGGCTTCAGCAATCCGCTCAACCATATCATACGTGGTGTCACGCCCATGGTGGGTCGCTGTAATGTCTAAAAAGGTGATTTCATCAGCGCCTTGTTCATTATAACGCTTAGCAACTTCAACAGGATCTCCGGCATCTTTAATATCGACAAATTTTACGCCTTTCACCACTCGACCATTATCTACGTCCAAACAGGGGATGATTCGTTTTGCTAACATGGACTTTACCTTATTTTTTATGTCACGTTGTTGTTTGAGTTATGTTGTCTTGTACGAGACAAGATAGTTGAAGGGTTAAGTTTATTGTATTATATCGTGTTTATTTTGCCATCGGCATTTTTGTTTAGCGCCAGTTTTACAGTACTCTCTAAGCGCTTGTGTTAAGCTAACTCGATATGTCTTAAAAAAAGTGCATCTGTATAAGGTTGTATTTGCTTACCTAATTCTCAACTCTTTACGTTGCTGTGGCTTTAGCCCAGCATATTTGGTGAAAAAATACGTTTTGCTGGGCTAAAAGCACTAGCCTGCATTGGATTGTAATAAGTTGAGAGTAGGGTATTTGCTCAATAAACATCACTGACAGAGATTGTTTTTAGAAAAAAATCGTGACAATAGTCCCTGTCAATTTTGTAAATGAATTCTATACAACCCTCTATTGACCCATCATAAAAAATCCTCTAGTTTAATTGCTTTGATCACTGCCAATTTTCACTCCTATTGTTTTTATTACTGCTCTATATGAAAAACAGATACTTAAATAGTATGGTGCCTACTTTTATTATTAGGCACATACACAAAATAAAATACCTAGGGCTGGCTGTACTGCTCATCGCTCTGGTGTATTCTTTTGTCATGCATGCCGCTTGGCTAGTCTTATGCTATGGCTTGGCGCTGTTTTTATTTGGGATGCAGTGTATCGAAGAAGGTCTAAACAATGCTGCTGGCGGTACATTAGAACAGTTACTGACCAAAAGCACTGAAACACCAACTAAAGGGTTTTTATTCGGTATCGGCTCAACATTTATATTGCAGTCCACCACGTTAGTATCACTATTGACCATTGCTTTTTTAAGCACAGGTATGATCACGCTAGCAGGTGGCTTGTCTGTCATTTTAGGCACCAACTTAGGGGCAACAAGTGGCGCTTGGTTATTGGCTTTAGCTGGTCAAAGTATCAGCTTAAGTCCTGCTGCTATTCCGATGCTAGTCGTGGGGGTGTTAATTGGGTTTCTTGATAAACGTTTAAAGTTTTTTGGTCAGGTACTTATCGGTATCTCACTAATCTTCTTAGGCATTGATGCGATCAAAGAAGGGTTTGATGCATTTGGCAATAATATTGAGCTTCAAAGTATCGATGCCAGTAGCATGACCCAAGTCCTGCTATTTACACTTCTTGGGTTTTTGTTAACCTGTGTCTTACAATCATCGCATGCCACCTTGATTTTGATACTGGCAGCTTTGTCTTCTGGGCAAGTGACGCTTATCCAAGGCTTTGCCATTGCATTAGGTTCAAACTTGGGCAGTAGCTTTACGACCGCCTTGGTAGGAATGCTAAGTGGTGATAGAAATGGACAACGCCTGGCGCTGGCACATCTAATTTATAATTGGGTGACCGCCCTACTTGCTTTGATACTCTGGGTACCACTGACCTTTGCGGTACATTGGATAGCAAAAATAGCAGGTATGAGTTCGCCACTGTTACAACTAGCGCTATTTCATACCTTATTTAACGTTTTAGGTGTCAGTGTATTTTGGGGTATTCAAGATAAATTTGTCCAAAAGCTCAAACTATTTTTACCTGACAGAAAACCTTCAAAAAGACTGCCCGATGATTCAGAGGCCGTCCTGCCCATCTACCTGCATGGCAATATGCTAAAAGCCTCTGATACCGCTATCGAGGCAGTAAACCAAGAAATGGAGCACCTGACAACACTAGGTCTAGAAGTGATTTGTCATGCTATCTATGTGCCCAATGATGCGCTGTACTACCCTTCAGAAAACCTACCTCCCCCTAAACCGCCATTAAACCTCAATGTCCGTAGTCTGTACGAGTGGCAGATTAAGCCTCTATACAGTGAAATATTAAGCTTTACTAGCAATATTGATATTCACAATGACCGCAAACTACAAAAAAGACTGACAGAAGCGCATATGGTGGCATTTCAAGTTGTAGAGATGGTAAAGCAAAGTAAACAACTCCAAAACAATATGCAACACTTTTTAAGTGATTCAAGCACCGAAATTTATCAAGAATATATGGCACTGCGCAACAATGTCTATGAAATGCTACTGTACTTTAATAGAGTTCGACAGCTACCCGCAGATAGCTTAGAAAGTGAACAAGCCATTAAAAACTTTACCCATTATATTGAAACGTCTGCTCCCCCACATTTAAATGTCATTGACAGATTAAGAGAGCATACCATTGATAAGATGCAAGCCTCGTCGCTGATGAATGATTTAAACTATGCCCATCGTATAGGTACTGCGCTTTCAGAGATATTAATCAGCCTATACAACATTAGTACAAAACCGAAGAAAAAGAAAAAGAAAAAAAGGAAGTCAAAAAAAGAAGCCCGTACAACAGCTGATGCCCATATCATTACAACCAAAGAAGTTTAGCAAATGCTACTTGTCTGCTGTTGTGTATAATGAGAATATAGAGGTATTAGGCGTATGCTAATTTGGCCTTAATATCCACCCTTAACAATGACTTATAAACAAGGGTTTATATTTAACCCATTATTAATTAATATTTTATTTAAATAGAGAGTCTCATGTCTGTTTACACTCAACTTTTAGATAGCCAATTTACTGATTTTTGTCAAGCTTTTGGCGTACCCTTTGCCAAAGCCATTCCTATTACCCAAGGCATCAAAAACTCTAACTGGTTTATCCAAACAACCGACGATGCGCAAGGTGAGTACTCTTATGTATTTACCTTATTTGAAGAGCGCCCACCAGAAGACATTGCAAAAATGGCAACCATCTTAAATCGACTCAAAGGCTCTTTGCCTGTGGCTGCACCACTTGCTCGAACAGATGCGCAATCAACAGACCCGAACTCCAAAACTGACGAACTCTATTTAATTAAATATCAAAATAAAGCCATCACCCTAGTCCCCTGTCTACCTGGTGTTCATCCCAAACAGACAACGACTGATATGTGCCACAATATGGGGCAAGCTTTAGCTACACTGCATAATACATTACAAAGTCTGACACCAGCAGAAGAATATGGCGTCCCTTTATACCCTTGGAATCAGGTGCGAGATCGTGAAATTCAGTTTATGCCTGCTGATGAGGCCAAGCTGATGCAAGATATCTGGCAACGCTATGAGGCCTTACCACTTGCTAGCCTACCAAAAGGCTTATGCCACCTTGACATGTTTGCAGACAATACCTTATGGGATCTAAGTGATGACAAACAAACTCTGACAGGTTTGCTCGATTTTACAGAGGTCAGTGTTGAGCACTATGTAATGGATATTGCCATTACTATTAATGACTTTTGTACCACATGGGGCGATGCAGAAGACGGGGAAACCGTCAACTTTAACACCCAAAAAATGCAAGCATTTATCACAGGTTACCAAAGTATCCGACCCCTAACACCCGCTGAACAACAAGCACTCCCTGTCATGTTGGCTATGGCAGCCGTTACTTTTTGGCTACTACGGTTAAATGTAATTTACTATAATCGTGAGCAAGGACGTATGGGAGATAATATCATGGTCAAAAATCCAGACTTAATGAAACGCCTTGCAGCTTATCATTGGAGTCAAGTGACTGATATCTAGGTCTAGCTACCTGTTTTAAATAGATGTTTTTAAATAGATGGCTTTAAGTTGACGGTATCCAACCACCTATTAAAAGTATATTGTTAGAGCCTGTTTCACGTGAAACAGTACTTCCCAAAGTATAATTCCTAACAAGGTAGCAAGGAGCAAATTATGAGTAAACCCATCGATAAGCAACTCGATAACTGGCAAAAGTTAGCAAGTTATAGTACTAACCTACAAGCTGAAATGTTTGCAAACTTGTTGAGAAACAATGGAATTAATGTTTCACTACAAACCCTGAGTGCCATACCTGGTATGAACTCAGGGAGTATATTGTGGGTGCAACAAGATGATTTACAAAAAGCACAATCAATTTTAGATAGCATTGACAGCCACACACTTGATGATAGCAACAACGAAGGATAAGGCGGTAGATAACAGATGTGTCAATTATTAGGGATGAATGCCAATACTCCAACCGATATTGGCTTTAGCTTTACTGGATTCCATAATCGTGGTGGTAAAACTGACCATCACAATGATGGCTTTGGCATTGCCTTTTTTGAACCCAATGCCTGTGACCTCAATAATCCAACCCTTAGTGAAGCACAAAGCATTGCTCGTAATTCTAGTCGTGGACTGAGGGTGTTTCACGATGACAAACCCAGCTCACAATCACCAGTGGCAGAGCTGGTAAAAAACTACCCTATCAAGGCACTCAACGTGGTAGCTCATATTCGCAAAGCCACCCAAGGTAGCAACTGCCTAGCCAACACCCATCCCTTTGTGCGTGAAGTTTGGGGCGAACAATGGGTGTTTGCGCATAATGGTCAAATGAATCAAAGCTTTATCCAACGCTGCCAGCGCCTGCAAAAAAATGGCAATAGTGAGCACTGCCGCCCGGTCGGTACCACCGACTCTGAAGCGGCCTTTTGTTATTTAATTAATCGCCTCAAATCAACCTACAAAGACCGCCCCTCTGACCAAGAATTGTTTCGCTTCTTAACCACTCAGTGTCGTTATTTGGCAGCCAATGGGTTATTCAACTGTTTGCTATCTAATGGTGATTGGCAATTGGCTTATGCCAACTCACTGCTGTTTTATTTAACCCGCAAAGCGCCTTTTGGTGAAGCAAAGCTGGCTGATGACGACTTATCAATTAATTTCAAAGATGTCACCACAGAAAATGACAAAGTAACTATCTTAGTCACTGTGCCTTTGACCGAAAATGAAGACTGGCAACAGCTAGCGATTAATGAGTGCTTGGTATTCCAAGATGGCGATATTATCTTCCAAGACACACCAAGTCTGCGCAAATACTTAACCATTGAAGAAGGGATTGCTATTGCTCGAGAGGTGGGTGCCAGTATATAGACCTTAATGAGATTTTCTATTATGACTTGTTCGACATCCTTGTCTACGGTATTTGCCACAGCTTGCTTTTCTACACTGCTCGCTGTGCTATCCCTTACGACCAGTACAACATCAATTGCATCAGAGCTATCACAGTCAATACCGTCAACAACTCACCTGACTACCAGCCACTCTGCTACTGGCAACTTACTGGATACAGGCTACTTAATCGGAGTTGGACGAGCTGACATCACAGGCGCAGCCGCAGAAACTGGTATGTTTGGCTATGCCGCCAGGCAAGTGGTGGAAGGGATCAATGACCGCCTGTATGCACATGCCTTTATAGTCGCCAATGCTGGTACAGATACTGATAATAATCGTATTATCTATGTCTCAGCAGATATGGGTGCGATGTTCACTGCCGTCAAACTGGCAGTGCTTAAAAAATTACAGACCAAATACGGCAACTTATATAACGATACCAACGTGATGCTCACTGCAACTCACACCCATGTCGGTAACGCTGGCTATTCGCATCAACGCTTATATCAAATTGCCAGTATGGACGACACCCAAGCTGGTTATAGCAGCCAAAACTTTAATGCCATTGTTGATGGCATCGTCCGTGCTATTGCACAAGCACATAACAGCCTTGCTCCAGGTTATTTATCTCTTGCACAAGGAAGCCTATCAGGTGCTACCCGCAACCGATCTGAGCCAGCTTACAATAATAATATAGATATCGATAACTATACTAGCTCTGTCAATGAGCGTATGACGCAACTGCGTTTTGATAGCGCAGATGGTACACCGCTGGGCTTAATTAACTGGTTTGCGATACATCCTACCAGCTTTAGCAATAAATTTACCTATCTTAGTGCCGATAATAAAGGCTATGCACAGCTCGGCTTTGCGGATTATATCAGCAAGCAAACTGGCAAACCTTTTGTCGCCGCCTTTGCCAATGCCGACTCAGGTGATGTAGTCGCTACTGGTGGTAATGCTAACTCTGCCTCTGGTTTTGAAGGTAGTCCCAATGAATGGGAAAATGTCATTCGTGATGGGTCGTTACAGCTGGATAAAGCCTTAGAGCTATGGGACAAAGGACACCCAGTATCAGGTGCTGTGGACACAAGGGCACGTTGGATAGACCTAAATGGCTATCAAATAGAGGCTAACTACACCCAAGGTGCTGGAATGAAAACCCTATGCGCCCCTGCTAGAGGATATTCTTTTGCCGCTGGTGCAGAGAATGGGCCATCAAATATTTCAGGCATCTATGAAGGCATGACTAAGACTGGGCAGGCAAAGAGTACCAACCAAGTGAATACCTCACTTCTTGGCAATCTAACCCGAAGCGCCTTTAGTATCATCTCATCATTTCATACAGATGAGTGTCATGCCGAAAAGCCTGTTCTTCTCCCCACTGGCAAATGGGGCTGGGTCAATAGTGAACAGCCAGTACAAATTATGCGCATCGGCAACCTTGCTATTGTTGCCGTACCTGGCGAGCCAACTACTATGGTCGGACGGCGGATACGTACCGCCGTACTCGATAAACTTAGTCCTTTAGGGGTTGATACGGTCGTTATCAATGGTCTTGCCAACAATTATAGTGGCTACATCACCACTCGTGAAGAGTATGCCTTGCAACACTATGAGGGTGCATCCACTGAATTTGGCCCTTATCAAAGCAATGCCTACTTGCAAGAGTACACACAACTGGCACAAGCTCTACGAGACAACCTCCCAGTCAGCAACAGTATCACACCACCTCAGTTATCAAATCATCAATTTGCTGAGCGTCCAGGCGTTAGCTTTGATGACACCCCACCACATCAATACTGGGGACAGGTCTTGACCCAGCCTGCCGATAGCTATCACAAAGGTGATACTGCTACTACCGTATTTCGTGGGGCGCACCCAAAAAACAACTTGCGTACTGATGATACCTTCTTAAAGATACAGCGCCTAATCTCCGATCAATGGATAGATTACCTAACCGATAAAGACTTTGATACCACCTACGGCTGGCAACGTGAAGGTATCAGCTACAGCAAAGTCACTATAAACTGGCGTATCAGTGCAGACACACCAGCTGGCACTTATCGCATCGTACATCAGGGTGACTGGAAAAATGGTGCGGATCACAGTATTACCCCATATACAGGCATCTCACGCCCCTTCCTCGTACAATAACTATAACCAAACTACTGGATAACCAAATAACTCGCTCTTTGACACCGTATGACAGCGTTAGCTTTTTAAGCTCATTTAAAGCACTTGTTAAAAGTCACTGTACGAGTTGAGCACATACGCTAATAGCATTGCATTGCATTAATGCAGGTCACTATCGGCATAAGGCTTTGAGTCTAAAGCTGGCGCAGAAGGTAAAACAACCTCTTCTTTAAAAAAGCGAGACTTTCCTTCTAAAATTTTATTAACATCATCAATTAAGTTTTCAATCACATCATCATAAATACCTAACTGCAACTCTCTGTCAAAGCCTGTGTAAGCATGCTTACGAGAAGCTGAACGCACATCCGTAATCCCATGCTTCTGGAAAAAAATATCCACACGTCCATCACTGTTTAGTACACAACTTAATACCCCGTCATCAATTTCTAAATCATAGCGCTCAGGGATAAAGATATAGTCATCAACATCGATTAATTCTTTTTCGACAGTTCTTGTTAGTAATGATTTGATATCGAACATCTCGGTCTCCTCAATTAAAAACAGATAAAATGCTTTTTAGCTTCCAATCATTAAGTTGAATACAATTAATGGTATATACTAAAAGACTTACAACCATTAAATCAACAGCTAAGTCGTCATCTCAGCAACAAGCCACTGCTCAAAGTCACTCACCTGAGAGGCTAACTCTGGCTGTTGGTTTTTTAATATTTCAAGCTTAGCTTTTACGTCCTCAATGGTATATTTAGTATCTACTAAGGCTTGTCTTAACGCATCAATCAAATCAACATTGAGCGCATCAGAGAAAATGACGACCTCTTGAATAATGGCGTGTTGCACATCTAAATGCAGATCAATAATACCCCAATCAAACCGAGTCTCGATGTGATGGCTAAACTGTGGCGTCTTGCCAAAGCGCCAGTCCCAATCTGCCATTTGCTCATAGTATTTATTAAGATGAGGCTGTTGTTTTAATGAGGCTTCATCGAGCTCTTCAACCTCAACGCTCTGTCCATAATACTCACAAAACGCCTCGATAATCGCTTGAGACAGGCTGTCGTGAGTGATACTGTCATTGAATTCAACCAGATTTGCCACTCTTGAGCGTACCGACTTTATCCCCTTAGCTTTTAGCTTTAATGGGTGCGGATGTAAATAGTCGCCAAGCTTTTGCATATTAGCATTCACCAATAGCGTGCCGTGATGGAAACTGCGGTCAGAGGCATGCTTAAACGCACTGCCCGATATTTTACGCTCACCAACCTGCATATCATTTCGACCCGATTGTGTGGCAGCGATACCTAAATTTTTTAGGGCATTGATAATGATTTGAAAATTGGCATCTTGGTTGTAGTCTTCTTTTGGTGACAAAAAGGTAAAGTTGGTGTTACCCAAGTCATGAAACACTGCCCCACCTCCACTTTGACGGCGGGCGAGGTAAACCCCATCTTGTTCCATCTTATCGGTTTTGCACTCGACCCAAGGATTTTGTGAGCGACCGATGACCACTGTTTCGCTATTTCGCCACAAAAACAAGATATGAGTATCTGGTTCTAACTCTTGAAATATCCAGTCTTCTGTCGCCAGATTAAACCAAGGGTTGGTGACTTCTGATTTTAAGATACGAAGCTTCATTTTGGATTCCTTTTTTGTTTTTATCTTATATTTTTATTATATATCCTGTTTATCGGGACGGTGTGGTGAGGATGCAACCAAACCAACAAAGTTCAGCGCAACAACGACTACTCTATAACAATCACCCCACAAACCCAAGTCATCCCTCGACAAGTAGAGGGAAAAAATATAAACCCAAGTAAGTTAAGGTGTGTAGGGTGGTGTTAGTGAGCGTAAAGGCTCGTAGGCATTTTAAGCGAGCGTAACCCACCGAAATAAACGATTCTGTTTGTGTTAGGCGGACGTACGGCAGATTTATGTTTGCTGTATTGAGGGTAAACTGGAGGTGCGGTTTAGCCTCGACAGTAGCGGTATCCTGCTGACGGCAATGGCGTTGCGGACGGTGACTAGAGGGGGTGTCGAGGTAACAGCAACACCTCTGGTCACGATAGTCCGCACGCCATTGACAAGGCAGATACAAGCGGATGGCGAGATTAGCTCCCTCTGCTCAATCTCTTACCTCTTAGCTATTTGCAGCTTCTGCGCTTTTTTATGAGCTGGTTTTTTAAAGAAGTGGCTCAATTGTTAGCCAAAATCTTGTTGCAAGATATAATTCATATTGCGCTCGGCAAGCCCGGTGATAAATACGTAGGGATTAACGCCAGCACTGCCCGGTATCAAGGCGCTGTCTTGTACGTAAATATTGGGGTGACCCTTGACTCGTCCGAATTCATCGGTCGCTTTGCCTAATACGCAGCCACCTAAAGGATGGTAGCAAAAATCGTCGCCAAAACCTTTGTTGAAGAGCAAGCTTGACGTACGCCCCCCATTGGCTTTGCCCAGCTTTTCAAGTAGCTCTTTGGCGGCATTGACTGAATATTCATTTTGTGAGCGTTTCCAGTTTAGTTTGACCGCTTGAGTGGCTTTATCATAGTAATAATTGCCACGTTCAGGGTTGTCTGTAATGGCAAGATACAAGGTGGTCCAAGTCTCAAGCCCCATGGGCAGTGGCGCAATCTCGGCAAATATTTTGTAGTTAGAGCCGTCTCTATCGCCATCCCACATGTTGATGCCTTTGACGGGGATACAGGATTGAGCCTCCCCCGCTGCATGGACGAAGTTGCGACCCGTCATGATATTGCCATTGGGTCCCCAGTGTTGACCCACATGTTCATTGAGATTATTGAGCGTGCCAGCGGCTTGGCTTTTGAGTAGTAGCTCTGATGTACCTGTGCTGCCTGCATTTAAAAACAGCTTGTCACAGGTGTAGTGTTCGATAACATCGATACCGCCTTCTTTATTTAACACCTGTACTTCAAGCTTTATCTGACCATTTGTGATCTGTTCAATGTTATTGACTTTACGCAAGGTTTTGACGCTAACATTGCCTGTCGCCTCAGCGTCTTTTAAGTAAGTTAAATCTAATGAAAACTTGCCAGCATTGTTGCCATAGATGACCTCGCCATCTAAGGCGGAAGCATAGACTTCGCCTGTGGCTTCTTTTTTCATATATTCAAAATCGTAGCTGTTACTAAAAAATTCTGTTTTCAAGCCTGCTTTGTCAGCTTGACGTTCGGCAGCGCGAGTATATTCGTAATATTCAGTGCTATTAAAGAAGTCCTCTGGTATTTGGCTAACTTTAAGCGCTGTCATGGCCTTTGGAAAAAAGGTGTCATACATCTCATCGCTATCTATCCAAGGAAAGGTCTCTTCAAAATGTGAGCGCCTTGGCTTAATAGCAATAGCTCCGTTGACGATAGAGCCACCACCATAAGCACGCCCTGCATAGACCTTCATCTCGTCATATTCAATCAGATCGAGAACGCCTGGGTACTTTTTGATATGGCGTGGAATCGGAATTGGGGCGTTCGGCCAGTTTTTAAACCAGCTTGAACGCTCATCAGCGCTGATCATTTTGCAAAAGGTATCATGCTCAGGCGTTCTATCCCAACGCATACCCATCTCTAGTATCAGTACCTGATGTCCCTGCTCGCTAAGACGTAAGGCACAGACAGCACCGCCATAGCCACTGCCCACGACAATATTACTAAAATGACCCACGTTTTTGATCTGTTGTGGGGATGTCATGGTATCTGCGGTCGCACCTGATACCTCTGCGATCGAAGTGGATAAAGTATGACAGCCCGTCATTGTCGCTGAAGCACTAATAGCGCTTAGCCCCATAGATTTGATAAATTGACGTCGTTGCATTTTACTCCTAGCGGTAATAAGCTATTTTGTTAACTATGTGGGAGGTTAGTAGTGGGATGTTAGTATTCTTGAGCGTATAACAATTGCTTAGCGGTTTCAATTGTACTTGCACTTACTGACTGTACTTGCACTTACTGACTGTACTTGCACTTGCTGATTGCACTTGCACTTACTGACTGTACTTGTACTTGCTGACAGTTGCTCGCTTTATATCATAGCACCCTATGATATCACTGAAAATAGTTAGATTATCTTTATTAAAAAATCTTAAATATTAATTTAAGTTAATAATGTTTCTTTTTGTTTCTAGTGTTTTAATAAGTTTACAGGATAGTTTCGCTGTCTGGCTTTTATGCTACATTATGATTGTATTTTTCTTTGGACTGTCTGGAGAGTAGTCCAGTTTTTTTATGTGTATTTTTTATATTTATTATTTATCTTTTTTCCATTACTTTTTTCCATTACTTTATTACTTTATTACTTTCTTAATCCACTATAACTCATTGATATTGAGAAGAAACCATGAAACATTTTAAACAGAAAAAAAATCTGATTTTATTGGCTGGGGTGGCCAGTATTTTATCTGCTTGTGCTACTCAAAGTAGCTCGCAAGGAACTTATAACACACTACAATCAGCTGACATGATCGTCACTAATGCCAAAGTTGCAGTGATGGATGATAAGCGCACCACAGCTGAGGCCATCGCTATTAAAGATGGTAAAGTGCTACGTACGGGTACTGATGAGGATATCTTGCGCTTACGTGATGCCAATACACAAGTGATTAACGGTAATGGCAGAACCCTTATTCCAGGTTTAAATGATTCACACTTACACATCACTCGTGGCGGTCGCTTTTATAACCAAGAGCTACGCTGGGATGGCGTTACCTCACTGAAAGAAGCGTTACGCATGCTAAAAGAGCAAGCGGAGCGAACTCCTGAGGGTCAGTGGGTACGTGTCATTGGGGGTTGGTCACCTTATCAGTTTGAAGAAAAACGTATGCCAACAATCGAAGAGATCAATGAGGCAACAGGCGATACACCAGCATTCGTATTGTACTTATACAGCCGTGGTTGGTTAAATAAAGCAGGTATGGAAGCGCTAGGCATCGACCGCAATACGCAGCCACCCAATGATCAAAGTCGCTATGAAAAAGATGCTAATGGCGATCCAACTGGGGTGCTATTGGCTGAGCCTAATGCGATGATTTTGTATCAAGTTATCGGTAGTATGCCTAAGCTATCTGATGAAGAGATGGTAAACTCTACCAAGCACTTCCATCGTGAGTTAAACCGCTTTGGCTTAACCAGTGCCGTTGACGCTGGCGGTGGCGGCCATACCTTCCCAGAAGATTATGACGCCTCTAAAGAGCTGGCAACCACTGGCACCTCTTCACTGCGTATCTCTTATTACTTATTCCCACAAAAAGCTGGTGAAGAAAAACAAGCCTTTGAAACATGGATGGCTAACCATACCGCATCAGTCAATGAGGACATCGCTCATGATCATGGCTATGAGCTAAAAGGTGGTGGTGAATATATGACCTGGGCAGCAGGTGACTTTGAGAACTTCTTAGCAGATAAGCCTTTGATCAAAAACAATAAAGGCTGGCGTGAAAGCACCAAAGAAATTATTCAAATGCACGTTGATCAAGGCTGGCCTTTTAGACAGCATTCAACTTATGGCGAAAATACCGCACTAATCGTTGACTTAGTCGATGAGATTGACCGTGAAAACAACCACAAAATTAGAGATGAAATGCGCTGGGCAATTGATCATGGTGAAACCATCACTGATGAGACGCTGCGTGAGATCAAGCGCTTAAATGGTGGTGTCTCAGTACAAGACCGTATGGCCTATGCCGGTGAATTCTTTATTGATCGCTATGGCGCAGAAGCGGCTAAAACTACCCCGCCTTTCAAAAAAATCTATGACATGGGCATCCCATTAGGCTCAGGTACTGATGGTACACGTGTCGCCAGTTATAACCCGTGGATTTCACTATATTGGATGACAACGGGTAAAACGGTGGGTGGTACTCAGCTGTATGACAAAGACAATATTTTAGATAGAGATGATGCGCTTGAGGTTTATACCAGCGGTAGTGCATGGTTCTCAAATGAAGAACATGTAAAAGGTACACTTGAGCCAGGTAAATATGCTGACTTTGTCTTATTGTCTGATGATTACTTCACTGTGCCTGATGAAAAAATTAAAACCATCGAATCGGTGCTAACGGTTGTCGGCGGTGATGTGGTTTATGGTGCAGGTGAATACAGCAAGCTAAATCCTCAATTACCAGAGATTATTCCAAGCTGGTCTCCAGTGAAATACTATGGTGGTTATCACAACCCAACCAAGCCAGCAGCAAGATAATCCCTACACCTTTGACAGTGTCATATAGTTTGGACAGTGTCATGTTAAAGAGCTCTAAAATGGTGACAAGGCAATCGAGTACAAATACTACTCATGTAGGCTTAGCGATACACCACTTTTAGTAGCTCGCTGACTATAAAAGTGTTAACAGTCGGTCTGGTCTCAGGCCGACTTTTTTTATTCTTCTATTTACTATTCTTCTATAACTTTAAGCTTGTTTTTGGTGCTTACTGTTTAGTAATTGTTATTTAATAACTGCTATTTGGTAATGGTTACTTAGCAAGTATTATTTAAGTCGTTGAAAATATTTGATAGAAAAGTTAAGTCACAAATTAAAATCTATACCAGCCTAATTTTGGTAACGATTGTTACGATTTCACCACGATGTGATACCGTCTTAACCTTAATATAGCGTTAAATATTTGCTATCGTATTAACTACGATAAGGCGTGTAAGCCCTCTCTTATTTATCAACACACCTTATTGACAACCCTCTTATTCACAAGGTATACCTCAAGATAAGTACAACCCAAAGATGAGTACCATACTATCACCATTGTGAGTAAGCCATTAGCCACCTACATTAAAATAACTTGTTACACATAGAAGTTAATAAATAAAAAAGGAAGCCATTATGAGTGATATATTCAATGTAAAAGACAGCTTAACTGTTGCTGGTAAAAAACACGCCTATTATAGCCTACCAAAGCTTGCTGACAAATACTCAAATATTAATAGCCTACCTTATAGCATGAAAATCGTGCTAGAAAACTTATTGCGTAACGAAGACGGCGGACAAACTGTGGGAGAAAACCACATTGAAGCTGTTGCTAATTGGGATGCAAAGGCCAAACCTTCAAAAGAAATTGCTTTTATGCCAGCTCGTGTTGTTTTACAAGACTTCACGGGTGTGCCATCCGTCGTTGACTTAGCAGCCATGCGTGATGCTATCGTCAAGCTAGGCGGTGATGCCAAACAAATTAACCCCTTTATTCCAAGTGAGCTGGTTGTTGACCACTCGGTACAAGTAGATACCTACGGTCGTAAAGATGCGCTAGACTTAAACGAAAAAATCGAATTCAAACGCAACAATGAGCGCTATGAGTTCCTGCATTGGGGTAAGAGCGCCTTCGAAAACTTCGTCGTTGTACCACCAGCTACTGGTATTGTTCACCAAGTCAACTTAGAATATTTAGCCCGTGTTGTGATGGCTAACGACCAAGACGGTGAACTGGTCGCTTATCCAGATACTGTATTTGGTACCGACAGTCACACTACAATGATTAACGGTATTGGTGTACTTGGTTGGGGTGTTGGCGGTATTGAAGCTGAAGCTGCCATGCTAGGTCAGCCATCATCTATGCTTATCCCACAAGTGGTTGGCTTTGAGATGACCGGTAAATTACAAGAAGGCGTTACCGCCACTGACCTAGTGTTACGTGTGGTACAAATGCTACGTGAGCATGGCGTGGTCGGTAAATTTGTAGAGTTCTATGGTGAAGGTCTACACAACATGCCACTTGCTGACCGAGCAACCATTGCTAATATGTCTCCAGAGTATGGTGCTACGTGTGGTATCTTCCCAATTGACCAAATGGCAATCGATTACTTACGTTTGTCTGGCCGTGAAGAATCACAGATTGAACTGGTTGAAAAATACGCTAAAGCGCAAGGCTTGTGGCATGATGAAAACACGCCAGCGGCAACCTATTCAAGCAACTTACACTTAGATTTATCAACGGTACAACCTGCACTTGCTGGTCCTAACCTACCACAGCAGCATATTAATTTATCCGATATGCATCAGAAATTTAATGAAACGCTAGAAGTAATGACCAAAGACCGTAAATCGGAAGTTGAAGGTAAAGAGCGTTTTGATGAAGAAGGTGGCGAACAAGAGCAAGCTGATCGTTTATCTGCTAAGCCAGAAGTATTCTCAACAGTAAACATCAACGATAAAAGCCACAAACTGCGTGATGGTTCGGTCGTTATTGCAGCGATTACATCCTGTACTAACACCTCAAACCCTGCGGTTATGATTGGTGCTGGTTTGGTTGCTAAAAAAGCAGCTGAAAAAGGGTTAAAAGCCAAACCTTGGGTTAAGACATCTTTAGCACCTGGCTCTAAGGTAGTCACAGACTATCTTGAAAAAAGCAACCTAATGGATGCGCTTGAAGAGACAGGCTTCTATCTAGTGGGTTATGGGTGTACCACATGTATCGGTAACTCAGGTCCACTGCTAGAAAGCATCGAAAAAGGTATTGAAGAAAATGACCTTGTTGCTTCAGCAGTACTATCAGGTAACCGTAACTTTGAAGGTCGTATTCACTCCCACGTGAAAGCAAGCTACCTAGCATCACCACCACTGGTTGTCGCTTATGCGCTTGCGGGCACGGTTAATATCGACTTAACCAAAGACCCTATTGGTCAAGACCAAGATGGTAATGATGTTTTCTTAAAAGACATCTGGCCAACCTCAGAAGAGATTAATGAGTTAATTGCAAATAACATCAATGCTGAAATGTTCCGTAAGAACTATGGTGAAGTCTTTGATGGCAGCTCAGCGTGGAACTCAATTAGTTCAGCTGATAGCCAGCTATACCCATGGGATGAAGCATCTACTTACATCAAGAACCCACCATTCTTTGATGGTATGACCATGGAACCTGAAGGTATTAAAGACATTGAAAATGCGCGTATTTTAGGTCTTTTCGGGGACTCAATAACTACTGACCACATCTCACCAGCAGGTAAAATAGATCCAAACTCGCCAGCAGGTAAATACCTGCAAGAACGAGGGGTATTAGAAGCTGACTTTAACAGCTATGGATCACGACGTGGTAACGATGCGGTTATGACCCGTGGTACTTTCGCTAACATCCGTATTAAAAACAAAATGATGGGTGGTAAAGAAGGGGGTTATACTTACTACTTCAAAGGCGATAAAGCAACGCTTGCAGATGGCGAAGAAATGGCCATCTATGATGCAGCGATGAAGTATAAAGAAGACAACCGTCCATTGGTGGTGTTAGGCGGTGAGCAATATGGTTCCGGCTCAAGCCGTGACTGGGCTGCTAAGGGTACTATCTTGCTCGGCGTAAAAGCGGTATTAACCAGCTCATTTGAGCGTATTCACCGCTCTAACCTAGTGGGTATGGGTGTGTTACCATTGACCTTTAAGAAAGATGAAAATGCGGATACTTACAACCTAGATGGTTCAGAAGTACTGAGCATCACTGGTCTTGAAAATGGTGAAAGTGAAACAGCCACTGTAACTGCAACTCGTGCTGATGGTAGTACTGAAACCTTTGAGGTGAATGTCATGCTACAAACACCAAAAGAGCGTGAATATGTGCGTCATGGTGGTGTATTACATTATGTATTACGTGAGTTGGCAGCAGAGAATAAAGCTTAAACTATCGCATAGTTAATTTAGTCAAATAAAAATGCCCGGCTCTATTGGTCGGGCGTTTTTTTTGCTGTGCTTATTAAGCAGTATTTGAATAATAAAAGAAGCTCCACTTAAAGTATAGGATTTAGCACTTAAATTAAACCGCTATTTTTAGGTACTTACTATGCTTAGCTAATTATGCTTAGCTAATTATGCTTAGCTAATTATGCTTATCAAACAAGGAGGTCCAGCGGTTCACTGCATATAGCACATACGGCCAAAAGCAGGTATTAATAATATCGTGAATACTCAGCCTTAAATGTTCACCAGTGATATGAGGGTAATTGTGGCTTAGGTCTAGATATTCACCCAAAAATGCAAAAAACGTAGCCACTAATAGCGCAATATTAAGCCGTGTTAAGTGGCGTTTTACCAAGGGTCGAGTCACCAGTAGGCTAAATAAAAACACACCTACTCCAACATAGATATGCAGAGAATCTCTGTCTAAGCCTGTAAAATCAGCAACATAAATCTTAAATTGTTGAAAGCCCACCACGTTATATCATTTCCATTGGTATAGTTAATTTGCAAACATGACAGCATCTGATTAGGTCATATTGACATCATCAGGCAAACGAAACAGTATAATAGGCAAATCAACAAAGATGGGTTATGATTTGTTGATGTTTTCTTTATGAAATCTAAGTCTTTTAACAAGATACCTGGGCAACTTATCTTTTAATCCTCAAGATTAATACTCAAAACTCTTAAATCTTGGTAATAAACCACCCTATTTAAACACGCCACTCAACGAAGTTTTTGAGTAGTTGTAAACCGTCTTTATGGCTCTTTTCAGGGTGGAATTGGGTCGCAAATAGATTGTCTTTGAGCACACTGGCACAAAATGGCTGACCATAATCGCAAACGGCGGCGGTTACGGAGGTGTCTTCTGGTGCGCAATAATAGCTGTGTACAAAGTAAAAGTGCGCGTGCTCATCTATGTTGCGCCATAGCGGATGCGATAAATCCATGCCCTCGATGGTGTTCCAGCCCATGTGGGGAATCTTGATGGTGTTGCCGTCGCTGTCTGTCCAGCTTGGGTTAAAGGGTTTGACCTGACCGTGCAAGATATCTAGGCACTGAGTGAGTTCAAACTCTAGCGACTCTGTAAATAGCGCCTGCATGCCGACACAAATCGCCATTACAGGCTTGTTAAATACCGCCTCATGTACCGCTTCATCAATACCCTCTGCACGCATCTGTGCCATGCAATCACGCATGGCACCGACGCCAGGAAAGACAATCTTATCTGCTGCACGTATCAGCTTGGGGTCGTTGGTGATAGACACATCTGCGCCTACTGTGGCCAGCGCTTTGCTGGCAGAGTGTAGGTTGCCCATGCCGTAATCTAAAAGTGCAATTTTGGTCATAATTTATATCTTATAAGGTCTTATGTGATGTGTCTTAAATGGGTTATACAGGCTCGATACTGACTATATAATTTAAAGCTTTTGTATGCGACTATCAAAATTTAATGCTTAACAACATAATAAACCCCCCACTCTCAACTTATTACAATCTATTGTAGGCTGGTGCTTTTAGCCCAGCAAAACCTAATTTTTAGCCAAATATGCTGGGCTAAAGCCACAGCCTACGCAAAGAGTTGAGATTGGGGTAATAAATCATAATGAGTAGTTAGGCTTTCTCTACGCGGAAGTCGAGTGCAGGTAGTACAAGTAGTACGCCAAGCTCGACTGACAAAGTAGAGGAAGACTAAATGCTTATTATAAAGCTTCTTTGGTAGAAGGAAGCGTATTTAACGCCCTCTCATCATATTCACACGCCATACGTAGTGCACGGGCAAATGCTTTAAAAGCACTTTCAATCTGGTGATGGCTGTTTTTACCCTTGAGATTGTCCAAATGTACGGTCATCCACGCATGATTGACAAAACCAAAGAAAAATTCACTGAATAAGTCAACATCGAAGCTACCAACATGTGAACGGGTAAAGGGGATATCCATGTGTAAACCTGGGCGACCTGAGATATCCACCACAGCACGGGTTAATGACTCATCAAGTGGCGCATAAAAGTGACCATAACGACGGATGCCTTTTTTATCACCCAACGCTTTTGCAAAGGCTTGGCCTAGTGTAATGCCTGTATCTTCCACGCTATGATGATCGTCAATATAGGTATCGCCTGTACATTTGATATCTAAGTCAAACAAACCGTGACGCTTTATTTGGTCTAGCATATGGTCCAAAAATGGCACACCTGTATCAATCGTACCTTGCCCAGTGCCGTCAAGGTTTACGGTGACGCTGACCTGAGTTTCAGCAGTATTGCGCTCAACACTGGCAATACGATTTGGACGCTCGGCTGAGTTTACATTATTTACAGTAGTCATGGTAAATTGGCTCACAAATAAATTTGGCTGATAAATAAAAAACTATCGTTTATTGCTACAATACAAGCATGATAATAGCAAACGTACTGGCTTTAAGCTATATTCCTACCATACCGATGAGTAATGTTTGTTAAAATACTGTCATTCATTTTACTCATTAATGAGAGTATGTTAGTCACACTTTATCATCCATTTATCCATAATCTATTTATCCATAATGTTTGAGATCATAAAATGCCACTAGAAGCCGTTGCGATTAACTCATTTGATGCACCAATTATGCGTGAAACTACCCACAAAGATGACCTGCGTGAACGTATTGCCAAGCTGTATGATGCTAACGACAATGCCGATATAGGCAACTTAGCAGGTAGTGATGCCATTATGCCACTATTTGAGTCTGCCTTTAAGCGAGGTCATCTGATGTATGTGGGTATGTTTAACGACAAGCCTATTGCCGTAGTAGGCTGCTTTGATGACGGTCAAACCGATACCAAGCGACTACAATACCTTGCCATACATCCTGAAAATGTAAATCGTGGTATTGATGCAAAATTTATAAAATTAGTGTATGATGCCGAAGTGAAAAAAGGGGTGCGCCAGTTTATGCCCATAGATGCTCTTATTCATCAAATTATGAATGAATATGAGCTAATTCAGGTAAAATCCTAATAAAAATCATCTAATTTGATTTATTTTCAAAAAAAGGGTTGACAGACTCGTAAATATTTAGTTTAATAGCGACCTCATAAGGACGGCTCGATAGCTCAGTTGGTAGAGCAAAGGATTGAAAATCCTTGTGTCGGCAGTTCGATTCTGCCTCGAGCCACCATCTTTATACCGAATTCTGCTTTATTGATTAAAAAACCCTCAAGCTATATTAGTTTGAGGGTTTTTTTGTTGCTAATTTAAAGAATATCTGATACTTTTACTTTTTATCTAACCTTTTTATCGTTGGGCTATTTTCAAGTGTCTTTTTCATTTGTTCAGCTTGTTGCTTTAGTATAAACAATCTTTTATCTTGGTTTATTCCTTGCTGTATTAAGGTTGAATTAAGCATTTCAATATTAGCAATAAGTGCATTTTCTAAATAAGAAGCATAATCACGTTGATTACCTTGTTTTTCAGGGTTTTCCTTCTTCCACTCTGAAGCAGTTTTTCCAAAAACGATGATGTTAAGCATATCTGCCTCAGAAGTGTAATGTTTCCAATGTTCACTATCACTAATACCAAATAATAAATTTTGCTGAATGGCATCCGTATGTAATCTATAATTAATTTTAGCTAACTCACGATTTGCTTGCCATTCAACAGAGTTAAACTGTGCTTCCTGCTCTTTTAAACGCTGAAACTCTTAAATTAAATAAAGCTTAAACTCAGGACTCAGCCATGCTCCAAACTCGAAAGCTATGTCTTTGTGAGCATAAGTACCACCATAGCGCCCAGCTTTAGCTCTAATCCCTATCGCATTCGTGCGTTCAATAAGCTCTTTAACACTAACTTTAAAACTATTCAGACCTGAGTTCATTTTAATTCTTTCCTAAACCCCAATAAATTCAAGTGTGTTTCGATTTCTAAGCCAATCAGAAATAAAAAAATCTCCATCTTTAGCTTTTAACATATCTGTTAAGCTTATAAAATCATCATCTTCAATTCTAGATACCGTTATTACAATGTTATTAACTGTAATTTTTCTATTAGCCTTATTCATTAACCTGCCCTTAATCCATTAAATTATTAATAACTTTAACTCTAGTGTTATCATATCAATAAACTTACATAAAAGATTGTTAATTACTTAGTTCATATATTTCATATTTAACTCTTAATAACGACATCATTAATTTAGAGAATCCTATGACTACCCTAAAAAAACAACTGCTTATTTTTGACTTTGATGGGACTTTAATTGACAGTGTGCCCGATCTAGCTGATGCAGTGAATGATATGCTCAGCACGCTTGGTAAAGAGACCTATCCCATAGCAACTATCCGTAATTGGGTAGGTAATGGCTCAAGAAAGCTTGTAGAAAGAGCGCTAGTGGGTAATATAGAGGTCAAGGTAGGTCAATTGAGTAAAGAGGAAGCTGACCATGCCGAACACATTTTCTTCGATGCCTACGCCAAAACTAGTGGTGCCAAAACCGTTGCCTACCCTGGTGTTAAAGACGGTCTTAAACAGCTAAAACTAGCTGGCTTCACCTTAGCTTTAGTTACCAACAAACCCATGCGCTTTGTGCCTAAGATTTTGGAGTCATTTGGATGGCAAGACTTATTTGCAGAGGTTTTGGGTGGAGATAGTCTAGCGACTAAAAAACCTGATCCTGCTCCATTATTGCAGGTGTGTCAGGTTTTGAATATCAGTGCTGAACACGCAGTAATGATAGGTGACTCCAAAAATGATATTGTCGCAGGTCAAAATGCCAATATGGATACTTTAGGTCTGTCTTACGGGTATAATTACGGCCAAGATATTCGTGATTTGAATCCAACTAAGGCTTTCGATGACTTTCAAAGCTTGGTGGACTGGATAATGACAAACTATAATACTTAACGCAACAAATTAACCCTGCTCCAATCAAGCCTATTTAATGTTTAAGGTAATACCATGACCCATACTCCTCCCGCTGATTTATTACAAAAAGCTGAACAGTGGCGCAAAGACATCTCCTTCACACAAGAAGTACTCGGCACTCCAATGCAGTTCACCACCACTTGGGGCATTTTTTCTCCTGAAAAGCTAGATGCTGGCAGTTTAATGCTTCTTGATTATGTGGATTTTCAGCTCGATGACGATTCGATTGATTTGGGCTGTGGCTATGGGGTACTTGGCATGACGGCCGCTCGTGAGTGCTCACAAGGTCAACACACCTTAATCGACAAAGACTTTATGGCCGTAGAGTACGCCCGTCGTAACTGTGCAAAAAACGGCTTAACCAATGTTGATGTGCATTTATCCAATGGCTTTAACCACGTTGATCCAAACAAAGACTTTAGTCTAGTCATGTCTAACTTGCCCGCCAAAGTGGGTAAAGAGCAGCATTATCTATACTTGCTTGATGCGTATAGCAAGTTACGTACTGGTGGCCGCTTTTATGTGGTGACTATTAATGGATTACGTCAGTTTATGAAACGAGCGTTTACCGAAGTCTTTGGAAATGCTGACAAAGTAAAACAAGGTAAAACTTATACCATTACCCGCGCGATAAAAGAATAATAAACTTTGTTAAACAGGGTTTAAAAAGCTTTAAAAACTAGCCTGTAATCAGCACAAAAAAAAGAGCAGCCAATATCATGCATTAGCTGCTCTTTTTTATATGGCTGTGACTATATTTCTTAAAAAACAAGTCCTAACCCTGACGCTTAATCAAATATAAACCAAATGCCGTACTGCCTATAATCGGTAATAACACCATTAGCAAAGGTGATGCTCCTGTCGCAAGAGAGATATAGCCGACCAAATCTTGAAAATAACTAAATAATAAGCCAAAGATTAAAGCGACCACGATACGTAAGCCCAAACTGTGGGTGCGTAATGAGCCAAACACAAAGGAACCTGCCACCACTACTAACGATAAAATAGCAAGTGGGGACAGTAGCTTTTCCCAAAATGCTACTTCATGCTCTAATGAGCGTGTGCCTTGAGAAGCGTTAAAGCGCTTGTGTTCATACAACTGAGTTAATGACAAATCATCAGGATGACGGGTCAGCAAATATACCGAGCTTGGTGAAATAGGTAAACTGATAATGTCACTTGATTCAGTTTGTGCTGCCACTAATGGCTCATTACCTTGCAGTAAGTCAATAGAGGCATCTTCTTGATCTACATTTACACTAACTACCTTATCTGCAAGCTTTAAGGTTGTCACATTTTGTAGCTGCCATTGGTAATTAGCAAAATCTTGGCTGGTATTACCCAACTGTCTAAAACCAGCTTCTTGTTGCACATTGGCTTGTGGCAAATAAATACCGCCTGTTGCCCTCGATACTGCCGTTAAATTATTGTCTGCATCCAAATACCAGCGCTTAACCTCACCAATATTGCCATTAGCATCAGCATAACCAATAAAAATGATGTTGTGGTCAGAGTTAACACCTGATCCATCACCACTTCTGGTGTCTGGTGTTTTTTGTATCGTCCAATAGCCATGAACAGAGGATAATAAAGCAGTGGCTTCAGGCTTACGAATTTGACTGGCTTTTAAATTGGTTTCTGGCAATACATATTGGTTAATAGCCAACGCTAATACCACAAACAAAATCGCAGGCTGTAACACCCAACCAATAATACGGTAGATACTCATCCCTACCGCACGCATAACAATCAGCTCAGAGTTATTCGCTAGTAGCCCTAAGCCTATAACAGCTCCAAGCAATGCCCCAGTCGGTGTAAACTGCTCCAAAAAGTAAGGTGAACGGTAGGCAATATAAGTTAAGGCATCGACATAAGTATAACTATCAGTGATGTTATCAAGCTCAGACAGATAAGAAAAAATTATCTGTAATGCACTTAGCCCAATAACTGAAAATAGCATGGCATATAGCGCATTTTTTTTGACATAGCGTGACAGTAATTTACCGGCATTCACTTGTTTCAATGTGGTGGCACGGCCAGATTTAAGCTGCTTCATGACCGACCTCCTGTATGTGTTTTATCATGTGGTGTATTATTTTGAATACTGCGCTGTCCCAATCTAAAGCGAACTCTATGATGAATACGGCTCGCCCAGTTGAAATATAGTGCCAACACCATAAAGGCAACAATGACCAGTGGATAACTAACCACTGAGACACTGCCTTTTGTCACCGCATTTTTTAAAGAAATAATGACCAGCGCACAGCTGGCAAAAATCATAATAGCTGGCAATAGCCTTAACCAGCGTCCTTGTCTTGGACGCACTTGCGCCAAAGGCACTGCCAACATAGGCGCAATAATCATCAACCAAGGTAGCGATAAGCGATAACCTAGCTCAGCTTGTGCCGCCAATATTTGTTGTTGAGCCTGCACTGGCATCTGGTTACTACCAGCATCTCTTGCTTGATCTGTTGCAGCTAATGACAGTTGCTGCCCCGTTGCCGCTTGCCATAAGATAGGTAGTGATAAAGTGGCAACATTATCCTCAGTAATAACATCTTTGGGTGGTTGATGCAGGCTGATACGATAGCGCTCAAAGCTAATCTGATTATAGACCAGACTATCAGCACCTACTTCATAACGCCGACCTTGATACAAGTCTAGCTGGATGCTACTGCTGGTTTCTCTATCACCCACTTGCACTGCACGCTTGGCTAATACAATCACATCTCGTGCTTTCGGACCATCAACCGTTATTCCTTGTTGCTCTTTTTGGACGGTAGCGACTGGATTGGTCAATGCTGTGATGGCTTTATCTTCTAATGACAGCAGCTGTTCGCCATCATCCCGCTCAGCCTTTGTCTGTATTTCTCCTGTATTTTGTGTCTGTACAGCTACCTCTGGAGTCTCAGTTTCTGGCTCCGATAGAATATCTGACAAGTCAGGATTATTCTGCACCTCTTTTTCACTGGCCGTTTGGATTAAGATCACATCTTCTAACTCAGTTCTATCCTCATTCATACTACCAACATATAAATGATAATCATCACTGCTGATAAAAGACTGTGGACGAATCAGATCAAAAGCACTACTGACTGACTGCTGTTGCCAGATGTTATCTGCACTTCTAACTCCCCAAGGCTTGCCGTACAGAGACAACCCAGCTTCAACAACGAACAGCAAGAAGATTAACGGAGTAATTAACCGTGCCAATCGACCACGGGAGATACCACTACTATTTAGCACAGCCATCTCATGATCTACATATAAGCGCCCAAATACCAACATTAGGCCAATAAAAAATGACAGAGGCAGTACCAGCTCTAAAAAGTAAGGCAGGTTATAACCAATAATAGTAAACAGCAGTCCCACATCTAAGCGACCTTCAGCGGCCAAACCAAAATAGCGGATCATGCGCCCGCCCAAAAGTAATACCACCAAAAACCCCAACACCAAAGCGGTAGTTGAAGCAACTTGTCGGGTCATGTATCGGCGTAGAATCACAGGCAAACTCAAATTATAAGCGGGTTAAATCGACACGATTGAATATAATAAACATATATCAACTCAAGACGATAATTTTAACAAAGACTATACAGCAAATCATTACAGATTATCTATTTGACATCACTGACTAGGGTCTGTTGAACTTTCAAACATTAGGACTGCTGATAGCTAAAATTGTTCTAAACTAGGCGCAAATCGACGATAATGTCTAGACCTTAGCTAGATTTGTAACGCCGTTTAGGGCAATTTTAGCATCAGCCCTGCGGGGCGGGACTCTTTTTTGCCAATAGTTTGTGAAATTTTCTAACTTAGAATGACTAAGTATCCAAAATTTCACTGCATATTGACTAAAAAATAGTCACCGCCAGTTACATATTTGAATGTTCAACAGACCCTAATCAACGCGTATTATAATCGTAAGCAGGCTCACGATGATAGTCATATTCAGTGTAAGATATCCTAGCATGTTTTAATACTAGCATGTTCTGATAAGGTCAAGTGTTTATGACAAACGATTGGTTTAAGACATACGATAGGTTTAAGACACACGATTGGTTTAAGACACACGATAGTTGAAAGACACTATTATTGCAGCCATATAAAGTATTGCAGCCATCTAAAGTGGCATAAGTAATAAATAACGTACATGGCTAATGCACCTACTCTTATCTGAGTGCTTGCGTCACTACATTTTTATAGGTAACGAGTCTTTGTTTGTAGGTAACGAGTCTTTGTTTGTAGGTAACGAGTCTTTGCAAACCTGAACCTTTACACATATCGACAGCCGACAGCTTAGACCAATGCGCCCACAGCTTAATCCAATATGTTAGACTATAAGCCATCCCAAAAGAATATAACAGGCAAGATGCAACAAAACGCAATCCTGCCAAACTTAATGTTTAACTTACTAGTTTTCATTTTTTCATTCTAATAAAGGAATAATTATGAGCTTAACTCTTTCTGTTAGCAAAAAACTACCAAAACTGACTTCAAAAAAAAGACTTAAAAAGAACCAATCTCAAAATATCAGCACACAGTGCCTTGCCGTTTTTGTTGATGACAATGCAAACGTGCTAGGCAACACAAAAGAGCTTGCACCCTACCAGCAGCGTATTGACGCCCTAATTGAAGCCTCCAACTTTGAAGGTAAAGTGGGGCAAATCGTTGCCGACTATGCACTGGCAGTTGATAACAAAAAAGCGCCATTACAACTATTATTAGTCGGTGTCGGCACAGTTACTAAACTAAACGCAAGTAACCTTCAAAAAATAGCCACTGCACTTTGCAAAGCCACTCAACAGCGTGTCAGCGACCTAGTGGTGGTTATCGGCGATACACTGACAGATGACAGCACACAACAGTTTGCGCTTAGTCTATTAAATGCCAGCTACCGTTTTGATAAATATAAATCAGAAAGTACAAAAGTGACCTTAAACCAAGTAACCTTGGTTGCCAACATCGAGCAAGCGGTCATTGACTATGTTACGGCTATTTATAGTGGTCAATCACTGGCTCGTGATGTCGCTAATGAGCCTGGTAATATCTGCTTTCCAGAATATATGGCAGAGCAAGCCAAAGCATTACAACAAGCCTATCCAGAGCTATTGAAAGTAACGGTAATTGGTGAAAGTGAAATGCAAGAGCTAGGCATGAACTGCTTCTTGGCAGTATCTCGTGGCTCTGAACGTGAAGGTCAATTAGTTATCCTTGAGTATCAAGGTAAAAATCGACTTGCCGAAAGCAAAGCGCAAACATCAGGACTGGCAGACACACTTGCTAGCAACCTAAAAGTAGTGGCCGACAAGTTACCAAAAAAACCTGCCAAAACAAAATCAACTACGCAAAATACAGATAGCGATGCCCCTATTGTCCTAGTTGGTAAAGGCGTGACCTTTGATACTGGTGGTATCTCGCTAAAACCAGCTGCCGCAATGGATGAGATGAAGTTTGATATGGGAGGATCAGCATCTGTATTAGGTACAATCAAAGCTTTATGTGAAGCCCGTCTGCCCATCAACGTTGTTGGTGCGCTAGCCTGTGCCGAAAATATGCCATCAGGTAATGCCACACGTCCAGGAGACATTGTGACCGCCATGAATGGTAAAAGCGTAGAAATTCTAAATACAGATGCTGAGGGTCGCTTGGTATTAGCAGACACCCTTTGCTATGTACAACGCTACAACCCAAGCGCCATTATAGATGTCGCAACACTCACTGGTGCCTGTGTTGTTGCTCTAGGACACGTTCGCTCTGGTGTATTTAGTAACGATGAGGACTTGTTATTTGAGCTTGAAAATGCCAGTTCTCAATCAGGTGACTTGATCTGGCACATGCCATTAGATGATGACTATCAAAGCCAACTTGACTCATCAGTTGCAGATATGCAGAACATCGGTGGCCGTGATGCTGGTGCAGTTACTGCTGCTTGCTTCTTATCACGCTTCATTGAAGAAGGTCAGGCGTGGGCACACTTAGATATTGCTGGTACTGCTTGGAAGTCAGGTAAAGAAAAAGGCGCCACAGGCCGTCCTGTACCACTGTTTTTACAGTATCTTAAAAACAACATCGCTTAATGACTACTCTCATTAATGATGCAAATTAACTTTTATATATTAGGTGAGCGTTATGCACTAAATAGCGCCAACACCGACACCGCTTCAGATCCCCAGCTATCGCAGGCGGATTCTGAAGCGGTGCTTCTATTTGTGTGCAAACTTATCCAAACAGCTGTTAAAAAAAGTGAGCACAGCTTAGTGGTAGTCGATGACCAACCAGAGCGCTTACAGCTATTAGATACCCTGTTATGGACTTTTGATACCACCAGCTTTATCCCTCATGAGCTTATCGTGGCAAACACCACAAGCACTGCCTTATTGTCTGCTCCCGTCACTCTACTGTCACAAATGCCTCATGGCTTTGATGGCGTAATCCTTAATCTTGGGAGCAGTCCCTTGCCTATATTCACTCAACAATCCTCATCCACTCCAGCCTTAAATGCTAAAAAAACAGCCATCCTTCCTGAACGAGTATTAGAAATTATTTCACCTGATTCAGTGAGCAAAGAGCAAGGACGACAAAAATACCGCACTTATCGAGATTTGGGCTTTACCCTAATGCACTACAAAATCGACTAGATACAATACTTATAAATACAATACTTATAAATACAACACTTATAGATACAACACTTATAGATACAACACTTAAACGATAAATATAGTAATATGTTGCAGATGAGTTTAAGTTTTGTATAATTATCTCATTTATTTAAGGGCTGTTGAACATTGATATTTGTAGGTAAAATGGGTATTTGTAGATAAAACGTAAGGAAATTTGTTTTAATCAAGGCGATAAGTGCCGCTAATATCTAGATAATAACAAGCCTATCAGTGCAGAGTAAGATAAATCTAACCCGCTTTGACACAAAAGTTACTTGTTGCAAGTTGTCACATATATAAGTTTGCGTTATCACTGGAGCCCATCCTGAATTCTGTGCAACAGGCCTTATTTATAGTGTTTATTACTTAACCCACATGGAGTGCTTATGAGAGCCTTTATCGATATGTATCAACGCACCGGCTTAGTCCCTTTAATTATCATCGGACTAATCATAGGTGTTTTAATAGGCTGGCTACTACCTTCTGCTGGTATTGCTTTAGGGCTATTAGGCACTTTATTTGTTGGTGCGTTAAAGGCAGTAGCCCCTATCTTAGTATTTGCTTTGGTAATGTCAGCTATCAGCCAGCATCAAACTGGGAGTAAAGTCCACGTTAAGCCTGTCATTATCATGTATATATTTGGTACTTTTTTGGCGGCATTAACAGCTGTCACTGCCAGTTTTTTATTCCCAACAGAGCTTATTGGCTTAACCAGTATTGAAGCAGTGGCTGATCAGGCACCGCCTTCTGGTCTAAAAGAAGTACTAACGACGCTACTCATGAACTTGGTTGACAACCCAATTAGTGCGCTTGCAAACGCTAACTATATGGGCATCTTAGCTTGGGCTCTTATTATCGGCTTTGCCTTGCGTCAGGCTTCTGAATCAACTCGTGTTATGGTCGGTGATATGGCTGAAGCCATATCAGATGTGGTTCGTTTTGTAATTTCATTTGCACCGATTGGCATCTTGGGTCTCGTTGCCAATACAGTTGCCGAAACTGGCTTTGTAGCACTCAAAGGTTATGCTCAGCTGCTCACTGTATTGGTTGGCAGTATGCTGTTTATTGCCTTGGTAATTAACCCGATTATCGTTGCTATTAAAAAGAAAGAGAACCCCTACCCCTTAGTATTTAAATGCCTACGTGAATCAGGTATTACTGCTTTTTTCACTCGTTCCTCTGCGGCCAATATTCCAGTTAACATGAACCTAGCGGCTAAGCTTGGTCTGCACGAAGACACTTACTCAGTAACCTTACCACTTGGTGCGACCATTAACATGGCTGGTGCTGCAATTACCATTAACGTCTTGACCTTAGCAGCAGCACACACCCTGGGTATTCATGTTGACTTCGGTTCAGCATTGCTACTTAGCGTCATTGCAACTGTGAGTGCCTGTGGTGCTTCAGGTGTTGCTGGTGGCTCATTATTATTAATTCCTCTGGCATGTAGCCTATTTAACATTCCAAACGATATTGCAATGCAGGTCGTTGCTATCGGATTTATCATTGGTGTGGTTCAAGACTCAGCTGAAACAGCACTTAACTCATCCACTGATGTACTATTCACTGCAACTGCTGATCCAAAATCAATTCGAGAGATGCTTAGCACCAGTCAGGCTGCTATCTAAAGCACTTTTGTAGCGTTTGGATGGTATGGCATAAACGTTTGGGTTTATCCCATAGCGACACTCAAGCTAGCTTGAACAAAAAAGCCTTATCTATCCTAGATAAGGCTTTTTAGAACAACAAGCTCGATAGCTCTTAATCCACATCAATATTAATTTCAATAACCTGAGTATTACTGCCTTGTGACTCCCACTGACGTTTGAACTGACGCAACTGCTCCACTTCTTCTAAAAGCTCTAGTATCAATCCAATAGCTGGGACACTGGCTTCAAAGTCACGACTTAGACGTGAGGCACGACGTACAGTAGCCAACTGATAGCCGGTGAACTGTTTAGTTTCTGGTACATCATATTCGATAACGTTTTCTTCAATCAACGCCATGACCCAACTTGGCTCTGCACCACAGGCAGTGATAAGCTCATCTAGCGTCATGATAATATCGTTAAATTCATTTGAATGCTGCATGATAACTTTCCCTTATTATTCTACTTTGATTGGCGTCATTAGCGTGTAATCTGAGTATCCGCAAATACTTCTTTTAAAGTAGCATAGGCTTGTTGCTGAGCCTCTGTCATCACTTCTGGACTGACGATGTTCAAAGTAAGATACAGATCGCCTGCTTTTTTAGCAGGAATACCCTTACCCTTAATGCGTAAATGACTACCAGATTTACTATTTTTTGGTATATTCACTCCAAATTTACCCGCTGGTGTACTGACATTGATCTTATCACCTAGAGCTGCTTCCCAAGGGGTGATATTAACTGTCTGATACACATCTGCACCTTCTAAGCGAATATTATCAGGATGGTTGATGGTCACTTTTAAAAACAAATCACCATTTTTCCCACCACCCATGCTGGCAGCCCCTTGGCCACTTAGTCGGATTTGCTTGCCTTCAGTAATCCCTTTGGGTATCTTAATTTTCAGTGTTTTTTGCTCATGGCTGACGCTGCCATCTGCCTGACGAGTTGGGACATTTAGCTTAATGCTATAATCATCACCCCTATATACTGAGTCTAATGACACACTGATTTCTGCATGCTGATCTTGCCCTGGTACTGGCCCTGTATCTCTAAAAGCATTTCCAAAGTGATCATAGCCCTCAAACCCTGAACCTGATTGACGCGATGAGGATTGATTACGGCCACCAAATGCAGAAAAGATGTCATCAAAACGGAAGCTGCCACTACCAAAAGGCGCACCTTCACCAAATTGATCTTTGACATCTTCCCATCTAAAGCCCCCTTGCCCCCTATATCCTTCCGCACCACCAAAGCCACCTGCAAAAGGATTGGCTTGCATCGCATCATATTCAGCCCGCTTTTCTTTGTCTCTTAGGGTTTCGTAGGCGTTATTGATTTCTGCAATTTTTTGATCAGCTTGCGGATCATCGCTGACATCTGGATGGTATTTACGTACCAGCTTACGATAGGCTTTTTTAATATCTTTTTCGGTGGCGTCTTTACTGACCCCTAATACATCGTAATAACTTTTTTCTGCCATTATTATTATCCTATTTGAGTATTGTCATATTTAAAAATGAGAAGCTTAACCTATGCTCTAAGGCTATTTATTCAGCTTTATTAATGTTAATGAGTTAATTATTAATATGGGGGCAATCGCGTAACTTTTCATATCCTTTTTTGTTACAGTACAGCGCAAAAAAGAATACAGCCTAAAAAATCGCAAAAAAAAAGAGCGTATAAAATTTATACCCTCTTTTTGACTTATACCTTTTGCCCCACTTTCAACTTAAAAATCCGATATAAACTGGATTTTATATTCCAGCTAAACGTACTTATTAATAAAAATACTAGGCTAATGAGAAAAACCTGCTTCTGCCTGCTCAAGCTCAGTCATTGATTCTAACAACAAATCTTCCTGATGAGCCTCCTGCTGCTGTAATCTGGCCTGTTCATCTAACAGCTTCAATAGCTCATCTTTACGATCTTCATTGTACAAGCCAGTATCTGCTAGCTTCTCCTCTAACTGTGTCAAAACCGTTGTAATTTTATCTAGTTGTTTTTCAGCTTGCTCAATACGTTTACGAATCGGCGCGGTTAATTGACGCTGTTCTGCAGCAAGCCTACGGCGCTCCTCTTTTGTCAATTGCGGTATTGACTCAGATATGACAGTGCTCGTATTCTTGACTATCAGACTTGATTCTTGGTCATCTTGTGTGCTTACCATCTCTGCCTCATCTTTGGCATCAGACTTGCGCTGCTCTGACAGCCACTTGCCATAGTCAGCCACATCACCTTCAAACTCTTGTAACTTACCATCATGCACAAGATATAGCTCATCACAGACATTGGCAATCAGTTCTCTGTCATGTGACACCAACACCACCGCACCAGCAAAGCCTTGTAACGCCATGGTCAACGCCTGACGCATTTGTAAGTCCAGATGGTTGGTAGGCTCATCGAGTATCAATACATTTGGTCTTTGCCAAACAATTAATGCCAAGGTTAAGCGCGCACGCTCACCTCCCGAAAACAGCTTACTTGGGGTATCAATGCGATCACCACGAAAGTCAAAACTACCCAAAAATGAACGCAATTCTGCATCGGACGTCTTACCCGCCAAACGGCGTAGCATTAACAATGGTGTGGCTTCAGGATCTAAGCTATCCATCTGATGCTGATTAAAGTAGCCAATATGTAACGTATCCGATACTTTATAGCTACCCGATAAAGGCTGAAGCTCACCAACGAGCGCCTTGATCAAAGTTGACTTGCCAGCCCCATTCATCCCTAGCAGACCTATACGCGTATCTGGCGTAATCTGTAAGCTAACCTGGGTCAAAACAGGTAGATCACCATAACCAATACTCGCCTCTTTTAGCGAAATCAAAGGCGAGCTCATGTGGCTGGGTTCATAGAACTTAAAGGTGAATGGATTATCTGCCATCACAGGCGATAAGTCAGCCATACGCTCAAGCTGCTTGAGACGGCTTTGTGCCTGCTTTGCTTTAGTAGCCTTGGCTCGAAAGCGGCGCACAAAGTCCTCAAGGTGTGCACGTGTTTGTTGCTGCTTTTCATAAGCTTGTTGCTGCTGTGCTAGACGCTCACTACGGGTGCGTACAAACTGTGAATAGTTGCCAGAATATAGGGTTAACCTTTGGTTTTCGATATGCAAAATGAAGCCTACGGTAGCATCCAAAAAGGTTTGGTCATGCGAGATTAATAATACGGTACCATCAAACTTAGCAATCCATTCTTCTAGCCACAAAATTGCATCCAAATCCAAGTGGTTGGTCGGCTCATCTAGTAGCAACAAATCGGCTCGGCTCATCAAGGTTTTAGCAAGGTTTAAGCGCATACGCCAACCACCAGAAAAATCAGTCACTGGGAGTTGATGCTGGCTGGTTTTAAACCCAAGGCCTGCCATCACTTGCGCCGCTCTGGTTGGTGTACGATAACCATCGATGTCATCAAAGCGTTGATGTAGATGAGCAATATCATTATCACTTAGACTCTCAAGTGTCATTAATTGTTGGTTAAGCTGATACCACTCTTTGTCACCACTGAGCACATAATCAATGGCTGGCTGACTGCTACCTGCAACCTCTTGTGCCATGTGTGCTACTTCCCAGCTACTAGGAATACTAATGCTGCCAGCGTCAAGAGTCAGTTCATCACCGCTTTGCTCACCCATCTGGGTCAATAGCACCCCAAACAAGGTTGATTTGCCCGTACCATTATTGCCCGTCAAACCAACCTTTTGACCTGGATGTATTTGGAAGGTAGCCTCTGAAAATAATACTCTACCATCACGACGTATGCTGACTTTATTAAATTCAATCATGGGAATTATCACTTTTGGTTATTTCTTTTTTATTAACAGTATTTAGGGGCTGTTGAACCTTCACCTTCGTAGGAAAAAATGAGATAAATCTGTCTTAATGAAAGCAATAAATGCAGCTAATAAATAGATATTGACCGATTCATCAACAAAGAATAAGGCAAATTTAGCCTGTTTTAAACAAAAATGAAATTTTCATTAAAACCTAGATTACTATTGAACACATGTGGTGAGTGTTCAATAGCCCCTAATAAAACAAAATATGGCTACAAAAAAAGAACAGTTAGCAGGGGATAGTACATTGAAAATCAAGCATTATGCCTCATTATGCTATAATGAATGGCAACTATTTAAAACACCCTTCATTGGTGTTATCAATAACTAGTGGTAAGACCAACACGGTTGGTATAAACCATTAGCCAAAGCTAAACCATAACACAAACCTTTAATGCAACAATTATAAGCGGTCGATATATCTATGGCCGTTAAGTGAAGTTTGACACTTTACGAGGATACTATGACAACTATTACTCTAACTGACAGTGCAGCAAATAAAGTCCGTAAACTCCGTGAAGAAGAAGGTGACAACAGTCTAATGCTACGAGTGTATGTCACTGGTGGTGGCTGCTCAGGCTTTTCATACGGCTTTAATTTTGCTGATGAAGTAGGCGAAGATGATGCCAATTTCAAAAATGATGATGTCACTTTGCTCGTGGACTCATTAAGCTACCAGTATTTACAAGGCTCTACTGTTGACTATACAGAGGGCTTAGAAGGTGCTCGCTTTGTAGTGACCAATCCTAATGCAACCACAACTTGTGGCTGTGGATCATCCTTTTCTATTTAGAGCGTGTCTTCATTTTGAAAATGGTGATAAAAATAACATAAATCTCAATCAGACATCACAGTCAAACAACAAAAATAATGCAGATAGCTAAAAGACAACTGCAAAACATCATATCGTGGCACTGTTATTTATCAATGCACATGATTTTTTAATCACTTTAAGCTACACTAATTTGATATTCATTAATCAAAGATACAGCTATCAGACAATAGGGGCTATTCAACAGAACCTAATAAAAAAATACTTGTAATTCAAGCATCTTGCAACTCATGCATACAGCTAAAATTAGATCTTTGTAAACCTAGCCTGTATTAGAATGCAACATACAAACAATAGATAATGATGCGCCTGATTAACTTTGAGATTTTTAATTGATTTTGAGACAATAGTATGACTAACGTAACTACCCAAAGCCAGCACCCGCTAATACCCTCTTGGTTAACCAGCAAGCACTTATCTGGTATGTTGCGTGGCATCGAAAAAGAAGGATTGCGCATGCAGTCGGATGGCTACTTAGCGCAGACTCCACATCCAAAGTCTTTGGGCTCCAAGCTAACTCATCCATATATCACCACAGATTACTCTGAAAGCCTGCTAGAACTAATTACCTCACCAAAACCAACCGTAGCAGAGACCTTAAATATGCTACGTGAGCTACATGTTTTGGTACATCAGTCACTAGATGAAAATGGCGAGCTGATGTGGCCACTGTCTATGCCTTGCTTGCTCTCCGATGATGACAATGACATCCCTTTAGCAGACTATGGCACCTCTAATGTGGGACGCTTAAAGACCCTATATCGCAGTGGCTTGGGCATCCGCTATGGCCGCCGTATGCAAACCATTGCTGGGTTGCATTACAACCTATCCTTTGGTGACAATCTATTTAACGCTTGGCGTGATAGCTTGCCAACAGCCGAGCAATTAGACTCTCTCACAGAATTTAAAAATACCAAATATCTTGGCCTGATTCGTAACTTTAAGCGCATGAGCAGCTTGGTTCTGTATTTAACTGGTGCCAGCCCGACAGTGTGTCCTTGCTTCTTGACAGGTCGTAAGCATGATCTTGAGCTAATGAATCAGACCACCTACTTTAAACCAAATGCTACCAGTTTGCGTATGAGTAAGCTTGGCTATACCAATAGCGTGCAAGATCAGCTTGACATACGCTACAACAACTTACCGGAGTATGTTGACGGTCTGCGCCGAGCCATTAACACCCCATTTTTAGGCTTTAGTAAACTTGGTCTTGATGACAAAGATGGCAGTCCAATCCAAATCAATGATCATATCTTACAAATTGAAAACGAATATTACAGTCCAATTCGTCCCAAACAAATTGCAGAATCTGAAGAAACACCAAGTCATGCGCTTGAAGCCAGAGGTATCGCCTATGTTGAATTTAGAGCGGTTGACTTAGACCCTTATAGCGACATCGGTATTCGTTTATCGACTGCTTGCTTCTTGGAGGTGTTGGCATTATATTGCTTACTCACTGACTCACCAGACCTATTACCTGAAGAAGATGCTCTATTGGCTGAAAATCTTGAGCGAGTGGTCAACAATGGTCGTCAACCAGGGCTAACTGTTAAGACGCCGTCTGGCGAAGTGCCACTTAAACAATGGATGCAACAGCATTTGGAAGCTATGATGCCTATGGCTACTTTGTTAGATGAGCAATATGGCGGTAACAACTACCGAGTGGCATTGACCTTAATGCTAGGCAAAGCTGTCTATCCAGATGCGACCTTGTCCGCGCAAGTATTGGCAGATACCGAAAAGTATGGTAGTACTTGGAAGCTTGGCTACGCCTTAGCACAACAACACCGTGACTCTATCATGCGTAATACATTAAGTCCGAAAACACAAGCAAACTATGAAGTTTTGGCGGAGAAGTCATGGATACAGCAGCATGATTTAGAACAAAGTGATACTCAAAGCTTTTATGACTATATCCAGCAGTATCGCTAAGATCAGCCATACTGCAAGGTTAGGTTAACGCCAATTAAAGAACAAACCAATCATTGCCGTAAAAATAATACAACAAAGCATAAAAAAAACAGCAAAACTTGTCGATTATAAAATAGCATACTCAAGATGACTATCCGTTGCCAAGGAGCAACCCATGCAGCGTCTATTAACTTATCGCACTTTAAATTTAATTTTGGTGTTTTTTTCTATTATTGGAATGGCCTTTGCTATTTTTTATTTACAAGTGTACAAAGGGCTTGAGCCTTGCCCACTCTGCATATTCCAGCGTGTTGGCCTAATGGTTATGGGCATCTTTGCCTTTATTTCTTTTGCATTTAACCCAAAAAACATAGTGGTTCGAGCGATATTATGGATTGGCTCGATGGCAGGTATTGTCTGGTCAGCAGGGGTAGCTGCGCGCCACGTATGGCTACAAAACCTACCACCTGATCAAGTACCTTCTTGTGGTCCAGGTCTAGATTACTGGCTTGAAGCCTTACCAATGCAACAAGTAATTAACCAAGTTTTAGCGGGCTCTGGTGAATGTGCTGAAATCAGTTGGAAGTTTTTGGGTTTGACCATCCCTGAACAAGGACTTATTTTCTTTAGCGCTTTAATTTTGGTAAATTTAGCAGTATTTTGGCGTATGCTCAAAGATCACCGTTCCTAGCTCATATTTCATAGTTTTATCATGTTTAGCTTTTTACGCGTTTTTAGCTTTTTACGTGTTTAATGTTTCATGCGTTTAGCTGTTTATCACATTTAACATTTAGTTTTTATCACATATAGATAGTATCAGAGGTTTCATGCACGTTCATATTTTAGGTATTTGTGGCACCTTTATGGGCTCACTGGCATTATTGGCTCGTGACCTAGGTCATACAGTTACTGGTTCTGATACTGGTATTTATCCGCCCATGTCAACTCAACTAGAGCGTGCTGGGGTCGAAATTCAAGAAGGCTATCACGCCAGTCATCTAAAGCCTGCGCCTGATTTAGTCATCGTAGGCAATGCCATGAAGCGCGGTATTGAAGCGGTTGAATATATGCTCGATGCAGGTATTCCTTATACCTCAGGGCCACAGTTTTTATCCGAGCAAGTATTACAACACCGTCATGTGTTGGCAGTTGCTGGTACACATGGTAAAACCACCACCACCACTATGCTGGCTTGGATTTTACAATACTGCAGGATTGATACTGGGTTTTTAATCGGTGGTGTGCCCTTGGTGGATAGTAATGATGACCGACTCAATAAAACCTTTGCTCATAGCAGCTACTTAGGCGCTGACACCAATAATGACGGTGATCGTGGCTACTTTGTCATTGAAGCAGATGAGTATGACTCTGCCTTTTTTGATAAACGTTCGAAGTTTGTCCACTATCGCCCACGCACTGCTATCTTAAACAACCTTGAGTTTGATCATGCTGACATTTTTAAAGATTTGGATGCCATTCAGACTCAATTCCACCATCTAATCCGTATGATTCCAAGTAATGGGCAAATCATTATGCCAGCCCATACCCCGAGTTTAGAAGCCACTATTGATAAGGGCTGCTGGACACCAATTTGGCGCACTCAAATAGCAGATACAGATACTAGTAGCATAGAAGTGCCTTGGCGTGCTGAGCTTATCAGTGAGGATGGTGGCCATTTTCGCATCCACTTTAATGATGTCAACAACCACCTCGCCACTACTGCCGAGGTCAACTGGGACCTAAGTGGCCGTCATAATGTCGAGAATGCGATGGTTGCGGTAGCTGCAGCTTATAACATCGGCATCGATATGGCTGACGCTTGTGCTGCTCTCTCCAAGTTTTCGGGTATTAAGCGCCGGATGGAGCTTATTGCAGATACCACCTATACCCAAAATGGTGTCAGCGGTCATGTCCAAGTATTTGATGACTTTGCGCATCATCCAACCGCCATTACTACAACACTTGATGGCGCTAAAAAGAAACTAAAAGATAGTAAAATCTGGGCCATTATCGAACCACGTAGTAACACCATGAAACTTGGCATCCACAAGGACAATCTAGCCGCATCGGCACAGCTTGCTGACGAGGTGATTTGGTATGAGCCAGCAGGATTAGAGTGGGGGCTTAGTGACGTAATCGATCAAACCAAAAAAGCTGTTGGCAACACCCAAACTGTGATAAATGACACTCAAAAAATCATTGATTATGTGCTATCACAGCTTGGAAAAACCGACCAAAATGATGCGATTATTATTATGTCTAATGGTGGGTTTGAAAACATCCATCAACGCTTATTAGCCGCAATTAACGCCTAAAGCTTAACAACGGCTTCCATCATATAATCGAAGCCAACAAACTGATAGTCGTATTCAACAAACTAATAGCAAATCTGAAAATTAAGATATCGAGGAAAACGAGTACAAACGCTATAAGTAAGAGGTTTATCGAATTTGACAAAGATAGGTTGTTTTTCAGAAAAGGTATAAAACACAAAGCAACCGAGTGAAAATACTACTATGGTAGGCTAAATGAGGTTAACGCTGCCACTCTTTTGTTTGATTATACCAATAGACTGTTATCACAGAGATTTCAATGTCATAAGTACACTATCTATTGCTATCTGACTATTGCTGTCTGACAGTAGTGGACTTTTTGATATTACTGACAATATATTAAAACAGCACAAACTTAATATTTTCTAAACACAAATGTTAATAGAAAAATTACAAACTATAAACTCTATCATGTGAAGACTATAAAAATATCTGTAACGCTCACAGAGCTTGTACACACTTAACAAATCATCCTTATCACTTCTGATACTTATTGACTAAAATCCAATTTGCATATTCATGTACGGCTAGTTGTGTACATGAACAACCGTTGTGCAAGAAACTCTTTTATTCAAACATTAAAAACATTAAATAAAAAGTAAAGAAAAAGGATGACAAACATGGGTATTATTTCGACAATTATCGTTGGTTTTATTGCTGGATTATTAGCACGTGCCATTAAGCCAGGTAATGATGCGATGGGTTGGATTATGACCATTATTTTGGGTATCGCTGGTGCTTTTGTCGGTGGTTTTTTATCTGGCGCTTTAGGTATCAGTGCTGACGGTGGCTTTATTAGATTGGCATTTTCTGTCATTGGTGCTGTTATTTTACTCTTTATTTACGAGCTCTTAGCTAACAAAACTTCTGCTTAATAAGCTGTTATTTGCTTAGCCTTAACTTTTGTCTGGCTCAAGTTATTGTCTGACTGTCTGAATAGTTAGCTTATGGCTGTATAGTTAGTTGTGAGGTTTAGTCTATATACTCCTACGGCAGTGTCATATCACCAGCTTCAATCCAGCCAAGACGCTGCATAAGCCAAGCTACTAAACCAGCTATAATCGCTGGTAACATAAACATTAATAGCACAATGGCCAACCAAATCTGCGAGGTACTCAACGTACCTGCAGAGGCCTCCAATACACCAAACACTCCGACAAATCCTGCCGTACCCATGCCAGCACCGCTGGCAGTACTCATAAGACCAAAACCGACAGTAGCAATCGGTCCGACCACAGCACTGGCGATAATCACAGGCAACAGAATGATTGGTTTTTTGAAAACATTAGGAATCTGCAACATACTGGTACCAATACCTTGAGCAATGGCACCACTGATACCGTTGTCTTTATAACTGGCAACGGCAAAACCTATCATGTGTGCAGCGCAGCCAACCACAGCGGCACCACCAGCTAACCCATCAAGACCAATAGCTATACAGATAGCAGCGCTTGAGGTGGGCATGGTTAGTAGTAGCCCAACCACTACTGCAATCACTATCCCCATCATAAATGGCTGTAATTGGGTGGCGAGCTCAATACCAGCTCCTATGCTATTGACTAGGCTCACCACAGGCGGATTAAGCCATGCACAGACAGCTAAGACAACCAGACTCACTGTCCAAGGCACTAAGATAATGTCAAGCTTGGTTTTGCCTTGAATCCAGCTACCAGCCCGATAAGCAAATACAGTTGCCAAATAAGAACCTATTGGGTTGCCTGGTACTGCTAAGAAAGTCGCTGGTGCATCTGCTTGCGGGGTAAATAGCTGACCTGCCATCAAGGCTTCAGAATGTGCGCCCATCATGCCTGCTACCAAGCAGGCAAATACCACCAAGGTTGGCGCATGTAGATAATAGGCGATGCCAACACCAATACCTGCACCCATCAAGAGCGAAGCCAGCTTGCCCAAGTCCATCAGTAGTGGCATATCTAGTGCCAAACCCACTTGTGAAAAAATAAGTCCTGCAATTAGAGTAACAAATAGACCAAGTGCCATGCCAGTAAAGGCATCGATGAAATAGGTGTTAAAAAAAGCACGTAACCGGGGTGGCTGTGCCAGTGTTGCGTTATGGGGTGTCGAGGCGCTCATCGGTGCTGCTCCCAAGGCTAGCTATAAGGGCAATTTTGATTTGGTTTAGCTTTAGTTTTTAGCAATACAAAACAAAGTTTTTGGTTAAGCTGAGTTAACTGAATCGCTATAATTTAGTCACTTTAATTTAGCTGGCTATTTAGTACTACTTGCTCCACTTTGGCTTCGGTGGCGTATATTCTTGTAGTTTCGTTAGTAGCTTATTTATGTCATTAGATACCACCAGCATATCCAAATAAGTCTGACGCATAAAGCCAGATTTCACCATACTCTCTAAGAAACTTAGCATTTCATCATAATAACCATTGATATTTAAAAATCCGCACGGCTTATTATGCAACCCCAACTGTGCCCAGGTCCATGCCTCAAAAATCTCCTCTAATGTACCTGCACCACCTGGCAAGGCCACAAAGGCATCGGCATATTCTGCCATTTTTTGTTTACGCTCATGCATATCATTCACAACGATTAGCTCACTAATACCACCATGCGCCAACTCTTTGTCCGCCAAATGCTTAGGGATTACCCCTATCACATTTGAACCATAGGCCATTGCGGTATCCGCTAAGGCACCCATCAGTCCAACTTTACCACCACCATATACCACATCAATACCTTGCTCACCCAAGGCTTCGGCAAACTGATAGGTCTGCTTTAAATATACCGCTTCTAACCCTTCGCTTGAGCCACAATATACCGCTATTCGCATGATATGTTATTCCTCTTTTTTAACGTTTAAACACTTTTAAGATAACTGTTTAATGAGCAACAAATACTAAGGGGTGTCTGTATTTTAGAGACTGTATACATTAGAGACTGTATACATTAGAGACTGTATACAATTGAAGACGCACCTTAAAATGTCGCATAATATATATCTACAATGGTCAAAAAGGAACCGTTAACTATGCCTCATTTAAATATTGACAACTTATCGCCACTAGCGCAGGTCACGCTCAATCTTGCGCAGACAGACACTCGACTCTCGGTTATTCAAGCCGACATCACCACCTTAGCGGTAGACGCCATTGTCAATGCTGCAAACTCAAGCCTACTCGGTGGTGGTGGTGTCGATGGTGCTATTCACCAAGCGGCTGGCCCACAACTACTCACCTATTGCCGTACCTTAAAAGGATGCCACGCTGGCGAAGCCAAAATTAGCCCTGGCTTTGACTTGCCAGCCCGTTATGTAATCCATACCGTTGGACCGATTTGGCGAGGCGGTAACCACCATGAGTCCGAGCTATTAGCTAGTTGCTATCAGCAATCGCTACAACTGGCGATAGATCAGCAACTAAACAGCATTGCATTTCCCGCCATTAGCACAGGCGTTTATAGTTATCCATTAATACCAGCGACCAAGATTGCTATCGAAACTGTTGTTGAGTATTTAAAGGATACCTCATCAAACGATCACTCATGCAACGAAACTATGCCGTTGCGTGATGTCATATTCTGCTGCTTTTCAGTGGATGATGCCAACGTTTATAAGCAACTATTGGCACAGCTTAACGCTTAGTTCAGCTTGGCTGAGTGTATAGAGTCTGATTGAGAGCCGAGCTTAAAATTAGAATTAACTTTAAATGCAACTCTCAACTTTTAACTTTCAACTCTTAGCCCTCGACCCTCAAACCTGAGCCTAAGCCTGAGGCCAAATTTTTCCTGGATTTAAGATGTTATTTGGGTCTAATGCCTGCTTAATTGCCTGCATCATAACCACTGCCTCGCCATGCTCATAAGTCATATATTTACGCTTACCTTGCCCAATACCATGCTCACCGGTACAGGTGCCTTCCATATCGATGGCTCGTTTCGCTAGGCGACCAACCAAATCTTCCGCTGTCTTCACCTCGTCAGGGTTGTCGGTATCCACTAGTAATAGCACATGGAAGTTGCCATCACCAACATGACCAACGATCGGGCCAATCATACCCGAAGCTTCAATATCTTTCGCCGTTTCGCTAACACACGCCGCCAAACGTGAAATAGGAACGCAGGCATCCGTTGACAGCGCCTTAGCCTCAGGGCGTAGTGCACAGCTTGCAAGATAGGCGTTATGACGCGCATGCCATAGCTTTTTGCGCTCTGTCTCATTGGTATCCCAAGCAAAGTCAGAGCCACCACACTCCTCAATAATATCGCTAAAGACTTGTGCTTGCTCACGTACGCCAGCCTCACTGCCGTGAAATTCAACAAATAAGGTCGGAGTTTCTTTTAAATTCAAGTTTGAGTACTGGTTACAGGCTTTGACTTGTAGCGCATCCAGTAGTTCAATACGAGCAATAGGCAGACACATTTGAATGGTCATCATGGTCGCTTCACAAGCAGCCTCGACACTTGGGAAATGACAAATACCACTGGCAATACACTCACTTATACCAAATAGTTTAAGCGTAATCTCAGTAACTATCCCTAAAGTACCTTCAGAGCCTATAATTAAACGGGTTAAATCATAGCCTGCTGCAGACTTTTTGGCGCGTGTACCTGTTCGAATAATCTTACCCTCAGCAGTAATCACTTCTAAGGCCAGTACCACATCTTTCATCGTGCCATAGCGTACCGCATTAGTTCCTGAAGCTCGAGTCGCTACCATACCACCAATCGTAGCATTGGCACCAGGGTCTATCGGGAAAAACAACCCTGTATCACGCAAGTAGTGATTTAACTGCTCACGGGTAACTCCTGGTTGCACCGTTACGGTCAAGTCTTCATTATTGACCTGTAAGATTTCATTCATCTCACTCATATCAATGCACAGACCACCATAAGGTGCATTTAACTGACCTTCTAATGAAGATCCTATACCAAAAGCAATCACTGGCATCTTGTACTGGTTACAGATAGCAACCGCTTGCGCTACATCTTGTTTGCTTTGTGCTATCAGTACTGCATCGGCTGGTTGATTTTCTAACCATGTCATGGTGTGCGCATGTTGCTGACGCGTGGTTAAGTTAACACTAAGCTTATCGCCAAATACATCTTGTAACTTGGCAATCGCCTCACTAAAGCGTGAGTCTTGTTGCAGGGAGTTGGCTAATTGCGTCATAGTAGCTCCTTATAGGGTGTTGATTCTGGGCTATATCGTTGACTTCCTCCCCTCACTAAACCGAAGGGATTCCTACATCTAGACGGTCAAGCCCGACCGCAAGAATGTTCTTACTGGCGTTGATATCCCTATCATGCCATGTGCCACACTCAGCACACCTCCATTCTCTTATTCCAAGACCTGCTCTACCTTTCGGACTACTGGACATATCGCCACAGTGTGAGCTAGTCTGGGTAGTGTAACTCTCATTTACTATCTCAAACTGACAACCTGCATACTTACATACTTGCATTTATATTCCAGTTGTCGCTTAAATTCAAACCATGCTGCATCGTATGTTGATTTAGCCAGTTTGGTCATCGAATTTGTAAGTGAGCGTGATTTAACATCACCAACCACAATTAAGGCATTGTCCTTAACTAATTGGGTGGTGAATTTGTGTATTGCATCTAATCTTGTGTTTTTTACCTTTGGCCAGTGACAGCTGAATGGTTGATTTAAGTGCCTTTTTGCCTGTTTGGTGTGTGGCAATATGCTTGATGGCGGATTTTTTAAAGGGTATCCAGCCAAGTGCTTTGCGTTTGATATCGGCACGATTGGTACGCCAGTTCAGTTTGGCTTTTTTAAACTGCTTACGGCTTTTGGCGTGGGTTTCATTAATGGCTTGAATGGTTTGAGAGTGTAAGCCAAGTAATTCACCGCTACCTTTGATGTATTCGTTTAGGTCATAGGCTAAAAACAACTTGCCTGTTCGCCTTAGGTGTTTGTAACTTAGGTCATTGACATAGTTCCACGCATAGTTGACACTCCCAGCTATTTTGTTTAGCTGGTTTGCGTGTTTGTCTTTGATGCGTAGCTTGAGTGTTTTCATAGGGTTAGTGTGTCAAATTTACTGTTTGGCTGCAAGTATAGTTGTAGTCGAATAAATGAGTTACAAGGCAACCGAGTGCAAGTACTACTGAAGTAGGCTAAACGAGGTTAACACTGTAACTCTTTTATATGGCTGTGACTATAATTATGCGATAGTCTGTGTTGCCTTATATCTACCGACTTTAGGCGATATATCCACCGACTTTAGGCGATAGTTTTACGGCAACCTTGGATAAACAGCAATATACTTTCATCGCTGTTGCTTGCTACTTACCTACTTCTGTTGGCTTTTATAGCATAAGTTTTATCTAAATTGTTTTATAAATCAAATTTATACGATAGCGATTGACTATCGTGTATATTTTTTCTAGAATGAAGACAACATTAAAACATTTGTTACGAAGCTGACACAGGATAACAACATAGCTTTGCTTAAAACCTTTGTTATAAATAAGGAATAACAAGCGGCTTATCTAGTCACTACCAATTTATCCATATTATCAGTTTTATGGCTGTGTTTTAACAAGCTTGATGATACTCTACAAGGAAGTTGCAGATTATAACCTTTAACTTTCTGCTAAGTTAACTATCTTTTGATACTAACTGTCTTTTGATACTAACTGCTGGCCTTCTATAAGCTGGACTTATCAAGCGCTAACTCAACATAGATATGTTGCAATAACGTAATTACGCAACATTATTTTACCTTATACAAGGACGTATCATGAAAAAAGTACTCTCTCTTACTTGCGCAATTGCCGCTCCTTTGTTATTTAGCCAAACGGCCATGGCACAAATTGACTTTCTTAAATTTTTAGATACCGATGGCAGTCATAAACGCTTCTCAGTCTCTGCAGGCTGGTTACATGCCAAAACTGAGGATAAACCAACACCACTACAAAACTCAACCTCTATTTATAACGGTTACCAGTCTGGCCCAGCACAAATTTATGGTTTACAAGAGTGGAGTAGCCCAAGGACTGGTCTAACCTCAGATAACGTCAATACTGCCGGTATGCTATTTACTACTTATATTGACGATCACTGGTCGGTAGAAATGAAAGCGGGTATTCCGCCTAAAGTTGACATCTTGGGTAAGGGCTTTGTTCAAGCACCCGGTCATGCTTTTGTTGGCGGTAATATGTTGCCTGCCACAACAGACGTCACCCATATGGCTCAAGGCAATGGTGTTGCATCAACAGCACGTGCTTGGTTACCTGCAGCTTTAGTTCAATATCAATTTGGCAAGTCTGGTGTTAACAAATTCCGTCCCTACGTCGGTGTTGGTATGATGTATGCTTATTTTAGTGACATCAAGCTAAACCGTGGTATTGGTCAAGACTTATCTGTTGCAGCAGGTCGTATTCAGTTAATTGAAGATGGCAATCCTATCGCAGCTTTAGGTAGTAAAGAAGACGTCATGAAGGCAGTTAATACTGGTGCCATGTCAGTTAAAGTTAGTGGCTCTAGCGCTGTTGCTCCGATTATAAACTTAGGTGCTACCTATGATATTGATGATCGTTGGTATGCGGTTGGCTCTGTGAGCTATGCTAAACTTGACAATGATACTACCATTTCAGTACGTAATGCAGAAGGCAAAGAGTTAATCTACTCAAAAGCCAACATTGATATCGACCCTATTATCACTTATCTTGGTCTAGGCTACCGCTTCTAGTTAATCAGTCTCAAATAAGCTGATAGAATGTAAAACATGCGGTAAATATTAGCTCAACGTCCAAAAAATAAAAAAACGTACATTTTAAGAATGTGCGTTTTTTTTATTATGATGTATATTGGGGTTCAGCATCATGATGCTAACCGTTATTTGACACCGTACACCAAAGTTTAGCTATTTTTAGCCCATTTCAAAATAACTGTACAAATTGAAGGCACAATACGAATCAAGGATACACCCTAAAAACTATATGCCTAAATCACAAAATCAAACATCTGCAAACAACCCAAAGTGACAGTTCCATGAATCAATCCAACTTAACCCCCAACTCACCATTCATAGATGCAGACAACAGTGCCTCACAGCTACCACTACATGTAGCCACCTTATACGATGTACGTGCTGGCAAAGCCATGCCATTTACCCGAGATGAGATGAGCGCCATTAATAAAGTGCCAGTTAATGCGCCTGTGGCTGTCAACTATCTAGGGCTTGTCAGCGATGAACAGGCAGATAGACGACATCACGGTGGGCATTTAAAAGCAGTGCATCAAATAGCAACCGCTACTTATACCAAACTCAATGCAGAGTTTAAGCTAAAACTAACTGCTGGGCTATTGGGTGAAAATCTAATTACCACCCCAGTGGCTGGCGTAAAAGATCTAGACGAGGCCACAGTCTGTATTGGCGATGTGTTCCAATATGGTGACGGTGACGACTGTGTTCAGCTACGCATCGTACAACCTAGGCGACCTTGCTATAAAATTAATGATCAAATCGGCCCTATGGCAAGTCAGCGCAATATTGCCTCTTGGATTACCAGTCAAGGCATTGCCGGCTGGTACTTTCAAGTGGTCAAAGAGGGCATGATTGAGCATGGGATGCCAGTTTATTTAATTGAGCGCCCCTATCCCTTTGCCAACTTACAGACCTTGTGGCAGCTTGCCAATCAAAAGCAAAAAGTTGCCGCTGCCATCATTGAACCTTGGCTGGCAATCGACTGCTTAGAAGACAGCTGGAAAAAAGTATTAACCAAAAAAATAAAACCTTAACTGGTTGCGAGACGATTATGACTTCTTCAGATCCAAATAACAAACTGCCCATCGAGGCAAATAATCAGGCTACTGATAAAGCCGACAAGTCAAGCACAACAACAAGCACTAATAAAAACACGGCTGACAATAGCCATAACTATCCAGCTTATTCAGCACCTAGTACCAGCACATCTAAACCAAGCTGGCTATGGCTACTACCCTTAGTATTGGTTGCCTTAGTAATCGGTATCTTTGCTGGACGCTTATGGACTCAAAAACAGCTTGAAGCAGATGCTTTAGAAACAAAAAAATCTGTATCACCACAAATAGCCACCACTACTGGTGTCACTGAAATTGAAAAAGAAGTTATTCAAAAGCCAGTGTTAACCGTAGAAACTATTCAGCCAGAACCAGCAGAGATGAATAATGACTTGGTCGCCGATGGCACTATTAGCCCCGAAAATACCTCCTCAGTTAGTGGCAAGGTAAATGGTGTCTCACTGGAGCAAGTACTGGTGAAAGAAGGCAGTGAGGTTAAAAAAGGTCAAGTACTAGCTGTATTTGATACCGATGCTATTCAGCAACAAATTATCCAAGCACAGGCCGAACTGGCTGAAGCTGAATCTAACTATGATCTGGCCAAAAAGGATGCCGAGCGAGTACTGCCATTATTAGAAATACACGCCATTAGTCAACAAGAGGCGGATCGCTACGTAGCTACTGCCAATCAGGCAGCTGCCTCTGTCGCAGCAGCTAAGGCACGTCTGAATAATCAAAACTTAACCCTAAAGAATGCCAAAGTCACCGCCCCAGTTAGCGGCATTATTAGTCAAAAAAATGCCGATGTCGGTAACGTACCAGGCCCTGAGCCTTTGTTTACCATCATCGAAAATGGTCAATTAGAGTGGCAAGCACAAGTCAATCCTGACAAAGTAGGCAACATAAAGGTTGGCAGCTTAGTTGAAGTCAGTCTGCCAAATAACCGCAGTGTCAGTGGTAAGGTTACCCGTATCTCGCCAACCGCCGAAGAAGGTAGTCGTCAAATCACCATCTTTGCTGCTTTAAACAAAAGCCCTTATGCCAAAGCTGGGATGTATCAACGTGGCACCTTTAAACTTGGCAGTCAAAATAAGCTTACCATTCCTGTCAGTGCGGTTGTCACGGAAGATGGCTACGATTATGTGATGCAAGTAGAGGCAATAGAGACCGAAGATAATGAGGAACCAACCTATCGTGTCAGCCGTGTCAAAGTGGTGCTCGGCGAGCGTCAAGGTGATCGTGTTGAACTTGTTGAGCCGCTAAAAAGCAACAACCCTATTGTCCGTCAAGGTGGCAACTTCTTAACCGATGGTGATGTGGTGCGCATTGCTAACTCACAAGACGCTAATATTAGCTCTAACTCTAGCACTAATACCAAAATTTAATATTGTCATTAGCACTTAGCTTAATTTAGCACTTAGCTTAATATTGTCGTTACCACGTCATACCGTCATCACCATCATGCAGGACTGCCTCTATGAGCCTTAATGTCTCAGCCTACTCTATCAGAAACCCTCTGGTTGCCATCTTATTATTTGTACTCATTACTTTAGGCGGTATTTTGGGTTTTATGCAAATGAAAGTGCAACAATTCCCTGATATTGACCTGCCTGCTGTCGTGGTTACGGTAGCTCTGCCTGGTGCAGCACCAAATCAGCTAGAAAATGACATTGCCAAAAAAGTCGAAAATAAAATTTCTAGTATCGAAGGTATCAAGCACATACGCACCACCTTACAAACCGGTGTGGCCACCATATCTTCTGAGTTTGTATTAGAAAAGGACATTCAAGAAGCTGTTGATGACGTGCGCTCTGCTGTCAATGAGGTGCAAAGCGATCTACCTGCTGCTGCCGAAGATCCTATCATTACCAAGGTCACCACAGCAGGATTGCCTGCGGCCACTTATACGGTTAGCGCACCTGGAGTAAGCGTTGAGGATTTATCTTGGTTTGTCGATGATACTATCGACAAACGCCTATCTGATATCAAAGGCGTAAGCACTGTTAGCCGTGTTGGTGGGCTTGATAGAGAGGTACGTGTTGCAGTTGATCCTATTAGTCTAAACTCGTTAAAATTGCCTATTACCCAGTTATCCGAACAGGTAGCTGGCATTCAACAAGACAACTCAGGTGGTGAGGCCAAAATTGGCAGTAGCAAACAAACCATCCGTGTTCTTGGTGCTGTCAATCACGCCCGTGAGTTAAACGAGTTACAAGTAGCTTTGCCCACAGGCGGTACCCAGCGTTTAGGTGAGATTGCTCGTATAACCGATGCCGCAGCAGAACCAAAGTCACTTACCATACTTGATGGCGATACGGTGGTCGCCTTTAACGTATCACGCTCTCGTGGTGCTAGTGAAGTAGAGATCATCAAGCGGGTAGACGCTGAATTGGCACAATTGCAACAAGATATGCCAGGCTATACCATCACCAAAGTCTTTGATAGAGCCACCCCTATTGATGAAGACTACCAAGCTTCGCTTAGAATGCTAATCGAGGGCGGTATTTTGGCAGTGGTGGTGGTTTTTTTATTCTTACGTAATGTGCGTGCTACTATTGTTACCGCCGTTGCCCTACCTTTATCAGTTATCCCTACCTTCTTGGGAATGTATCTATTCGATTTTAGCTTAAACTTAATCAGTCTGCTGGCACTGTCATTGGTGGTCGGGGTCTTGGTGGATGATGCCATTGTTGAAGTCGAAAATATCATGCGCCATTTGCGTATGGGAAAGACGCCCTATCAAGCAGCCATGGAAGCCGCTGATGAGATTGGCTTGGCGGTGGTAGCGACCACTTTTACCTTGATTGCTGTCTTCCTACCCACTGCCTTTATGAGTGGTATTGTCGGTCAGTTTTTCCGTCAGTTTGGTTGGACAGCAGCGATTGCTATTTTTGTATCCTTGATGGTTGCTCGTCTGATTACCCCTATGATGGCAGCCTATGTGCTGCGCCCTGAAAAAAATCACCAACCTAAAAACAGCCGAGTCATGCAGCTGTATCTAAAAGCTGTCGGATGGACACTTCAGCACCGCTGGATAACCATGGGTGCTACCTTAATCTTATTTGCAGGCTCTTTGACCTTAATTAAGTTACTACCGACCACCTTTATTCCTGAAAACGATATTGACCAATCTCGTATCGGTATTGAGCTCACCCCAGATGCCAGCTTGGCAGAAACCACACGCATTGCCAAAATGGTTGAGCAAGAAGTATCGCAAATTGATGGAGTCAAAAGTATTTTAAGTGTCATCGGTGATCCACAAGCGGCCAGTCTCGATGCCGCCTCTGGAGGTGGTGGTGAAAATGAAGCCAGTATGGATATTGTCCTTGAGCCACGTGGTACACGTCCAAGCAAGATTGATATTGAACGTGATATTACCGCTGCATTAACACAGGTACCCAGTGCCCGCTTTGATGTTGGTTTATCCAGTGGTGGTGAAGCAGGTTATAGCTTTGCGCTAACCAGCACCAATCCTAATTTATTGGAACAAACTGCACAGCAGGTAATGAGTGAAATTCGAGCACTACCGATGGCAGGTAGTGTTACTAGTGACCGTAGTTTACCCAGACAAGAGTTATCCATTATTCCAAATCGTATCGCTATGGCAGATCTTGGTACTACTACTCAAGGAGTGGCAGATACCTTACGGGTTGCAACTTTAGGAGATTATGAGCAGCGATTATCTAAATTAAACTTGGATACCCGTCAAGTACCTATTGTGGTTCGCCTACCAGATAGTGTCAAAAACAATGTCAGTCAGTTGGGTGATCTATATGTACCGAGCACCAATGCGTCTGGAGCACGAGTTAGTGAGATTGCACAACTAAAATTTGGTACTGGTCCCTCTGAAATTCGCCGCTTTGATCGCGAGCGTGCCATTACCATCACTACCCAAGTTGGTGATGGTGAGTTAGGAGAGCTGATCAATGAGGTGAAAGCCTTACCCAGCTTACAGCCTGAGCAACTACCCGCTAATATTCGCTTAATAGATCAAGGTCAGGCAGAGAGTATGAAGGAGTTATTTAGCGGTTTTGTTATTGCCATGAGCATTGGTATTATCTGTATTTTTGGAGTATTGGTTTTACTATTTGGCAAAGTATTACAGCCACTGACTATTTTAATGGCATTGCCCTTATCTATTGGTGGCGCCTTTGTTGGCTTGGTTCTCAGTGATAGTAGCTTATCCATGCCCTCAATGATTGGCTTTATTATGCTGATGGGTATTGCCACCAAAAACTCTATTTTGTTGGTAGATTATGCTATCTTAGCCGAGCGTGAACATGGCTTAAGCCGATTTGATGCGCTACTCGATGCCTGTCGCAAACGAGCCCAGCCCATCATTATGACCACAGTAGCGATGGCTGCTGGTATGTTGCCTTTAATCTTTGGCTTAGGGGATGTCGATGCTACTTTCCGCCGTCCTATGGCTGCTGCAGTCTTAGGCGGACTGGTGACCTCAACTTTGTTAAGCTTAATTGTAATTCCTATGGTCTATACCTTTATGGATGATATTTCTAGCTGGTTTGCTAAATGGTTACAACCACATGGAAAAACCGACTAATTCAGTAGCAATCTGGACAACCTAGTGGTGGCAGAGGCTAACTTTGCTTAAGGTAAGTGTTTTGGGCTAGATGTCTTGAGATAAACTCCCTGGGTTAAATTAACGAGCAAGTTAGCCTTTTAAATGCACTATTTTAGAGTTGGTATTTGAACCGACAAATGGGTCTGTGATATAACACTCTTACTCATTTTAATCATTGCCAATTTAACCAAAATTAATTCCGTACCACCCCAACTTAAGGCACTCTTTATGACACACTCTAGTGATATTGCCATTGCCCAAAGCGCCACCTTACAACCCATTAGCGCCATTGCCGACAAGATAGAGTTAAGCGCAGACAAGATCGAACCTTATGGCCACTATAAAGCGAAAATCAACCCTATTGATGTGTTTGCAATGCCCGCCAAATCAAGCAAAAGTAAGCTGGTACTGGTCACTGCTATCAATCCTACCCCAGCTGGCGAAGGCAAAACCACAGTCACCATTGGTCTGGCCGATGCGCTAAACCGAGTGCACCAACAGCAAGGCGATGGCAAACGCACCATAGTCGCTTTACGTGAGCCCTCATTAGGCCCCGTATTTGGTATTAAAGGTGGCGCTGCCGGTGGCGGTTATGCACAAGTATTGCCGATGGAAGACATCAACCTACATTTCACTGGTGACTTCCATGCCATTGGTGCTGCCAATAACCTACTGGCCGCCATGCTCGACAACCACATTTTCCAAGGTAATGAGCTAGGTATTGACCCCAAGCAAATCCTGTGGCGCAGAGCCGTTGACATGAACGACCGCCAATTACGTCAAATTGTGAGCGGTCTTGGCAAGCGCACCGACGGTGTCACTCGTGAAGGTGGCTTTGATATTACCGTTGCTTCAGAAGTCATGGCTATCTTCTGTCTGGCAAAGGATTTAATAGATTTAAAGCAGCGTTTGGGTAACATCTTAGTCGCTTATAGCTATGACAAAAAACCCATTTATGCCCGTGATTTAAAAGCACATGGCGCCATGGCTGCTCTACTCAAAGAAGCCATTAAGCCAAACCTAGTCCAGACTATTGAAGGCACGCCAGCCATCGTCCACGGCGGACCTTTTGCCAATATCGCCCACGGCTGTAACTCTGTTATTGCCACCCGCACCGCCATGCATTTAGCAGATTACACCCTAACCGAGGCTGGATTTGGCGCTGATTTGGGCGCTGAGAAGTTTTGCGATATCAAGTGTAATTTGGCTGGCCTAACCCCAGATGCAGCCGTGGTTGTCGCAACCATTAAAGCGTTAAAATACAATGGCGGCGTCGCTAAAGACGAGCTGAAACAAGAAAACCTAACCGCCCTAGAGCAAGGCTTACCTAACTTGCTTAAACACATCGACAACCTAAAGCAAGTCTTTGGACTGCCAGTAGTTGTTGCTATTAATCACTTCGTTACCGATACTGACGCAGAAATCGAGCTGGTACGCCAAGCCTGTGCCGACAAAGGCGTGGAAGTGGCGTTAACTCAAGTTTGGGAAAAAGGCGGTGCTGGCGGTGAAGACTTAGCTAACAAGCTATTGGACTTATTGGCGCAGCACGACGGCCAACCCAGCAACTTTAAGCTGGCCTATCACAATGAAGACAGCATCGAGGACAAAATCCGTGCCGTCGCCCAGCGCATCTATGGCGCAGACGACATTGACATTAGCCAAGCCGCCAAAACCAAAATCCGTCGCTTAACGGAACAAGGCTTAGACAAAATGCCAATTTGTATCGCCAAAACTCAATACTCACTGAGCGACGATGCCAAGCTATTAGGACGCCCAACCGGATTTAACATCCATGTGCGTGACATCAGCGTCTCTGCTGGCGCTGGCTTTATCGTGGTCATTTGCGGCAACATCATGCGCATGCCTGGCCTACCCAAAGTACCGGCTGCCGAGCACATCGACATTGATATCGAAGGCAATATTACTGGACTGTCCTAATTGACGGGACTTGATATTTAAGGGCTTATCCCTCATTTTAGTAATAGTGAGTATTTAGATCTATTGCACTTGTATGTTTGGATACTTGACGATAAGGCTAAAGAAAACTTATCTTTATCAGAGTGCTAAGTGCAGATAACCAGATAATATACTAGGGTGCGTCCTCACTTTAGAAATAGTGATAAAAATAAGATACCTCCTAGTTAGGCATCGCAACCAGACAAGAAAAATAACGAGATTAATATCATGATGCCAACCCGTTATTTAATGCTTATGACAGGATCTAACTATTTTTAGCCTATTAGCTATTTTTAGCCTATTTAAAAGGTCAATGTACGACTTGAGGACACGTCTTAGATGCTTAAATTCATCCCAAATTAACTAACAATGTGAACTGCTATGGCCATTTTACCTATTTTAAGTTATCCAGACCCACGCCTGCGTACCATCGCTGAGCCGGTCAAAACTGTCGATGCTGAGATTAAACAACTAATCGAGGATATGATCGAAACCATGTACGATGCAAAAGGCATTGGATTGGCTGCCACCCAGGTTGACCGTCATATCCAATTGATTGTAATGGATTTGTCAGAAAATAATGACAATCCAAGGGTGTTTATTAATCCGAAAGTGACGCCTTTGGTTGAGGATAAAAAGCCGTATGAGGAAGGCTGTTTGTCTGTTCCGGATGTGTATGATTCGGTCGAGCGTCCGACGCGGGTGAAGATTGAGGCGCTTGATGGTGAGGGTAAGCCGTTTGTGGAAGAGGCGGAAGGCTTGCTTGCGGTGTGTATCCAGCATGAAATGGACCATTTAAATGGGGTGCTATTTGTCGATTATTTGTCACGCTTAAAACAAACGCGAGCCCGTGATAAAGTGAAGAAGTATCTTAAAGTGCGTGAAAGACAGATGCAGCAAAATAAAGCTTAAGCGTTAAACTATAAGTGTTAAATTTTAAAAATTAAGCTTTAAGAGTTAAGCGCTTACAGTAAAAAAGCTGAGCTGAATAGCAAAAACTCTAACCTAATCTAAAACACCTAACACCATAAAAAAAGCCTAGAGGCAGTTCAATTGCGCTCTAGGCTTTTTTTGGTTTGTTAAAACAAGGCTATTTTAAGCCCAACACATCCTGCATATCATAACGGCCAACCGACTGCGCCACCACCCACTCAGCAGCACGTACTGCACCAGCTGCAAAGGTCATGCGCTCACGAGCATGGTGCTTAATCTCGACCATCTCGCCATCGGCAATAAACATCACGCTGTGATCACCGATAATCTCGCCACCACGAATGGCATGAATACCAATCGTACCTTGCTGACGTGCACCTGTATGCCCTTCACGCCCATAGACAGCCACTTGCTTTAAGTCCTGCCCACGTGCTGTGGCAGCGGCATTGGCCATCATAAAGGCAGTGCCTGAAGGCGCATCAACTTTGTGCTTATGGTGCGCTTCAATCACTTCGATATCTGCGCTATCACCAAAAGCTTTGGCTGCCATTTCAATCAGCTTTAAGGACACATTGACCCCAGTTGAGTAGTTGCCAGCATAGACCACCGGTATCTGCTCACTGGCCTCATTTAATGCCTGCTCTTGTGCTTCAGATAAGCCGGTGGTGCCGATGACCATGGCGACGTGATGCTTGGCACACAGCTTCACATTTTGCTCGGTAGAGTCTGGCAAGCTAAAGTCAATCAAGACGTCAATCTTAGCCAGCTCTGACGCTAGGTCGTCGCTGAGACGCACCCCATTGGCGGGCAATGCGACCAACTCGCCAGCATCCACGCCAATCAAGCTTGAGCCACTGCGCTCAATGGCAGCCGTCAGCTTGGTATTTGGGTTGCTAGCGACCGCTTCAATCAGCATGCGTCCCATACGGCCGCCTGCGCCAATAATGCCAATTTTTACTGTTGCTGTGTTCGTTTCGGTCATGACTGTCTCCTGTGCTGCGTCTTATTTTTTGAGTTCACTTTCAATCCACTTTATGTCGATTGTAAACAGATTAGTCGAATAAATCGCCTAACTTTTCAAAAAATGATTTTTTCTTCGGAGACTGATCATGCTTACTGTCACCGTCTAAAGTATCTTGGAATTGACGCAATAGATCTTTTTGCTCACGGGTTAAGTTCACTGGCGTCTCAACCATGATGCGGCAGATTAAGTCGCCTTTCATGGTGGTGCGCACTGGGGTGACACCCTTGCCACGTACACGGAGCAATTTGCCACTTTGCGTACCTTCAGCCACTTTGATTTTTACTTTGCCATCAAGGGTTGGGATTTCCACTTCTTTACCCAAGGCAGCATCGGTAATGCTAACTGGCACATCCATATATAAATCAGCACCTTGGCGCTTGAATACTGGGTGCTCTTTGACTCGGACTTCAACATACAAGTCACCACTTTGCACGCCAGCACCACCGGCTTCACCTTCACCAGCCAGACGCACTCTATCACCATCATCAACCCCAGCTGGGATAGAGACTTCTAAAGTACGTGACTTGTCTTTGACGCCTGAGCCGTGACAGTCTGAGCATGGGTTTTTAACTTGCTTACCTGTGCCATGACAGTCTGGACAGGTCTGCTGTACCGCAAAGAATCCTTGCTGCATACGCACTTGACCATGACCGCCACAAGTCGAACAAGTGACGATATCTGAAGCATTTTTTGCTCCTTTGCCATCACAAGTGTCACAAGGTGCTGGTGCGGTAAAGCTGATTTCTTTTTTGCAGCCACGTACCGCTTCTTCTAAAGTCAGCTCAATCACATAGCGTAAGTCAGAGCCACGGCGTTGACGACCGCCACCACGTGACTGACCAAAGATGTCACCAAAGTTGCCGAAGATGTCGCCGAAGATGTCTTGGAAGTTACCCGCACCAGCGCCACCAAAGCCGCCGCCACCCATGCCATTTTCAAAGGCAGCGTGTCCCATGCGGTCATAAGCAGAGCGCTTATCACTATCGCTTAGCACTTCATAAGCCATCGAGGCTTCTTTAAACTTCTCTTCAGCTTCTGGATCATCTGGATTACGGTCGGGGTGATATTTCATCGCCAGTTTACGATACGCTCGCTTAATCTCACGCTCGTCTGCATTTCTATCCACACCTAATACTTCGTAAAAATCTCTCTTGCTCATGAAGGCTCCTATCAATCTGTCCGTGCAATTCATCCATTATGTTCCACGTGGAACAGCATCAACTAATTATAAATAATGTGCGAAAATGATAAATATTTAATAATTATAAGTATAAATAACAGAGGCAACTGCTGGACATAAATATGTGTGCCAAACACCCACTTATTTAAGATTAAGGCTAATTTGGCGACATAATATGTTAAATAAATCAAAAATTAATCAATACTTTGCCCCATTAATGGTGGCGAATACCTCATTTATCAAGCAATCAAGCCAAAATCTCTTTATTATTATTGCTAGCAACACATATTTTAGAGCCTAATTCATCATAAAATGTACACAATAACAAATAGCTATGTGCCTAAAATTTCCGTAAAATACGACTTCTATTCTGATAATTAACAGCCCTCTATATCCCGAGAAAAAATGAAAAAACTTACCACTCTCATTGTCATTATTGGCCTAGCTTTGGTTGCCTATTTCTTTGCATCGCCTTACTACACTGCCTATCAGATGAAAAATGCCTATGATGCGCACGATGGGGATGCGCTAGTCGCTCATATCGACTTTGAGCAGCTCCAGCCCAATATCAAGCAACAACTGACCACTCGATTTGATATCACGCTTGCCCAATATCCACTGGTCTCCCAGCTGGGTGGCGAGCCGCTGACCCAAGCAGCCAATGAATTCATTACATTGGCGGTCGATAAAGCGCTTACCGCTGACAATATCAGCGACCTTATCACCACTCAAGGTCAGGCCAATCAAGCCACTAAAGAGTTAGCAGCAGCCTGGGCGATTGCCACCAATAAAGTGAACTTGCAGCATTTAATACAAGATCTCATCATACAGCGTGGGGATCTAGACTCGGTGATAAAAAATCAAATTCAGCACATTATGGCGCAACAATCTGCGGAGCTTGAAGCACACGTACAGTCTGGAGAGGACAGTGCTAAGCCGAAGCTTAGCTACTGTGGCATCAACTGCTTTACCCTTTCAGGTCAGGTGAAGGGCTATCCGCTGACCATTGAGATGCAGCGTCAGGGCTTGGTAGAGTGGAAAGTGGTTAATGTGGTATTGCCTTAGCCCTAGCCAGCCCTAGTACTAGTACTAGTACTAGACCATATAGGCTGTTTATCTTGTATGAGATGTCTATGTTTAGACTTTATTTTTCAATACCTAAAAATGGGAAAAAGTTAGGATCAGTATAAGCTGCTTGGAACGGGACTCCATCTTCACGATAAATGGCAGGCGTGGCATCGACTACCAGCCCTGCCGCTAACTGCTGATTGTGATAAAGATGACTTTGACTCAAATCAGCACAATCTATATCCACCGCCTTACCTTGCATGGCTTTATCTAACGCTTGACGGCGTGCCACTTTATCGGTTTCACACCAGATCTGGCGTATCGGGACTTGTGATTCATCATAAAGAGGTTGTGAGCATCCATAGCTTAAAAAGAGTGTTTGATACTACAACAGATAAGTAAGACATGAGCTACTCCAAACAGATAACTTGACTTCCTCCTCTCGCTAAATCGAAGGAGTTGCTACCGCTAAACAATTAAGCCTGACTGCAAAGATTGTTTTTAGCAGCATGGATATCTCTATCGTACCTAGCGCCAGACTCAGCACAAAGCCATCCATCCTTTTACTTCAAGATCTACTCTATCTCTCGGACTACTATCTCAAGCGGACAACCTGCAAACTAGCATGTATACTTAGTTGTCTTTTGAGTTCAAACCATCCTGCATCGTATGTTGACTTATAGTCAAAGAGGTCTAACATGATGACAAGGCAACCGAATGCAAGTACTACTCATGTAGGCTTAGCGAGATACTAGGTTTAGTAGCTCGTTACTTATAGTTAGATTTATCTGTCGATTTGGTAAACAAGCGTGATTAAAATTAAGATCTAAAACCTAGCAATTTCTTCTGCTGTTAAAAAGCGGCTTTCGCCCTTCTCTAAGCCGTCTAACGTAATGCCACCAATACTGGCACGATGTAGCTCAATGACCTTGTTACCAAAGTAGCCCATCATGCGTTTGACTTGATGGTATTTACCTTCGGTCAAAATCAAACGTGCATGAGTATCATCGATAAACTCTAATGTCGCCGGTTTGGTCGGCTCATAATCACCATCTAATAAAATGCCTTGAGCCACTTTTTTGATCGCATGTGCTTGCTCGTCTGCATCCATTGATTCAGCTAAAGTCAACTCATACACCTTCTCATGTAAGTGTTTGGGACTGGTGACACGGTGCAACCAGCGACCATCGTCGCTTAAAATCAGCGCGCCTGTGGTATCTACATCCAGGCGACCAGCAATACGCAAGCTTTCTAGCTCAGGTACTGCAATCAGCTCGGTGACAATAGGATATTCTTTTGGTTTAAGCGTACACTCAAAGCCTTCAGGCTTGTACAATAAAAGATAGCGACTACCAGTGGCAACCGATAACGGCTCGCCTGCCCACATCACCTCATCATTAAGCACGTCAACATGAACACTACCATCTTTTATAATTTCATCATTAACGGTAATTTCCCTAGCGTGTAGTACTTTTTTGGCTTCTTTACGTGATAACTCGGTTGCTTTGCTAATAAATTTGTCTAAACGCATTTATGGTATCCTTGGTACAAAACGGTTCTGTGTCTAGGCGCTGTTGGACAGGCCTTTATATGAGTCACAGTTTAACACACCCACTGTTATCAAGATGTGTGACTTTTTAAATCAACTTGGATAACCGTTTAAAACGATAAAGAACAACATGAAGCTATCCACCTAAAACCAAACTGATAGCACTCTAACTCTAACTCTAAACGTAACGATAAATTAAAACGCTTATGACTTATCAAACTTTAGCAAAACCCGTGGCCGCCCGACTTGATATCAAAAAGTCAGAATTTATCACCTACGCCTATCCCGTGCACAGTCGCGAGCAAGCCATGTTTCACGTGGAACAATTGCGTGAAAAGTATCCAGATGCCCGTCATCACTGCTGGGCATATATCATTGGCGACCCTGACAATACCACCAGCGCCGGCTTTGATGATGATGGTGAACCTGGTGGCACCGCTGGACGTCCCATCTTAAATGTACTACAACACAAAAGCATTGGTAACGTAATTATTATTGTGGTGCGCTACTTTGGCGGTATCAAACTTGGTGCAGGCGGCCTAACTCGTGCCTATGCTAGCTCTGCACAAGCTGCAGTAGATGTAATGGAGCTTACCCCTTATATACCGATGACGCAAGTGGCCATCGAGGCAGACTTTGCCAATGAGTCACAAGTGCGCTATATCATAGAAGATATGGGTGGCAATATTGATGAGGTTAATTATGACAAGGCTGTAACCTTAACTGTGACCTTACCAGAAGCCGATATCCACACCCTAAAAGAACGATTGGGAAAAGATGGACGAGTATGTGAATAAGCCAACTTAACCAAGGACTAAGGTATGTTCTTAACTCTTAGTCAGAAGTCAGTTAAGGCCTCAACGGCGATCAACGTTATTCTATACAGCTTTTAATTAGTTCTTTAATTAACAATATTTTTCAGTAATCAGTTGTACACTGAAATTATTGACTTTATAATAAAGCCAATTTAGTGTGCACTCTTCTGATTATGAAAACGAGACTCTTTGACCTATGTTGAACTCATTAGCTGACTTTAATATCAAACCTTTTAAAACACCACTTTGGCTTGCTAACCCTCATATTCAGACCATCTTGCCAAAGTTTACTATGGCTGATGCTCCCTCTTATCGTCGTGCTTTATTTTTGGACTCATTAAATGAAAGTGAAGTGGCTTACGATTTTTATGACGCTGCTGAGTCAAAACCAGATCCAGGCAAGCGCTACAAAACTCCGATTGTCGTATTATTTCATGGCTTAGAAGGCAGTAGCCAGAGCCACTATGCCCGAACTTTAGGTCATTACGTACATGCACAAGGCTGGCACTATGTTGTTGCTCATTTTCGTAGTTGCGGTGGCACTCGAGTCAATGGCAGTGTCTTTTACGAAGCTGGTGACAGCTTTGAAGTACATCACACACTTGCATACTTAACAAAGCGCTATGAAAGTGTTTATGCTGTTGGTACGTCACTGGGTGGTAATGTCTTAGCCAAATATATGGGAGAGTATGGTGACGATGCTTTGTGTAATGCCGCTAGTATTATATCAGCACCTCTTGAGTTAGCCTCATCTTCGATGGCAATGGATAAATTACTCGGCCGCCGTATCTACACCCCTTACTTGCTCAATCCTATTATCAATAAGGCATTAGAATATGCATTGTCTGACGAAGAGCTGGCAGGCATCAAGGCCAGTCGCCGTCTAAGCGACTTTGACCATGCTTTCACCGCACCCCGTCATGGATATCGCTCAAAAAATGACTATTATCGCCAAGCCTCTGCTATGCCACACCTGATTGGTATCAAAAAACCAACGATGATTGTTACTGCGCTGGATGATCCTTTTTTAGGCATCATACCTTCACAGGCAGACGTTTCAAATAAGGTGCTCTTGTGTGAGACTAAGCATGGGGGTCACATTGGCTTTATTAACTGGAAGAATAAAAAAATTAATTCCGACTGGATGCCAGAAGCCTCTTTGAGTTTCTTTAAAAATTTGCATGGTTAAAATATCAAGCTTTTTGAACCAAAAGCCTTTGTAAACGACAAAAACTTTTGAATTATTTTTTCTAATAATTTAGAAAGAATATTTCATCAACCCTCCCAACCCCCCTTTAAAAACATAGGAGTTCTCCCTCTTAATTAAGGGGGAGCTAGAGGGGGTGTCATAGTTTTTATTAAAGAATGTCGTGTACAAAGACCAAAAGCTTAAAAATATAGCATATTTAATTTAAACTCATTAGGACTTACGCAAAAATACGACTTTAAGGCTTTAAAAGCGACTGGTTGTTATTTATGGAGCGTCTGGCTCTACCTTCAGAGGACTCATAAATAATAACCAGTTGCCATAATATCTACTCATGCGTAAGTCCTACTCATTACAAGTAGTCTTACAACCATCATAAGAGTTTGGCAACCACATCAAGCACTAGCTGCTCGATAGCTTAGCGCCTCACTCAAATGAGCGCTTTCAATATTGGGACTACCTGCCAGATCAGCGATAGTTCGTGCTACTCTTAGCAAGCGATGATAACCCCTTGCTGATAAGTTGAGCTTAGATTGTGCCATTGCCAGCAAATTCTTTTCGTTGTCACCAAGTACAATATGCTCATCTATTTCACCTGGTGTTAGCTCACTGTTAGGCTTGCTTTGCCTGTCTTGTTGTCGCTGATAGGCGGTAGTGACACGCTGACGCACCTGCTTTGATGCCTCTCCCATACTGCTGTTCTGCAAGTCACTGATGGGCAAAGCGGGTACATTGACATGCAAGTCTATTCTATCTAGTAGAGGACCTGAAATCTTATCCTGATATCGCTGAATTTGCTCAGGACGACAATGACAGCGTCCAGAAGGATCTCCATAATAGCCACAAGGACAAGGATTCATGGCTGCTACTAACTGAAAGTTAGCAGGAAAAGTAGCTTGTTGATTGGCACGACTAATGGTAATCTGCTTCGATTCTAGTGGCTGACGCAATACTTCGAGTACTTTGCGGTCAAATTCGGGCATTTCATCCAAAAAAAGCACTCCTTTATTGGCCAAGGTTATCTCACCAGGTTTTGGGCGTGAGCCTCCACCGACCAAAGCCACAGCAGATATGGTGTGGTGAATTTCGCGAAAAGGTCGGGTGCCATACTGATACTCGGTATCCGTCACTGAGTAGGTACTAGCGACTTCTAATGCTTCTTCATCATTCAAATCAGGTAAAATAGTCGGTAAACGTGCCGCCATCAAGGTTTTTCCTGAACCAGGTGGCCCAGTTAACAATAAGGAGTGCCCACCAGCCGCTGCAATTTCTAAGGCACGTCGAGCATGATGCTGCCCTTTAACATCTGCTAAATCCACTTTATAACTGGCAGTGACGATGGGCGCTTTCGATATCACAGGTGACAGTTGCCCCTCTGTATTGACATCACCATTAGCTTGATAACTCATACAATTTTCAGCACGCAAATGTTCACATACCACTTGCAAGGTTGAAGCTGCATAAACAGTAACGCCTGCCACACGGCTGGCTTCTGCACCATTATTAGCTGGCACTATCAACTTAATAGAGGTAGTGTTGCTAGAACTTGTATTGGCAGCGATACTAGATGAAGCTTGGTTAATTTGCTGCTGTTGGCTTGACATTGTTGACTGCTGAGGATGATTGCTTTTAGTTTTGACACTGTTGGCAGCCTGTTTGTTTCTGGCAACCTGTTGTGCTTTGTTGGCTTCACTCTTGATCGCTCGTGCTACTGCCAGACTGCCCGATACGGGTCGCAAATCACCATTTAGCGCCAACTCTCCGATAAATTCATAACCTGCTAACCACCCTGCCTCTATCTGACCACTGGCAGCCAAAATTCCCAGAGCTATCGGTAAATCTAGGCGGGCACCATCTTTCGGTAAATCAGCTGGTGCCAAGTTAATGGTCAATCGCCGATTGGGAAATTGAAAATTGGCATTGATAATTGCTGAGCGTACTCTATCTTTACTTTCACGTACTGCTGCTTCAGGCAGTCCCACTATGGTCAAAGCTGGCAATCCTTGAGATAGATGCACCTCTACCATTACTTTTGGTGCGTGCAATCCAACGACAGAGCGGGTACAAACTTGAGCAAAAGACATAAAGATACCTTAACCTTAGGTGTTATTTTTGTTATTTTATTTTTCTTATTTTAATGCTGATTGTTTCGTAGCCTTCATTGTTTAGAGGCGATATGAATTATAAATAAGGCAGTGGTTGGCATATTCATGCATTAGCAACAAACAACCCATTAATATTTTTTATCCTTAACTATAAATTTATAATAAATTATTAATTATCACTTCGCAATCTATAACTAGTCCATTTCTTTTAACAACATATCAAAGTCCTGCTACTTTAGGCTTACAGGCGCAGTCTATGAAATTTGTTATAATGAGCCCCATTAATGTTTTCATAGCATCTGTGAGGCTAGCTTTATGACTAATTCTGCAATATTTACAGACCAAGCCAACCTTCCCCCCTCAACTCAACGCTCGGATTTTGTTCCCCCAAATCCTTACGCAAAAAAACAGTTTGATACTGCTACCTCTGACATGCCGCAATTAGAATACGATGAGGCTTTGATTCACAAATACAATCGTTCAGGGCCCCGCTATACTTCGTATCCCACTGCTTTGGAGTTTAAACCTATCGAAAGTGCTACTGAATTAAATATTTTAACCAGTCGTGACCCGAATACGCCTCTTTCGCTATATTTTCATATCCCTTTTTGTCGCCATCTTTGCTACTACTGCGCCTGCAATAAGATCATCACCAAAAAGAACAGCGATGCTGGTGACTATTTAGAGTACTTAAAAAAAGAAGTCAAACAAAAACGGGCCTTATTAGAGCTTCCTGACTCAGGTGGCAAACCTTATGTCAAACAGTTACATCTAGGTGGTGGCACACCGACCTTCTTTAGCGATGCAGAGCTGATTGAATTATGGCAGTTTTTACAGACTCAGTTTGAATTTGCACCGACATCACCAGCAGATACCTCTGATGAGCATCCTGAGATTGGTGATTATTCAGTAGAAATAGATCCAAGAGAGATTAGAGAGACGACTCTTGAAGTTTTACGTAATCTAGGCTTTAATCGAGTCAGCTTCGGGGTACAAGATTTAGATGACAAAGTCCAAATTGCGGTCAATCGAGTACAGTCTGAAGAACTTATTCGTAAGGTTATGGACGAAACCCGTCGCCTAGGCTTTAAGTCCACCAATATTGATTTAATCTATGGGCTGCCGCATCAAACCCCTCAAACCTTTGCCAAAACGGTAGAGACCATTATCGATATATCACCAGATAGATTGTCTATTTTTAATTATGCCCACTTACCTCATCGCTTTAAAGCACAACGCCAAATCAAGGACGAGGATTTACCTAGTCCAAGCCAAAAACTTGAGATGTTTAGCAATACCATAGCCGCGTTAAATGATGCGGGATATCAGTATATTGGCATTGATCACTTTGCTAAGCCTGATGACAGCATGGCAGTGGCGCAGCGTGAAGGAGTTTTACACCGTAATTTCCAAGGGTATACCATTCTCGGTGACTGTGACTTATTAGGTTTTGGCGTATCTTCGATCAGTCAGATTAATAGCACCCTTCATGCTAATAGAGGCAATACCTCTACTCACATTTTGCAGAACCATACGGATTTAGATGAGTATAAAGCGATGGTAGATGCCGGAAAATTACCCGCTGTTAGACACATCAAGACCAACATTCAAGACCGTTTACGCGGTTATGTGATTTCAAACTTACTTTGCCATGACTACATCGACTTTAAAGACTTAAACCAAAAGTTTGGTATTGATGCCATCACCTACTTTATTGATGAAATTCAGCAGCTTGGAGAGATGCAGCAAGACAGATTAATTGATATGGATGCGGCAGGTATTCGTATCTTACCTAAAGGTCGTCTGCTTGCCCGTAACGTGGCTATGGTGTTTGACACTTACTTAGCGAGTAAGGAAAAAGGCCGCTTTTCAAAAGTGATTTAGAGGCTTTTAGCTCAATAAAAAATGACAAGGCTGGCACTTTTAGTCCAGTCTTGTTATTCTAATTAGGATGAGATTAAAGCAATATGCTATAAAGCATACTAATACCTTTTCTAAAAAATAACCTATCTTTGTCAAACTCGTTGAACCTACTATATGTAGCGTTTGCACTCGTTTTCCTCGATAGCTTAATTTTTAGATTTGGTATAATTTAATGACATAGATTGAAAACACCCTCACAGTTAACAAACCATGAGGGTGTCGGACAATTTAGAAATATCATACTAAAGCATTAGAAATCCAGACATTAGAATAAGGCTGCTTGTTTTGCCAATACAGGGGGGATATCCATCACACCTGTAAATACCTCTATAAATACCATTTTGTCCGTTGTTTCTTTCGCTTGTGCGATTGCAGATTTAAGCTCACCTGCTGTTTTCGCTTTAAGTATCAGACAGTTGTCATCAGTTGCCCCAAAGGCTTTGGGGATAAGTTGCCAGTCAATATTAGGGATATCGTTATAGATTTCTTCTTCCCCATGAATAGCCCGTTCAATAGTATATCCTGAATTATTGATTAATAGGATAACTGGGTTTAGCTTTTCACGTAGCATAATGGCTATGTCTTGAATGGTTAGTAATGAAGATCCATCACCGATTAATAAAATAGAGCGTTTGTCTGCAGATGCAATACCTGCGCCTAAACTGGCTGGCAAGGTATAACCAATTGATCCCCAAAGAGGCTGCCCATGGAAGGTTACTCCTTTTGGTAATGGAATTGGACCCATACCATTATAAGAAGTACCTTGTTCAGCAAATACCAAGCTATTTTCAGTTAAGTTATCTGCCACAATATGCCATAAGTCTTGCTGTAACAAAGCGTCATCGTCATCTGCTTGTTGCTGATACGTTTCAATACTGCCTTGAAGCGGTTTGGGAACGACCTTAATACCAGAGGTTAATACCTCATGTAACACTTGCAGGGCATCTTTCATACTTATAGGCGCAAATACTTTATCGCCTATACTAGACTCTTCCTCACTTATATTAATGGTACGTGATGCTTCAATTTCCTGACTAAAGCCTGAGCTGGTTGTATCAGTAAATGTAACACCGACCATTATCAGACACTCAGAGTTTTCAACCGCATCCTTCACGACTGGATCTGACACACTTGCATAATACACTCCAGCCCAGCGCTCACTTTGCTCATTGAGTAGTGACTTACCCCAAGAGAGGGTCGCATAAGGAATACTCGTATCTTCAATAAGTTCATTTAGCGCATTTTTAAGCCCTAAGTACTTAACCATGATATCGGCAAGTAGCATGGTTTCTTTACCATCTATGAACTGAATTAAAGCCTGTTTAAACTCATCTAGTGCTTGCTGACTGGTATGATTATCACGTTGTAGGTCAAGTTTTTTAGAGGGCGGATAAATAGGCATTTGTGCCACATCAGCGGGCAGTGAAATATAGCCAGGACGTTGTTTTTTAACTATCTGAGTAATAACGTAATCAATCTGTGAGGCAGCATTTTCTGGGGTGATAATTGCCTGAGCAACCGATACTGATTCAGCCATTTTGGCAAAATTATCAAAGATACCATTACCCAAACTATGGTGTAATACTAATTTTTTATCCTGTAACTTCATTTTCGGAGCACCAGTAATATGAAGTACTGGTGCGTACTCTGCATAAGAGCCGGCAGTCGCATTAATAGCTGACAGCTCACCCACACCAAAGGTGGTCACCATAGCAGCAAACCCACGTTCACGAGCATATCCATCTGCCGCATAACCAGCATTTAGCTCATTGGTATTGCCTACCCAACGAAGCTTATCCGAAGCAAGTATATTGTCTAAAAATAAAAGATTATAGTCACCGGGAACACCAAACACTTCGGTTGCGCCAGCTTCAGCAATCCGATCAAACAAATAGTCTGCGATGGTATAGTTTTCTATTGTCATTTTTTTACCTCTGTCATTTTGTTCTATTTTAATTATTTTTTTAATAGATAACCTGTTCAACAAATATGCTTATAAATACATATGTAATTATAACAGCATAATTCTTTAATAAAGCCACCTATAACTAAAAGTAGCTTTGCTTAAAGATATTAGCAATACATTTAGCAGATGTTAAATAATAGATATGTTATTTAGCGTTAAAGAAGTGTAATCTTTTTACTAGCGTTCAACAGAGTCTAGCTATTCTAAGCTAAAAAATTATTCTAAATCAAAAAGATAGCAATATTGAGGCTAATAATTTACCTATCTTTTGAGCTAATATACCTGCTCTCTTTATACCCCCTAAAATATTCATATATCCCTAAAACAAAAAAATCGAACAGCTTTTAAATAAAAGCTATTCGATTATATTCAGTAAGCTACCTAAGTCTTTTATACTTCTCAAATTAGCGCTACTTATATTATATTTACATTGAATGGCTATTACGTCTTGAACTTGTCACCAACCATTCCTTTCACAGTACTTACAATATCTGCTGGCAATACCACCATTTTTGAATTATCAGACTCAGCAAGCTCACGCATCGCTTTGATATATTGTTCACCGAGTAAATATACAACTGGCATCTCTTCTGTCCCCATAGCTTGTGAAACTAAGCGTATCGACTCTTCTGAAGCTTTTGCCAAAACGACTTGAGCTTCAGCATCACGGCGTGAGGCCTCTAAACGACCATCCGCCTCTAAAATAGCAGCCTGCTTCTGACCATCAGCACGGGTTACAGTTGCTCGGCGCTGACGCTCTGCTGCTGCTTGCTCTTCCATCGCGGTTTGCATCGTATCAGAAGGGTTGATATCCTGAATCTCGACTGTTTTTAAGGTAATGCCCCAGTCTGCGATGTCTTCTGAAATGGCCTGTTTTAACAAAGCTTTGATATGATCTCGGCTAGATAAAGCACTGTCTAAATCCATCTCACCAATGATAGAGCGCAGCGAGGTCTGCACTAAATTACGGATACCATGTTCGTAGTCTTCAATACCATATACTGCCTTTTCTGGCTGCACAATACTGATATAAGCCACAGCATTGGCAATAATCACCACGTTATCGCGGGTAATCACTTCTTGTGATGGGATGTCTAATACAATATCTTTAGTCGTTAATTTATAAGCCACATCATCAACATACGGAATAATAATATTTAAGCCAGGCTCTAAGGTCTGATGATACTTCCCTAAACGTTGCACAATCCATTTGTAACCTTGTGGTACAATTCTGACGCCTTTAAATATGGTAAACACCACTAGAGCAATTAAAACCAACATAACCACACTAAAACCACCCATCTTCCTTACTCCTGCTTTCTTTATCTATTAAAGTTTATTATTTTATAGTTCACTCATACTAATTTTCATGCTAAATATTATGCTAATTTGAAATTGCTGACTATCTATATTGCTGACTATCGATAATGCACTTTTGGCGGTAGCTTGGCTGGTGCAACCACCAACTCATTACCAATAACTTCAACCACTACGACTCTTTGACCCAGCTCTAGTGGCTCACCACGCGTACGACAACGCCATTCTGTTGCACCGACAATGGGTACACTAAAACGTATGGTGCCCACTTTATCTAAGGTAGGAACTTTGGTAATAATACCAGTTTCACCAATAATGATGCTGCCACCTAGACCTGCCTTGGTGCGATCTACCGATAAAGGTTTGACATATTTAAACCAGACCACCACCATTAGGATAGAAAATACCAGCCACAAAATAACTTGCAAAAATTCTGGCAAAGGTAATAGCCAACTCAACAGAGCAACAATCACTGCTGCAATACCAAACCAGAGGGTCGCAAAGGTGGTTAGGAACATTTCGGCAATAATCAGTACACCACCGAGCACCAACCAATGCCAAGGTTCTATTACAAACATAATCTTATCCTTAAAACGCTTCTGTCCTTAGTTTTTAATATAAACTCATCCTTAAACAACTTTTGTTCTTAAGTCTATATTTAATATTATTTTATGCAATCTGTTATTTATATTAGCATTTTTTACAGCTTACAATTGATTAGTTTTATTTTACCCAACAAAAAAACGACCGCAATGCGGTCGTTTTTTATGCTCTTTAAATCTATTCTAAAGCAGTTCAGATTTTAGAATTTGAAATGTGCACCTAAAGTAACACCTTCTGCTCTTAGGTCGCCTCTGTTTTCAATTCTATCAACTTTTGGATACCATTCATAAGCTAGTTCAACAGCAGCATTTGAACCAAAGTTATAGCCAAAGCCTAAACCACCACCGATACCAGTGTCATATTTAGATCTTTTACCGCGATAAGATACAGCTTTATCTTCAATTTTGATTTTGTGTCTTGCTACACCTAAACGACCTTTAGCATATAAGTCAGAACCAGTAATATTATACTTATATGTAGCAAATAGGCCGTAAGACTCTCCTTTATATTCTTTTCTGCCAACTGCATTCTTTTCAAAATCTTCTTTCTTAGTCGTGATGTACTCAGCTTCAACACCAACTTCAGGTGTTAACTGTAACCCAAGGTAACCACCATAAGATAAAGCTTCATCTTTTGCGTCATCTAGGTCATAATAACCAACTTTCGCCCCAATGTATGGCTGTACATTGACAGCAGCTTGAGCGCCAACTGTTAATAATGAGCCAGCAGCTAGAGCAAGTAACGATTTTTGTAAAAGTTTCATTGTGGTTCTCCTGTAAAAATAACAGTAATCTTAGCAAGATTACAAAATAGCATTAAACACTAAAATACTAAACCCGTTTTCTATAACTGAAATAGTAACAAATTATTTCATATAATATGTCGTCTTTTGATAGCTTAGTTGTTAAGTTTTGCAAACAAACATCACTAAGCGAACGTTTTACGTCGAAGCAAGGTGAAATGTACTATAAGGACACAGAAATATCAATATTAATTAATGAACCATAAGGCAAAAAAGCAAAAAGAAAGCGACCGCTAAGCGATCGCTTTCTTGTATATTCATCAATCCTCTGCTTTAGAGGGTGTTTAGAGTGATATCAGACTCTCTTTAGATGCACATTAGAATTTGAAGTTAGCACCTAGTGTAAGTCCTTCTGCTTTTAAATCACGTCCGTTATAATCAATATCCTTAACTTTTGGATACCAGTCATATGCCAATTCAACTGCTGCATTTGGTGTGAAGTTATATCCTAGTCCTACACCACCAGCAATGTTCGTATCAGACTGTTTGTTTTTGCCTCGAACTACTTGACCATTATATAGTCTTTGTTGCATTTTAATTCTGTTGTTTGCAACACCTAAACGACCTTTGGCATACATATTAGAACCTGGGAATAGATACTCTGCTGTGCCATATAAGCCATAAACATCTGCCTCATATTTTCTTCTATCTAACATGTTCTTTGTAAAGTCTTCTTTGTTGGTGGTCATATACTCCGCTTCAACACCAAAGATTGGAGTAAACTTAACACCACCATAGATACCGTATGAGAAGGCTTCGTCTTTGGCTTTGTCTAAATCATACTGACCAATTTTGGCACCAATGTATGGTTGTGCTGTCATA
>NZ_KB907625.1:80290-123604 GCF_000382145.1 Psychrobacter lutiphocae DSM 21542
TCATACCATTACCATAGTTAATGGCTGCTTGAGCGCCAACTGTCATTAGTGAACCAGCAGCTAATGCAAGTAGTGTTTTCTGTAATAGTTTCATTATTCTTCTCCTATTTAAGTATTCCTATAATCTATCTGGTACAGAGTTAACCGAATTTAGAAGTTAAGATGTATATGAGTTAAGAGATATAAACATGTGAATATAAGATAAACGACTAATATATAAGAAAGTACTTAAGCAGCTAGTATTTATTCGTCTATTTATCCATCTATTCGCTTATGCGTTTATAGCTATCTTACTCGTCCTTAACGTCATCCTCTGTCCTTGTTATGATTATATATTAACAAAGTGCTTTGTTAAGTGTGTGGTGATTTAATAGGTCAGTTGTTAAGTTTTGCAAAAAAAATAACGCTAATAAAAACATAAAGTTACGATGCTCCGGTTCTGGCTACAAGTTGCTACAATCAGCGCTGATTCGCCTCTTGTTTTATTATGTGTTATTAAAACCTCATGTGCGCACCAAGAGTAATTCCTGTGGCATCCGAGTTGCCTTGATCTGCCAAATTATCTATCTTTGGATACCAATCATATGCAATTTCTACTGAGGCATTTGGTGCCAAGTTATAGCCAAAACCTAAACCACCTGCAAGACCACTATCAGAGTAACCACCTTCATGTTGCCAATAGCGATAGGTTCTAGCATCAACCTTTACTTTGTTTTTGGCAACACCCACACGTCCTTTAACGTATACTGGTGTAGCTGGAAATAGATATTGTGCTGTACCATATATACCGTAAACATCCGCATGATACTCTGAGTGTCTAGAAAAATCACTTTGGTAATCTTCATCACTACTGCCTAGATATTCAGCTTCAATACCAAAGTTTGACGTGAACTTAGCACCGCCATAGACACCATAAGAGATACCTTTGTCTTCCGCATGATCTAGGTCATATTGACCAAACTTAATGCCAACATAAGGCTCAACTACCATACCATTGCCATAGTTGACGGCAGCAGTGGCACCAACGCTGACCAATGAACTCGCTGTGGCAACTGCAACAGCAAACAACGCTTTATTAAACATATCTATCCCTTAATACAAAAGAGGGCTGATAAAAAAGCGACCGCTACTGGGCAACGATCGCTTTTTTTATCTATACATCAGTGTTATAGATTAACCATGCTTAGAATTTGAAGTTAGCACCTAGTGTAAGTCCTTCTGCTTTTAAGTCACGTCCGTTATAACCAATATCTTTAACTTTTGGATACCAGTCATAAGCCAATTCAACTGCTGCATTTGGTGTGAAGTTATATCCTAGACCTACACCACCTGCAATGCCTGTATCAGATTCTGAACGGTTACTAACAAGCGTATTACCAGCAATCATTCTATTTTTCATTTTAACTTTGTTTTTAGCAACACCTACACGGCCTTTGGCATACATATTAGAGCCTGGGAATAGGTACTCTGCTGTGCCATATAAGCCATAAACATCAGCTTCGTATTTACTTCTGTTCAATGCGTTCTTAGCAAAGTCTTCTTTGTTGGTGGTCATATACTCCGCTTCAATACCAAAGATTGGAGTAAACTTGGCACCACCATAGATACCGTATGAAAAGGCTTCGTCTTTGGCTTTGTCTAAATCATACTGACCAATTTTGGCACCAATGTATGGTTGTGCTGTCATACCATTACCATAGTTAATGGCTGCTTGAGCGCCAACTGTCATTAGTGAACCAGCAGCTAATGCAAGTAGTGTTTTCTGTAATAGTTTCATTGTGCTTCTCCTTATGAAGTACGATTGAAATACAATTTTTGAAAAATGGTATTTTTAAAAAAAGTATCTTTGAAAATCAGTAACGTTAATTTCGTTGTTAATGTTAATTTTTAAAATTTTTACTAGTAGGACAAGTTAGCTGGCCTTGTGGCCGTCTTTAACTCTGTCCCTTATCCATGCTTATATAGTAACAAAATATTTCGGGCAGTCTGTCGCTGTTTGATAGGCTACAGGTTAACTTTTGCAAATTTTAGTTGTCTAATGGGTTACAAAGCCCAGTTTATGAAAACTTTTGTTACAATTAGCGGTTTCTGCAATGCAAGCGATATATTGCTAGCGCTTATTTGCCCAACGCTCCCCTGTTTTTCAAGGTTTTCTCTATATTTTCTATAAAACAAGCGATTTATACCAATAAAATAAGACCAATAAGGACAGAAGTTTATGAATGGACCCACAAGTTTTAGTGTCGCTCAGCAACTAGACACCCTAAAATCAAAAGATCAATATCGGCAACTACCGCCTGTTAAGCACCAAGATCAATGGATTATCCTAAATAATCAAAAACTGCTGAATATTTCGAGTAATGATTACTTGGGATTGGGCAACGAAACACAACTGCAGTCACAATTTTTGAGCTACTTACAAGAAATGCCAGATTCTGCAATACCCAAAATGGGATCAACTTCTTCGCGACTGTTAACTGGCAATCATAGCCAGTTGCCCTTACTTGAAGCCGAGCTATTAGACTGGTACAAGCTTGCCTTGCCTGATGCACAGCGGGGAACATCTAACAAAGCCGTATTGGTAGTCAACAGTGGCTACCATGCCAATATCGGTATTTTGCCCGCACTGGCCAAACTGCCTTTAAGTACCTTAATTTTGACCGACAGCTTAATTCACGCCAGCCTAATAGATGGGGTGCGTCTGATTGGTAAAAGTCATACCCATTGCCGTTATCAACGCTATCGCCATAATGACCTAACGCACTTAACCAGTTTAATTGAGCAAGCCGGCAATGAGGTTGAGCGTATTATTGTGGTGACCGAAAGCATCTTTAGTATGGACGGAGATCGCGCTGACTTAAAGGCGTTAGTCAATCTAAAAGCGCAGGATGCTCGCATTGAGTTGTATGTCGATGAGGCTCATGCCGTTGGTGTTCTAGGCCACAATGGACTTGGACTGGCAGAAGAAACCCAGACCTTAGAAGATATCGACTATATTGTCGGCACCTTTGGTAAGGCCTTCGCATCGATGGGCGCTTATGTGATTTGTGATGCGTCAATTCGAGAGTGGTTGGTCAATCAAATGCGTTCTTTTATCTTTAGTACCGCACTGCCCCCCATTACCCATTGCTGGACTCGTTTTATACTGGCAAAAATGTCTGAACTACACCCGTTACGCAGACACTTAGCTGACACCTCTTTACGTGTATCTCAGGCGATCAACAGCGACTCGTCTGTTAAGGCCTTATCTGTTAATACAGAGTATCAGTCGCCTATCATTCCTTATATATTGGGCGACAATGCCAGTGCGGTACACAAAGCTCAGGCACTACAAAAGGCAGGGTTTTATGCGTTGCCGATTCGCCCACCGACAGTACCTGAAGGTACCGCACGCATTCGGTTAGTAATGAATGCCAAGCTTAGCCATAAGGACTGTGACCGTTTGATTGAGCAGTTGTCTGCTTCTGTTTAAGTTCTGTTGTTGTTTAAGTGCTATTTCTGTTTAAGCTAAGCGCGCCTTCTTTCTTTTTAAATACAAAACTTTAACCCATAAAAAAAGACCGTACTCTAAGAGCACGGTCTTTTTGTTAACAACTAATCTAACTCTAAATTAGCTAATTACTTCTTATCGTCTTCATTCACTTCAGTGAATTCAGCGTCAACAACGTCATCGTCTGCTGCTGTGTCAGCTTGTGCACCAGCACCTGCTTGGTTAGGATCTACGCCTTCTGTGCCTTGTCCAGTGGCATAGATTTTCTGACTAACAGGTAAGAAAGCATTGTCTAGCGCTTCAAGCTTGGCCTTGATGTCATCGTGATCATCTTCTTTAGCAGCCAACTCTAGCTCACTGATAGCTGTTTCAACCGCAGTTTTCTCATCTTCAGTGACTTTATCCTCTGCTTCTTTTAGCGCTTTTTGGATCGCATGGATACGGCCGTCTGCTTCGTTACGCACTTGCGCTAGCGCTGCGAATTTCTCATCTTCAGCAGCGTTCGCTTCTGCGTCACGTACCATTTGTTCGATCTCTTCATCCGACAAGCCTGAGTCTGCTTTAATCTGGATGCTTTGCTCTTTGCCCGTACCTTTGTCTTTAGCTGAAATATTCATGATACCGTCAGCGTTGATGTCAAAGGTCACTTCAATTTGTGGGATACCACGTGGTGCTGGTGGAATATCCGTTAGGTTGAAGTTACCAAGCAATTTGTTTTGTGAGGCAACTTTACGCTCACCTTGGTATACCTGAATGGTTACTGCTGGCTGATTGTCTTCCGCTGTTGAGAATACCTGTGATTTCTTAGTTGGAATCATGGTGTTTTTCTCAATGATTGGTGTCATCACACCACCCATAGTTTCAATACCTAGGGTTAGCGGGGTAACGTCTAGTAGTAGAACGTCAGTTTTGTCACCAGACAATACCGCACCTTGAATCGCTGCACCAACGGCAACTGCTTCATCAGGGTTCACATCTTTACGTGGCTCTTTACCGAAGAACTCTTCCACTGTTTTTTGTACCAATGGCATACGAGTCTGACCACCAACCAAGATAACGTCGTCGATTTCACTGGCTTTTAGACCGGCATCTTCTAGCGCTACTTTACATGGCTCGATAGTACGTTTAACCAAGTCTTCAGTTAATGCTTCAAGCTTTGAGCGGCTGATGGTAACTACCAAGTGTTTTGGACCTGTCGCATCTGCAGTGATGTATGGTAGGTTCACTTCAGTGCTTTGCGCGCTTGATAGTTCAATTTTTGCTTTTTCCGCAGCTTCTTTTAGACGCTGCATCGCTAGCGCATCACCTTTTAGGTTGAAGTCTTGTTCTTTTTTGAACTCTTCTACTAAGAAGTCGATTAATGCTAGGTCGAAGTCTTCACCACCTAAGAAAGTATCACCGTTGGTTGATAACACTTCAAACTGCTGCTCGCCATCAACATCTGCAATTTCAATGATAGATACGTCAAATGTACCACCACCTAAGTCATATACAGCTACTGTACTATCACCTTTTTTCTTATCCATACCATAAGCAAGGGCAGCTGCCGTTGGTTCGTTAATAATACGCTTAACGTTTAGACCAGCAATTTTACCCGCATCTTTAGTGGCTTGACGTTGTGAGTCATTGAAGTATGCAGGAACGGTTACTACAGCATCTGTTACTTTTTCACCTAGATAGTCTTCTGCTGTTTTTTTCATTTTTTGTAGGATTTCAGCAGAAATCTGTGGTGGTGCCATTTTTTTATCATTTACTTCAACCCAAGCATCACCATTATCCGCTTTTACAATTTTGTATGGCACCATGCCAATGTCTTTTTGGACCACTTTATCATCAAAACGACGACCAATTAAGCGCTTAATCGCAAAAAGCGTGTTATTAGGATTTGTCACTGCCTGACGTTTTGCTGACTGACCAACGAGGATTTCACCATCTTTATAAGCAATGATTGATGGGGTTGTACGTGTACCTTCAGCATTTTCGATAACTTTAACCTTGTCACCTTCCATTACTGCGACACAAGAGTTAGTCGTACCTAGGTCAATACCGATTGTTTTAGCCATAATATAAAACTCCAGATTATTTATTGTTTATTTCTATTTAAGTTACATGTTAGCTATTAGCTTACTGTTCATCGTATATACCAAACCACTGTATCTACCAAAGTCATTGTATTTACTAAAATGTCGTAAGCCTTGCTTGTTGTCTTTATATATCGGTTTACTGCTAATATTTTTCAAGCCATATTTGGCTTAAAATCTATTTTTTTGTGTTTATTATGTATATTCAGGGCGTTATTGTGATGTTATTGACCCACTTTAACCATGGCTGGACGCAATAAACGACCGTTTAAGGTATAGCCTTTTTGAAGTACCTCACCTACTGTATCTGCTGGCGCATTTGGATCGATACCCACTGCTTCGTGGAACTCTGGATCAAACTTCTGTTGTACTGGGTCAACCACTTCAACGCCTTGCTTGTTAAGCACAGTTAAGAAAGATTTGTGAGTCAGTTTCACGCCTTGTAAGATGGCATCATCGGCATTGCTGTCATCTTCAACGCTAACAATGGCACGCTCAAGGTTATCCACCACCTCTAATAACTCTTTAGCAAACTTTTGTAGCGCAAATTTTCGACTTTTTTCCGTCTCTTGCTCCATTCGCTTCTGCGCATTATAGGCATCAGCATTGGCACGGGCTTGACCTTCTTTTGCTGCTTTTACCTCATCCTCTAATTGGGCAATACGTTCTTCATATACAGTCATATCTGTTTTTTCATTACCCGTTGCAAAGTCTTGATTTTCTTGAGTTTTATCTATCTGTTGTGCGTCATCAGTTTGCGCTTCATTTTGTACGTCTTGATCTAGTGCACTATCCACATTGGTGGCATTTTGTTGATTTAGCTCTTCATTACTCATGATATCTCCTTTAGGATAAGATAGGATATTGATTGATTTAGGACTTTATTTAGTTCGATGTCATTCAGATTGATTGAACCTTTACTAAACTTGATATTCTTGATACATATGTATTTTTTTTCTTATTATATGTTGTATGACGCTTTTTAATGTAAAACACTATTTATAACACTTACTGATTGATAAAGGCATTGATGAAAATTTCAAGTCTTTTGCACAAAGTTAACACAATCTATCAACAAGATTGTGGGATTGATAGCTTAATATAGATGAAAAGCTTCTTATAACCCGTCATATAGGACCCTTTATTTATGTTATCACCCTTGATATTTGCACGACCTTCTCGATCAGCTTGCCGCAGTCGTCTTATTAGGGGTCTGCTTGTTGGTGCGCTTAGTACCAGTCTCATAATAACAAGCTGTAGCGCACCCACAGATAACAACCAATCCGATTCAGGCTTTATTGTTTCAGATAACAAAGTTGTCGTTAATCACGACTTAATCCTTACTAGTATTCCAGAACGTTATCAGCCTAGCTTTAACTTAGAAGGCACGTTAGTACCCGCTTTGAGCGCAGATATTGAAATACCCTATACCCTACTTTCAAGTAGTTTGATGATTAAAGAGGGTGAGGAAGTAACCAAAGGGCAAGTGTTGGCTGAGCTTGAGGCCAAAGTTACAAAAAGTGAACTGCAAAACCTAGCCAGCGATATGGTAGATGTTTATGTTGAGGGAGTAAAAATAGAGCCTAAAAAAACACCTAGAAAATTAACCTTAACTAGAAAAACTGAGCCTCAAGTCGGTACTGATGTGGCAGAACAAACAACTCAGGCTCAACAATCTAACCAAAAAACCACTCAACACCCCTCAAGCGAAAAGAATTACGAGCAACAAGCTTCTGCTGAAGCAAGCTCTCATCAAACAACCAATAATCAAACGAATAATAGTAAGACCGAGCTAAAACCCTCCTTATCGGAACCCTTGGTTAGCGCACACTTAATTATAAAATCGCCTATCACAGGTAAAGTTACTCATATTAAAAATAGTGAGATGTTAACTACTAAGCCTAACTCTCAATCTAGCACTGAGCTTAAAGTTACTACTGATAAAAACCGCAATGCTAATGCTAATGCTAATGCTAATGCTAATGCTAATGCTAATGCTAATGAAAAGCTTAGTTCAGAAGAGAGTGTAGTCAACTACCCTATCATTCATATTGATAGCACTCACAACTTACAATTAACAGGAAAACTACCGATAACTGCCCAATCACAGCTATCCATAGGGCGCGCAGTGAGCTTTACTGTGTATGATTTACAAGCTGAATATGCTGGCCAAATCAGCCATATTATTCCAGATGCAGAGACAAATACCTTGACAGTACGTGCGTCACTGATTCAAGGTGAGCACAATAACAGCGACTTATTAGAGCCAGGAATGGGCGCCTCGATGCGGATTGAATATGGTCAAATCGAGCTTGGCGTGCGCCTGCCTCGACAAGCCATTCACGAAGCACTACTGGACAAGCTATCTGCCAAACACCCTCGCCCAACCAGCCCCATTAAAGGCTATGTGTGGATAGTGGAACAGGATCAATCTTTATCCTACAACCCTGTGCAAGTAGTGCAGTATTTTGCCGATTCTGATAAGTTTTTGGTCAGTGGTATCAATAATGACAGCTTGGTATGCTTAGCAGATTTACCTAAAACTGCTGCCGGAAAAATCTTAACGGTCGATTAAAACCAACCGACTTTGTTAGAACCGATACTGTTAGATTTAAGTAGATTGATGTTAAATTAATAGGCGTTAAATTAATAGGCAATAAGCCAATAAACATTGAGGGGTTTTGTGAAAAATCATTGGTTATTTTGGGGTTTTTGGGTATTGCTAAATGCCTTAGCCAGCTTTGTATGGGGTAACCTAGTGCTGGCTTCGAAGGTACCTGCGCTGCTTGGCATGCTCGCAGGTATTGCAGTATTTATTGTGGTTTACGGCCTAGTCGATGCCTATTTTATCAAGAAAGGCTATCTTAAACTGCATCAAGCGCTGCGCAGAAGTGTCTACATCAAAGCCGTCTTACAGTTGCTGAATATCTTTGTCATATTTGGTATCTCCATCTCGCTTGAGTTGTGGGCTGGCATTATTTCTGTCGGGATTACCGATAAATATTTAGGTATCAATCAAATGCTTCAACCCTTTGGGTTTGCCTTTATAAACACCTTGCTGACTGGCACGATATTATCATTGGTGGTGTCGGTATTAGCTGGGTTTATCTTGTTGCTGCGCCGTGGCAAAACGACTTGATGCTGACTGACTTGTGGATGCCTAACTTGCACCTGACTGGTTTGAGCTTAACTGATTTGAGCCTGGCTTGCTCGATCGTGACCTGCTAGAGCTTGGTTTGCTTGATATAGGCAGACTAGGTACACGACACGCCCCTGACTGACAGGCTTGCACTGCCGCCTTGCCATAAAACAAACTTAACAACCAGTTGGGGAACCGATAGCGGTTATGCGCAATCAATGGATAGCTATAATCGCCAAGTTGCTTAATCCCAGGTAAAGACAAAAATCTAGCCCAACGCGTCTGCGCCACCTTGTGCAACAGTCGGATGGCATCCATCCCAGTATACCAATTGTGTTGCCCATCCTGCACACAGATATAGGTCAATGCCTGCTCTCGGCTAAATCCACCTTGCTTTAACGCCTCCAATCCCAAATCTACGGGCACCAAATGGATGTCTTGTGGGCGATAGCGTTGCAGTTTATGCGCTTCATTAGTACACAGCAGACAAGCACTGTCATAATACATGGTCACCGGATAACTTGATTGCGTCTGTATTGCTTTGTCATTGATAATAATCATGGTGGATAACCTCCTGAATGTGATACAAGCTTTTTGCTCTATCTGCGCTCTATCTTTGCTCTACCTATTTAGTCCTTTGTATTTATCCTTTCTATTGAGTTTTTACTTGTTTCACGTGGAACGGTTCATCTCGATAAGCAAATATACAAATATAAAAAAACCAATATAAAAACAAACCGCTCTATGTTTCACGTGAAACCTTATTGGCGTATTGATTCCAATTTACTAAAAACTAAAAACCAAGCTCTGAGCCCTAAGCCAGCAAGCGCCTGCGAATTGGGCACTGGTTGTCTTTATTATTACTCTTATTGTTACTTTTATAGCAGCTTTGGCCAAACGTCTGCTGACACCATGCCAATACCTTGACAAAAAAACCTACGCTTAACTCTGTCACTTTCCTAAAGCTTGGCGTCACTCTGTGCTGAGTCAAGTGTGGCAACTTGGCATCCAACCTGTCGGCCAATTGTGGTAAATGATTGGTCGGAACGGCAGGGAATAAATGATGCTCGACATGAAATAATAGCCCAAAAGTAAGAAAATTAATTATCTTATTGCGCTCGGTGCGAGCAAGGCTATCTTCTGCATCATGATGCACGCCCCAAACGGCAATAATACCTACCAAGGCGTTTGCCAAAAACATCACAATCAAATGATAAGCGGCCACTTTTGCAACCGTTTCAATAGTTGCAACATTTGCAGAAATAACAGGCAGATCCATTGCCAAGCTCAAACTAGGGGTGATGGATGTAAATAACGGCATTAAAACAACAGTAACAATAAGCGCCAATGAGGTAATAACGGCCATGCCAATCAAGCCAAACTCTATCTTTGCTTTCAATCGGTTACGCTGATTGCTCAATCGAAAACCTTCACGATAAATAGCCAACCGATAACTGACGCCACCGATTAACGCCTGCCACCAACTTAGCTTTGCCAAATTGCCTTCAATATCCTCTTCCCCCAATGGGTCGCGATGGTGCTGCATATGGGTGGCCTTAATCGTATGCAAACTGGTTAACAACAATACGCTCATCAATATCAGTAACATACTGGTAGTGATTTTTTTCACCCCCAAGCTATAATGATAACCATCATGTGCCTGACGGAACGCTGAGGCAAAAAAGAAATAAGTCGCTAAGCAAGCCAAGACAAACCATGACTGACTTGCAAACCACCAAGACAATCCTAGAAATGGGAACGGCAAAATCAAATTGTAAGCCACTTGCCATTGGCTTAATTGACGCAAGTCCTTCCATTCGACTTGGGCAAGTGCTTGTCTGCGTATTTGTTTGTTGGCAACCTGTTTGTTGGTCAGTTGCTTGTTTGTCCGCTGGGCTTTGGGTTGTATTTGCGACTTGGCTTGCATGGGTATGTCCTTATAGTCATTGCCAATGTTGTCTTCATCTTTGTGTTGCCTTTATCTTGTCCTCGTCATCCTGATTATCAGCGACGATTTTTTTAATCGCTTTATTTCTTCTTATCCTCTTCTCTTCTGCTTCCTGCTTTCTGTTTGTCTTTTTTTCACCATCATTTGATATTGCACTTCATGTGTTAATCTAAGTCTCTTACTTTTCTTTTCCGTTATTTCTGTCAAAACAGAAATGGTTAGTTAAAAATTTTTCTCACTTGCCCTAACTTGAACCCAGTCAAATTAGGAACACACCCTAACTTAGTTTCTTTTTAATACGTGCGCCCAGTTTAAGTATCTTTTTTAAGGTGCTGGTCGGTAATTTGAGCATCTCTTGCGACCAAGTCGTTAGGGTATCGACAAACTCTTGCGTCTCTTTAATACGGCTTTGTACCTCTATACTCTCTTGTGCAAATTCAGGACTATCAATTAACAACTGTAAAAAATCAACTGTCGGTGCCAGCTCTCGCTTTTGACGCTCAATAATGATAATACGTGCCAACTCCCACACGTCGGTATGCGTGGTAAAGTGATCTCGGCGATCACCTAAAATAGACACCTTTTGTACCAAACCCCAGTTTTGTAGCTCTTTTAAGCTATTAGATACATTGGATCTCGCGACTCCCAACGTTTCGGTAATCTCTTCTGCATGCAATGGACGGCCGATAATATACAACAGCGCATGAATCTGAGACATGGTGCGATTCACGCCCCACTGCGTCCCCATTTCACCCCAATGCAATACAAATCTTTCTGTGGCTGGATTTAACGTCATCTAGGCTTACTCTTACTTTATATTGTTAATTGGCAGGTTTAATTAGCTGGTTTAATTGGCTGATGTGGATGTATGTACTTGGTTAGAACGAGCTAACCATTCACACAGTATGTTATTTTCAGATATTTCTGTCAAGACAGAAATTAAATAATATTTGTATGTTAACAGGCAAACAACAAATCACCTCGCAACTTCCTAAACTTCCTAAACTTCCTAAACTTCCTAAACTTCCTAAACTTCCTAAACTTCCTAAACTTCCTAAACTTCCTAAACTTCCTAAACTTCTCAACCTCTAAATTTCCAAACTTCTAAATTTCCAAACTTCTAATTTTCTAATTTTCTAATTTTCAAAAGAAGTTAACGTATCACCTGCCCACTGACGGCATCACGAATTTGACTGGGCAAGGTATAACCCAAAGTATCGCCCAGCAAATAGCCAGCCTGCTCACCAAAATACGCATACGCCTGCTCAAAATTTTTCGCTGGAGGCTGCCTAGATGGATTACAACTGGTCGATACAATCAGTCCATACGGATTGGTATCACTGACCATATTGGCACACAGCTGTATGATTTGCGGATGCTGAATCACCCGCACTGCAATGGAGGCATGCTTGCCCGTAACCCAAGTAGGAAATGAGTGTGGTGCCTTAGTCGGTAACGGCAATAGCCAAGTGTGGGCTTGTTTATTAACCCACCCCTCACCCAGCTGATGCGACTGCCAACTGTCAATCACTTGCTGACGTCTGGATTCTGTTAAGCCTGCCAACAAAGGGGCGATACGCTCAGCGCTGTCGGTAACCACGATCATACCTTTGTCTGCTGGGCGTTGTTTGATGGCTAGTATCTGCTCAACCGCTGCCTGATTGTAGGCATCACAACCGATACCCCAGACGCTTTCGGTCGGATAAGCCAGCAGTTGCCCTTGGTGCAGCCAATTTGCCGCCTGCTCACTTGAGTGAGTCACTTGATCCGTCATCGCCTTCATCTGTTTGTTAAAAGTCATGTTAATGTCGTTATGCTTATATCATTTAATAGAGAGTCAATCATTATATCGCTAAAAGGCTGATTGATTGTATGGCAAGCTAGTTGATTATAGGGATAAATGGTAAAGATGGGCTTGATGACCAGTAGAGGGTCAGATGCGCCGATAGCGCCCACCTGACTCTGCAATGAGCCCCAGCAGCTCGAGCTCGATCAGTTGCGTTAATAAAGCAGCGGTATCTAATTGCGTCTTATGCACCAGTACATCTAGATCTTGTGGTTCAAACTCAAGGTGCATCCACAGTGGTTGTAAGTGCTGAGCAATCTTCACTGGCTTTTGAGTGGTTAACACGGGCTTAGCTTTTGCTTTGATTTTAATACCACTATTAACTGCGCCTTCCTGTTGCGATTGACGCTTAAACAACGACCCTGATCGCTGAGTTTTCTGCTCGTTTTCTTGATTATTGATACGCCTGTTTGTCTGCTGATTTGGGGGGATATCTAACTGACTATCTAACTGACTCTCTGACTGCGTGTCTTGATAAGAGTTAGGCAGACTCCGAGTACTTGCATCGTGTGCAGCGTTGGACGTAGGTTGATAAACTGGCATCAATAACTGGCTGGATAAATCTGCTATTACCTGATCGGGATGATAGATCAAAGTTGCCCCTTCTCGAATCAAGTAATGACACCCCTCGGCATTGGCGTTATCAATACTACTTGGCAAAGCAAACACCTGCTTCCCCTGCTCTGAGGTTAATCTAGCCGTAATCAGTGAGCCACTTTGAATAGTCGCTTCGGTTACCACAGTACCCAAACTTAACCCTGCCACCAACCGATTGCGACGGGGAAAAGTGTGCTTATGCGGCAACGTCTTGGGAAACAACTCACTAATGATACAGCCGCCTTCTTGAATAATGCGCTCAAACAAATATTGATGCTGACTTGGATAACACACATCAATCCCTGTTCCCATCACCCCTATCGTCCGCCCTGCTGCCTCTGGTGCTTGCGCCAAAGCACCCAAATGCGCCTGGACATCGACCCCTTGTGCCAGCCCACTGGTAATCACAAACCCAGCTTGCGCCAGATATTGCGCCATATCAAAGGTAAACTTTTGTGCCTTTTGACTGGGTTTGCGACTGCCGACAATGGCAATTTGTGGTTGCTGTAAACGACTTAAATCACCCCGATAAAACAGTACTGGCGGTGGATCAAACAAATCAAGCAGTTGCTGTGGATAGCCATCTTCACCTTGAAATACGAGCTGAAACTCATTATTAGCAAGCTGCTTTTCAAGCGTCTCAACAAAGGCACAATCACTACTGTCAGTAGCCTGCTGATGACGCTCAACATGCTTATGATGAATACCAAGCTGCGTCCACTGGCTGGCTGTCGCTTGCTTGGCCAGAACCGCTGAACCAAAGTGCTGTTGCAGCTTATAAAACGCAGATAGCGAGGTATTTACCCGCTGCCAGATAACGAGCACTGCCTGTTGTTCTGCTGTTAACAGTTGCCCATCCGTGGGCTTGGGTATTGGTATCATAGACAGTGCGCCTTGTTATATCCGTTTATATCAGTAGTTTAATTGCTCTTTGTTGTATGCTTCTTTATTTCATCTATTACAAAATACTAAAAAAGATAACAAGTCCCCCTTTTTCAGTTTAGAAAATCATAAATTTTCTCTTGCGTCGGGGCAAAGCAGTGCTTTGCTTTATCTCTCCTCAAGGATTTAGGGGGATTTCTTCCAAAAAATCCATCCCCAGCCCTTCCTTTGAAAAAGAAGGGAGTCACACCATATAGCTATACAGCCTGTATACTAAATTGAGATTAGTGTATTGCCATCGAAGTCCTTCTGACTCAATCATCCTTACTTGACCAACCTCACACTAAATACTACATGAATATCAGTAATACTCATAGCAAACATTAATTTTATTTAATTTTTTGTTTCTGTCATATCTAATGTACTACAAGCACAACTTGTAAGTTAAATATTACCAAGCTTTACACTTAATTTAAGGCTTTATTTATTGGCTTTTTTTCTTTATTCTCATTTACGATTTGTTGCTTACCAACTGACGCTTCAGTCTATACTTTCAATATCCTTAATGGTATTATGGAATTAAAATAAAAAGTCTTTAACTGACTGATATTATTTGTTAAATAAGTGGTTTTTAATATAAAAACACCCCTGCATTAATTGAACAGCTTCTTATCCTATGCTGTCGATTTGCTAATATGTTTATGTGGAAAACATTCAAGTTTTAGCGGCAGTTTTTGTCATTAACGCTATTAGTAATTTTGTTATTGAGGCCAATATAAGGCCAGACCCAACCCAACTTGTTATTATCACAATATGAATAAATAGGTAGGTGACCTATGGCAAATGCAAATCAAAACAACCCCAGAAAAGAGGTAACCTATGCCTTAGTGGGTGTTGTGGCTTTTTTAGTACTGGTATTAGTCGTTGCCTTATCTGGATATATCCGTCCAGGTGGACAAACAACGGTAGTGGCCGCCAATGATGAAGATGGCAGCAATACCGAGGCGACCCAGCAAGCACCTGAGCCCATTGTCAGCGTGCGTGATGAACCCATTGAGCCGATCACAGTGGAAGCTGTGACTGAGCCAAAAAAGGTAGAACTGGGTAAAATGCTGTGGTTTGATACTCGTCTTTCTAAATCTGGCACACTATCATGTAACAGCTGTCACGACTTGGCAAAAGGCGGTACAGACAATATCCCAACGTCTGTCGGCTACAATTGGGCAGAAGGCCCGATCAACTCACCTACGGTACTTAACAGCCGCTACTCGCTGGCTCAATTCTGGGATGGTCGAGCCAAAGACTTAATGGAACAAGCCGGTGGCCCAATCGAAAACCCACTAGAGATGGCATCTAGCCACGAGTTTGTGGTTGAGGTGCTTAATTCAATCCCAGAGTACAAAGCCTTATTCCACGATGCCTTTGGTACTGAAGACGATATTAATATTGATCAAGTTACCAGTGCCATTGCCATCTTTGAAGATACGTTAGTCACGCCAAACTCACGCTTTGACAAATGGCTAGGTGGTGATGACGACATCCTAACCGCACAAGAATTAAATGGATATAAATTATTCAAAGACAGTGGTTGTATCGCTTGTCATAATGGCCCTGCAGTCGGTGGTGGCTCGTTCCAGAAGTTTGGTGTGTTTGAAAAATATACCACCCAAAACTTAGCCGAGGGTCGCTTTGCGGTCACTGGCAAAGATGAAGATAAGCACCTGTTCAAAGTACCAACATTGCGTAACATCGACTTAACCTATCCGTACTTCCACGATGGTCAAGTTAATTCGTTGGCAGATGCAGTCAATATTATGGGTAAAATCCAGTTAAATCGTGAATTTACTGCTGAAGAAACAGCAGATATCGTTGCCTTCTTAAAAACCTTAACTGGTGATCAACCTAAGATTGAACTGCCTGTTTTACCACCTTCGAACGAGAACACGCCTAAGCCAACACCTTTTGTCAAACAAAGCTAGGCTATACAAAGTTATACCAAATCTGAAAATTAAGATATCGAGGAAAAAGAGTGCAAACGCTACAAGTAGTAGGTTTAGCGAGTTTGACAAAGATAGGTTATTTTTCAGAAAAGGTATTAGAATGCGTATTTGAATAACAATTAAGCAAGCAAACAAAAAAAACCAGCGATCAATTCGCTGGTTTTTTTTTGGCTTAGAGAAATTATGTAAGCAGATTAAAACTTATGTTAAACCGGTGTGACCACCTTTTTAATCTCATTTGCAACTAAGCTGGCATCATTATCCAATACCGTCACATGCTGCTCTAGGCTCTCGATATCTTTGGTATGTTCAGGACGCTCAATGTCCTGCTCTGATAAAGAGTCACCAACTGCCTCAAAGATGGTCTCTGAGAACTTAACCGGCAACGCAGTCTCGGCACAGATAATCACCTCACCCTCTTTTTGTAACTCACGTGCGACTTTAATACCGTCAGCAGTATGCGGATCTATCAAATCATTATAGGTTTCATAAACGTCTTTAATAGTATTTAAACGGTCTTGATGAGTTGACTTACCTGCCGCAAAGCCATAACGGGTATTCACCGCTTCAAGCACACCTGACAAGTCAAAGCCGTTACCCGCCTTCACCCCATCAAACAACTCATGCACACGCTTACTGTTTTTATCCAATAACAAATACACAAAACGCTCAAAGTTTGACGCCTTCGAGATATCCATAGATGGGCTAGAAGTCACATAAGTTTTATCCGCTGGACGTGGGGTATAGACGCCTTGATTAAAGAAGTCGTTTAGCACGTCATTTTCATTGGTTGCGACAATCAGACGGTCAATCGGCAGACCCATCTCACGGGCAATATGACCGGCACAGATGTTACCAAAGTTACCCGAAGGCACGCAGAAACTGACCTTTTCCTCATTGCTGTTCGTTACAGCAAAGTAGCCCTTAAAGTAATACACGATTTGAGCCAATATTCGCCCCCAGTTAATTGAGTTCACCGTACCCAAGCTGTATTTGGCTTTAAAATCAGCATCTTGTTGCAACGCTTTCACGATATCTTGGCAGTCATCAAACATGCCCTTAATCGCAATATTATGAATATTAGCATCGGTTAAGCTATACATCTGCGCCCGCTGAAACTCACTCATTTTGCCATATGGCGACATCATAAATACTTCAATGTTCTCTTTACCACGTAGCGCATATTCTGCCGCACTACCGGTATCGCCACTGGTTGCGCCAATAATGGTCAAACGCTTGTCTTTTTGCTTTAACACATACTCAAAGGCATTACCCAAAAACTGCATCGCCACGTCTTTAAATGCCAGCGTTGGCCCATTTGACAGACCTAAGATATACAAGTCATCTTTTAGCTGACGCACCGGCACAATCTCATCGCTACCAAACACTTCTTTGGTATAAGTACGCTCGATAATGTCTTTTAAATCGGCCTCATCAATATCGGTCGCAAACAGGCGCATAATCGCAAACGCCAGCTCCGGATAGCTCAAACCACGCCACTCATCCAAAGTCGCCCCATCAATCTGCGGATAGCTCTCAGGTAGCATCAAACCACCATCTGGCGCCAGCCCCATCAACAACACATCGCTAAATTCCATCGGCTCAGTCTGACCACGTGTACTGATATATTTCATATCTCGTCTTATCCTGTCAAAAGATTACATAAATTTTTATAACAAAAAGAGTATCATATTTTGAGAGATAAGCCATATTAAATAAACGGTTTATTGGTTTTTGTGGTGGGGTATGTGATGCTTTTTTTACTTTTATGGGAGCTAATCCCGCTTTTCGCTACTATCTGTCCGTCATACCGAGGCATTCGCTAAGCGATGCGCTGTCTCTTACTTCGTGAGCCACCGCATCGCAAGCGCATGCAACTCGTTCTGCCAGACAGTATATCCGCTTCAATCGGGGCTAAACCGCGCCTCCAGTTGACGTTTACAGTAATTACAAGCATTTGCTTAAGCTATGAAATCTTAAAAAAAAAGTCTTGAATCTTAAGTTCATTATTATGATAAATAAGCGAGAATACGTAGGTAATACCCTCATAGGTATAACTCATTAGATACTGTGGTTTAACTTCATCGCCTGTTTCAAAAATAGACACGTTTTCTACTTTCGACCAATCATGGCTAGGTGTACCAGACCAACTTATCGGATAATAGTAGTAAACGGTTTGAGGATCATCTTGTAACCAGTAGCGATTAAATATTTGTCGCTTCTGCTCAAGATAGTTATCCATTAGTGTTCTATCACTTTCTTCTTTCGCCATTTCATTTGCTATTTTCACTTCAACAACATACAACTCATCGAAGTATTTTTTAATAAACTCACTGACCATTTGCTCATTACTGTTGCCACGATATACAGACGTATTCAGCCTATCTATGATTTCAGTTGCCAATTGACCGCCTTCACTTTCTAAAAGCTCTTTTTCATAGTCAGCCTCACTATTACCAGCGAATGCTACTGATATACTGCTGATAGCTATTAGCACCAATAAAACCTTTAACACCAATAAAGTCTTATTAATGAATTGAAGGTTAAAGCTGAATATTTTTTTTGAAAAGTAAGCGTGCATAGCACCCCTTAATGATTATTTTTTCACGCACACTACACAACTGAATTGTTAGCCATACAATTAAATGATATAAATAGGCTATTATAGTCAAAGAAGTCTAAAATAGTTACAACACAACCGAGCCTAAGCACCACAAATGTAGACTTAGCAAGGTTAATACAGTAACCGATTAATCGTTCACTGACTATATATATTTCTGGCTGATAAAACTGTCAGTTCAGTATAGACACTCAATTTAACCACTTAACCATTTATCATAAGGGTATAACACCATGGCAGATATCGAAATCGAAAAAGAACACAACTTTGACTTTAATACCGCCCGTGAACAAGCCAAAAAATGGCTAGAAAGCGCCAAAGATAAATTTGGTATCGAGGCCAACTATATCGAAGGCGACAATGAAGACCAAGTAACAATTACTCGTAAAGGCATCGATGGCAAAGCCACTTTGGATGCCAACAAAATACGTTTTGAAGCCACTTTAGGCTTTTTGGCTAAGCCATTGAAAGGCAAAATCAAAGAAGCGCTAGATTCAGGGTTAAGCAAATACTTCAACTAATCCATTGTAAAGCGGATTGGTCATGTTTTGACTAGGATTTATAGCACACAAAAGCCCAGTTCTAAGTTAGCACCGGGCTTTTTTTTTCAAACCTTTTTAGATACTTAAGTTTAGGTATTTAAGTTTGGGTACTTAAGTTTAGATACTTAGATTTAGGAATTCAGGCTAAAATTAACTTAAAACTCAACCACCTTATCCACCACAAACTGATGTGAGGCATCGCCATCTTTTAAACGATAGCTGATCTGGCGAGTTTTGCCAGTAAGATTGGCATTGGTATCACCGTCCAAATATAGCTTAAACTGTCTGACCAACTGATTGTTGTTAATAGCAAAGCCATCATATCCCATATAACCTTGGCTTAGCTGAGCAGATAACTCTGGGAAATAGACCTCACCCCATGTCTGCACTTTATTTTGAGATGGCTCACTTGCAAAAGCAATCACACCACCGTAGGAGCCACTGCTAACCTTAGCAGAATACTTACTCTGATTTAGCGTCGTGGCATATTGCGCTTGTCGTAACTGACTCAAATTAACAGCAACTTAATATACAATCCCACTTTCCAACCTTTTTTTAACCTTGCTTTTTAATAATGGCATAATAAAAGCCATCTCCACCTGCTTGATCCTGCTCATTTAACGGCAAGCACTGACGGCCAATTACCTGTTCAATCCCCCAGTTGGTTTGCCTATCATCAAACGGGAGTGCTACTGCATCCTTATGACGCTCAAGAAACGCTTGCATTTGTTCCACGTTTTCTTGCTTTAATATCGAGCAAGTCACGTATAACAAATGACCACCCACCTTCAATTGTGGCCATAAGTTGTCTAAGATTTGCTGTTGTAACTGTGCGGTATATTGCACATCTTCTTCAGTACGCAGTAAGGTAATGTCTGGATGACGGCGAATAACGCCTGTTGCAGTACAAGGCGCATCTAGTAAAATAGCATCAAAGCCAGTCGACTCATCACCCGCCTCTTTTACCGCTATTGCCTGCCACTTAGTCGCATCAACACACTCGATTTCCAAATGCAGTTTGCTATTGACCACGGGCGCTGGCAGTTGCAAACGCTCTAAGTTTTCAAAGATACGGGTAATACGATTGGGCTCGTTATCAATGGCAAGCAGGTCAACTTTACTAAGACTAGCCTCTTGATTATCCGACTGTTTCACGTGAAACAGTCCAGTCTGCTCGCTTTCTTGCACACCCAATAGTTCTAGCCAATGCGCCAGTTTACCGCCTGGTGCCGCACAAGCGTCAAGCAAGCGTATATTCTGTTTTGGATTGGCACTAGCTGCCTGTTGCAGCAGCGCATCGATAATAGGTGCTGCCAGTTGTGCATGCGCATCTTGGACACTGGCAATGCCTTCTTCAAACTCAGGCAGGCGACTGACAGGCACGCTATCGACCAGCGCAATCGCATGCTGTTTAATCTCAATACTATTTTCAATACCGTCCAATTTAATAGCTGTCTCGAGTGACACCAGTTCGGCTGAAATTTCTTCTTCTGCAAGCTGTTCTAGATAGCTTTGACTGTCGGTTTGCAGAGCATTTACCCGCAAAAACATCGGGGCTGACTGACGCAGACTTTGAGTCAATTCATCATATTGCTCACGCCAATCAGCTTTTAACTGTTGTGCTAACCAGTTTGGCAAGCTGTGGTTTTTATTGGCTTTTTTACGGAATTTATGGGTATTTTTTGCCACTTTGCGCAAGATGGCATTGACCAGACCTGACGCACGCGCAAAGTCGATGTGTTTCACCGCCTCGACCGTTTCATGAATCGCAGCATGGTCAGCGACATTGAGATACAGCAGCTGGGTAATCCCCAATTGAATGGTGGTGCGCACTTCGATTTCATCAATTGGGTTGTCTGCTAGGCTGTCTAGTAGACGTGCGGTGGCGTGCCAATGCCGTAACGTGGTGAGTAATAAAGCGTGCGCAAAACCTTTATCATCGCCATTGATGCCATTTAATAACGGATCTAACAAGCTACTTAATGACTGCCCTTGTTGGATGGATAATAAGGTATTGATGACGGCGACACGGACGTTTTTTTTATGCTGTGGAACATGGTTTGGTTGACTGCTCATTGATGGCCTAATTTGGATAAATTAATTGGATGACAGGTTGAAACTTAATAGACACCTCCCCCTTTCATCAAAGGGGGATTTGAGAGGGTTTAATTTAAATTACTGACTTTGTGGCACAAACTGATCGTTATCATTCAACTGATTGCCGTGACAAACTTGCTCAGCATTGACAGGCTTACTGCCTGCAAACTGTAACTTAGTGAGACGCAAGGTTGTATTTTCTGCATCAGCATCCGACTCTGGCTTGCCACAAGCCACCAAGATAGCATTTCTACCGACACTAATCACCGTACCTGGCACAACAACGGTCGTTTGTGACGGATTTACTGGCAATGCTGCCAATACTTTCACCCGTTTTGGCTCGCTGTTATTGGTTGAGTCCGCCAAAAAGGTATAAGCCCCTGGATAAGGATGCATGCCACGTATTTGACGCTCAATAAGCTCAGCAGGCTGCGACCAGTCGATTTCACCCTCAGATTTACTTAACTTTTCTGCATAATTGGCCAAGTTATCGTCTTGTTGTTCAGCCCTTGCTTGATAGTAAGGCAAGTCCTTTAAAACAGTGACAATGGCTTTAGCACCAAGTGCTGCCATTTTGTCATGCAAACTAGCTGTAGTCTCATCAGCCGCAATGTCATAGGCCACTTTATACAGCATATCGCCGGTATCTAAGCCCTTATCCATCTGCATAATGGTAATGCCAGTTTGCTTATCGCCAGCCAATAACGCACGGTGAATCGGCGCTGCCCCACGCCAGCGTGGTAATAAGGACGCATGGATATTTAGGCAGCCATGAGTCGGCGTATTTAACACGCCTAGTGGTAAAATCAATCCATAAGCTGCCACTACCATCACATCTGGCTGATAACTGGCTAAGGTATCACGAGCTACCTGCCCTTCTGCCACTGACTTTTTAAAAGTTAATGGCTGCTCAACTACAATACCATGCTCAAGTGCCAACTGTTTCACAGGAGAAGCGGTTAGCTTTTGACCACGCCCAGCTTTACGGTCTGGTTGGGTATAGACTGCCACTATCTCTATATTTAGCGCCTGTTGCTGCTCAATGAGCGCTTGCAAACTGATGGCAGCAAACTCAGGCGTACCTGCAAAAATAACACGCTGTTTTTGCGTGTTTTGATCACTGTTTGTCATAATTTAAAGCCCTTTTTTGTAATATCCGTCACTTAAACCTTAAAAAATAAGTCGTAAATCATACTTGTACGCACCTCTACTCACCTTTATTCGGCTTCGGTACTGTTTAAATGCTCAAGATAAACTGTTTAAACGCTCAAGATAACGGGCAATCAAATCCACTTCAATATTCACTTCACCATCTACTTGCCAGTGACGACCAATATTGGTCACTTCCGCAGTATGTGGAATAATATTTAAACAGACAATATTATCTTTAACTAGGTTGGTGGTTAAGCTAATCCCATCTACTGTAATAGAACCTTTGGTGGCAGCATATTTCTTTAGCGCATCAGGAATGGCAATTTCAATATAAATAGACCGTGCATCTTCACGCATCACTTTGATTACACCCACATCATCTACATGACCTGACACCATGTGCCCTCCAAAACGGGTTGTTGGTAGCATGGCTTTTTCTAAGTTCAAGGTGTCGCCTGGTTGCCAATGCTTCATGGTGGTTTTTGCTAAAGTTTCACGTGAAACATCTACTGCATAACTATTATCTGTCATATCTATTACAGTGAGACAAATACCATTACTGGCAATAGAGTCACCTAGTTTCACATCACTAAAATCTAAGTTATTGGACTCTATTGTTAAACGAACATCTCCTCCTACCTCTTCGATAGATTTTAAAATACCCGTACTTTCTATTATTCCTGTAAACATAATGACTCCTATTATCTTCTCTGTTAATGGCTATTTTTCTGTTACTTATACATTAATACTTAATTAAAACAACCTGTGGATAACTTTTAAATTACCAACAAACACACCGTAAGCAAAGGGATTATAAAAAAAGTTATCCACAAGTGATGCAGAAACACCAAACACTCATGGTGACAACTTTGGTTCCACGTGAAACCCTTACACAACAAGCCTTAAGCAATAAAAGCTAATTTCAATGTTTCACATGAAACCTAATTAATCCACAGTTTCATGTGAAACACTCTAGATCAACCAAAAAAAACGAATAAATAACTTATCAATTGTGGATAACTATTCAATAAGCCCGCTTAAATCAACACTTTGCAATCTCAAATTAAACCCAAGGATATGCTCTAGTTTGACGTTAAACTATCTGTATAAGGTTGATATACCAATCTTAAATCCTCACCAAACTGAGCAACAGAAACAAGTTTAAAACGTCTTTGTTCTGCCAAATTATCAACATCTAACATCAGCATCGGTTTTGCTTTATTGCCCAATACGCACGGTGCTTGGTAAACAACAAGCTCATCAACCAGGTTTGCTTTTAAAAAACTGCCTGCCACCTGAGAACCTGCCTCCACCAGCACATCATATACCTGATAATCTCTAACTAGCGTCTGCAATAACTGGCTTAAATCAGTTTGAGACCAGATTAGAGTATCTTGGCGCTGTAATACTTGATAGTCGCTGCCTTGTAGCCGCCTTCGCCTATCAAGGACGACCACTTTTGGCTGTGGAACACGCTCTTGCTCAACGCCTAACTGGGTAGAGCGCACATTTAAACTAGGATCATCGTCGATAACAGTCTGACTGCCTGTGATAATAGCACCACTCATAGCACGTAAAGCCTGTACATCTTCACGTGCAGCAGGACCGGTAATCCACTTTGATTCCCCTGAGGCCATAGCAGTGCGGCCATCTAAGCTGGTGGCTATTTTCAAGCGTACATAAGGCATCTTAGTGCGCATCGCCTTTAAGAAGCCTGCATTTAACTGTGCTGCTTGGCTCTCTCCCACTCCAACAGTTACTTCAATGCCCGCCTCTTTGAGCATAGCTATGCCACGTCCACCGACCTTAGGATTTGGATCCAAACCAGCAACGACCACGCGAGCCACACCAGACTCGATAAGAGCACGTGCACAGGGCGGTGTTTTGCCAGTATGACTGCATGGCTCAAGGGTCACATAAGCAGTTGCTCCTTGCGCTGATTGTTTAGCTTGTCTTAAAGCAAAAACTTCTGCATGGGGCTCGCCTGCCTTGGGGTGAAACCCAGAACCAACAATTAAGTTATCATTGACAATGACACATCCGACAGCTGGGTTTGGTCGTGTCGAAAAACGTCCTTTTTTAGCTTCTTCAATCGCTAACATCATGTAATAATTATCGATTGCCATTTGCTCATGTGCTGCCACTACCGAGGCATCATTGGCGGATAAAACAGTGGTAGATGCGCTGTTATTTGAAGTGATTGTATTCATCGCAGCAAACTCCTTTACTGCTCGTCAATAGGACGAATATTTTGTAATTCTTGACGAAAAGCCTCTATATCTTGGAAGTCACGATAGACGCTGGCAAAGCGTACATAAGCAACGTCATCGAGCTCTTTTAACTCACTCATAACTATCTCACCTAAGTCTTTACTGCTTATTTCACGCTCACCCAGCTGACGAACACGCTTCTCAATACGGCTGATCATTGCCTCTTGCTCATCTAAGGTGACTGGACGCTTCTGTAATGGCAACTGAATAGATCGACGTAGCTTCTGTGAGTCATACGGCTCAATACGGCCATTAGACTTAATGATGCGTGGCATCACCACCTCGACCACTTCAAAAGTGGTAAAGCGCTCTTGGCACTGATTGCACTGACGGCGGCGGCGAACTTGCGCCCCTTCAGCGGCTAAACGTGAATCGATGACTTTGGTGTCATCGGCATTACAATAAGGACACTGCATGGCGTATTCTCTTAGTTGTCTTTAATAAACTTCTAGCTTTAATGGATTTCTAGCAAACTTTGGATATGGTTAATAAAACTTACGGCTAAATAGCGGTTATCGTTTTTGCATCTGTCAGTCTTCGAGTATTTGAATCTTGCATTTTTTGTTGCAATTTATCTGAATGACTCGTGTTATTTATCGAAATGGCTCGTGTTATTTTTCTAAACGACTAATATTCTGGCGCTATTTACCAATACAGAAGCTGCCAAAAATACGACCTAGTAAGTCATCGGCGCTAAATTCACCGGTAATCTCACCCAGACTATACTGGCCTTGTCGCAAGCTTTCAGCGACCAGCTCACCGGCTTGATAGGCTACCAATTGCTCATGGGCATCCGCTAAATGCTGTTGGGTGCGTCTGAGTGCATCAATGTGGCGGGTACGGGCTATTAGGCTATTTTCAGGGGGATGAAAGCCGACTTTGTCACACAAGGTGGTGATTAGTTGCTCAATACCTTCTGATGTTTCACATGAAACATTAATTTGCTGATAACCGGCAACTGTCTCTTGATCAGCCAAGTGTGGCGAGTCACCCTGCTCAACCAAATCTCTCTTATTGCCGATAAGCAATAGCTTGCTGGTATCGAAGCTTGGTGCGCCTGTATCCGTGCTACCAAATAGCTCAGTGGCTAATTCAATAGGGTCTTCTTGCTGCGATAAATCATACACCAAAAGTAGCAGATCTGCTTGCTTAATGGCATCGCGTGCTCGCTCGATACCAATGCGCTCTACCGCATCTGTGGTGTCTCGTAAACCAGCGGTATCTGTGAGATGAATGGTTAACCCATTGAGCACAATGGTCTCTTGCAGTGTGTCTCGAGTGGTGCCTGCCACGTCGGTGACAATCGCACGCTCTTGCCCTGCCAGACTATTTAGCAAGCTTGATTTGCCCGCATTAGGTCGCCCTGCAAGCACCACATGTACCCCATCCCGCAGTAGCTGACCTTGCTGTGCAGTCGCCATAATAGTGGCTAGCTTCTTCTGAATGGCAGACAACTTACCTTCAATAACCCCATCACTTAAAAAGTCGACATCCTCTTCGTCCGGAAAGTCTATTGATGCTTCGACATACAATCTTAGCTCAATCAAGGCTTCTAAGATGTCATTAATCTTCACCGAAAAAGCACCGGTTAATGAGCGAATGGCACTACTGGCGGCAGCGGCACTGGTTGCATCAATCGCATCAGCAATGGCCTCTGCTTGCAGTAAGTCCAGCTTGTCATTTTCGAAGGCACGATAAGAAAACTCTCCAGCTTGCGCTTGATGTGCGCCCAGCTCGAATACACGGGCGAGCATCTGGTTTTGTAGAATCATGCCGCCATGACCTTGCAACTCGATGACATCCTCTCCTGTGAACGAATGAGGTGCTTTAAAGTAGAGTACCAGCCCTTCATCTAGCACATTGTGATCGGCGTCATAAAAACGGCAAAAACTGGCTAATCTTGGTGTAAAACTGTCTTTACCAGTCAGTTGGCAGGCAATTTGGTAGGCCTTGGATCCAGACAGGCGGATGATACCCACACCGCCTCGACCCACTGGGGTCGCAATGGCGGCAATTGTTTTTGTCTGTGATATCTGTGTCATAAAAATGGGCTCAATTTGAATGGTGATATTGGGTTTGATGTGATAAGAATAGAGTTAATAAGCTTATAGTAGGTGCTTGGTGAGTGATATTCAACATAAGTTAGTAAGCTGTTTTTCGCTGAGGGACGAAGCGCGCGTCACTGTGGATAGAAACAAGGGATAGGAAGAGGCATATTTGGTAGGGTGAAAATAGCCCAGATGCTGAGGCTATGCTTTTTGTTTTTTGCTGTTGTCTTAGTTTTTTTCTTAGCTTTTTGGGGCTGGTTATGAGGGTTATCAATCCAATATTCGTTAAAAAAGCAGACAAAATAAAAGCGCCCATATTGATGAATATGGGCGCTAATTTGTTCATTCAGTTCGATTAAATGCTGCGCTTAACTTGCGGCGTTGGCGGCTTTTTCACGCTGTTCTTTTTCAACTTTTTTGTTGACTAAGTACTGCTGACCCATGGTAAATAAGTTGTTCACGGTCCAGTATAGTACCAAGCCTGCTGGGAAGAATAGCATGAATAAGGTGAAGATAATTGGTAAGAATTTCATCACTTTGGCTTGCATTGGATCAGTCGGCTGCGGGCTAAACGACTGCTGCGCAAACATACTGGCACCCATCAAGATAGGTAGGATGAACCAAGGATCCATCGATGACAAGTCTTGAATCCATAAAATCCATGGTGCATGACGTAACTCAACGCTTTCTACCAGCATGTAGTACAGGCCAAGGAAGATAGGCATTTGCAGTAAGATAGGTAGACAACCCGCCATTGGATTGACCTTCTCTTCTTTGTAAATCGCCATCATCTCTTGTGACATCTTCATGCGGTCATCGCCATGCTCTTCTTTCAATGCAGCCAGACGTGGCGCTAGAGCGCGCATTTTTGCCATTGAATAGTAGCTTTTGTGCGAGATCCACATCAAGGCCAACTTCACTGATAAGGTCAAACCAATAATCGCCCAACCCCAGTTACCGACTACGCTATGAATGGTCGATAGGATTAAGAATAAGAACTTAGAAATTGGCCATGCCCAACCATAATCAACAGTTTTCTCAAAGCCTGGTGCAAAACCTTTTAGCTGCTCTTGTACTTTTGGACCAGCGTATAAGGTCGCATTAACGTTGATTTGTTTGTTAACTGGAACGGCCAGAGGCTGACTCAGCATACCAATAATGTAGTCGCCATTGGCGGTTTCACGGCTAAAGAATTTGCCGGTAAAGTTGCCTGGTGTCCAAGCTGAAACGAAATAATGCTGTACGATACCAACCCAACCTTTGCTGCTGTTGGCGGTTAATTCACCATCGTTAAAGTTTTTAAATTTAAGTTTGTTGTATTCGTCATTGGGTACGCCCCAAGCGCCGCCTAAGTAGGTTGCCATACTTAGTGCACCTTTGCCATCCATGCCAGGATCTTTGCTGCTGTCACGCTTTAATTGAGCAAACAAGGTACCGTTCCAGTCTTTGTCTGTGGTGTTATTAATGTTGTAGTTAACATTGATTGGGTATTTGCCACGAGTGAAGACAAAGGTCTTGGTCACACGCAAACCATCTTGCTCATATACCAAAGGCACTTCTAGGATATCTTGACCTGGCTGCATGTCATAACTGCTAGATTGATAGCTGTATTTTGCAGGGTTACCTGGCTTATCAATGCCATCACCATTGTTATTGAAATCAATCAAACCAGACTGAGCAATATAGACACGCTGAGCTGAGTTCTCTAATAAGACAAACGGATTTTCACTATCTAAAGTCGCATTATAATCACGCAATGCAGCATATACTAAGTTACCGCCTTGAGGATCAATTTTGACTTGGTAGCGATCTGTTGTGACATTAATCAGCTGATCTGATGCCACTTCAGTGGTCTCACCCACTTGTGGGGTGCCAGGAATGTCCGTCACTGATGACACAGGAATATCACTGTCACTGACGCCAGAGCTGGTTGGAATGTCTGAACCAGTCGTGGTGGATACAGAAGGGGTTACTGCGTCTGCTGATGGGGCTGGCGCATTGGCATAGTCTTTTTGCCATGCTAGCACCAACAAATAAGCGGTAATCAGCATCGCAATGATGATGAGCACCCGTAGTATCTTTTGCATAAGATTGTCCTAAACAACTCAAAATGAATGTTCTAAAAATGTTATAAAAATTAAAACCAAAACAAGGCAAACGTTATGATTACGCCTTACCCAACAAGATAAAACTATGATTACGCCTTACCCAAAAAGATAAAACAATGTATTACTCTACAATTATGTTTTATAAACAAACAGCAGGGCTAGTGGCTCTTTTTTGCTAACCAAAACAACCTTGTTAAAGTAGCTTGTATGGCGTAAATAACCTTAAAAACGTTTACAAAATGGTCACTATTTTACTAAAAAACCATGGTAAATGATATAGAATCTGTTTTTAAGCCAAAACAGCCGCTGCTCATGCGAAAACTACACCCCTAATCAGGGTAAGTAATCAATTAAGAATTGGATTAGCCTAACACATTATTAGTGCGCTGCATCTGCGCATTAAGTCGAGCGCTATAACTGCTGTTGTCTTGATAAACACCACGCTCAATCAACATTGTTTCACGTGAAACAGTAGGGAGTGACTTTAAAGCTGTCCCCTGTTCCATCTTAACAACTGGGTAAAACAGATCTTTATATAAAGGCAAAGGCACAAAATCAATACCATGACCACCCAATGGATGACAGCGACAAATACGCTTCACTGTCAACAGTCCACCCCTACCCGCACCATGCCAACTGATGGCTTGCTTACCGTATTCAGAACAAGTTGGGTAATATCGGCAACGTGCGGGTAGCACAGGACTGATAAAGGTTTGATAACTTTTGATAATGAGCAGTAAGATACGTGACGCTAAGTTGACTCGGGGGTTGCTTGTGTTAGCCATTTGCTTTACTCATATTGCCTACACAGTTTGCCTTTTTTGAACCACTTTATGTTTATGTTTTATTTTGACCAGCAACTCTTGTATTTCTTGCGTTAACTGAATGTTGGTTAATGCTTTTGGCGATTTTTTGACAATAAATATCATATCTAATGCAGGTAAATCACCATGACTGTGACGAAACTGCTCTCGTATCAGACGCTTGATACGATTTCGAGCAACCGCTGTCGGAATCTTCTTTTTGGTAATTGCCATACCCAATCTTGCTTGAGTGCGATTAGAGGAATAAGCAAATGCCATTAGATGTGTTTGATGCACTTTAAACAACGGCTGGTTAAATACCTGTTTAAACTCATCTGGCTTTAATAAACGCTTTGTTTTGGGATAACTATAATCGGTCATGGTTGGTCAATATACCTAAATTAGATAGCGTAAAACAGCATAATTAGTAACAACAACACCTTGAACAACAACATCAACCATTGACGTCTGTATGTCTATTAAGGATGTTAGGTGTCGAGGGTGCTATATACGTTATTTGGATGTCGTGTTTTTTGGATGCTATAAGCAAAAAAAGCACCTAATAACTAGGTGCTTTTAATACAATAAAAATCAATGTGCCTATCATAAGTTGTCAGTATTGTGTCTTACCAGATAACCCAATACTAAGTTTATCAAAACTAAGTTTATCAATACTAGGGTTTATCAAAACTAAGTTTATTTAGTATCGGCAAGTCGGTAAAAGTCTAACTATACTGTTAAACGATGACGACCTTTTGCACGGCGACGTGCTAAAACTTGACGGCCTTTTTTAGTTGCCATACGAGCACGGAAACCGTGAGTGCGCTTGCGTTTGATAACGCTTGGCTGGAATGTACGTTTCATAAATCACCTTTGACAGCAAAGAAAAGAATGTAAATTTTAAATAAATAGAGTTTACTAAGAATTTGTAGTAGCAAGCGATTATGCCATATCAGTTGCTTAGTGTCAATACAAAGAAGCGTTTTTAAAACGATAGACATAAGCCTACCAAACTAAAACTAAAACTAAAACTAAAACTAAAACTAAACATAATAAGCACAATAAACAAATAGTTAAATTTAACTAAATAAAAATAAGAAAAGCAATAAACAAAATACAGTTATACAATAAGAAAAACTTAACAAAAAAACACCGAAAATAATACGATTAAATCAATAAAAACTAAATAGTAAAGATTAAAAAATCATCTTTACTGACTTTTGGTCAATATATAATCAAAGCAGTCTAAAATGGTTGCAAGATATGCGAATGCAAGTACTACTCATGTAGGCTTAGCGAGCTTTAGTGGTTCTCTAATCATAATGGCAATGATGTTATCTGCGTATTTTTCTAGTCTAACTACAATTAATCTTGTTTTTATTACCACTTCCAAAATAAAGACAGGTTCTAGTATTTTTTGCCCAACCAAACGTAACCTTCAATTATATCTGCTGGTAATTAAACCTGTTGCTAATGAAGTATGCTAGGTAAAACCACAGTTAGCACAAAAGTTAAGAGTTGGTTGCAAAGAAAGGAGTAGTTATTAGGCTTCCCCTATGTCAAGGTAGTTATTAGTTATCAATGCTACTTCTAACTCTATCTTTGATTCTAATTATGATTTAGTCATAACATGTCTTGTTTATTATTTTAGTAGACTAAAATTTTAATAGTTTAGTGTTTGTGATAGTCATAATACAACCAATTATTATGCAAGTCTTAGGATTTTCTGATGTTTTAGTCAGCTTGTTTTAGAATGGTAATAAGCTTGTAAACCACTGTTGGTAAAGGTAGCTGTTAAAAAAAACAACATTCGAGTTAAAAAACTTATCCACAGAAATCAGTTTACCCCATAATAATATATATAATAGTTCTTTTGTTATTATTAGCACCTTGATTATCTGTGCATAACTATAAAAAAGCTAATAAAATCATAATATTATGTTGTGGTTAAAGGTGTTGATAAGCTGTTACTAAAACCTGTATAACTTGCTATTTTAAGTTATCCACAACATTAACCACAAAGTTATCCACAGAATAATTAGGGTGATATTTCTCAATTTGTATGCTAAAGTAACCCCAATAAATAAGATTGGGTTGCTGAAAATAGCCACCCCATCCCCTATTTTTTGTTGTTTTAAGCGCATCTTTTTTCTATCAAAATAGGATAGGTCATGTCAGATAGTTTGTCGTTATGGGATAGATGTCTTGATGACTTAAGATATCAGCTCAAAGAAAATGAGTTTACGATGTGGTTGCGTCCATTATCAGCTAATGAGTATGGTGACACTTTAGAACTGCTAGCACCCAACCAGTATTTTGTGTCACATGTACAACAACATCACTTTACAGAAATTGAGAAATTGGCCAAACATCATAGCCAAGGTAGCATAAAGCAGGTTGTGATACAGGTTGAAAGTAGTGTGCAATCAAAACCGACTCATGGGGTTAGTAGTGTTGTCGATAGTATGCAAATATCCTCTACATCATCGCCAGCATCTGCTACGCTGAAAAAACAAGCTGATACCCCCATCAGTAGTGACAAGGCATTAAGTTATATTAATCCTTTATATACGTTTGAGACTTTTGTGACTGGTAAATCTAACATGTTGGCCTACAAAGCCTGCTTAGAATTGGGAAAAAAACAGTCTCAAAATCGGCATAATCCTTTGTTTTTGTATGGTGCATCTGGTTTGGGTAAAACTCATTTGATGCACTCGGTGGCACATCGGTACCTCAAAATTGGCAAAACTTTTTATTATTTTTCATCCGAAAAATTCATTAATCAGCTGGTCTATGCGTTACGTAATCAAAAAATTGAGCAGTTTAAGAAAAAAATTAAACGCGTTGATTTGTTGATTATTGATGATGTGCATGTATTGGCTGGGAAAAACAAATCCAGCAGTGAGTTTTTGTCATTATTTGCTGATTTTATGGTAGAAGGCAAACAGGTAATTTTGGCCTCAGATAGGCATCCGTCACAGATGACAGAGTTTGATGAGCGCTTTCGCTCAAGGTTTTCATCAGGATTGGCGGTTTCGATTGATCCGCCAGAGATGGAAACACGAATGCAGATTTTGCAGAAAAAAGCACATCTATCTGGTGTAGAATTACCCAAAGAGTGTGCGCTGTTTATAGCGCAAAACGTGGTATCCAACGTCAGGCGCTTAGAAGGCGCGTTAAACCAAGTCTTAGCCACTGCCAATTTAACGGGGAATCCTATTGATTTGGATATGGTGCAGTATGCGCTAAAAGACGTGATAGCCATCCGCTCACAGGCGGTGAGTATGGATAATATTCGCAAAGTCGTTGCCGAATACTATGATGTATCAGTAAAGGATTTGATGAGCAAAAAACGCACCCGTAGTATTGCAAGACCCAGACAGATTGCGATGGCACTTGCCCGTGAATTAACCAAAGACAGTTTTCCAGATATTGGACAATCCTTTGGCGGTCGTGATCACACCACTGTCATGCATGCTTGTGATAAGGTGGCAGAATTGCGTCGAGAAGATCCAGTACTGGATAAAGAGTACAAGGCATTGGCGATGACCTTACAAGCTGGGTAGAGTGGGGCATACTTACGGTGCATAGCCGTTAATATTTAGTTATACTAGCCATATATGATTAATTTTTGACCCAATTTAAGACCCAATAAAAGAGTCCTATTATTATGCAACTGTCGATAAATCGTGAACTGCTGCTAAAAGCCATTAATCTGATTGCTAAGGCGGCAGATAGACGTCATAACATGGTAGTTTTAGGTAATATTAAGCTTGAGGTTACTGAGCAAGCATTGATTTTGACTGCCTCTGACTTAGAAGTTGAGCTTAGTGCTGAAGTCAAGCTAGGTAATGGAGCTTCAGGTGTAATAGGTGCGACAACGCTACCTGCGACCAAGCTACATGAGATATGCAAACTATTGCCAAAAGATGCCCAGATTAATATCAATGCCGAAGGTAATGAGCGCTGTGTCATCACTAGTGGTAAAAGTCGATTTATGCTTGGGACATTACCAGCAGCAGACTTTCCTCTTTTAGGAAGTCCTGCTAACGTTACAGCCTTGACTATCAATCGTTTGGTGCTATTAGATTTGATGACCAAGACTCAGTTTGCCATGGCCATTCAAGATGTGCGCTATTATTTAACAGGTATGTTATTTGAAGTGGAACAGCGGCAACTTACCACTGTGGCGACTGATGGACATCGTTTGGCGCTTGCACGTAGTGTAATTGATGTCGCAGATGACTTTACCTTGCAGGCTATTTTGCCTCGCAAAGCCGTAATTGAACTTGAGCGTTTAGCCAATGAGTTAGGCAAACTGGTGGGGGATAAAGACGGTAGCCTAATCTTAAGCTTTGGCCGTGAGTTTTTGCAAGTCAGTTTACCGTTTGGAAACGTTGACAGCACAGGTCAAATAGATGACTCAGTAAAGATAACCTTCACCGCACGTTTGATTGATGGTAAGTTTCCTGATTATCGCCGAGTGATGCCAACCAACACTGATAAAGTTGCACTGGTAAATAAAGAAAAAATGCTTGATGTACTTAGACGAGTTTCTATTTTAAGTAATGAAAAATCACGTGGGGTGATTTTTAAGTTTGCTCAAGATGGATTGGTAGAGGTACGTGCTAATAATGCTGAGCAAGATGAGGCTGTTGAAGCGCTACAAGTTCAGTATCAAGGTGAACCTATTGAGTTGTCATTTAATGCCGCTTATTTGCAAGATGTGCTTGATGTGTTAGGCGGTGATGTACAGCTTAATATGAGTCAAGCCAATAGCTCGGTATTGGTTAATCAGCACAACGATAGCCAGCATCAGTATGTGATTATGCCAATGCGTATTTAACGTAATACTCCTTAATCGACGTGGTGTAGCCCTTTAAAAAAGCAAGATCTTGAAGATCTTGCTTTTTTTTGGCGTTTATTTTTCGCTACATAAGCTGCCTTTTAGTTTATTTCATTTAACATAATCAAAGTGTGGAGGACAGAAGGTATATTATGTTAAATCAATGGGTTGGAAATAATAAAACTGATGATCATAAGAAATAGAAGTGTTAATAACAGAAAATACAGCATAATAATACCAAATCTAAAAATTAAGCTATCGAGAAAAACGAGTGCAAACGCTACATATAGTAGGTTTAGAGAGTTTGACAAAGATAGGTTGTTTTTTAGAAAAGGTATAAGTCTGTGGTTAACGGGTGCTTATTAGTCGTTGCTGATTTAAACTAGGTATCTTAATCTTAATTCTAATAAAGTGATAAAACGAATGTATTCAAGCTCGATAACTATGGCAAGGTTGTTACTATGCTGACGCATCTAAGTATTTATCAATTACGCAATTTGCAAACTGTTAATATAAGTCTTGGCCAGTGCAATGTGTTTGTTGGCGCTAATGGCAGTGGCAAAACATCCTTGTTAGAGTCGTTATATTTATTATCTCGTGGTAAAAGCTTCCGTCATCATCAGCCAAAGCGCTACATCACCCATCATGCAAAGACTGCCACTGTGCATGCCAAATTTGCTGATGGGGGCAGTATGGCCATTCAAAAGGCACAAGATGCCAGTAGTGTGATGCGTTTGGGGCAACAAAACGTGTATGTACAAAGTGCTTTGGCCAAACAATTACCTAGCTTACTGATAGATCCATCTTCTATGGATATCTTAGAAATGGGCAGTGGTAGTCGTCGTCAGTTACTCGATTGGATAGCGTTTCACGTGAAACCTGGGTTTCATCCGCAGTGGCTGGCGTATCAACGTTTGCTCAAACAAAGAAATGTATTATTAAAGCAGTCGCCACGTTTATCGACTTACCAAATGCAAGAGTTGATGGCATGGGATAAAGGGTTAGCGACACATGCGGCTTTGATTACTCATTATCGACAGCAGGCATTTGTAGAATGGAAGCCAGTATTTGAAGAGTTAATAGAGAAGTTATTACCAGAATATGCGCCTTTTATTCAGCTTAAATTTTCAGCTGGTTATAATACTAAGTTTGCTTTAGATGAACTGCTGCAACAACGTCTGGCTCAGGATTGTCATATGGGTTATACCCGCATTGGTTGTCATCGAGCCGATGTGCAAGTGTTATGGGTAGATGATGATGAGACACGGCAACTTCAGTTTGAGCAGCAGCAAGCACTTCAATCAGAACTAAGCCAACCTACGTTAGGGGAGGATACCCTGCGTGAGCAGGCGGCGAATGTGCTGTCACGTGGTGAGAAAAAGTTATTGATTACCGCACTAAGATTGTCACAGTTGCCCTTGTTGGTCTCTTTATCGTCTTCTGGTGTCTCTTTAGAGGAAGCAGTGAGTGAGGCATTGCCAGTGGTGTTGTTAGATGATATCACCGCTGAACTCGATGAGCGGGGATTAGAGATTTTACTTCAGACATTATCTAAGCTGTCGTGTCAGGTATTTATTACTAGTTTAGATACACAAATTATGGATAAGATAATCAACTATTGGCCACAGGCTAAGTTGTTTCACGTGAAACAAGGTAGTGTTACTGAGGCGGTGTGAGGTGTTTTTAAACAGATAACCAGTTTGTTTATTTGTAGAAATTATAAATGGCGCAACAAGACGCTATAACACAGCCTAACCCCTATTATAAGGGGTAATTGCCGCCAATATCGCCCATGCTTTTATTGTCAGTAAATGCTATAATAAGGGCTAGTTTTTGCCCCTATTTTATTGGCATGATAAAACAGGTGTTTGGCAAAATTGGACTGTGTAGGTTCTGTGCTAGCTTTACCTAAGCGCTCGCCAAGTATAAGCCATTGCCTGCTACTTTATTCGATAAAAGACTATTCGATAAAAAAATGATGGAATAGACAATCATATCAGATGCCAGTTGAATTGCTGAGTGTATCAGTATCGCCGTTTTAGGAAAGGATATATCATGAGTGAGTCAAACCACAATACCGAGCAAGAAGCACTTGCAGGATTGCCACCAGAGGCAGTGCCTGAAGCGTTGCATGAAGAAGAATATAGCTCAAAAAACATTCGTGTATTACGTGGATTAGAAGCGGTGCGTGTACGCCCAGGTATGTACATCGGTGATACCGATGATGGTACCGGTCTGCACCATATGGTCTTTGAGGTAGTGGATAACTCAATTGACGAAGCCTTAGCTGGGCACTGTGATCAAATCGACATCATCATCCATGAAGACGAGTCTGTCAGCGTAATGGATAATGGTCGTGGTATTCCAGTCGATGTCCACCCAGAAGAAGGGGTATCTGCTGCTCAAGTTATTATGACTGTACTGCATGCTGGCGGTAAGTTTGATGACAACAGCTATAAAGTATCTGGTGGTCTGCATGGCGTGGGTGTGTCGGTTGTGAACGCACTGTCAAAAAAATTGGTGATGAATATTTGGCGAGAAGGCCATCACTATCAGCAAACATATAGTGACGGCGTGCCAGATGCAGACATCAAAATGCTAGAAGAAACCAAAAAAACAGGGACTCAAATCCGCTTTTACCCAAGCCCTGATGTATTCACTGGCACGACTTTTGATCTTGAAGTGTTGGCGAAACGATTGCGTGAGCTGTCATTTTTAAACTCAGGTGTCCGCATTGTATTAACTGATGAGCGTATCGATAAGCAGCACGTATTTGAACACAAAGGCGGCTTGTCTGAATTTGTGGCTTACATCAATTCAGGCAAAGAAGGCCTTAATGAGGTGTTCCACTTTGTCAGTGAGCAAGATGATGGCATCGTAGTAGAAGCGGCACTACAGTGGACAGATACTTATAACGAGAAGGTATTGTGTTTTACCAATAACATTCCGCAAAAAGATGGTGGTACTCACTTATCAGGTTTCCGTTCGGCACTGACTCGTTGTCTAAATACTTATATGGACAACGAAAATTTGATGAAAAAAGAAAAAGTACATACCACAGGTGATGATGCGCGTGAAGGCTTAACTGCCATTGTGTCTGTTAAAGTACCTGATCCTAAGTTTTCGAGCCAGACCAAAGATAAACTGGTGTCAAGCGAGGTAAAATCAGCGGTCGAGTCTGCGATGCACGATAAGTTTAATGACTATCTGCTAGAAAACCCAACCGCAGCCAAGTCGATTGCAAATAAGATTATTGATGCTGCCCGTGCGCGTGATGCCGCACGTAAAGCCCGTGAATTAACCCGTCGTAAAACCACGTTAGACATTGCAGGCCTACCTGGAAAATTGGCAGATTGCCAAGAAAAAGATCCAGCATTATCAGAATTGTATATTGTGGAAGGGGACTCTGCGGGCGGCTCTGCAAAACAGGGTCGTAGCCGTAAGACACAAGCCATTTTGCCACTAAAAGGTAAAATCTTAAACGTCGAGCGTGCTCGTTTTGACAAGATGTTGTCATCTGCAGAAGTCGGTACCTTAATTACCGCACTAGGTTGTGGTATTGGTCCAGATGAATATAATCCAGATAAAGTGCGCTATCACAAAATCATCATCATGACCGATGCTGACGTTGATGGTTCACACATTCGTACCTTGCTGTTGACCTTCTTCTTCCGTCAAACGCCAGAGCTGATCGAGCGTGGCTATATTTATATCGCTCAACCACCTTTGTATAAGGTGAAAAAAGGCCGTCAGGAGCTGTATCTAAAAGATGATGAGGCGTTAAAAGCGTATCTGTTGTCATCGACTATCGATGAGATGAATCTACACATCAGCGAAGATGCGCCAGCCATTACTGGTCAAGCGCTAGAGCAGCTATTAAATGACTATAACCAAACGCAATTGGTTAAGTCACGACTCCAGATTCGCTATCCTGCGGTGTTATTAGATGCGCTTACTCACGTGCCTAAGCTGACCACAGACATGACTTATGACCATGACGCCATGAGTAAGTGGAAGACAGCGTTACAGGCGCAACTAGAGCGTTTTGGTAGCGATTTGCACCCAGTCATTGAGCTAGATAACATTCATGAACCTATGCGTGATGATGAGTCAGAAGCGGTAAAAGATGCCAATAATCAGTTTAAGTTTAAACTAGATATTGAGCCGAATGAGACTGGTACTGTCGATGATAGTGCTGGTACAGAAGCGGATGATAAGGTGGCAAAAAAACCACAGTGGTTACCACGTATTACCATCTATGTGCATCAGTTGGCACAGCATTATCTAATGGATGCAGGCTTTATTAACTCAGGTGAATATGCACGCTTAATGCGCCTATCTCAAGAGTGGAACACCCTACTAACAGACACTGCCTTTATCCGCCGTGGTGAAAGAGATACTCCATTGCGTGACTTTGATCATCTATGGCAACAAGTCATGCAAGATGCCCGCCGTGGCTTATCAGTTCAGCGTTATAAAGGACTGGGTGAGATGAATGCGGATCAATTATGGGATACGACAATGGATCCTGAAAATCGTCGTATGTTAAAAGTGACCATTGAAGATGCGATTGCTGCGGACCATCTATTTACCTGCCTAATGGGAGATGATGTAGAGCCACGTCGTCAGTTTATTGAAGAGAATGCATTAACAGTGACTAACTTAGATATCTAAAGTTGTATTAGGTATATTTTTAGTTTGTTTTGAGAAAAGTCATCTTAATTGTAAGGTGGCTTTTTTTTGTTTCACGTGAAACAAGGTTAAGTTTGGCTAGGTGTTAATATACACTCAAACCTTTCGCTGACTATAAAGCTGAGCGGTTTGGTTTATTAACCATTAACCACTCGGCAACTGAGGATTGTTAAACTATGCTTGAACTCATATTATTGGCCTTAGCCTTAGCAATGGATGCGTTTTCGGTATCTATTGGGCTTGGGGCTAAACACACTAATTCATCTCAGTTATCAAAAAAATGCTCATCACTAATAGCGAAATTGGCTCTAGCAGCGGGTGTGTATTTTGGTATCGCTCAAGGCATAATGCCCTTAATCGGCTATTTGTTAGGCTCTGCCGTATTGGGGTGGTTGGCTTCGGCGGCGCCTTGGATTGGCTGTCTCATCTTAATCGGTTTGGGCGGCAAAATGCTGTACGAAGCTGTGACAGGTCAAGATGAAGCTAGTAAACTAGAAGCCGCTGATACTTCGAGCAAGATTGATCATAAGTTGATGAGTTCTTTGGCGATTGCTACCAGTATCGATGCACTAGCAGCGGGCTTTACCTTAAACCTATTATCCGTTAATGCATGGTTAGCCTGTACGATTATTGCTATGATAACGGCTGTATCGAGTTTTATTGGAGTCTATTTAGGTCGTCAATCCGGTACTTGGCTGGAAGATAAAGCAGAAATATTAGGCGGTTTGGTGTTAATCGCTATTGGTATTAAAATGGTAATTTAGTTTTTATACCTTTTCTGAAAAATAACCTATCTTTGTCAAACTCGCTAAACCTACTACTTGTAGCGTCTGCACTCTTTTTCCTCGATATCTTAATTTTCAGATTTGGTATTAGATAAAGAAGATAGCAGCAAGCCGATCTTCATTAAGGCTAATATTTGTCAATGGTATTAAAATAAAGACCAGAGTAAAAAAGATGACTAAGGTCTTGCTGAAGATGATAGTTTTGCTCTTTTGATTTTTTGATCTGTCTTATATTGGCTTAACGCATACACAGCCCAAATAGCAGCAGGTAACCAACCAATTAAGGTAATTTGTAGTATTAAACAAATAATACCAGCAAATGGACGACCAATAGTAAAAAACAATAAAAATGGTAAGAAGATTGCAATAATAAGTCGCATAAAAATCCTTTTAAATTCAAGGTTTGTAATTACAGGCTGTCAGATAGTTAAATCCATTACTAAGTATTTCAGATTTTGGCAAAATAATAAAATAAATGCAAGGAGCTTTTACCTCGTATCTTGGTTGCACTTATTTAAACCGCCATGCCAAAACTCGGCTCGACTTTTGCCCATGCTTCATATTAATCGTCTTAATCTGCTGCGCACCAACTCGGCGTAGTAGCGCATCAAGAGGCTTTAAGTTTTCCGCTTTAGAAACCAAAGTAGTGAACCAATTGACCTGCTGGGCATAGTCAACACTTTCGTTGATCATGCGTGTAATAAAGGCATATTCACCACCTTCGGTCCACAGCTCCGCATTTTGTCCACCAAAATTCAGATTGTTTTTGGCATCAGCGAAACGGTTTGCGTTTTGACTGTTGGGGTTACGACGTGCACGGTTTTTTTGTAGCTTAGTCTGTTTGCGATTATTGGCATCGAGCACATCTTGCATCGAGGCATGGAACGGAGGGTTACAGACAGTGATATCAAAGTAATCGTGTTCACCGATAATACCTTTAAAGATATTTTTTGGATTGGTTTGCTGCTTAACGGTCACCATCTTTTTTAGATTGGGATTAACTTCACAAATGGTTTTTGTGGTATTAATCGACACAGGGTCAATATCGGTTGCGGTAAAGTACCAGCCATAGCTTTGACTGCCGACAATCGGATAAATCAAACTGGCGCCAGTACCTATGTCTAATACATGCGGCTTTTTATTCTCTGAACCACTGTTATTGTCATTCAATAAATCAGCAACTTGATGAATATAGTCAGCACGACCAGGGATGGGCGGACACAGATAGCCTTTAGGCAAATCCCAATATTTAATATTGTAATGCAGCGCCAACAAGGCTTTATTAAGAGTCAGCACCGCTTCAGCGTCAGAAAAGTTAATGGTCGGCTCACCGCTAGGGTTTGTAATCGTATACTGAGCTAGCTCAGGTAGAGCTTTGGTCAGTCTTTCAAAGTCGTAGCGACCTTGATGTGGATTGCGTGGGTGCAAGGTGCTTTTAGCTTGGGGTTTAACCGTTGTAGTAGGTTTACGTTGAGGTGTCGTAGCTGGTTTATCACTTGTTGTTGTGCTGTTTTTTGTGTTGGTCGTGTGACTTGTGTTTTGTGTCATAGGGTGTTAAAACTTATAAAATTAAAAAGGAGTAACCGCTAGTGTAACAGGTTTAGCTTACCTATGATGATATTACTCATAGTTGATGGTTTAAGAGCACAGATACGACATAATAATAAATACACACCTTTAAATAATAACAATCGCAGCCTCAAACAATACCATTTTGGGAACAGTAAATAAGGAATAATTATGACAATAACTCATACGAAAAACACACAGAACAAACGAATTACCTACCAAACAGACGGCTATGTTTGCCTCATTGGTCTTAATCGAGTTGATAAGCGCAACGCCTTTGACAGCCATATGATTGCCCAGTTATCACAGGCGCTCACTGATTATGAAGCTGACAGCGAGCTGCGCTGTGCGCTTATCTTTGCGCATGGTGAGCACTTCACCGCAGGGCTGGACTTGATGGAATTACAAGACAAGCTTGATAAAGGGGTATTTGCGTTTGATAGCACTCAGATTGACCCGTGGGGCATCAGTGGCAAACAGCGCACCAAACCTGTGGTAGTTGCAGTACAAGGCACTTGCTTTACCGCAGGGATTGAACTGATGCTCAACAGTGACGTGGTCATTGCGAGCGACGACTGTAACTTCGCACAGATGGAAGTGCAGCGTGGCATCATGCCATTTGGGGGCGCAACCGTACGTTTTGTGGCGGCGGCAGGTTGGCAAAAAGCCATGCCGTACCTATTAACCGGTAAGCCATTTGATGCCACTACTGCCGATAAACTAGGTCTGGTCAGTGAAGTGGTGCCCAAAGGTAAGCAGTATGATCGAGCCTTTGAACTGGCTACCGAGATTAGCAAAGCCGCACCGCTTGGCGTTCAGTCCCTATTAGCCTCTGCACAAGATGCCGCCCGTCATGGCGCTGACAGTGCACTGGCGAATATCCATAGCTTTTTACCGCCCCTGTTTAACTCTGATGATGCCAAAGAAGGGGTGATGTCGATGGTTGAGCGTCGTGAAGCGCAGTTTAAGGGAAGGTAGTGTTAGGCGCTAAAGATTAATTAATAGGAACAGACGAAGGTAGCTAAAGTTTCCCCTGTTGTATCAGGATATATAATTTGCCAATCCTCGGATTTATAATTAAAAAAAGACACAGTATTATTACCTAAACGAGATAAAAAAGATAAAATTTTATTTCTCTTTGGTTTATTGTTGCAATCCCACATATTAAGAGTAATTACCAAGTTATATGAACCTTCTTCATCAAATTGTGTTTCAGAATAATCCACACGTCTGAAAGCTGTTCTATATCTTCCTGTTTCAGATATAGATTCAGCATCAATTGAAAAACTAATATTTAAACCTGACTCTAATGAGACTGATGAAAGATGTACCCACTCTGAAGCATTCGCACCCATAGAGGTAAATGCTACAATAGATATTAATATTATTTTTTTCATATTTATATTTTTGAATAGTTAATATAAGGATTATATAATAATTGAATACTATATTTATCAATTATAGTTGAATATATCTATATAATATATAACAAGAACTCTTAAGTAATCGAACAAAATTAAATACCTATACTTTAAATGTAGAAAAATTTAACGACAGGGAATCACCAATATTAGCAAAAACCCGATTAACTGCATAAGACAACGTATCGAAAGAAACATAATCACAAGGTCTTAGCCAAGCCTGTTTTACCTCCTTCCATAACCGCTCAATGATATTTAGATGCGGACTATAAGGCGGTAAATAAAAGATAAACAAGCCTCGTTCTTGCCAAATGGGTAATCTAGCTTGGATAATCTTGGCATGATGAATACTGGCATTATCCATGACAATCACTGTAA